>NZ_NRRQ01000005.1 GCF_016583745.1 Chromatium okenii
GAGCCTATCAGCATTATTTGGCTCCTTGAGGATAACGGTCTTTAACATTGCTTCACTTATGTTCACCATACCTTCCAAGCCTAGCTCCCATCCACTTTAATGCTAGTAGAGTTGATTTTATCTCACGATTCCATCTTCTGACCTTCCGGTCACGGGCTACATTTTCACCAAGGCTTCAGACGGTTTGTTACCAATTCCGCCTGCTCGGTTAGACTACTGCTAGGAAAATAGCAGGTTTTCTCAACAAAATCGTTGGAAAACAATTACTTATACGGCTTACCTTGTCGCACTTATTTCTTCCTCCTTATTTTCCTGATCTCAACCCAATTGAACAGATATGGAAATCTATTAAGCGGGAAGTTTCTGTAGAATTTATCTATTCTAATGAGTACTTAAAGTCAGTCATCTCTGATTCTTGGGCTGTATTCAGCAAATCATCAAGCTATGCTAAGGGCTGGATAGAACAGTTCGTGCCTTGGGTGCTGTATGGTTAGTTTTGCGGACAACTATAAGCAAACATGCTGAAGAGATGGTGCGAGAACGCGGTATTGATTTGGCTTGGCTAAATATGACACTCCAAACACCGGATATGTTTCAATGCGATCAAAATGATCTGACACTGATTCATGTATGGCGTCGCATTCCTGAATTTGGCAACCGCACCTTGCGTGTCATTTACAATCGCACCAAAATGCCACCTCATATAGTCGATCCAGAATAAATTGATTGCTGCGCAACAAGCATAATTGAAGGCAGTGCGCCGATTTTGACAATCATTTTGTGGTGGATCGACTATATACATTGAATACTCAAAAACATCATCTGCCCCATATTCATGTTAGGTACAATGAATACAAAATCGTGTTGGCAATTCCTAATGGTGAGATATTGGAAGGTCAATTGCTGAACCGCCAAATGAAATTGTTGCAAGCGTGGATTGAATTGCATCAGAATGAGTTGATGGCAGATTGGTTTTTAGCGTCCAGCGGGCAAACTCCATTTAAAATAGATCCATTACGTTAAGGAGATTTGGAAATGACACCAGATGCTATTCAGGTTAAACCATTACCTGATTTTCGTCTTGAAGTTGATTTCGCAACAGGCGAACATCGCGTTTTTGATATGAAGCCGTATCTTTCATATCCCGCATTCGCGCCACTAGCTGATGATAATTTATTTATGAAAGCATTCATTGTTCATGGCGTCATCACTTGGAACGATGAAATCGATCTTTCTCCTGATACGCTTTATTTATTAGCCGCGTAGGTTGGGTTGCCGCTGTTTGGCGACCTGACTGGGTGAGATGAGAATGCCCGCCGCTTGATTGAAAAATTGGGCGGCGTTTTTTTGTTGGTGGAGTGGTTTATACTTAAGTCACAGCAATTGACGCAACGGAGTTGACGAATGCCGGTATTATCAGTTTTCTTTGGCATCATCATACGCATGTGGCATGATGACCATCCGCCACCGCATATTCATGTTGAATATCAAGGATTTGAGGCCATCGTTGCCATAAAAACTGGACAGGTGTTGCAAGGATCACTGCCACGCAAGGTTGCTAGTATTGTCAGCGATTGGTGTCATATAGTCGATCCACCACAAAATGATTGTCAAAATCGGCGCAGCACCTTCAATCCTACTGTTGTGCCGCAATCAATTTATTCTGGCTTGGCTATAATCATCAAATTGAGCTGCTCAATAATTGGGAATATACTCAACGCTTTGAACCACTCGAACGTATTCAAGGAGCCGATCGTGATTAAAGTTTTAGAGTGTCATTATCTTGGAAATTATCGCTTTGAATTACTATTTTCTGGTGGCGAATGCGGTCAATTTGACGTACTGACGTACTGCCGCAACAAACAAGGTTCGTTGCTCAAACCATTACAATCAGAAGAGTATGTACAGCGATGTTTTATTGACGCTGGTGCTTTAGGATGGCCGAATGGTTTAGATTTATCACCAGCACGTCTGTATGAACTGAGCGGGTTGTGCGCAGCGGCATGACTTGGTGAAGCAGCGTCGGTTGGGTTGCTGCTGTTTGGCGACCTGACTGGGTGAGAGAAAATGCCCGCCGCTTGGTTTTGAATTGAGCAGCGAGTTTTTTGTTGGGTGGAGGAATACAGCAATTGCCGCAGCGGAGTTGACGAATGCCGACGATTAGCATGTTTTATGGGATATTGATCTGTTTATATTTTTATGACAACGAGCGACACCAACTGCCACATATATTCATGCAAAATATCAAGGTTAAATGGCTTCATTTTTGATTCTTAATGGCACGGTATTGAGCGGTAATTTACCAATTGCTAAAATGCGTTTAGTGCAAGCATGGATTGAAATTCACCGTGAATCGCTATTAGCCAATTGGGAACTGGGCTGTCAATGGTCAAAAACCCTTTCAAATTGATCCACTACGCTAGGTATGATCGTCATGGGAACTGTGATTCGAGTCATTCCACGAGAAGATTTTTTTTAGAACTATGGTTCAATACGGGAGAACATCAGATTTGCACCCATCGTTGTAACAGGTTGTTTTATAAGCATTATTTTCGATAATGCCTCCTATTTACAGTGCCATTACCAACGAGTATTGCAAAGCCTTGCTTTATAGGTAGTATTACACTCGATAAATTACATAAGCTATTTTGAGGTGAGCTATGATTTTTGAAAAATTCAAGAACCTAAACATCGATCGTACAACAAAAGCGATGATTGGAATGAGTCGAAAAAAATTCGACGAGCTTGTGCCAGTTTTTATTGCTTCTTATCATGCCATACAAGAAGAACGCTTGTAAAATAAAGAAATTAAATGTTTGCCAAAAGGTGGTTTTCGTGGTGCGCTTGATACCCATGAAAAACAGTTATTTTTTCTTCTTTTTTATTTGTAGTGGTTACGCAGTTGGATGCCTAAGTTCCTGATTTAATTGAAACTTGGTTTGTGCAGTGCGTAACCGCGTTTTCATAAAAATCAACGACTTAACTTTCAACTGCGTAACTCGTAGAAACCTTGAATGTTTACCCAAAACGCGCTTTTGAAAGCGTAGAAAATTTTACTCAAGCCATTGAAAAATATGAACAAATAATCATTGATGGGGTAGAGGTACCATGTGTTAGACCTTCTGAGAAGGATCGCCAAAAAGATCATTACAGTGGTAAAAAAACTCCATACTGTCAAGTCGATAATTATTACTGGTCAAAACAGAAAAGTTATCTACCTGAGTCACATTTATGGTGGTCGTAACCACGATTACTCAATAATGAAATCGGAATTTGATATGGATAAGCAGTGGTTTGTCGATGTTACAGTTCGAGCTGATCTTGGTTTTTTAGGTTTAGTTAATGACTATGGGTTCAAATCTGATCTCAGGTTGCCTAACAAAAAACCTCGAAAATCAAAAAATAATCTTTCACCAGAACTCACTAAACAGCAGAAGATAGAAAACCGCGCACATGCACAACGTCGCATTTTTGTTGAGCATTCGATTGGTGGAATGAAACATTTTCACTGTCTGACGCACCGGATCAGAAGCCAGTCAAGTGTCATTATGGATCAGTTCTTTGGACTGGCAGCTGGTCTTTGGAACTTCAACATCTCTTAAAAATTCAGATATTTAACATTCGGTACAAATCTATTATTTTTTGATTTTCGAGGTTTTTTGTTAGGCAACCTGAGATCAGATTTGAACCCATAGTCATTAACTAAACCTAAAAACCCAAGATCAGCCCGAACTGTAACATCGACAAACCACTGCTTATCCATATCAAATTCCGATTTCATTATTGAGTAATCGTGGTTACGACCACCATAAATGTGGCTCAGATAGATAACTTTTCTGTTTTGACCAGTAATAATTATCGACTTGACAGTATGGAGTTTTTTTACCACTGTAATGATCTTTTTGGCGATCCTTCTCAGAAGGTCTAACACATGGTACCTCTACCCCATCAATGATTATTTGTTCATAACTTTCAGTGTCTTGAGTAAAATCTTCTACGCTTTCAAAAGCGCGTTTTGGGTAAACATTCAAGGTTTCTAAACTCTTTTTTAGGATAGGCATATGTGTTTTAACAGCATCGTGAGCGTGCCCCGCACTGAGATCAAAAAGGAATCCAATAACATCAAATGTAGGGTATGTTTTCAAATAAAAAAGAAGAAAAAATAACTGTTTTTCATGAGTATCAAGCGCACCACGAAAACCACCTTTTGGCAAACATTTAATTTCTTTATTTTTCAAGCGTTCTTCTTGTATGGCATGATAAGAAGCAATAAAAACTGGCACAAGCTCGTCGAACTTTTTTCGACTCATTCCAATCATCGCTTTTGTTGTACGATCGATGTTTAGGTTCTTAAATTTTTCAAAAATCATAGATCACCTCAAAATAGCTTATGTAGTTTATCGAGTGTAATACTACCTATAAAGCAAGACTTTGCAATACTCGTTGGTGATGGCACTGTAAATAGGAGGCATTATCGACAATAATGCTTATAAAACAATCTGTTACAACGATGGGTACAAATCTATTGATTGCTGCGCAACAAGCATTATTGAAGGTAGTGCGCGGATTTCGACAATCATTTTATGTTGGATCGACTATATGCAACTGTTCTTTAAGGTTGCGCACATAATGGCAATTTTATAAAAAAGGTTGTGCCCTGCCCCGGCACGCTGGCTGCCCAAATGTGTCCGCCCATGCGTGTCAATGCTTTACGCACAATCGCCAAACCAATTCCCGTGCCGGGATATTCATCAGCAGGTTGTAAGCGTTGAAACATTTCAAAAATGCGGTCGTGGAATTGCATTGCAAAACCAATGCCGTTGTCTTTAACGGCAACAACTAAATGTTGTTTCATTGCGCTGGCGCTGAATTCGATGATCGGCGGTCTATCGGAGAGATGAAATTTAAGCGCGTTGTCTAATACATTTCGCAGCACCAACGCTAAACCATCTGGATCAGCTTGCACCAAAGGGCGTGTGTCAAACTGTAAATGCACTTTGGCGTTGCTGGTGTAAAGTTCATCTGTGCGTTCAGCAATGATGCACTCCAGTAAACTGAGTAAATCTAAACTGATGCCCTGCATTTCTCGCCGTTCCATGCGCGAATAAGCCAGTAAATCTTCAATCAACTGCCCCATTTGCGCCACGCCGCGCCGCACGTTGCGCAAAAATAACTGCCCTTCTTCATTGAGATGTTGCCAGTGTTCTTCAATGAGCAAACGACTGTAGCCATCAATGCCGCGCAAAGGTGCTTTCAAATCATGCGATACGGAATAAGTAAAGGTTTCTAGTTCCTTGTTAATCGTTGCTAATTCCGCCGTGCGTTGCGCCACCCGTTCCTCTAATTCCGCATTTAACTGAATCACTGCCGCTTCAGCGCGTTTGCGTTCCGTTACATCGCGCACCACAGCAATAAATTGATGGCTATCCGGTAATTGATTGAGCCGAGCTTCAAATTGCCGTATTCCGTTGGGCATTGGCAATTCATAATGACAGGATACTAATCGCCCGTGCGCGATGATTTGTTCAATACACTTTTCAAATTGCAGCGCCACATCCAGCGGGAGCACGTCGCGGAATCGTCGCCCCAAAAAGGTGGACGGCGGAACATATAAGCCTTCATCGTGACTGGCGCGATAATCACAAATGGTGCCGTCGGGATCGACGAGAAAAAACAAATCGGGCAACACTTGGAACACAGAATCCAGCAAAATCGCGTTTTGGCGGGCTTCCAATTGCGCCCGTTTACGACGGCTGATGTCTTGCATGGCACCTTCTATCCGCACCACCTGCCCGCCTTCAACCACCGGCAAGCCAATTGTGCGCACCCATTTATGAACACCCCGCGCACTCATCATTTCTAATTCTAAATCATAGGGTTGCGCTTGCGTGATCGCCTGTTGCACCGCTTGCTCTAATTGCGTCCGCATCACGCCATGAAACAGGTTCAAGCCCTGCGCCACCGTCGCCGGAGTGTCCGGCGGCAGGTCTTGAATCCGCGCCGTTTCCTCCGTCCATGAACCAGTGTGGGTTGTAACGTCAAATTCCCAACCGCCCACCTTGGCCAAGCGTCCGGTGCGATCTAATACTTCTTTTTGATAACGCACCGCTTCTTCTGCCTGTTTGCGCTGCCGTTCATTGTCAATGAATTCCAAACCGAAACTTAAATCTTGCGTTAATTCATTTAATAACCGCAGCTCTTTAATGTCAAAAAAGCCCGGCGTGGCTGCGTACAAATTGAATGTGCCCCGCACCGTGCCGCTAATCCGCAGCGGAAACGCAGCGGAGGAGCGATAGCCCAGCGCCAGCGCCCGTTCCCGCCAAGGTTCCATGCACGGATCGGTGGCGATGTCGTTACAGACCACCGCTTGTCCGTGCTCAAGCGCCAGCAGCGTTGGGCCGTGCTGGCGCGTGTCATCGCGCAACGATAGCTGTAATTGATCGAGATAATCTGCCACTGCGCCAGCATGAGCTAACGGTTGGAGTGCGCCGGACTGCGCATCCACCGCGCCCAGCCATGCCATTTGAAAGCCGCCCACTTCGACAGCAATCCGGCAGGCTTCGTGATACAGCAGCGCCGGATCGCGCAGCCGCACGACCGCGCAGTTGATACCGCTCAACACGGCATAAATGCGATTCAAGCTGCGGATGCGGGCTTCTGCCTGCCGGTGCTGGCGCAGGTCAATGCTGGTGCAGCGGATCGTCAACGGAAAGCCGCGGGGATCGGTGATCAGCGTGGCGGAATGCAGCACCGGCACCCGGCTGCCGTCGGCGCTCTTGAAATACAGCTCCACCGGCGCGGCAGTGCCCTGTTTCAACGCCTGCAACTGTTGCGCAAACAGCTTTTGTCCGGTGTGCGTGAGCAGCGCATTGATGTTGGCGCATCCAACCAAGTCCTCGCGCCGCCGCCCGAGCAGCGCCAGCGCGGTCTCGTTGATTTCTACAATCTGTCCATCGGGCGCGAGGGTGTGATAGCAACAGGGCGCGTTTTCATACAGCGAGGCAAAACGATTGCGCGATTCCGTCAGCTCGCGCTCCGAAATAAAGCGGGCAACGGCGGCGGCGTACACGTCAGCAAAGGCGGTGACGCGCTGCAAATCGTGATGATCGTAGTCGCTGGTTTTATTGGCCAACGCGATCATGCCCAGCACGCGCCCTTGTGACAGACAGGGCACGCCCATGAATTTGCGGATCGGTAAATGTCCGGGCGGCGTGCCCACGCTCACGGGATGCGCAAAAGGATCGTTAGCAATCAACGGCATCCGGTTGTCGAGCACCCAGCCACCCAACCCGCTCGGCTTTTCAAACACCACCGTTTTGCCGGCGACCTGACACTGCGCAAAGATGTTGCGGGTCATCGTCGGCGTGATTAAAAACCCCGTCACCGCGTCGATATAACCCACAAAACCAAACTCGCTGTGCGTTACCGCCCGGCAGTGCTCCAACACCAAATGCGATAACGCATCGAGATCGGGCGTGTTGAGACAGGTGCGCAGCGCCGTAAACAGTTCGGTGTGCCAAGGTGGTGCCGGTTCCGCTGGCAGTGGCAGCGCCAACGGCACGAGACGCGGCAACTGTGCGCCCAAGTAGGTGCAGATACGCTCCAATATCATCAGCGTTGTCGGCGTGATGCTGGCGCTGCTGTTGGGAATGGCGATCAACACGCCGAGCGCCGCCGGTGCTGACGCCAGAATTGGCACATGCACAGCAGTCGTCACCCGCAGCCATTCCTCCAAATTCGTCGCCTGATAAGGGCTGCTCGCGTAGTGCGCCACCTGAATGATGCGGCGTTCCTGAACCGCGCAAAACGCCGCCACCGCGCCCGGCGCACTGGGCGCAAGCACCTTGGTGACTGCGCCCGCCATGCCAAAAGTCAGCCGCACCACCAGCTTGTTATCAATGATCGGGTCTGACAAACACAGCGCCGCTCGCGGAATGCCCAATTTTGCGGTCACTTGCAAAACCAGATGCAACGCATCCAGTAATTTATGACAGGCTGCAAGCGTCGTGGTGAATTCGTGTAATAAAGAAATGGTAGACATTGAGCCGCCTCCATCAAACGCAACTGCATTGCGATTAAAAGGCAATCATCAGCGCAAATTGAATCACACATTCATACTACAGGTGAAAAGAAATTAACGCTTCCGCCGCGCTGCCGCCAAACTAATTCCCACATTTGCCTGCGCCACGAAATGCTTAAAATCAGAAAAACTAGCGTTATCAAGTGCGCGTTGACTGCAACTGCGATCTGCATAAAACAAACCAATACTGTGCTGATTGACCACAATAGGTGCCAGCATAAAAGGCGTTTGTCCCATCAATTGTGTCAATTGCGCGGGAATCAAGCGCAAATGCGCGTCATATTCTTGCGCACTGAACCAGCGCGGCACCTTGCGATCCAGCGTTTGAAATAACACATCCGGCGTATTGGCATCACGACTAAATTGGAAGCCAGTCACCAACTCTTCTTGCAATTGGCTTAACGCATATTTCGCTTTAATCACCTTTTTATCTGGCGACACCAACGCAAAAATCACGCGATCCATACCAATGCCGCGATAAATACCTTCTAACACCAACTCCATAATCACATTAAAATCAAACTGTCCCGCTTCCAATACAGCATCCAATTCACGCAAAATTTTAATCTGCAACGCGCCATCGGATAATAGCTTATTGGCTACACCTGATTTGGTTGCCGCACTGGGTATCACCTCAACTGCTTCAGCGCCCGGCAAGGGAATATATGCAGCAGCAAAGCTGGCACCCAAATCCGCCGCCAATTGAATCGCAGCGCGAGCTTTTTGATGTACCAGCGTTTGCGTTTCAACAACAGACAACTCAGTTATTTTGGCAATCTTTTGAATTAGCTGCGTCATCTCCTGCGATTGCCAACCCTGATCTTTAGCGCACTGCGCAAGCTGCTGACCCAGTTTAATAGCTTGCATCTGTTCACCACCTTGCCCGGATTGGTGAATCGCCCGTTGCAGCAATTCCGACAAACGCCACTCTTTAATCAATTGACGACTGAGTTGGCTTAAATGAAATCCGAGCACCTGTTCCTGAGCACGTTCTGGCGACATATTCGGTTGATTTAAGCGTTGTTCCAAACGACTGCCAATCTCGCCGCTATAACACCAAAACGCCATTTCACCAATCCGCGATAACAACGTCGCAATAAACACTTCTTCAGCAGTTTTTTCATTGTAAATTTCTGCTAAGGCGCGAGCCTGTATTGCCGCGTGCATCGCCTGCGCTAATTCCCGCCCCAGTCGATCTCTTGCTGCGCCTTTCACCAGCTCCTCAATAAGCCGCACCGCCAAACAAATATCGCGCACCACATTAAAACCCAAGACCACAATAGCGCGGGTGACAGTGCTAATGACGACGCCGTTAGGGTTATAAAAAATAGAATTAGCGAGTTTTAGCACCCGCGCAGTTAAAGACGCATCACATAAAATGACATTTGCCAACGCTGAAATTGGCGCTAAATCGTCACCGGTAAACGCAATGACTTTGCGTGCCGTCATATCAAATACCGGCATTTCCCGCTCACAAATCAGCGCCACCCATTCTTCGATATTTTTTGGAGTTGTTATTTCAGTATTCATGGTTATCACACAATAAAAAAAGGGCGCTTGCGCGCCCAATGTGAATCAACTCAACACTAGCGTGAATCAGTTGATTTTAGGATCAAGCTCGCCTTTAGTATAACGACCAGTCATCGCGTCTAACGACAGCGCCCGCATCTTGCTGGCATTGCCCGCCGTGCCGAATGCTTCATAACGATCTTTGCAAATGCCCTTCATTGCCTTGGTGGCCGCAATGAAATACTTGCGCGGATCAAATTCCTTGGGATTATCCGCCAAGAATTTGCGAATTGCACCAGTAGAAGACATCCGTAAATCGGTGTCGATATTCACTTTGCGCACGCCGTGTTTAATACCCTCAACGATCTCTTCAACTGGCACGCCATAGGTCTCACCCATTGCGCCACCGTATTGATTGATAATCGCCAACCACTCCTGCGGTACAGAAGAAGAACCGTGCATGACCAGATGGGTATTGGGAATCCGCGTATGGATTTCTTTAATCCGGTTGATTGCCAAAATGTCACCAGTTGGGGGGCGAGTAAACTTATACGCGCCATGACTGGTACCAATTGCAATTGCCAGCGCATCAACGCCAGTTTTCTTCACGAAATCTGCCGCTTCTTCAGGATCAGTTAATAATTGACTGTGATCCAAAGTTCCTTCTGCGCCCACACCATCTTCTTCGCCAGCTTGTCCGGTTTCTAATGAACCCAAGCAGCCCAATTCACCTTCAACTGACACACCGCAATCATGCGACAATTCAACGACTCGGCGCGTCACTTCCACATTATATTCATAAGTGGTTGGCGTTTTACCATCAACACCAAGTGAACCATCCATCATTACTGATGAAAAACCCAATTGAATTGAACGCTGGCAAATTGCAGGTGAGGTGCCATGATCTTGGTGCATACAAACCGGAATATGCGGCCATTCTTCAATAGCGGCCAGAATTAAATGCCGCAAAAAAGGTGCGCCAGCGTATTTACGCGCTCCAGCGGAAGCCTGCACAATGACTGGAGAATCGGTTTCATCAGCCGCTTCCATAATGGCGCGCATCTGTTCCAGGTTATTCACATTAAACGCGGGAACACCATAACCATATTCAGCGGCATGGTCGAGCATTTGACGCATTGTAATCAGAGCCATTCAGTTTTTCCTCGTTGTAGTGAATCGTTGTGAATAACAAACAGTCATTCTGTAATGATCAATCTTCATTCAAGAGGCGATGTTCACCAACGCGCATGATCTTCATAATGTTGGTTTGTCCTTCAACACCAGAACGATCACCTTTAGTAATAATCACCAAATCGCCATCTCGTACCGTACCACGACGCACCAATTCTTCAATCACTTCTCGATTGACTTCGTGAATATCAGTGCTGGCAACATCAAAACTCACGGGATACGCGCCCCGAAATAACTTCACTTTACGCCGGGTTGGTGAAAAGCGCGTCATCGCATAAATTGGAATACCGGAACGAATACGCGACATCCATTTCACGGTAGAACCAGTTTCAGTTAATGCTGCAATCGCTTTAACACCTAAATGATTTGCGGTATACATTGCCGCCATCGCAATTGCTTCATCGACACGCCCGAATACGGAATCTAAACGATGCCCGGAGCGAGTAACATTTTTTTCCGCTTCCACACAAATGCGATGCAATGCTTCCACAACCTTCACTGGATAGCGACCAATAGAACTTTCTGCCGATAACATGACCGCATCAGTGCCATCTAATACCGCATTTGCTACATCAAACACTTCAGCCCGCGTGGGAATAGGATGCTCAATCATTGATTGCATCATTTGCGTAGCGGTAATCACCACGCTATTGAGTGCCCGTGCGCGACTAATCAAATGTTTTTGCACGGCTGGCAATTCAGCATCGCCAATCTCAACTCCTAAATCCCCTCGTGCTACCATAATGGCATCGGAAGCATTGATGATGTCATCTATTTGATTGAGCGCCTCAGCCCGTTCAATTTTAGCGACAATACCACCGCGTCCACCTGCTGCATAAAACAATTCCCGCGCTAATCGCACATCATCGCTGCTACGCACAAATGATACTGCCAAATAATCAGCACCAATTTCTGCTGCAAATCGAATATCCTCACGATCTTTATCAGTTAAAGCGGGCGCAGATAAACCACCGCCTTTTTTATTGATGCCTTTATTATTGGACAGCGGACCACCCACTAATACGGTGCAATCAATCCGACCGTTGACCACAGTGACTACTTGCAAAGCAATTGCACCGTCATCTAATAACAGCGTATCGCCAGAATTGACATCATCAGCAAGTTTCGTATAGGTCGTCCCCACTTGGGACAGATTACCCGCAGTGATCGGACAATGCACATCAATAGCAAAATTATCACCTGTCGTCAGTTCAATTTTGCCATCAGTGAATTGACCAATCCGAATTTTAGGACCTTGTAAATCAAGCAATACCGCAATTTCTTGATGCGCAGCGTGCGCCCGCTCCCGCATCAATTCAACGCGCCGCCGATGACGTTCATAACTATCGTGCGACAAATTCAAACGCACAACATCAATTCCAGCAGCAATCAATTGATCCGTCACTACCGGATCATCGGTAGCCGGTCCAAGCGTGGCAACAATTTTGGTACGTCTTGGCATATTACGCATCTCATAACCGCCGGAGAAATTCCGGCGGTACATCGCTGATATTTAATTCTTCGCCCGCGCTTCAAGCATAGCAACCGCTGGCAAAGTTTTACCTTCTAAGTATTCAAGAAATGCCCCGCCCGCAGTTGAAATATAAGACACCTTATCATAGATGTCATACTTCTGAATTGCAGCAATGGTATCGCCGCCACCTGCCAAACTGAAACCAGCGGCATTCGCAATTGCCATTGACACTGTTTTTGTGCCAGCGCCGAATTGATCGAACTCAAATACACCCACTGGCCCGTTCCATACAATTGTTCCCGCCTTGGCAATAATATCTGCCAATTCCTGCGCGGATTGCGGACCGATGTCAAAAATCATGTCATCCTCGACAACTTCACCAGCAGGTTTTGTAATGGCTGGTTCATTCTCATTGAATTGCTTGCCGCACACCACATCAACTGCAATTGGAATCGTTGCACCACGCGCCGTCATCTTCTTCATCAACGCCTGTGCAGTTGGAATTAAATCATGTTCACATAATGATTTGCCAACCGGAAATCCAGCCGCTGCTAAAAAGGTATTCGCAATGCCACCGCCAACCACCAATTGATCGACTTTTTCTGATAAGGCTTCCAATACTGTCAATTTAGTAGAGACTTTCGAGCCGCCAACAATCGCTACCATTGGACGCGCAGGATTTGCCAATGCTTTTTGTAACGCATCCAATTCCTCCGCCAATAACAAACCAGCACACGCCACTGGCGCAAATTGACCTACACCGTGCGTTGATGCTTGGGCGCGATGTGCAGTACCAAACGCATCCATCACGAATACATCACACAACGCTGCGTATTGTTTAGCGAGCGTTTCATTATCCTTGCCCTCGCCCTTATTAAAACGGACGTTATCCAGTAATACCAATTCGCCATCAGCAACTTCTGGGGCTTGGATTAAATAATCCCCAATCAAACGAATCTCACAGCCCATCTTCGCTCCGAGCGCCTCAGCGACGGGCTTGAGCGAATTCTCCTCGGAGAAGACACCTTCTTCTGGACGACCTAAATGCGACATCACCATCACTTTCGCACCTGCTTTAATGCAGTGCTCAAAAGTTGGCATGGATGCAGTAATTCGCGCATCAGAAGTAACCTTGCCGTTTTTAATAGGCACATTGAGGTCAGAACGAATTAAAACACGCTTGCCAGTCAGATCAAGATCGGTGAGTTTAATGAATGACACGATGGTATTTCCTCTTGGGTGTGGCCATGTTGTTGTAAAAGCAATCCGCAAAACCTTGGGGCTTGGCGCATCACTTTTAGTGAATGTTGTTTTTTGCTTGCTTATGGAAATAAACGATAGATGTCACTACGGTGTAAGCATCGCACAAACTCAACTTCGGTTGCTTCAATGATAATACCAATTCGATAATCACTCACCTTAATTCTGTAGAAGTTTTAGCTGCCAGTCATTTTTTTGAGTTTACCAATTCCCTGATGGTTAGTTATATTTTCTACTTCTTCAATCACCTGACGAATCTGCAACAGCATTAAACGGTCTTTAATTTTTTTTAAATCACGTACAAAGCTAGTGCGAAATACCGTTTTCACGACAGACACTCACTCAAAGAGGTTAAACACTTCACCACGATCTACTTGTTCTGTTTGTTGTCCTTCGCGGATCGCTTTTGCAAGACCGACATCTTCTAAGACATCTGTAAAAACTTCATATAGCAATTCTCGCTGTTCGTTCAACGTTTCTGTCAACACTTCTTTCAGTAGTTGTTTTAGTTCTGAATCACTAGCTGTCTGAAACATAATTTTTTACCGTGAGTGGAATATAAATTAAAACAATCCGCGAAACCTTGGGCATTACCTTTATTTGCGTTTTTAGAAAAGCAGTGACATAGATGAAAAATCTTTCAACCGTTTTTTAGCAAGCTCAATATATTCTGGAGAAATTTCAATGCCAATAAAATTTCGACCTAGTTTTTTAGCTGCAACAGCAGTTGTACCACTGCCCATAAATGGGTCAAGAATTATTTGTGCATTTGTGCTGCTAACAATTCTTTCAATTAACGCAACTGGGAAAGGCGCAGGATGTTCGTTTTTCATTTCTTGCATAAATTCCCAGACGTCACCCTGAGCATTTGCACCTTGCGCTAGTTCAAACTCTGGTTTACAAATTAAATAAATCACTTCGTAAGTTGGCAAAAAATATCCTTTATTAAAATTGATCCCACCTTTTCGCTTCCAGATGATAATCTGCCGCACTGGAAAGCCGGAAACAATATCTTGCCTGTCTTGCAACAACCCTGCTTGCACGCGCCATTTGTGATTATAAAAAATAGCGCCGTTATTTTTAATTAAGCGGAACATCTCAGTAAGACAGGCGCGTTGCCATGCCGTATATTCATCGTGGGGCATATTATCGTGATAGTGCGAATAACCATGAATCAGACTCGCATTTGACCATTTGCCGCCACGACCATCTTTCATGCCGTTGCCCGTTGAATTTTTAAGATTATACGGCGGCGAAGTGACAACTAAATCGACAGATTCATCTGGCATTGATTGCATCACAGTAAGGCAATCGCCGCATAGAAACTGATCTTGAACATCTGAAGATTTTATTACTGACTCACTGACATTCAAGCAATATAACCCCACGTTTTGAACTGTTCTTGCAAGTCTGGTTCATCCTTAAAAGCAAGATAAAAAAGATATTCGACAGCTAAATCAAGCGCATCAGACCAAATTAAAGTGCCATGCTCTACGCGGAAATTCTTAAACGCCGAAAGAACTTTTAACGTTGAAAAAGTTTTTCTTTGATCATCAAAAATTAACTCTTTTAGATTGATCTGTCCAGATTTATCATTATTAAACAGAAGATTAATTTTATACTCACCAAGATAATCTGCTTTCTTGATCTCTAACATATGGTATTTACCATTTATAAATTTTACGCAACTTTTTTCTTGAACACCTCTTGATCTAGTTCGAGAACATAAGAAATTGATCTAGTTCGAGAACATAAGAAAGTATTGTATCAACATTCAACTTCTTAGATGCTTGCAAAATCTCAATGCCAGTGATTTTTCCTTCCGCCGTCGTATCAAGATTAACACCTTCCGCCATTTCAATAACGCCGTCTGGTACTTGATCACTGAATCTTAAATATAAAGCATCTACTTCTTGGTCATATTGAACGTTCATTTAGTTAGCTCAATTCAATGAGCAGAGCAGCAAAACACTCTAACTGTTTAATCGCCGCTCTACTCATTTTTATGCAAACAACTTACTTGGCGACATGCTCAACCATGCGCAGCATGTTGCAAGTGTAGCCGTATTCGTTGTCATACCACGCGACAACCTTCACAAAGGTCTTATCTAATGCAATGCCAGCTTCGGCATCGAAAATCGACGGCGTTGATTTACCACGAAAATCAGTGGAAACCACCTTTTCATCGGTATATGCCAACACGCCAGCCAAATCGCCCGTCTCAGAAGCAGCTTTCATTGCCTTGCAAATGTCGGCGTAATCCGCTTCTTTATTCAATTCAACCGTCAAATCAACAACGGAAACATCAGACGTGGGAACACGGAATGCCATGCCGGTCAGCTTCTTATTCAATTCCGGCAATACCACGCCCACTGCCTTCGCTGCGCCAGTAGAAGACGGAATGATATTTTCTAAAATACCACGACCGCCGCGCCAATCTTTCATTGATGGACCATCAACAGTTTTTTGCGTCGCAGTTGCAGCGTGAACGGTCGTCATCAAGCCGCGCTTAATCCCCCAATTGTCATTCAATACTTTCGCAACTGGTGCCAAGCAATTGGTGGTGCAGGATGCAGCGGAAACAATCGCTTGACCGGCGTAGGTATTGTGATTCACGCCATAAACAAACATCGGTGTGGCATCTTTCGACGGTGCAGATTGCACCACTTTCTTGGCACCAGCCTGAATATGTTTCTGGCAGGAAGGTTCATCAAGAAAGAAGCCGGTGCATTCAATCACCAATTCCGCGCCAATCTCGTCCCATTTCAAATTGGCGGGATCGCGTTCTGCCGTTAAACGAATGGATTTGCCATTCACGATCATGGTGTTGCCATCAACAGCGATGTCACCGTTGAAATTGCCGTGAACTGAATCGTATTTCAGCATATAGGCTAAATAGTCAGGGTCGAGCAGGTCGTTAATGCCAACAACTTCAATTCCGGGGAAATCCTTGGCAATTGCACGAAACGCCATGCGACCAATCCGACCAAACCCATTGATGCCAACTTTAAGTGTCATGCGGTCAAGCTCCTAAATGGAATGAAAAACAGATGAAAAAATCAATCAAACTTGCGTGAACAAATTTGATTGATGTCATAAACACGAGGTCTGGAATTTAGAGCACGCTTTTTACAACGGCGACCAGATTCTCAACGGTAAAGCCAAACTCTTTGAATAATGCGCCAGCCGGTGCGGATTCACCAAAGCGATCAACACCGAGTATCGCGCCTTGGGTGCCCACATATTTCCACCAGCCATCAGTCACTGCGGCTTCAACTGCAACCCGCGCCGTCACTGCTTTAGGCAATACGGCTTCTTTATAGGCGGCATCTTGCGCATCAAACGCATTGGTGCAGGGCATTGATACCACGCGGATTTGTTTATCGCTCATGGCATCGGCAGCTTTCATTGCCAATTCCACTTCGGAACCGGTGGCAATAATGATTGCATCAGGTGTGCCGGCACAATCGCGCAATACATAACCGCCCCGCGCAATATCGGCAATTTGTGTTGCCGTGCGCGGCATGTGGGCGAGATTTTGCCGCGAGAAAATTAAACAACTCGGGCCGGTTTTGCGCTCAATTGCGAGTTTCCACGAGACTGCTGATTCCACTGCATCACAGGGACGCCAAACGCTCATGTTTGGAATCATGCGCAGCGTTGGAATCTGTTCAACGGGTTGATGCGTTGGACCATCTTCGCCTAAACCAATTGAATCGTGCGTGTACACAAAAATCGACGGCACTTTCATTAACGCTGCCATGCGTAACGCATTGCGAGCGTATTCGGAAAACATTAAAAAGGTTGCGCCATAAGGAATAAAACCGCCATGCAGAGAAATACCGTTCATCATTGCCGACATGCCGAATTCACGCACGCCGTAATAAACGTAATTGCCAGCCTCGCTGCCTTTACCAACGCCTTTGCAGCCGCTCCATAACGTTAAATTGGAACCGGCTAAATCCGCAGAACCGCCGAGTAATTCTGGCAGCAATGGACCAAATCCATTCAACGCATTCTGCGAGGCTTTGCGCGAGGCGATGGTTTCGCCTTTATCAATCACTGCTTGCACAAATGCGCCAGCTTGTGCTTCCCAATCGGCTGGCAAATCGCCCGCCATGCGGCGCTTGAATTCCGCAGCTTCCGCCGGATAAGCGGCAGCGTAGGCGGCAAATTTGTCGTTCCACGCCGTTTCAGCCGCTGCGCCGCGTGTTTTTGCATCCCAGCCTTGATAAACGGTTTCTGGAATCACAAACGGCGCGTGGTTCCAGCCGAGGTTGGCGCGGGTCAACGCAATTTCAGCATCGCCGAGTGCTGCGCCGTGACATTCTTCTTTGCCCTGCTTGTTGGGCGAGCCGTAGCCGATGATGGTCTGGCAGCAGATCAAACTCGGTTTATCGGTGACGGCGCGAGCCTGCTCAATCGCCGCTTTGACTGCCGCTGCGTCGTGCCCGTCAACCTTCGGAATCACATGCCAGCCGTAGGCTTCAAACCGCTGCGGCGTGTTATCGAGGAACCAGCCGGGCGTGGTGCCGTGACCGCGCACTTCGCCGTCAATCGAAATGTTGTTGTCGTCGTAAATCGCAACCAGCTTGCCCAAACCCAACGCGCCAGCCAGCGAGCAGGCTTCATGCGAAATGCCTTCCATCAAACAGCCATCGCCGAGAAAAACGTAGGTGTTGTGGTCAACGATGCTGTGATCGGGCTTATTGAATTGATTGGCCAGCGCGTGTTCTGCCAGCGCCATGCCGACGGCGTTGGTGATGCCCTGCCCCAGCGGGCCGGTGGTGGTTTCCACGCCGGGCGCGTAGCCATATTCGGGATGGCCGGGTGTTTTGGAATGCAGCTGGCGAAATTGCTTCAAATCCTCGAGGCTTAACTCGTAGCCGGTGAGATGCAGCAGCGCATAAATCAGCATGGAGCCGTGACCGTTGGACAGCACAAAGCGGTCACGATCAGCCCACTGCGGGTTGGTCGGGTTGTGGCGCATAAAATCGTTCCACAACACTTCGGCGATGTCCGCCATGCCCATCGGTGCGCCCGGATGACCGGAATTAGCCTGTTGCACCGCGTCCATTGCCAGAGCACGGACAGCATTGGCGAGTTCTTTGCGTGAGGACATGAAGCCCCTCCTGAGAGTGATGAAAAAAAATCAAAACTGACTGACCGTGACCACCGGCAGCGCGTTTTGAAACGAGACAATAACCAACATGCAATTTTACGCGATTGACGCCACAAGATTCTGATTTTTATAAAAACGCTATTGTGCATTGCACAATAGAGCTCTCAATGACGACGCGCTCAAAAGGTGTTCATTTTGAGCGAAAAACCCACCGCTCGGAATTCAAACAATCTGATAACGGGCACAAAGTAGTTTATCAGTTGCTTATATTGCAGCAACAGCCAACGGGTTGCTACGGCGCAGTCAGGTGCTGCGCCACTTGATCGAGCAGCCGATGCTGGGGATTTGCTCGACCGGGCCGCTGCCGGTCGCCGCCACCTGTTGCATCGCTACAAACAGATCGCGGCGGACATCAGCGGGAGCGGCTTCTTTGCGGCTGGCGTCGAGCCGACCGCGATATTGCAAGCCGAGCGCGGCGTTATAACCAAAGAAATCGGGGGTGCAGACTGCGCCGTAAGCGTGCGCGACGGCTTGCGTTTCGTCATACAGATACGGGAAGGGAAAGGCGAATTCGGCGGCGATGCGCTGCATGTTGTCAAACGAATCTTCTGGATAATCAAGCGCATCATTGGCGCTAATGGCCACGCAGCCAATGCCGAGCGCCGTCAGCTCCCGCGCATCACGAACGATGCGCTCCCGCACCGCCTGCACATACGGACAATGATTGCAGATGAACATGACCAACAAACCGCGCTCACCGCGACAGTCCTCTCGCGTCCACACCTTGCCATCAACGCCGCGCAGCGCAAACTCCGGCGCCAACTGCCCAAACGCACAAATCGGGGTTTCGAGTGAGGCCATGCTCACCTCCGCATGAATTGAGAACCGAGTGAAGCCGCACATGGTACCGAAATGTGAGACGCTGCCACCACCCAGATGAAATTTTGCGCCTTTTCCGCAAATCGCTATCATAGATCACACCATTAACCGCGCCTGTTGGCGTTGCGAGTAGGCAACCGAATACTTATGAGCAAGGATTACATTTTCACGTCTGAATCCGTTTCTGAAGGTCATCCCGACAAAATGGCAGATCAGATTTCTGATGCCGTTCTTGATGAAATCTATCGACGTGATCCGAATCACGCCAAGGCGCGGGTCGCCTGTGAAACGCTGGTAAAAACCGGCTTCGTGATGTTGGCAGGTGAAATCACTGTCACCGATGCGAACCTCAAAATCGACTATGAAAAAGTCGTGCGGCGCGTTGTAAAAGAGATCGGTTACGACAATTCCGATTGTGGATTTGATGGCAATAATTGCGGCGTCTTGATTGCACTCGGTGAGCAATCAAAAGACATCAATCAAGGCGTGGATCGGGCGACTGAAGAAGCGCAAGGCGCTGGCGATCAGGGATTGATGTTTGGTTATGCCACCAACGAGACCGATCTATTGATGCCAGCGCCAATTGATTACGCGCATCGTTTAGTCAAACGTCAGGCAGAAGTGCGCAAAAGTGGTGCTTTACCTTGGCTGCGTCCCGATGCGAAATCACAGATCACCATTCGCTATAGCGATGGCAAACCGGTGGCAATTGATGCGGTGGTTTTATCCACGCAGCACAGCGATACGGTGAGCGACCGCGATCTGTATGAAGGCGTGATGGAAGAGATTATTAAACCGGTATTGACGGGTACTGGCTGGCTCAATAGCAACACGCGCTATCACATCAATCCAACGGGTAAATTTGTGATTGGTGGCCCGGTGGGCGATTGCGGATTAACTGGGCGCAAGATCATTGTGGATACTTATGGCGGCATGGCACGGCATGGTGGCGGCGCGTTTTCCGGTAAAGACCCCTCAAAAGTGGATCGTTCTGCGGCGTATGCGGGGCGTTATGTGGCGAAAAATATCGTTGCAGCGGGTCTTGCGGATAAATGCGAGATTCAAATCTCGTATGCGATTGGCGTTGCCGAACCCACTTCCGTTTCAATTGATACCTTTGGCACCGCAAAAGTAGATGAACAACGGATTATTGAATTGATCCGCGCTCATTTTGATTTGCGTCCGTATGGCATCATGCAAATGCTTGATTTAACGAATCGTGACCTGATTCAATATCAGGATACGGCAGCGTATGGTCATTTTGGGCGCACCGAGCCGGGCTTTACTTGGGAACGAACAGATAAAGCGGAGATGCTGCGCGAAGCCGCTGGTCTCTGATTTGCACTCGCGGCGCTAAATTCCGTGATTGGATTGCCAATTTTGGCAATCCAACCTCTCAATTAACACCAATAAATGAAAATCACCTACGATTCAGTTAAAAATATGCGTAATATCGCCGAACGCAGTTTGAGTTTTGAACGGGCGTTAGCATTTGATTTTGAGACAGCAAAGTTTTGGCAGGATACGCGCCGAGAGTATTCAGAAGTGCGCATTGTAGCAATTGGTTATCTCGATAATCGCTTGCATGTATTGGTATTTAGCGAAATAACAGATGGCATTCGTATTATCAGTTTTCGTAAAGCAAATTTAAGGGAAGGAGTCACTCATGGTTTCACACTTACCCGTAATTGATGAAGATGACGACGTTGGCGATCTTTCTGAAATCGATCCAGCATTATTTCAGCCATTTTCGGTTTTGCCTGCCTCATTACAAATGCGGCTACGGCATCGCTTTGAAACCGAAACTCTTTCAGAAGAATGCGTCACCATTCATCTCTCACTAGATGTATTACAAACTTTCAGAGCCACTGGTGATGGCTGGCAAACGCGCATTAACGAAGCGTTAAAAGAGTGGCTGAGTACCCATTCACCAGCATAACGTTTTTAGAGGATTTATTCATGCTATTCAAAGTGTTTGGCAAAAAGAAAACAGATGATGATGAACCCGAAGTTGAAGAAAACCCCTTAAAAAAAATGGGTCAACTCAGTGTACTGATGAATTCATCTGGACGGGTGAATCTGCAAATTTTAGAAGGATTAGCTCAGAATTGTAGCCGCGAGGATTTTGTCGAATTTATTAAACATCCGGTGCTGGCTGGTTCTTCCATTCAGGCGGGTGAATTGGCATTGCGGCGCAATCTCAAAACACAGGAAGCGAATCAAACCTTCATTTTTGAAATGGATGTGAAAGATGAAGAAGACATGACGGCGCTGTCTGAAGCCTTAAAACATGCCATCTATCCGCTAATCAAAGAAGAAGGCACAACGCAGGCACAGAATATCTTTACAGTCGGTCGCATCAATGGCAACGATTTGATTATTCCCGATATTGCAATTTCTAAACGTCATGCAGTGTTGGAAATGAAAAAAGAAGTTTTCGTGATTCGTGATTGCGATTCTACCAACGGCACGATGATCAACGCATTCCGCATCAGCAACAAACCGCAACAAATTCGGGACGGCGATGTGATTTCTTTTGCGCGTTATGAATTTACATTTTTATCACCGAGTTCGTTGTATCGTCGTTTAACTGAAGAGGGATAGATAAACGCAGTTCTGTTTCCATAAAAAATCCCCCGTAATTGGGGGATTTTTTTGTATCCTATAGCCGTTATGCAGCTAAAGCACGTTGTAAATCACCTTGCGGATCATCACCTGTCAACCGCACATCAAACTCCTGTTGCAAAATTGCAAACACATTCGGCGTGATGAATGCCGGCGGATTGGGTCCCAGCGTGATTCCTTTTACGCCTAAACTCAGCAGCGTTAAAAAGACCGCTACGGCTTTTTGTTCAAACCAACTAATCACCAGCGTCAAGGGCAATTCATTCACACTACAATGAAAAGCATTAGCTAATGCGACGGCAACGGCAATCGCACCATAGGCATCATTGCATTGCCCCATATCCAACAAACGCGGTAAGCCAAGATGTTCGCCGTAATCATGCTCACGAATACGAAACTTGCCGCAGCCAAGCGTTAAAATGAATGAATCTGGCGGAGTGCTTTGCGCATATTCACTGAAATAATTGCGCCCTTTTTCTGCACCATCGCAACCACCAATCACAAAGAAGCGGCTGATTTTGCCCGCTTTTATGGCATCAATGATGGCTGGTGCGTGTTCAAGTAATACGGTGCGATGAAATCCAACTGTCGATTCACCAGTAATGCACTCTTCACAAGGCGCACAACGCAACGCTTCTGCAATTACCGGCGCAAAATCTTGATCTAAACGTTGACCATTCGGCACCGCCACGCTGCGCATTGTGTACAGCCGTCCTTGATAACTTTGCGGCGGAATGAGTACGCAATTAGTAGTCACAACCACTGGTCCCGGAAACGCGGCAAATTCTCTTTTCTGATTCTGCCACGCGCCGCCATAATGACCAGCAAGATTTGGATGCTGTTGGAACTTTTCATACATGTGCGCGGGGAGCATTTCGCCGTGCGTATAAACGTTAATGTCAGTTCCAGCGACCTGTTCCAATAGGTTCCATAAATCCAACAAATCATGTCCAGAGACTAAAATACCGGGGCCAGCGCGAGTGCCTTCTTTCACCTTAATCGGCGCTGCTTTACCAAATAATTCAAGGTGTCCAGTATCAAGTAATTCCATAACCCGCAAATTCATCTTGCCGCATTCTAAGCACATTTCTAGCAGCGTTTTCACATCAAAATTGACGTTTGTCATCGTCGCAAATAACGCTTCTTCAATAAATGCTGAGACCTGTTCATCGAATTGACCCAAGCGGCGGGCGTGATGCGCATAAGCCGCCATGCCTTTAAGGCCGTATAATAAAGTCTCTTGTAATGATTGCACATCGGCATCTTTACCGCACACGCCGGGCGAATTGACGCAGGCGCTCTGGTGGAACGTTTGTTCACATTGATTGCAATACATGGCAAATCTCGTGTCATCGTGGATTGGTGCGAGGTCAGTATGATCGCAAGCTGCCAGCAACGCGACCTTGATCTAAATCAAGGCGAAGTGTTGCAATACGAATCGGCGCTCAAATCTGCTATTCTCAACTCGCGCCGATTCGGAGCCGGCGCAACTCATCCGCCCTTTTTGCAGGATCAACTGAGAGCCATTCTGATGTCTGAATTCAGCAACGTGACCGTGACCAAACGGGCAAATCTTTATTTCGATGGGCGGGTGTCCAGTCGTACCCTGAGCTTTCCGAATGGAGCTATTAAAACTTTGGGTATTATGCAGCCGGGTGAATTTGAGTTTACGACTCATGCGCGTGAAGAAATGGAAATTTTGAGTGGTGAACTTGAGGTTTTATTACCCGATGCTGAGGATTGGCAGCGGATTGAGGGCGGAGAAACTTTTGAGGTTCCAGCGGAAGCGCGGTTTAGTGTGCGCGTGTTCGCAGTGACTGATTATTGCTGTTCTTTTCTCGATTAACTGCGCCAACAGTCACTTTTTTATCACTGCATTGCGGAGTGAATTATGATGTTTTCTCAACGTTATTTTGTATTGAGTATGACCCTTGCCAGTGCAATTCCACTCGCGCCACTTGCTGCGCAACCGGCAATGCCATTCGGGCCGCCGTCATTTGCCAATTTTGATTTGAATCACGATGGTGCAATTACCGAGAAAGAATTCGGTGAAGCACGCGCCCAGCGGATTAAAGAACGCTCGGAACAGGGCTATCAAATGCGCGGATTAGCAAATGCGCCAGCATTTGCAGAATTTGATCGCAATGGCGACGGGCGTCTTGATCCGACTGAATTTACGAATTTAGCTGCGCAGCATCGTCCACCGCGTTAATTTTATTGAGATCAATTCAATCAAAACAGATTGGATTGATCTCGCTGTTGAGACTTTTCAATGAATAACGCAACCAGATTAGCCGATGCCGCGACGACCGCAACGTTATTGCGTTTGGCGACCTATGCGTCAGTGGCGACGGCAAGCCTGTTAATTCTGGCGAAATTAGTGGCGTGGCTATTGACGGGTTCGGTGAGCGTATTAGCATCATTAGTCGATTCTTCAATGGATGTTGCGGCGTCACTCATCAATTTATTCGCCGTGCGCTGGTCGTTGCAGCCGCCCGATGCCGAGCACCGCTTCGGACACGGCAAGGCGCAGGCACTCGCCGCGTTGGGGCAGGCGACTTTCATCGCCGGTTCCGCACTCTTTCTCGGCTTACAGGCGCTGGATCGGCTGGTACACCCGCGCCCGGTCGCCGAGGTCGGGATTGGCTTGGGTGTGATTGGGTTTGCGATGGTGGCGACGTTGATTTTATTAGCGATTCAGCATTACGTCATTCGTCGCACCGGCTCGCCGGCGATCCGCGCCGATGCACTGCACTACGCCACTGATTTGATTACCAACGCCGCCACGCTGGGCGCATTGGCGTTGGCTGGCGCGGGTTGGGCTGGATTTGATCCGCTGTTTGGGCTGGCGATTGGCGCTTACATTTTGTACAGCGCCACGCAAATTGGACGCGAGGCGGTGCAGTTGCTGATGGATCACGAAATCCCCGCTGCGCAGCGCCAGCAGTTGGTCGCCATCGTGCGCAGCGTGCCGCAGGTTCATGGCGTCCACGATCTGCGCACCCGCCAATCTGGGCAAACGTTGATTGTGCAATTGCATTTAGAACTCGACGATCAACTGCCGCTGCTGGTGGCGCACGAGATCGCCGATGAGGTGGAAGCGCGGCTGCGGGCGGAATATCCCGATCTTGATCTCACCATTCATCAAGACCCGATCAGTCTGGTGGGGCGCGAGACCTCAGCGACTGGAGCGCAGCCGTGGTCAGTTGGATGATCCGCACCTGTCGCGCCGCCTGCTCCAGTGCAGCAGTTGACGCTGGCGCGGGGACACACAGCAGGCGGCAACGCCAATCGGTCGGTGCTTCAAAATCGCAGTGGTTCGCGCCAGCAATCCGCTCCAGTTGCGCACGGGGATTGGCAGCCACCACCGCCAGCCCGTTGTTTTGGGCATTGCACGGCGACGGCTCGCCGCTCAACGCCACCAGCGGCACCGTCAAATGCTGCGCGGCGGGAATCCCCAACTGCTCGGCGTCAACCAAATCCAGCGTCACCACGCCCACCGTGCGCGGATCAGCGCGACCTGCCAACAATGCCGCCAAACCACCTGCGGAATGCCCGACATAAATGACCCGCCGCGCTCCCAACGCCGTCGCCACCAGTTGCAAATCCCGCGCTTGGCGTTGATGAGCACCCGTCCACAGCCGCTGGTTGCAAGATTCCACCGTCACTGTCTCCAGTCCAGCGGCGGCGAGGTGCCGCGCCAGCTCACGGAAATGCGTCTGCTCGCGCCTAAAGCCGGGCGCAATGACCACCAATTCGCCCGGCACAGCGGACGCGGCTTGATACCGTTGATAACGCAAAAGACAGCCGCTGGCTGATCGCAAACTGGGCGCTGGCTGCACCGCCTTTGCTTCAGAAAACAAGTGGCTGCGTCCAATAGCGCAGCCGCCAAGAGCCAGACAAGCCAACAAGACCACTGTAGACTTCACTTGATTGCCCACCTGAGTTCATCAGTTCCTCATCCAGCCGAGATCATTCACCCATGACTGCTTTGCGCACTTCATCGACGCTCCCCGCTGCGCTTGCCGCTGATCGGCACGATTTTGCTTCCGCCAGCGCCGGGCGCATTCATTACTACGCCGACACTGCTGCGAGCGGACGCCCGCTGGTGTTAATCCACAGCATTAACGCCGCCCCCAGCGCCATCGAAATGAAACCGCTGTTTGAACAGTATCGCGGGCAGCGTCCAGTTTATGCGCTGGATTTGCCCGGCTTTGGACATTCCGAGCGCCGCGACTGCCGCTATTCGCCAGAACTATTCGCCAACGTGATCGCAGAATTTTTAGGGCAAGTGGTCAAGGTTCCAGCGGATTTAGCAGCATTTTCTTTGGGCTGTGAATTTGCCGCTCGCGCCACACTGGCACAACCCACGCTCGTCACCAGCCTGATTATGCTGTCACCGACCGGTTTTAACGTGCGCGGTTTGCCGACTGGTAAAGCGGCAGAACGGGCCTATCAATTCCTGAGCATTCCGGGCTTAAACGACGGTTTATTTGCCTTGCTGACCAGCCGCGCCAGCATCAAATTCTTTTATAATCAAGCCTTTGTCAACGACATTCCGCCCGAACTGGTTGATTACGCTCACGCCACCACGCATCAGCCGGGCGCGAAATATGCCCCGCTGTATTTCCTGTCAGGACAATTATTTACGCCGCAGGCCGGCGTCACGCTCTACAGCAAGGTGACGCAGCCGGTGCTGGTGTTATATGACAAGGATCCGAATATCGACTTTCACGAATTGCCCGATTTTCTCGGTCGCCACGCCAATTGGCGTGCCCAGCGCATCGCGCCCACCAGCGGGATGCCGCAGTGGGATCGCCCGGCGGAAACGACGGCGGCGATGAGCAGTTTTTGGGCATCTTTGCCCACGCAGTGAGCGCGACTGTCTGCGCTCCGGCATGGCATCACCTGCCATGCCCCGGCTCACTCTTGTGGTTCCGATCATCCACTCATGCTTGCACCGCTCCAAGTTTTAGAGCAGCTCCGGGCGCGTCTTGATGAGACGCTCGCCCTGCTCCCACTCGCCCAAGCAGACGGTTTCGTCTCGCTGATTCTCGAATTGCCGCACAGTGTGACCATTGCGCCGGAGTTGCCGGTGCCAGTGCCGCAATTTCAATTTGCTCACAATCATCGGGAAGAGCTGCGTGCCGGTTATGGCTGCGCGGCAGAATGGCGCACCGCTGGCGCAGCACGCTTGCCGGAACTGCGGGCGCTCGTGAGAGCTGCGACTGCCAATTGGGCGCAAATCGACCCGGATGAGACGGGTTTTGTTGGCTTCGGGATGCTGGGATTTGCGGCTGCGCCCGATCTCAAATCCCCCCAACCGGCCGATCTCAAATCCCCCCAACCCCCCTTTTTCAAAGGGGGGCTTGATGCTTCCTTTTCCAACGGGGGGCTTGATGCAGCTCATTTTGAAAAAGGCACCTTCAAATCTCCCCCCTTTGAAAAAGGCACCGCTTTATCTCCCCCCTTTGAAAAAGGTGGGGCGGGGGGGATTTCTTCCGCATTTCCGAACGCTTTATTTTGGTTGCCAGAGCTGGCGCTGTGCGGACAGGCGGGACAGGCGGCGTTAATTCTGACCACCGCGCTGCCAATCCCGCTGGAGACGTTGCGCCCACGTTGGCAACATTGGTTAGATCAAATCGTGCCGCTGCTGGCGCAAGGCGCTCTTGATCCGCTGACTTCAGCGCATTTGGAGCGCGGTTTGAGTGAACCGGATGCCGCGACTTGGCAACGGTTGGTCAACACCGCGCTCGCGGACATCGCGCACGGTGATTTAGAAAAGGTGGTGCTGGGGCGACGGCTGCGCTTGGAAGGGCAGCGCCGTTTTGATCTCACGCGCCTCAACGCGGCGCTGAGTTATCTGTTTCCGTCCTGTCAGCTCATCAACATTCGCCGCGAGGCAACCAGCTTTGTGGCGGCGACTCCCGAACGGCTGTTCACGCAGCACCGCGACCGGATTGAAGCGGACGCGCTGGCGGGTACCATCTGCCGCGCTGAAGACGCCGAGCGCGATGCCAATCTGACCTTGACGTTGCAGCACTGCGATAAGAATCGGCGCGAGCATCAAGTGGTTGTGGATGCCGTGACCTCGGCGCTGCGCCAGTGTTGTCTCCAGCTCGCGCCGCCAGAAGGGCCGCGTATTTTGCAGCTCAATAACGCGCAACATCTGTGGAGCATCGTGCGCGGACAGTTGCGCCCGGAGATGGATGTGTTTCGACTGGCAGAATTGTTGCATCCGACGCCCGCAACCAATGGTCAACCGCGTCAAAGTGCGCGGGATTGGTTGCAGCGCAACGAGCCGCTGGCGCGGGGTTGGTACACCGGCGCGGCTGGCATCGTGACTCCCGATTTCACTGGCGAACTGTGGGTGCTATTGCGCTGTGCGCAGATCAAGGAACGGGTGGCGGATTTGTACGCGGGTGCCGGCATCGTTGCCGGTTCGGACCCGGCGAGCGAATGGCAAGAAACGGAGCACAAGCTGGCGGCAATGTTGACGGCGTTGCAGTTTGCTTGAGTTTGGTTTGAGGTGTTGTTTTAGTGCTACTTACGGATTTTACGCCACAACACCTCAAATAAAAAATCACTTTTAATTTCAACTTGATGAGCAAAAACGTAAAATTTCTTGACAGTATTCGCTACAGCGCAATTTCTACATATACCTTTGAAATTAAAAAAGTTTTTATAAAAAACCACAATGGTTTCGGCATAAAGACAACAAAATTTTGTCAAAAAAATTAACATCTTGTTTTTAGTAACGCCGTAGCGTTTTGGATCGCTTTTTCTAAAAATATCTTTACATTCAAAAGGGTAGCGGTAGTGATGCACCGCATGTGCGGTCACTCTTTGTCAGGTTTTTTTACACCATTTGCCAAACGCGCACCGTCTCCTTGACCCTTATTATTGATTTTTAAGTAAATTATTTTTTGGTACAAAACATGCGTTTAGCTTGGACGATAACCGCACAACGGTCGTCAACATTAACTCACTCGGATTCAAAGTTCCGGTCAATTAAAAACACAGCGTTTTCACCCAAAATTGAGATTAAGAACCATGAAAAAAACAATTGCAGTTTCACTATTTGCCATGACTGTCAGCGGCTTTGCTAATGCAGCCATAATGGAAGTTTATTCCACCAATTTTACAACCACATCTGTTGCAGCGGGCGTGGGTGCGTCATTAGTGGGTGGTTTTATTGGCACGGCAACTGGCACTTATACTGCCAGCGACGGTAAGACTTGGGATGGTAATTATTTGAATGGCAACGGCGGACTGTCTACGTTGATTCTGAGTGATCTTCCGACTCATACCGGAGTCAGTATTGACATGTTGCTTGGATTTTTGAATTCATGGGATGGCTCTGGATCAACTCCGGGTGGCGTTTCACCAGACTACTTAAATATTGCGATTGATGGGGTCAATATTTTGCAAATGACTACTAACAACACCCCCTTAAACACTCCCTCATTTTTCGGTGGTGGAACACAACTTATCAATGATGGCGCGATTGACGGTAATACCTACACAAACACTACAGCAACCTTTGGAGATGATCTTGTGGATATGGCAACCGCTTCTGCACTCACCTTTGCACATACGGCGTCTACATTAAATCTTCAGATTGTTTCCACAGGCCCTGGTTGGCAAGGTTGGCCGGATGAAGGCTGGGGCATGGATTCGTTGTCCGTGTCTTTAACCACTGGCGATGTAGCTGTTCCTGAACCTGCTACTCTGGCTCTGTTTGGTATTGGTTTTGCTGGTTTAGGCGCAGCGCGGCGGCGGCAATTGAAAGCACATTCGTTGATGGCATGATCTAAAAGCGCATCAATTGGGTTGCCGCTGGGTGGCAATCCAATCCCACGCAACCCCAAGTTGTTATCCGTTATCGGAACACTTGGGGTTATTTTTTTATAGGCGCGTTTTGCCGCCATTCCCCCGCCACATCACTAGATACTGACGACCGTGCTCGTTTGTCAGTACGAACGTCACCACGCTCGCTCCCGCTACTTTGTATATTCACGCCGAGTCATCAACACGCTCGTTGCCGGGCGCTCGCGTTTTTCCTAAAGCTCACCGCGTTTGCAAGTAAAATTGCTTCAATACGCTTCATCATGTCAGTCACTCACCAGACCACCAGATTCATTGGAACTGGCTCAGTATTATTTTTATTGAATAAAATCAAGATGATGGTGTGATTTTGGCGAGTGAACGAAATGCGTAAGTCATCAGCAGTTATGCCGCTTTTCACAGGAACACTTCAGAACATGGCAATCTGTTACCAACCTTCTCCCATGAACGACACCGATCAAGGTTGCCGCAATCTCCGTTGGGCGCTGGCGCTACTTGACGGGCTAGTCTCCGGTGGTCTGCGGCGGTTGGTGTTTTCACCCGGCTCACGCTCAACGCCACTGTTATTAGCTGCCCAGCGCCAGCCCCTGATCGAACTCACTCCCATCGTCGATGAGCGCAGCGCCGCCTTCTTTGCGCTCGGTTTAGCACGAGCGGGCGGACGTCCCGTCGGCGTGTTATGCACCTCCGGCAGTGCTTTGGCGCATTGGTTTCCAGCCGTGATTGAAGCCTATGAATCGGAAATCCCGCTGATTTTATTATCCGCCGATCGTCCGCCCGAACTGCGCGGCTGGGGTGCCAATCAAACCATTGATCAAACTCGCCTGTTTGGTGGTTTTGTGCGCGAATTCCACGACCCCGGCCCGGCGGAAACGACCAGCGAGGCGCTCAAAACCATGCGGGCGCTCGGCGCTCGTGCTGCCGCCGTCAGCCTCGGCAACTGGCCAGGCCCAGTACATCTCAATCTGCCTTTTCGGGAACCGCTGGTGCCGCAAAACGACTGCGTTGCCGCGCCCAATCCGTTGCTCACCTTATCGCGCCCCACTCCCCCCAAAGCCGCGCCCAGCGCCGCAGAAGCGCCCACTTGGAACGAAGAAGTGGATGATTGGTCACACGATTTGGCGGCGATGATGGGCGGACGCGGCTTGATTTGCTGCGGGCCGGGCACCTGTTCACCGTTGAGCACTCTCAGCACCACCTCCAGCTTTGCCGAAGCACTGTGGGCATGTGCCGAACGCCTCGCCGTGCCCGTGCTGTGCGATCCGCTGTCTGGACTGCGTTTTGGCCCCGGCTCGCCGCACCGCATCACCCGTTATGACAGCCTGCTGCGCCAGCCCGCCACTGCCGCCGCCTTGAAACCAGATTGGATTTTGCGGATCGGACGCGCTCCGGTCTCCAAAACGCTGCTGCACTGGCTGGCGGACATCCCGACCATTTTGGTAGACCCCGGACAGGGCTGGAGCGATCCCAACAAAGATGTGCGAGTGCGGGTCAACGCCGATGCCACCAGTTTTTGTCACTGGCTGGCGACGCTGGCGCAGGACGGATCGCGCACCGTGTGCGATCCCGCGTGGACGGCGCAGTGGGCAGCGCATGAGCAACAGATCGCCGCATTAACAACGGCTTATCTCGAAGACGCGCCCTGGTGCGAAGCGCAACTGCTGACGGATTTGCTGGCGCAGTTGCCCGCAGGCGATGGGCTGCTGTGCGCCAATTCGATGCCGATTCGGCAATTGGATACTTGGTCGGGTAGTCGTGACGCCGCGCTCGGCATCTTCGGCAATCGCGGCGCGAGCGGGATTGATGGTCAGTCCTCCACGCTGGCGGGACTCAACGCCAGCGGGATTCCGGTCAGCGGCTTGTTGGGCGATTTGTCTTTTTTCCACGATTTGAGCGGATTATTGTTGCTGCGCCAGCTCGTGCGCCCCTGCATCGTGATTAACAATGGCGGCGGGCGGATTTTTGATTATTTGCCGCAACACGGCTTACCCGAGTTTGAACGGCTGTGGCGCACGCCGATTGATGTTGATCTCAGCGCCCTGCTGCGCCCTTTTCAGATTCCGCACTGCATCGTCAGCACCGGCGCTGAATTCCACGACGCACTGGCTGACTGCCTCCAGCGCCAACAGGCCAGCGGCGTGATTGAAGTGCGCGTGGATGCGACCGTCAGCCGCGCCGTTCATCATCAATTTTGGCGCGAGCTGCAAACGCAACTGTTCACCACCAGCGCGAGATCACTATGACCATTTCTGCCTCACCGTTCGCTGGCTCAGGACTGATTTTGCTGGCCGTCGTCGTTGATGCCGACTATCAGCATCTGCAGCAAGTGCTGCATCCCAATTATCAACTGGTCCGCACCGCTTCTGGAGCTGACGTGGTGGCGCTGGCGCTGGAATCCGCTCCTGATTTGATTTTGCTGGATTTACATCTCGCGCCGCTGGATGGTTACGCGCTGTGCGCTCGTCTCAAAGCAGAAGCGCGAACCGCCTCGGTGCCGGTGATTTTGTTGGCGAATCACGAAGCGCGAGAAGACGAAGTGCGCGGGCTGGAACTCGGCGCGATTGATTTTTTGGTCAAGCCGGTTGATCCCGACATCTTGCTGGCGCGAGTGCGCAACCATTTGGCGCTCAAGCGCATTCAAGATCATTTGGAAGCCACCAATCGCCATTTAGAATCGCTGGCGACCACCGACACCTTGACCGGTTTGGTGAATCGGCGCGGTTTGCTGGCGCGGCTAGAAGTGGAGTTTTCCCGCTCGCAGCGGACGCAACATCCGTTTGCGCTGGCGATTTGCGATCTCGACCATTTCAAACACATCAACGACACCTACGGGCATCCGGCGGGTGATCGCGTGTTGGCAGCATTTGCGGCGACGCTGAAAGACAATCTGCGCAACATTGATTTAGCAGCGCGGTGGGGCGGCGAGGAATTCGCCATCGTGTTGCCAGAATCGGATGTCAACGATGCGCTGATTCCGCTGGAACGGATTCGGCAGGCGGTGGCAGCGTCACGCATTCGCCACGGCGCACAAGAAATTCAAGTCACCGTCAGCATCGGCGTGGCGAATTACGACAGCGCCACCGCGCTGGCAGAACATCTGTTGGAACGCGCCGACTCCGCGCTGTATCGCGCCAAAGCCGGCGGGCGCAATCGGGTGCTGTGCGCTGCGCCCGCGCTGCCAGAAGCCTGTTTCAAATTGGTGTGGCATTCGTATTACGCCAGCGGTCATGCGCAAATTGATGCGCAACATCAAGGCTTATTTCAGGATGCCAATGAATTATTAGTGGCGATTTTAGAAGCACATCCGCGCTCCCAAGTGCTCATCGTCGCCCAGCGGCTGTTAACGGATGTCGAAACACATTTTCACGATGAAGAAGTGATTTTAGAAGCGATTGGATATACGGAATTAGAAGCGCATCGGGCAATTCACGCTGGCTTGATCACGCAGGGAACCACTTTATTTGATGCGCTGCAACGCGGCGAGGGTGAATTGGGAGCGTGGTTTCAGTTTTTAGCGCATGAAGTCGTGGTGCGCCACATGCTGCAAGTGGATCGGGATTATTTCCCGTTATTAAAATAAATGCTTCTGCGTGATAAGCGATGCTGGCTCGCCATTATTCCGCAGCGCGTTGCTGCAACCAAGTAATCAATTCGGGCATCGGCATCGCTTTAGCAATTAACCACCCTTGCACTAAATCGCAACCCAAACCACGAATTAAATCTAAATCCGCTTGTGTTTCCACGCCTTCCGCAACCGTCGTTAAATTCAGTTTGTGCGCCATATCAATGCTGGCTGCTAAAATTGCCCGCACCGCCGGGCGTTCCGCAGCGCCCTGTACAAAGCTGCGATCAATTTTGAGTTCTCCAAACGGAATCCGCTGCAATTGTTCCATTGAAGAATAGCCGGTGCCAAAATCATCAATGGATAACTTAAAGCCTTTAATTCGTAGCCGCGTGAGCACGTCCATTGAAATATCAAGATCAGATAAAATGGTGGTCTCGGTAATTTCTAAAATTAAATGTTCTGGCAATAACTGCGATGCCTGCAAACTCTCTACAATAAACTCCGGCAAATGAATATCGGATAACCAAGTCGCCGATAAATTAAAGGCAATCACTAACCGAAATCCAGCCGTAATCAACGCATCGCAATCTTGCACCGTTTTTTCTAATAAGCGCCGCGACAACGGCGCAATTAACCCATAACGTTCGGCCGCACTGATAAATAAATCCGGGCGGATCATTTGCCCGCCATGCTGCCACCGCGCCAGCGCTTCCACGCCAATCACCTCCAGCGTGTTGGCGTCCACCTTGGGCTGAAACACCATGCTGAATTCATCAAGCGCTATGCCTTCCCGCAAATCGGCAGGCGTGATCTCCGGTGCCAAGACCGGCATCGAGTGCCGCATCAATTGACGGCGGGTTGCTGTCAACAGCTCCGTCAGCACCTCGCGGGTCAACGGTTTGCGCACTGCGCCACGCAGATGCAGCCCTTTGGAACGCGCCAAATCTGCCACCGTGTGCAGCAACTGCGCGTCCACGCCGCTGGCAATAATCAGATCGCCCGGATAACCGGCATGAGCGAGACAGCGTAAAAATTCAATGCCGTCCATGCCCGGCATCTTCAAATCGGTAATCAACAGATCAATTCCGGTGCTGCCGGCGCGTTCGATGGTGAGCAGCGCCGCCTCGCCGTTGGTGACGGTGAGCACTTCGCTGATGCCCAGCGCCGTCAGCAGCAAACTGGTTTGACGCCGCACAATCGGATCATCGTCAATAATCAGCGCGTTGTACGGGCGCAACTCCGACGGTAAACACGGCGACACCTCCGCGAGCGGGCGCACTTCGGTTGGCGCGGCATGAATGCGCTCATTGAGCGTTTCCACGTCGTTGAGGGCGTGTTCCAGCTCCGTCAATAACGGCAATACCGCATCTAACCGACCGGCATTGACCGCCGTTTCTAAACGATTGGCTTGCGTCGCAAAATAAAACGCGCCGATCACCTGTGCCGAGGATTTCAATTTGTGCATCAGCAACGCTAAATCCCGCGCTGCGCCGGAGCGCAATAATTGGCGGGCGCAGTTCAAATCGGTGCGGGTGGTGGCGGTGAATAAATCGACCAATTCCTGCATGTGCGGCGGGCTGAGTTGACCCAGAATGCGGATCAAATGACTGGTGTCGAGAATTGCGGTGACATCCGTCGTGACCAGCGCCGTCGTCGTTGCTGCGTCCGGCACCGGACGCGCAACGTATTGCGGCAGCCACTGCACCAGCCGGTCTTGGAGCGCGGTGAGCGTGATCGGTTTGTATAAAACATCATTGATGCCCGCCGCTAAACATTGCGCTTTCACTTCTGGCAAGACGGCAGCCGTGAGGGCGAGAATGGGTAAATAACCGCCTTGTTCCTGTTCACCGGCGCGAATCGACCGCGCTAACGCCATGCCATCCATGCCGGGCATATTGAGATCAGTGAGTAACAGATCGTGCGTCCCAGCTTTCCATTTGGCGATGGCGCTCACGCCGTTGTCGGCGATGTCCACCCGATAGCCCAGCAGCTCCAATTGCATTTTGAGCAAGATTTGATTGGTGGGGTTGTCTTCGGCGATCAAAATCAGGGGCGGCAACGCGGGATTGAGGGGCGCGGCAGCGCGAGGCTGCGCAGTTGCTCGCCCCTGCGTCAATTCTTGAATCACCTGTTGCGCCACCGCCCGCTGCCGGGCGGCATCGAGAATGCTGGCGTAGGTGGAGGTCAAAGAGTGCAGGAAATCGACTTCGGTTTGGTCATAACCGCCGGGGCGATTCGCCAAACCCACGACGCCCAATAAATGGTCGCCGGTGCGAATCGGCATCCCTAAAAACGCATGAATCGGCGGATGTCCGGTGGGAAACGGTGTGGTTTGGCGCGAGGTCTCAAAGTCATTCACGATCACTGCTGCGCCAGCTTCCAAAATGGTGCCAAACAGGTTGTGAATATCCTGAAATACCATGCCATTGCGCTGGGCAAGATCGAGCAGGTGATAGGTGTGTTCCGTCCACGCAATGCCGCTGATCGCCTGCGGGCGAAAGCCTTGGCTGCCGTCTGGTTGTTCATACACTTCCAAAATCAGCCCGTGCGCACTCTTGGTCAGAATCAGCAACCCGTCCAGCAACAGCGACGAGGTGGCGGCAAGGTCTTGGGTGGCGATGAACTGCGCGAGCGCCTGCCGCTGTAATTCCAACAAACGACCGTCGCGTTTTTGTTCACTCAGCAAGCGTTTTTGCTCAGTGATGTCGGTGCGGATTGAGATGTAGCGTTCGGGTTGACCGTCGGCGTTAAGAATTGGCGCGATGGTCGCCTGCACCCAATAGGCGCTGCCGTCTTTGCTGCGATTTTTCACCTCACCTTGCCAGATGTGTCCTCGCGTGATCGTGCGCCACATGCCTTCAAACAGCGCCGGCGGGTGATAGCCGGATTTAATCAGGCGATGGTTGCGTCCAATCAGTTCCTCGCGCCGATAGCCGCTGATGTCGCAAAACTTGGAATTGACGCTGATGATGGTGCCGTCGGTGCTGGAAACCGAGACGATGGCATGACGATCAAGCGCCTTTTTCAGATCGCTGAGTTCGCGCCATGCCCGCCGCCGTTGCTCATAAATCGTCTCAAAGCGGCGAAACTGCCGCGCCCGGGTGACGGTTGCCAGTGTCAATTGCGGCGCGGTGACGGGAACAAATAACTGGGGTTCGCCATTGGCATCGCACGCGGCAAGCTGTTGAGTGTCCGCCGTTGCGAGATAAGTCACCGGCAGCCGCGCAAAGCGTTTGTGGCGGTGCAGTAACGCCATCACATCGCTGCCGCGACAGGTGGGCAGCGTGACGTTAACGACGCACATTTCCGGTGCAAAATCAAAAACCTGTGTCCACACTTCGGCAGGTTCACTGCCCGCCAGCACGTCACAACCGGCGGCGCGTAAGTGCGTGATGTGCTGTGACAACTGCGGCGGCGCATCCAGCACCAGCACGCGATATGGCTGGCGCGGCGACCACGCCAGCCCGGTTAATTCGCTGAGTAACTGTTCGCAACTGACCGGCGCATCCAATAACACCTGTGCTCCCGCCTGCCGCGCTGCGAGCTGGGGCGCAAAGTCGTTGCTGCTCAACACGGCGACGAATAACGGCACCTCGGTGGCGGACGGGGGACATAAGGCTGAGAGCGCGGCGGCATGTTCAGTCAGCCACTCCGCGCTGCTCAATACAATCACCTGCGCTAACTTGGTCTGGCGCTGGCGCAGAAAGGGGAGGACGTGCGCGGCGAGTTGACGCTCGACGACAAAGCCGAGCGCCCGCAGCGTGGTGGAGAGCGCGACCTCCACGCTTGCCGCGCCAGCATCTTCTTCTACCAATACAAACAACCATTCATGCGGTGCAGCAGGCAGCAGGTTGAGGTCTAAGGTGCTGAGGTGCTGCCCTTGTTCCAATAACGTTGCCAATTCCTCTGCCATTTGCAACACCGGCACCAGCCGCTGCAACGGCGGGGTGTCGCGCAGAAATTCGCCCAACACGCTGACCAAGGTCTCGGCGCGTCCAATCACTTCGAGCCAGCCAGTGCTGCGATAGCGTTCCAGAATCTGCCGCCCTACGTCGGCTAACTGAGCTCCGGACTGATGTTCCCAACCGCCGCTGGTAAGCAATTCGATCAAGGTGCGCAAATGCTGGGTCATGGGCGTCGCTGATGATGAATAGAGGTTTTTAGAAAACAAACCGTTCTGGTTCGGGTACGCCACGCAGTGCTGGGATGTTGGTTTCAAAGAGCGTGCGCCGCTCAAATTTTTGGGCACGCAAGCGCGTCGTCAAGGTTGCTGCCATCGCTGGCGCTTCGCCAATGATACAAAATAGCCGTCCGCCGACCGTGAGCTGTTCTTGCAGCGCCGGCACCAGTGCGGACGTCGGCAGTGAGCCGGTGACGACAATCACATCAAAAGGACCGCCCGCTATCGTTCCGGCTAATCCATCGGCGTCGCGGATTTCCACGCCTTTGAGTTTCAAGGTCGCCAACCGCGCTCGCGCCGCTGCTGCCAGCGCGGGATCAATCTCCACACTCAACACCCGTCCGCCCAACTCCCGCAAACAGGCGGTGACATAACCACTGCCGGTGCCGATTTCTAACACGCGCTCGCCGGGCTGCACTGCCACCGCTTGCAAGAGGCGTCCGACCACTGTTGGCGGCAGCATCTGCGCGGTCGCGGTCAACGGCACGGGTAAATCGGCATACGCCAAACCTTGATAAGCCTCTGGAACAAACTGCTCGCGGGCAATCGCTGACATCGCTTCCAAAGCGCGGTCATTGAGCACGTCCCAAGGGCGCACTTGCTGTTGAATCATGTTGAAACGGGCGTGGGCAAAGTGGTCAGTCATGGCGCTGGTCGTCCTCTAAACAGGTTGTCTTTTTTTAGGTGGGCACAGTTTAATTGATCGCCGCTGGTGCGGGCGTAACACAGTTCACACTAGGAACAGTGCGGCAGTGCAGTTTACTGGATACGCTACAGTAGTCAGCACTGTGATCAAAACTGAGTAGCATCACGAGAGGTTATCCGCTATGAACATTTTTCGTTTTTGTATATCCGCATTAACCGCAGTATTGTGTGTATCTGGAACGGTTAGCGTGATGGCAGATAGTGCAAAACCAACTGTAGAACCCAATTATACAGTGCGGGTGTATAGCATTACCTTATCGCGCAATGATCCGACTGATGTTTATCTGCCATCTATTCGCACCAGCCAGCGCAATAAGTTTATTGATGCGTTTCCTTTAATTACGCTGTTGCAGGGTGCAAATGTCGATAAAGCGCATTATAAAACGCTCGCTCGTTCATTAGCACGACGGGGCTTTGTGGTGGCCGTTCCTAATCATGCTCAAACTTTTCCCGGAATGCCCGTTGCGGGATTATTCAGCGACGTTCACGTTGTGACTGATGTACTGGCGGAAATGAAAACAGAAGATGGTGATTCTAAATCACCGCTGTATCGGATTGTTGATACGGAGCACATGGGTTTAATTGGTCATTCTTTTGGTGGCGGAATTGGTCTGTATGCGCTGGCAAAACAGTGTGATCCACCGATCTGTGATGCCACTTATGAACGTCCAAGCGCATTGCGGGCGGCAGTATTTTATGGAGCCCATTTAGTCAATGCCGATGATACGGTCACTGATCTTGATACGTCTGATGTCGCAGTGGCGCTGTTGCAAGGCACAAAAGATGGCGTGGCAACGCCCGATGAAGTGAGTCGTACCTTGCCGATATTGGAATTGCCACAGGCGTTAATCAGTATTGAAGGCGCAAATCACTATGCTCTTTGCGATACCAATAATCCCACTGGAGCGAGTCCTGATCCAAGCGATCCTGCGCTTGATCAAGCAGATGCCATTGATGCGGTCAGTCGTTGGGCTGAACTGTGGTTGCGACCACGCTTAAAGGGCGCTGTGCGCTAATTTGCGCAACAACGATGCGTACTTGCGCCTCATTTTTTTGCGCCAGTTGCTGTCAATCTACCGCGAGCGCAGCGAAAAATCCGCGTTTGGGCATTGACAGCAACAGCGGTTATCTGAATAATCCGCAGCTCACCAAGCGCCCGTAGCTCAGCTGGATAGAGTACCTGGCTACGAACCAGGTGGTCGGGAGTTCGAATCTCTCCGGGCGCGCCAAATCAAGTCTTATGATCAAGCGGTTGTCGGTTTTCCGATACCGCTTTTTTTTGCGCTCGGATTCTCTCAAAAGAGACTTTTTAGGCGTTAATTCATTTCGATGGGTTGCGTTTCACCGCGTCACATGCAACGCCAATAAGCGTTGCAAAATATCCGTGTCATGCACTGCCGCCGCAGTATCTTCCCAGCCATACGCCGCCACCACCGCACGATCTCATTGCTCATGCGCATTCACCAGCCACGCAGGTTTTTGATTATAAAAAGTGGTCAAGGTGCGCTGGTTTAATTGCGCAGTGTATTCCGGTTTGGGAATGATGCGCTCAGGATAACCGGCAATCACTTCGGGCTGGCGCTCAATCCATTCTGGCAGATTGAACCAATTCTCACGCAATTGATTTAATTTGCACGCAGCTTCAGCAATTGCAAGCGCATGATGGCGATATTCTGCTGCAATAATTAGCATCAGCGCACCGCTGGCGTGTGGTTTCAATGTGGTTTTTCTTTTGAGCATTAAAATAAATTGCCATTATCAAAGCCTTTTCTACTGCCACTTTGATGGTTAACGTGACGTAGTTGCGATACAAGCGTTTGATTGAGTTGTCAGTTGGCGGCAACAACGTTGTTTTTACTGACAAGCGCCAACTGATAACTGATGAAATTTTTGCAACTGCGTCACTCCTCACTCAATTCGTTATTGACGCATTGCCGTATATGAGCACGGATATAAGCGTCAACTTAAAACGGCTGCGGTTTATTCATAGCATCGTTTTCATCTGGTTGTCACCTTGACGTGTTTTACTACGATAATCAACAACTTTGTATTGCAATGAATGATGTTAAATCATTTCATTTTCCCCGATGACTATTCGTAAAAGCGTTACTCTCGCCGCGATCTGCGTCACCTTATTAGTCGCCGCCGCTTTGATTCTGGTCGCCCGCGCCAGCAATGCCCGCATCGAAAGCCGCGTCGCGCTCGCCGTGACCACTGATCGCACGCTCATTTGGGGGCAGGTGGTGGAGCGGCTGTTTGACAAGATGGCAAGCGGGATCGCGGCATTTGACAGCGATTTCACCCTCCGCCAAGCGATTAAGGCGCACGATGCCGACGCGTTGCAGCACGCGGTGGCGGCGCTCACTAACTTGATCAGCGAGCAAGGGTATTTTGAGCAACTGTATATTTTTGATGCTGCCGCGCAGCAGCTCTGTTGCGGCACCACGCCGCTGCCGCCAGATGTGCGGGCGTTGAGTCAGCTCCCGCCGCCGGATGAACAACCGCTGCGGCGCATCGGTCGCAACGCGCAAGGTGAACCGGTGGCGTTGCTGGCATTTCGGCTGTTCGTGCGCCATGCGCCGATTGGCGTGATCGTGTTGCAACAACCGCTGCACAGTGCGCTGGAACGCTTCAAAACCGTTGCCAATTCTGAGGTCGCGCTTGCCAGCGCCAGCGGACAATTGTTTCTCAACACTGCGCCAGCCCGTTTTGCCGAGCTGCAAATCGCGCTGCCCGTGCTCGGCGAGCGGCGTTATCAGGTCGTCACCGCTGCGGATGCGACCTACACCGCCAGCGTCGTTCCCATCGCCGGCGTGGACGGACAACCGCTCGTCCATCTCCTCAGCTTGACGGATGAAACCGCACTCTTTGCCGCGCAGCGCCAATTTGAATGGATCGCCTACAGCGGCGTCGCACTCCTGCTGTTAGCCGCCAGCCTCGGTTTATTTTGGTATATGCGCTGGGCGCTCTTGCCGCTCAATGCCGCCGTCGCCACCGTATCGGCGCTGGCGGAGGGCAATTTGAACGTCTCCTTTGCCACCACCAGCACGGACGAAGTCGGACGCCTGATGACCGCCTTGCAAGCAATGGTTGAACGCATTCGCGGCATCGTCACCCATCTGCACACCGCCAGCAGCGATCTCCACAATTCAGCGGGCGATATGGCGACCTTGGCGCAAAACAGCAAAATTCAGTTTGATCGCCAAAAAACGGAAACCAGCACCGTTGATGCCGCCATCACCCAACTCGCCACTTCTGCGCAAGAAGTCACCAATCACACCAGTCGCGCCGTCGGTGCGACGGAAATGGCACGGCAGCGCCTCAGCAGCAGTCGGGAATTGCTCACCGCCACCACCGCCATCATTGAACAATTGGCGCAGGATATTGACCAAGCAGCGGGCGTCGTGATTGGGCTGGCGCAACACAGCCAAGCGGTCGGCAACGTGCTGGACGTGATCCGCAACATCGCCAGCCAAACCAACTTGCTGGCGCTCAATGCGTCGATTGAAGCGGCGCGAGCGGGTGAACACGGACGCGGCTTTGCGGTGGTCGCCGATGAAGTGCGGCAATTGGCCACGCGCACCCATCAATCTATTCAAGAAATTGAAACGATGATTAACAGTTTGAAAAGCAGTTCTGCGCAAGCAGTAGACGTGATTCATGCCAATCGTGATCGCGCCCAACAAAGCGTTAGCCATTATGGACAAGCGGTCACTCATTTAGATGTCTTTGCAGAAGCCGTCAACGTATTAACCGATATGACTCATCAAATTGCCAGCGCCGCTGAAGAAGAAAGTCGCATGGTTGAAGAAATTGCCCGCGCCATTAACCAAATCACCTTGTTAGCACAAGAATATGCCTCAGATGCCGCACAAGGATTTGGACAAAGTACGCAATTAAACACGCTTTCGCAAGCATTGCGCGAACGGGTTGCCTATTTTCGGATTCATTAGCGAGTTTTTATGCGTCTACAATCCAGCATCAATGCGCCAACAACGCTCGTTCATCGCGCCCGTGAAGTGCTCACTTATGCGCTGCAACCGGTGGTCAACATTCACACCGGCGGCGTTTATGGCTATGAAGCCTTATTGCGCGGTATTGGCGCACTGGGTTTTAATGATGTCAAGCAATTATTAAGCGCAGCGTGGCAGCAACATTGCGCAGTTGAATTGGATGAACTGCTGCGTGAATTAGCCATCGCCCAATTTGTGCAATTGCCAAACGCAGCGCGGTATCGGCTATTTTTTAATGTCGATCCGCGATTATTAGCGGGTGAAGAGCCAGATGCCACACTGGCGCTATTACACCGTTATGGTTTGACGCCTGAAGTGCTGTGTTTTGATTTATCTGAACATACCGATTTAACTGCACAACCCAGCATTGCCAATACCATTGCCACCTATCGGCGGCAGCACTTTCAATTCGCCATTGATGACTTTGGCAGCGGCTATGCCGGACTGCGCTTGTTGTATGAATATCCGCCCGACTTACTCAAAATCGACCGTTTTTTTATTAACGGGATTGCCACCGATCATCGGAAACGGCTGTTTGTTGCCAACGCCGTGCAGCTCGCGCATGTCATGGGTATCAGCGTGATTGCGGAAGGCGTTGAAACCGCACCCGAATTATTGGCATGTCGAGAAGTGGGTTGTGATCTTGTGCAGGGTTTTTTTATTGCACATCCGCAATTACAGATTGAGGATTTGCGCGTCAATTATGAGCATATCCACGCGGTCAATCAACGCGACCGCCGCGAACCGCACACCGATCTTGCTTTAATTGAGGAGCGCATGGAATACATTCCGCCGCTGCTTGCCAGCGCCAAAGTGAAATCATTATTTGAAGCCTTCCGCCGTCACAAAGCATACACCATTATTCCATTATTAGATGACGCTGAGCGCCCGCTGGGGCTCATTCACGAAGCCGATATTAAAGAACACATTTATTCTGCGTATGGGCGCGATCTCATTCTGAATCCTGCCTTTACGCGGACATTGTTTGATTTTGCGCGTCCCTGTCCGACGATTGATCGTCACGCTTCTGTAGAGCGAATGCTCGAAGCCTTTTCTGCGAATGTCAATCCAGCGGGTATTATTGTGACGCAAGACGCCCGCTATATTGGTTTTATTTCCGCAATGGCGCTGCTGCAATTGATTGAACAAAAAAATATCGCCGTCGCTCGTGACCAAAATCCGCTCACCAAGCTGCCGGGCAATATCCCTATTCACAATTACGTTTCCCATCATCTTAACGGTGATACCGTCATGCGCCATTTTGTGTATTTTGATTTCGATCATTTCAAGGCATTTAACGATCATTATGGTTTTAGAATGGGAGATCGCGCCATTCTGATGTTTGCAGAATTATTGCGGAAAGAATTAAGCAGTGGTGCTTGGTTTATTGGTCATATTGGCGGCGATGATTTCTTTGCGGGTATTCACGACGCACCCTCAGCGCAGGTGCTGAATCAAATTCAATATCTACTCGCTAAATTTAGCGCAGATGTGCAAAGTCTTTACGATCCCGAAGATCGGCAACGCGGTTTTATTCGCGCTTGTGATCGCTTTGGTGAAAAACGCGAAATGCCGTTAATGCGCTGTAGTGCGGCGTTAATTGAAATGCGCCCGGGCGAGCGTTATGGGTGTGTGGAAGCATTGGGGCGCGTGATTGCGCACATGAAACATCAAGCCAAAACGAGCATTTCTGGTTTAGTGTTTCGCCATGATGCAGATACTCGCGGTTCTTCCCAAATCATTGCGGATGAAATGGTGTCATAATGTGCGGTCGCTGCCGCGCAAATGCGCATTCACTGGTGAATAAAAGAGTCGTTGTGAACTATGAATATCAATCCCGTGAGCGTTCGTGATGAATTAATGGCGCAAGGTTTAACCCGCGCTGAATTGCATTCAGACCCGCTGCAACAATTCCAAAAGTGGTATGAATTTGCGATTGCTACCGACCTTCCAGAACCCAATGCAATGAGCTTGTGTACGGTAAATGAATGCGGCCAGCCGTCGGTGCGCACCGTATTATTAAAACTCTATGATGCGCGGGGATTTGTCTTCTTTACCAATTATGAAAGCCGCAAAGCGCAAGAGATTGAACATAATCCCCAAGTAGCTATGCTCTTTCCTTGGGTGGCATTAGCGCGGCAAGTGCAAATTAGTGGTCGTGCTGAACGAATTTCAACCGCAGAATCCTTAAAATACTTTATGACTAGACCACGCGGCAGCCAACTCGGGGCGTGGTCATCGCCACAAAGTCAGGTGATTCGATCACGGGCGCTGTTGGAAGCTAAGGTTGCTGAAATTGCACATAAATTTGGCGCGGGTGAGATTCCATTGCCAGACTTTTGGGGCGGTTATCGGGTGGTGCCGACGCGGATTGAATTTTGGCAAGGACGGGATAGTCGTTTGCATGATCGCTTTTGTTATCAACGCAATACGGAAGCGCAAGCGTGGACAATTGAGCGTCTCGCGCCTTAATCGTTGGGGCAGCATTTCTATACAATTAACGGCATAAAAAAAGCCCGCTTTGCAGCGGGCTTTTTGGGTCATGCGCAGGCAATTATGCCAATTCGTCGGTCTCAATCCGTTGCATTAAAGCAAAACTCTTCACGAAGGGATTTGCCATGCGGGGGTCTTTTAACATTGCGGAGTAGTCGCCAACATTAAACTTGAGCTTGCCCGTTGCAAATGCGGTGCCCATTCCCATCATGCCGATGCCCTTTTCTACCCACTTGAGCCAGTCCTTCAGATCAGCACGCATGTCCCAATTTGCTGGTGGATCGCTTTCCGTCCATTCACCAGCGCGAACACAAATGCCATTCTCGACGACGAATAAGCCACGCGGTTCTTCTTCATCTTTGAAGCCGCAATAAATCACCGAATTGAAATCAATTTCGGCCAACTTCTCGCACACTTCTGGCTCGCTATTCCAAGCCTCTTTCAGGTCATTCATCCAATCGGCAGAAAACAGTGCAGACATCGTATTCAATCCTCCAGTTTATGGTGATTTAAACAGGCGCATTCTCTCGCGCCGGGGCAAATTCTATCAGGAATCAGCCGAGCGTATAGCCAGCATCTACCTTGAGAATCGCGCCGGTAATCAAGCGGGCTTGTGGTGAGGCGAGAAACAATACGGCGGCGGCAACATCGGCTGGTGTCACGAACTGCTGTTGGAGCACATGGCGCTGGGCGACGGTCGCTGCCATCAAGCCGGTCGCCTCGCCCCACATGTCCGATGCGACGACGCCGGGCGCAACGCCGTTGACGCGAATGCCGCGTGGTGCCAGCGCCAGCGCCAGCCGCTGCGTGAGCAGGTCGAGTCCGGCTTTGCTGACCGAGTAACTGCTTGAAGTACAAGTATGAAATGAATGCTGCGCACAGGCTGATGACAGGGTGATGACCACTGCGGCGGCGCTGCGTGCCAATAACGCGAGGCTGGCTTGGGTCAGCGCGAACGGCGCAATCAGGTTGGTTTCCAAGGTCATACGCCACGCGGTCACGCTTTCGCTCAGATCGCCGGAAGCGAGAATGACGCCGGCGTTGTGAACCAAGACATCTAGCCGCCCGGCTTGGGCGGTGATGATGGCGACCAGTTCGGCGATAAACGCAGCTTCGGTCACGTCGCCAGTCAGCGCGATCAAGTGCCCGCTGGCGGTCGCTTCTGCCCACTGCGCCTGAAGTTGCGCCACCTTTGCCGGAGTGCGTCCGCAGGTGTAAACGGTTGCGCCGCTGGCGAGAAAGGCGGCGACTAAACCCGCGCCGATGCCGGAGGTGCCGCCGGTGATGCAGACGATGCGCGGCAATTCAGCAGTGTCAGTCGTCATTTTTATTCATCCTGCAAACCGAAACGCCGCCATTTCGCCATTGAACGCTTCAATTAAAGCCAGCAAGCGCGAACACGCTCGCAAGGTGTCATCCACGCCGCCAGCGGTTTGATCGACGGACTGATGAATCGCGTTGGTGCTTTGGTCAATGGCAGAAGAGACGTGTCCTTGCTGTTGCGCCGCCGTCGCAATTTGCGTCGTTAAATCGCTGATCGTGGACACGGCAGTGCCAATTTCTTTCAGTGCCTGATCCACTTTATCGGTGTGTTGGATGGTCAACACCGCCTGCTCACGTCCTTGGCGCATCGCCCCCGCCACATCACGCGAACCGCGTTGAATCTGCTCAATCATGTCTTGAATTTCTTTGGTGGACAGTTGCGTCCGACTCGCCAACGCCCGCACCTCGGCTGCAACCACCGCAAAGCCGCGTCCCTGTTCACCAGCGCGGGCGGCTTCAATCGCAGCATTGAGCGCCAGCAAATTGGTCTGCTCGGCAATGCCACGAATCACATCCAGCACCGAGCCGATGCGTTCACTATCCGCTTCCAACTGCGTCATCGCTTCCGCGCCGCGCATCACCTCGCCAGTCAAGCCATTGATCGAAGTGACCGCCGACTGCACCGTCGTTTGACTGAGCGCGACATCGCGTTTCGCATCCGCAGCAGCGGTTGAAACCACCGTGCTATTGCGGGCAATTTCCACCACCGTTGCCGTCATTTCATTGATCGCCGTCGCCACCTGCGCCACTTCATGCTGTTCACGGTTCGCATTTTGAGACGTTTTCGCCGCGATGGTTTGCAACTGCTGCGTCACCTCGTACATCTGCCGCACGCTCGCTGCGATGCGCCCGAATGACGTAGCCAAGCTGGTTTGCAACTGCCCAAACGCCCGACTGAGCACGGCAATCTCGGTCTCGCCGTTCATCAGCACCATCTCACCGCGAAAATCGTTATTTGCCATCCGCACCGACAACTGTTGCAGCGCCGCCAATGGTTTTAACAATTGCGCGAGCGCCAGAAGCCCGCCAATAAATCCGACAGTCAGCAGCAGCGTTGCCGCCAAACTCGCATAAGTGCCCCATGCGAGCTGGCGCTCTAATTCCTGCTGGGCGTGTTCTTTTTCAGTTTGCACGCGGGTTACGAGCGCGTTGAGTTGCTCAGTCATCGTCTGCGCGGTCGCATCAAACGCACTCATCAGCGCATTACCACCATCTGGCCCTTCCGCCACATAACGCTGCGCCATGTGTTGACCGGCATCGTAATAAGCGGTGAGAGCGCGAGTTAAATCCGCTGCTGCCAAAGTTGCATCTAATTCTGCTAATTGCGTGATATTCATGCGAGCGGCAGCAAAATACTGTTGCGCTTGCGTAAACCCATCATCTAAACCATCTCGACCGCGAGTGGCGCTGATGTCAGTCAACCATTGTTGAATTTGAATCACGTTAATTTTAAATTCTAAAGCGCGTTCTTGCAGGCGGTCTTGATGAACAGCAATGTGATTGATTGATTGTTGAATGTGATTGGCGACGTAAACGCCACCGCCGCCCATGAGAATCGTGAGAGCGCCAAGAATGGCAAATAACAACCGCGCCCGCGCCAAAATACCTAACTTTGCCATTGCTCGCTCCTAAAGGATTGAAAAGGAGATTGGTATTAAAATCAGAACACTCTTGCGCGGAGATGCAAGCGTCAAGGATTAAAAATAGTCATAGAAATTAAATGACCATCTTGCGCATCAATTCTGAATGTTTTGTATTTACGCGGTGTTTCTTCTTCAAACGTAGGAAACAAATTTGGTTCCATCGTTTTACGTCTAATGCGATTCGGTGCGTCAAAACCGAAAGTGACCAGCCAATGTTGTTCTTGTTCATCAAATGTAATTTCTTCAAGCGCCAAATGCGGCAATACCTCGTCTGCAAAAAGTTGCATGGCTTGCTCACGCGCCGCGCAAACGGCTTTTTTTATATCAATACTCATGATGTTTATCATGCCGCACGATAAACGCAGAGTGAGGTAGTTAAAAAAAGTGATCAGTTAGTCGTCGTCAACGAGTGGCGCACGCGGCGGAACCTTCTCTAGGATGGCACGAAATACGGCTGCATTGGCACGGTTGGCACGGGTACAGAGATAGCTTTCGGCGGTCAGAGCGGAAATTTTTTCCGCCACTGCGCTCATAACGAATTGTTCGACGGGAACGCCGTCTAGGTCAGCCATCTCTTGGAGGTGGCGCTGAATCGAGTTGGGAAGGGTTAGATTTAAGGTCGTCATGCCAATTGCTCCAGCAAGATTTTCGGAGTGATCACCTCAATGCTGTAAGTTCTGAGTTTGGTTCATTTCTTTCACTGCCGCTAAATACTCTTCAAGAGCATCTTGGATATTTTCTAAAGCTTCTTGTTCAGAATCTCCTTCAGACCAACAGCCGGGTAATCCGGGGACAGAAACACTGATGCCTTCTTCGGTGCGATGAAAAACAACGGTGTATTTCACTTTGTGATGACCTCTTGCAATTGGCAGTTTTCAGTCAAGTTTGTAATAAAAAACAGTGTTTCCACCGCCAACTAACAACTGTCAGCCGGCAATTTCACCGACTGACAGCGCACAATTTACTTAATGCCCGGATGCGCCCTCAGCGCCAATGCCGGTTTCACAACGAATCCGCTGCGCGGGATACGCATCCCGATCAATTTTGCCGCGTTCTGAATAATCAAACCGCGAAAAAAACCAGATACAAATGAATGATACCGGAATTGAAATAATCGCCGGATTATCCAAAAAGAATAACCCTACCGGTTTACCATCCGCGCCCACATGACCGAGCACATCACCCCAGACTGCTTTAGACAACACGGTTAAGACAAAGGCGCTCAGTAAACCCGCAAAGCCGCCAATTAACGCACCGCGAGTCGTCATCTTGCTCCAGAAAATCGACGCCACCAATACCGGGAAGTTTGCGCTTGCTGCAATCGCAAATGCCAATCCCACCATAAACGCCACGTTTTGACTTTCAAAAGCAATGCCTAATCCAATCGCCACCAAACCCAAGCCAAAGGTTGCAAACTTTGAAACCCGAATTTCAGTGGTTTCATTACTGCGTCCGCGTGCAATCACATTCGCATATAAATCATGGGAAATTGCCGACGCGCCCGCCAAAGTTAAGCCAGAAACAACCGCTAAAATCGTCGCAAAGGCAACCGCCGAAATAAAGCCGAGGAATAAATTTCCGCCCACTGCTTCTGCTAAACGAATCGCCACCATGTTGGTGCCGCCGTTAATTCCGCTCACTAACTGGTCTTTTAATACCGAACCGTCGGCCGCCAACGCTGAAGGCTTAAAGAATTCAGGATGCTGCGCCAACAATACAATTGCCGCAAAACCAATAATGAAGGTTAAGATGTAGAAATAGCCAATAAAACCGGTCGCATAAAACACCGATTTACGCGCCTCTTTCGCATCTGGCACCGTAAAAAAGCGCATCAAAATATGGGGCAAACCAGCCGTCCCAAACATCAATGCCAATCCTAATGAAATTGCATTGATTGGGTCTTTCACTAACGACCCCGGCGACATAATGGCATCTGCTTTTGGATGATGTTCAACTGCTTGTCGGAACATCTCCTCTGGTGAAAAACCAAAATAATACAGCGCCGAACCCGCCATAAAGGTCGCACCGCACAGCAACAACACTGCCTTAATAATCTGCACCCAAGTTGTCGCCGTCATACCACCAAAGATGACATAAACCATCATCAAAATGCCGACGATGACTACTGCTATCCAATAGTCCAAACCAAAGAGCAATTGAATCAATTTGCCCGCGCCGACCATTTGCGCGATCAAATAAAACGATACCACCACCAACGATGAAATCGCCGCCATCGTGCGGATTTGCGTTTGTCCGAAGCGATATGAGCTGACATCTGCAAAGGTAAACTTGCCGAGATTACGAATCTGTTCGGCAATTAAAAACATAATGATCGGCCAGCCAACCAAAAAGCCGATAGAATAAATCAGCCCGTCATAACCGGAGGAAAATACCAAGCCCGAAATACCTAAGAATGAGGCTGCCGACATATAATCGCCAGCAATTGCTAACCCATTCTGAAAACCCGTAATGCCGCCACCCGCAGTATAAAAATCGCTCGCAGTGCGAGTGCGTTTTGCTGCCCAATAGGTAATCCCAAGGGTGCCCGCTACAAACGCCACAAACATATAAATGGCAGTTAAATTTAACGCCTGTTGCTCAACTGCCCCGGATAATGCCGGAGCTGCCGCCAACGCAAATGGCGTTAGTAACGCCACGAGTATTCCCCAACTGGCATAACGTCTCATTGTTGTAAATCCTCACGAATGATTTTGGTCAATTCATCAAACTTGCCATTCGCTTTCGCAACATATAAGCCAGTTAAAATGAACGCGGCGACAATAATAACGACGCCCACCGGAATGCCCATCGTCATTACCGCTCCGGCAGCAATCGGAGTACCGAGTAATTTCGGCCCAAAGGCAATCACCAGAATAAACCCGTAATACATCACCAGCATCAGCGCGGTTAAATTCCACGCAAAACATCTGCGACTACAGATCAATTCCTGATAACGCGGGTGCTGTTGCACAGCGTCAATAAAATCTTGTTGCATAACTGACTCCTGAGTGAATGAACGAAAACCCCGCTCAAATAAAGCGGGGCTGCTGAATTAACCACACAATGCTGTGTGGCGTTGATAACTCGCACTACAGTTACACTCTGACGCCCGGCGCACTGCTATAGCTATCTAAAATGCTCACATAATTGGCGCGTTCAAAGTCTGCCGGATTAGGTACCGTCAGCGCACTCACGCGCCCACGAAAATCGTCAACACTCTCAAAACCTTGTTCAGTCATCCATTCCTGAATTCCGTTCAGAATTAACGCCATTTGCGCCGGCCCGTGTTGTAATAACACGCTGCATAAATGCACCACATCAGCACCCGCTAAAAGCAATTTAATTGCATCTTCAGCAGTATGAACGCCACCAGTCGCGCCTAAGGACAAGCCTTCAATGCGCCCATATAAAATCGCCAGCCAGCGCATCGCTAATAACGTTTCCGCTGAAGTCGATGGACGTAAAGTCGATTGCAAACGCAAGCCGTGAATATCAATGTCGGGTTGATAAAAACGATTGAATAAGGCAACGCCATTGGCACCAGCAGCAGCGGCAGCAGCAACGATATGACCAAGCGAACTAAAAGCGGGAGACAATTTCAAATTGATCGGAATTTGAATCTGGCTGCGTAATTCGCGCAGCAGGTTGAGATAACGCTCTTCGACTTCCGCGCCGCTGTGACGAATATCAGCAGCAACGTAATACACATTTAATTCCAAAGCATCTGCGCCCGCTTGTTCAATTGAGCGGGCATGACGAATCCAGCCGCTGCTGGTGACGCCGTTGAGACTGGCGATGACCGGAATCTCCAGCGTTTCTTTGAGCTTGCGCAGATGGTCAAGATATTGGTCAAGTGCGCCAGTAAAGTCTTGATGCTGCGGGAGAAAGCCGCTGCCAACTTCGGCAAAACCGGTGTCTTGATTGTCGAGAAAACGCGCCATTGCTTCGGTTTCAGCGGTGACGGCTTCTTCAAATAAAGACCACATGATGACTGCGGCAGCGCCGTTGTCTTCTAATTCACGCGCAGTGCTGAGATGTTTTGTCAGCGGCGATGCGGAAGGCACCAGCGGATTTTTGAGGGTCAAACCGAGATAAGAAGTGGTTAAATTCATAGATATGATTCCGATAGTTTGAGAGGAGTATTGGCGTTAAAAAATTAACCCAATTGAATCGCCACTCAATGACAGATGCGCTAATACAGTTGGGTTGCCACAGGCAACCCAACCGATTGATTATTTAGCCCCGCCGCTCGCTTTTTGTACCGCCAATTGCGCTAACTGTTGATACAGTTCAAATCGCGCTTGGACATGCCGTTGCGATAATTGCAGGTAATGTTCCGCAATATCGGGATGGGTGCGCGTCAATAAACTAAACCGCGTTTCCGAAGCAATAAATTCCCGATAAGGTACGCTCGGCGCATTGGAATCTAACTGCAATGGATTTTCACCCGCTGCAGCGCGGCGCGGATCATAACGGAACAATGACCAATGCCCAGAATTGACCGCCAATTGTTGTTGACGCAGGTTATTGGATAAATCCACGCCATGCGCAATGCACGGTGAATACGCAATAATGACTGAAGGGCCGTCATACGATTCAGCTTCTAAAAACGCCCGCACCGTTTGCGTATCCTTCGCGCCAAAAGCAACCTGCGCGACGTAGCAGTGCTCATACGTCATCGCCATCATTGCCAAATCTTTCTTGAAGGTCGCCTTGCCGCTGGCTGCAAACTTCGCCACCGCGCCCAACGGCGTCGATTTTGAGTTTTGCCCGCCCGTGTTGGAATACACTTCAGTGTCTAAAATCAACAGGTTGACGTTGTGACCGCTGGCAAGCACGTGATCGACGCCACCATAACCGATGTCATACGCCCAGCCATCGCCACCGACAATCCACACGCTGCGCTTCACCAATTGATGACACAGCGACTCCAGCAACCGCGCCTGCGGACCGGTCATTCCCTGCAACTTGACCCGCAGCGCGGCGACGCGCTCCCGCTGCGCGGCAATTCCGGTCTCGTTGTCCTGCGCGGCAGTCAACAAGCCATCAGCCAGCGTGTCGCCCAGCGCACTCGCCAACGCCGTCACCAATTCCCGCGCTTGCTCGGTCTGCTTATCCACCGCCAGCCGCATTCCCAAGCCAAACTCGGCGTTATCTTCAAACAGCGAGTTACACCAGCTCGGGCCGCGACCTTCCGCAGTGGTGGTGTAGGGCGTGGTCGGCAAATTGCCGCCATAAATGGAGGAGCAGCCGGTCGCGTTAGCAATCAACATCCGCTCGCCAAACAACTGCGTTGCCAGCTTGACATACGGCGTCTCGCCGCAGCCGACGCAGGAGCCGGAGAATTCAAACAGCGGCTGTAACAACATCGCGTGCTTGATTTTGGTGGGATCGACTTGGGTGCGGTCGTATTCCGGCAGGCTCAGGAAAAAGTCCCAACTGGCTTGCTCGGCAGCGTGAATCGTGCCCGCTTCCACCATGTTAAGCGCCTTGTGACTCGGATCCGTGCGATCCCGAATCGGGCAGACATCCGCGCACAGTCCGCAGCCGGTGCAATCGTCCGGGGCGATCTGATAACTGATTTGATAGCCAGCGGGAAAATCTTTGCCTTTCACGGTGGCATGACGGAAACCCGCCGGTGCCTGCGCGAGCAGCTCTGCCGGATACACCTTGGCGCGGATCGCTGCGTGTGGACACACCAACGGACATTTGCCGCACTGCGAACACAGCTCGGCATCCCACTGCGGCAGCTCCAGCGCCAGATTGCGCTTTTCATACTGCGTGGTGCCGGTCGGCCAAGTGCCATCGGCAGGCATCAAACTGACTGGCAGTTGATTGCCGTGTCCATCCAATAAAGTCGCAGTCACGCGCTGCACAAATTCCGGTGCCGTCACCGGTATCGTCAACCCGCGCTCCAGCGTGCTGGTGACAGTGCCCGGAATAACGACCTGATGCAGCCCGGCGAGGGTGGCATCAATCGCCTGATAATTGCGATCCAACAGCGCCTGCCCTTTTTTGCCGTAAGTTTTCTTCACCGCCGCCTTGATCTTCTCAATCGCCTCATCCTTGGGCAGCACCCCTGAGATGGCGAAAAAGCAGGTCTGCATGATGGTATTGATGCGCCGTCCCATGCCGGTCGCCGCCGCAATGCCATACGCATCAATCACATAACACTGGATTGATTTATCAATCATCGTCTGCTGCATGGTGCGCGGCAGCTCGTCCCATACCTGCGCCGCCGGGGTCGCGGTATTGAGCAGGAACACTGCGCCTTCCCGCGCTTTCTCCAGCATGTCGTAGCGGGCGACGAAGGTGGGCTGGTGGCAAGCCACAAAGCTGGCTTCATTGGTGCCCACTAAATAAGTGCTCTGAATCGGGCGCGGCCCAAAACGCAGATGGCTGATGGTCATCGCGCCAGCTTTTTTGGAGTCGTACTCGAAATAGCCTTGACCGTAATTATCGGTGTCTTCGGCGATGATTTTGATGGAGTTTTTATTGGCAGAGACGGTGCCGTCCGAGCCAAGTCCATAAAATACGCAGGCGGTGACGCCGAGAGTGGCATCGGCTTTGAAATCAGCATCCCACGTCAAGCTCAGGTGGCTGACGTCATCAATGATGCCGACGGTGAATTGTGAGCGCGGAGCCGGGCTGGACAGCTCGTCAAAGATGCCCTTGACCATCGCGGGCGTGAATTCTTTGGAACCCAAGCCATACCGTCCGCCGCTGATGCGCGGCATCGTTGCCCGCTCACCTTGGGCGAATGCCTGCGCCAGCGCGGTGACGACATCTTTGTATAACGGTTCGCCATCGCTGCCCGGTTCTTTGGTGCGATCCAACACGGCTAACCGCGTCACGCTGGCGGGTAACGCTGCGACCAGATGGGCGGCTGAAAAGGGGCGATACAGCCGGACTTTGAGCATTCCGACCTTTTCGCCCCGCGCAGTTAAATGCGCCACCGTTTCCTCTACCGCGCCGCAGCCTGATCCCATCAGCACGATCACGCGCTCGGCATCTTCGGCGCCGACGTATTCAAACAGCCGATAGGAGCGTCCCGTCAGCGCCCCGAGGCGATCCATCACTTGCTGCACGATCTCAGGTGCGGCGGCGTGATACGGATTGACCGTTTCGCGTCCTTGAAAATACACATCTGGATTCTGCGAGGTGCCGCGCAATACTGGCTGATCTGGATTCAATCCCCGCGCCCGATATGCCTGCACCGCGACGTCGTTGATCATTTCCCGCACGACCTCTACCGGCAGGCGTTCGACCTTGGCGACCTCGTGTGAGGTGCGGAAGCCGTCAAAGAAATGCAGAAACGGCACGCGACTTTCCAAGCTGGCGGCGTGGGCAATCAGGGCACTGTCCATCGCTTCCTGCACCGAGCTGGAGCACAGCATGGCGTAGCCGGTAGCGCGACACGCCATCACATCGCCATGATCGCCAAAGATCGACAACCCCTGCGCTGCCAGCGCCCGCGCTGAGACATGAAACACCACCGGGGTCAACTCACCGGCGATCTTGTACATGGTCGGGATCATTAACAGCAGCCCTTGCGAGGCGGTGAAAGTGGTCGCTAACGCTCCGGCTTGCACTGCTCCATGCAGTGCCCCCACCGCGCCAGCTTCACTTTGCATCTCCACCACGCGTGGCACCGTGCCCCACAGGTTTTTGACGCCCTGTGCTGACCATTCATCTGCCCATTCACCCATGTTCGATGAGGGCGTGATCGGATAAATGGCGATCACTTCGCTGGCTAAATGCGCGACATAGGCCGCTGCTTCATTGCCGTCCAGCGTTACCATACTCTTTTGCAACATCGCTCTTGATTCCGCTTTCAATGGAAAAAATGATCCCGTTACCACGCGGCAGGATCAGCGCAAACTGGATAACTATATCCCGAAATCCTGACTGGTGACTTGATTTTATGTTGCAACTGCACAAAGACGCTGCGTGCTGCACACTGCTGGTGCAGTGGGGACGCGGACGTGGAGATAGACAGAAGCGGTGGCGAAACCTACAATGCGCGACCTGATTGCGCGTTTCGATCAGAATTTCAGGAGAGGTGCCAGAGTGGCCGAATGGGCTTGACTCGAAATCAAGAGAAGGCGCAAGCCTTCCGTGGGTTCGAATCCCACCCTCTCCGCCAATACTAAAAAACCCGTTAATGATTTAACGGGTTTTTTTATGTCACTTGCTGGCGCTGATTAATTGCTCAGGCGTTCGCGCCCGCCCATATATGGACGCAGGGCTTCAGGAATCAGAACATCGCCGTCTGCTAATTGATAATTTTCTAACACTGCAACCAAAGTGCGACCCACAGCTAACCCCGAACCGTTGAGCGTGTGGAGCAATTCCGGTTTGCCAGTCGCCGGATTGCGCCAGCGTGCTTGCAACCGCCGCGCTTGAAAATCCCCAAAACTGCTGCACGACGAAATCTCCCGATACGCCTGTTGCCCCGGCAACCAGACTTCTAAATCGTAAGTTTTACGCGCTGAAAAACCGAGATCGCCCGCGCACAGCGTCACCACCCGATACGCCAGCCCCAGCCGTTGCAAAATCATTTCCGCATGACCAGTCAGCATCTCCAGCGCCGCTGAAGAATCCTCCGGACGCACGAGCTGCACCAATTCCACCTTTTCAAATTGATGCTGGCGAATCATGCCCCGCGTATCGCGCCCGTATGATCCCGCTTCACTGCGAAAACAAGGCGTATGCGCCACCCAACGTCGTGGTAAAGCCGCCGCCTCCACAATCACATCCCGCGCCAAATTGGTCACCGGCACCTCGGCAGTCGGAATCAAATACAACGGTTTTTCGCCGGGCACTTGAAACAAATCTGCCGCAAACTTTGGCAACTGACCGGTGCCCTGCAAACTCTCCGCGTTGACCAAATAGGGCACATACACCTCGGTATAACCATGTTCAAGCGTATGAATATCCAGCATAAACTGAATCAACGCCCGTTGCAGTCGCGCCAGCGTACCCGTCAACACCACAAACCGCGCCCCGCTCACTTTCGCCGCCACATCAAAATCCATCCCGCCATGCAGCGCACCGAGATCGACATGATCCTTGGGCGGAAACGCAAACTCCGGCGGCGAACCCCAGCGCCGCTCCTCACGGTTATCTGCCTCCGTGCGCCCATCTGGTACCGACGCATCCGGCACATTCGGCATATTCAAACTGAGCGCATTAAATTCCTCTTGAATACCGTTCAATCGCGCCTCAGTTGCCTTGAGTTGCGCTCCCACCTCCGCCATTTCCGCTAATAATGGCGCAACTTCCTGTCCAGCAGCCTTTGCTTGACCGATTATTTTAGAACGGGTATTGCGTTGATTTTGTAATTCCTGCACCGTGATTTGTAATCCTTTACGCTCCGTTTCAAGCGCCACCAAACGTGCTTGATCAAGAATTACCCCACGCCGTGCCAATTGCGCGGCAATTGTTTCAAGATCAGTGCGTAACCAACGTGGATCTAACATTGCTATTCCTATACTTGCTCTGGTTTTTTAACAAAAAGTGCCGTAAAGTCTTCACTCATATATTCATCTTCAATCTGGCACTCAGCACCAAGTTCTTGCGCAATCTGCACAATCTCAATGGGCTGATAAAAATTATAAGTAAACGAGGTATTGCGCCCCTTGAGCAAATTAAACCCAAACGCAACCCGAGATGCCGTAAAACAGTTTTTAATAAACAGGCGTGTTTCTTTGCGCGTCAACGTATTCATTGCCCCGCTGCACACATAATAATCTGCTGATGGCAACGCATCCGTGAGCACATCACGCAGTAAAATGTCACAACCGGTGCGAATTCGCGCCGTTGCCACCATTGGCTCCATAATATCTAAACCAATATACTTACGCGGCGGCTCACCTCGTTGCTCAAGATAACAATAGAAATCACCAAAACCACATCCCACATCAACTAAAGTAAAGCCACTTAAATCAGTTGGTAACAATTGGCGCAAAATCTGAAACCGGAGCTGCTGTGATGCAGTTGAATTCCAATGCACTCCTTGCGCCGTTTCACCATGCGCTGCTAATGCAGTGCGATAAAAATCATCAGTATCAACTCTGGGCATTTTTTTACTCCTCACCATCACTCGGCACGACCGCCCCGAACGAATGAAATACTTTAGTGAATTATTGTTAGCACCGCGCCAACAATTCCGCTTAAACTCTCGCGCTATTTCCCGTCACCACCATCTCAGGACATCACCCCATGATACGCATTTTTCCTCTCATTATTATCACGCTGTTACTTATTGTTTCCTTACCAACCACCGCAGTTGATGTGGTATTAACGCTTGATCGTTCCCTCAGTATGAAGGGCACTGATCCAGACCGCGATAGCATTAAGGGTGCGGAATTGTTTGGGCAGTTATTAAGCGACCATGATCGGCTGGCGCTTACCAGCTTTGCGCAAAACAGCAAATGTCTTTTGCCATTAACGCCAATTGCTGATGAGAACATGCCACAAAAATTCACTGAACACACGCAACAATTACAAATGAGCGGAATTCGGACAAATTTTGAATCCGCATTGCGGGTTGGGTATCAAATTTTTCAAGATCAACCCGCCGATCCCAACGATGACAAAGTGTTAATTTTATTTTCAGATGGGCAACTCAATCTCGGCACTGAAGAAGCCAATCACACTGCGCAAGCAACCATTTTTGATGAACTCATTCCTAAATTTCAAGCCGATCATATTCGCGTGCTTGGCGTTGCTTTTTCTCCCGAATCCGATTTAGAGTTTTTAACAAAAATTGCGGAGGCAACCGGCGGTCAAGCCTTTCGTGCAGAAAAACCAACCGATATTTATGATGCCTTTGTGCGCTTGTTTGAACAAACAGATCAACCACTTATTGCGCCAATTGTGAATAACGGAGTGCAGGTTGATGAGAATGTTAAAGAACTCAACGTATTAGTAAAACGGAATGCTGGTGATGGCGCAGTACAACTGACTACGCCAACGGGTCAGCAGATTGACGTGACAACAAAACGTCCCAACGTTGCTTGGAAAAGCTCTTCCTATTTTGATCAGGTGAGTATTCAACAACCTGAAGCTGGCATTTGGAAAGTAAATGCTGATAATGAACACAAAAAAGCCTACATCAATAGCGAGTTGGATTTACGCGTGACGCTGCCAACATTAGCGCGGTTTAGTGATACGGTTGTTGTCGCCGCGCAATTGCTGTATCAGGGCACTCCAATCAATCCTGAAATTGTTAAAAATACGCGCTTTATGGCAGTTGTTTTTGACGCTGGTGGCACTAAAATGCAGGAATTAGAACTCACAACCAATGCCACCGAATTAGCAACTTATGATTATCGCGGGATTCTCAAGTTTGAACATCCGGGGCCATTTGAAGTGCAGGTCACAGCAACGCATCCTGATTTTCAACGTCAGAAAAATCGCTTTATCACCTTAGTCAAACAAATACATCCTAATTTAACGCAACCTGCAGCGCAGGATGCAACAGCAGCACGTTCAACCAACGAATCATCACAACCCATTTCTGATGAAGCAGCACGAAAATCTGCTATCTTTATTTTAATCATCAGTAATCTTGCACTTCTCGCCGTTATTGGCATCGGAGTTGGTATTTGGTGGTGGCGGCGTTCTAAAATAGCCAAAACTGAAAGTGAGGATTTTGATCTTGATGATTAACAACTGTTCTTAGCTGTGAACACACAACAAAACGGCGTATTTCACTATGAATCTTACCTATTATATTTCAGTTTACAGCCTTGCTGAAGCGTTAGTATTGAGCATCATACTAACCTTGTTTTTTGGGATTCAATGGTGGCGAATACGCCGAGTTCATCACCATTATGAAGCGTTTTGTGCAGCGGGGCTGGCATTATTTAAGCAAGACATTCAGCGTCTTCACGCATTCCCCAACGCAAGAACTGAATTGCAAGACAGTCACATTGCAGTACTCAAAATGCTTGCCGCGCCTTTCAAAACAGAACAGTTACAAACGCTTGCTGCATGGGAGCACATTCTGCAACAACTCGAACAGCATTATGAACATTTGGCGCAGGTCACTCAGTCTCGTGCGCCACATCCAATTGCACACGCGCAATCAGATTGCGATCTTGCATCGTGCAATCACGATGAATTGCATCATAGCGGTATTGCCACTGAACAATTAGATGCAGCAGTGGGTGAATTGCTTTCACAATATCAGGCAACCACCGCAACAATTGCGCTCAATCAAGAAGCCACCGCGGAAATTAAACATAACTTTGAAGCGTTGCAACTGGCTAATCAAGAATTACGCTCCCGAATTCAAGTCAATCAAGATCGTGAAATTCGGGAAAAACTGGATGCTGTTGAACAAAGCAATGCTGCGTTTATGCGGGCGCTGGCAGTGAAAGAACGCAATTATAAGCTGTTGATTAAAGAGCATGAGACGTTGCAAATTCACATTCACAACTTACAAATCAGCATCACTGAATATCGTAAAGCTGTGCATAAATTGCTCTTAAAACAAGACAGTTTAATTGAGGAAAATAAACTGTTGCGTGAGCAAAACGACAGTACCACGAAATTGGTGGGGCAGCTTAATCGGAGCTATGACACGCTGCGCAACGAATACACCAAGTTATTTGAAACGACGCGCTAAACACAATCACCGTTGTTGGGCGCGTCGTTGCGATAGCTTAAATGAGCTATAGCAATACGCGCTCAATTCCTCCTGCCTGCACCTGCATTAAAAACGTTTCCTGCCAATCGCTGCCGAGCATTCGGTTTGCTAATTCGACGACGATATAATCAGTTTTTAAGCCGGTGTCCATTTGGTATTTCGCCAAACCTTGCTGACACGCCGGACACGCAGTTAATAATTTCACTTCTTCATTGCTTACTTTTTCACTTCCAATCAACTGCCGAATTCCCGCCGTTAATTCCTCTTGTTTGCGCATTCGCACCTGATTGGCGATGTCGGGGCGCGTGATGCCCAACGTGCCGGCCTCGCCGCAGCAGCGCGGCGATAACGTCACTGTTTGCCCGAGCAGTCCGGCAGCGACTTTGAGCGGGGCGTGAGTTTTCATCGGCGAGTGGCAAGGATCGTGATACAGATACTGCACCTCGGCGCTAGCTGCGAGGCTAACGCCTTGTTCTAGCAACCATTCGTGGATGTCGAGCAGGCGGCAGTTGGGAAAAATCCGCGCAAATTCGTATTGCAGCAGTTGATCCATGCAGGTGCCACACGACACCAGCACGGTGCGAATATCTAAATAATTCAGCGTGTTGGCGAGGCGATGCAACAGCACCCGATTGTCCATCGTCATTTGCCGCCCGGTGGTCTCCAAACCGCTGGCGCGTTGCGGATAGCCGCAGCACAGATAGCCCGGCGGCAGCACGGTTTGTGCGCCCTGTTGCCACAGCAGCGCCAGCGTCGCCAGCCCAACATCGGAAAACAGGCGCTCGCAACCGCAGCCGGGGAAATAAAACACTGGCTCGGCATCTTCGGCAGCGCGGCGCGGATCGCGCAAAATCGGTATCAACGTTCGATCTTCCAGCGCCAGCACTTGTCGCCACGTCCGCTGCGGCAGCGCGACCGGCACCGAGCGGCTGACTAATTCCAGCACTTGCTGGAGCGGCTGCGGTGCGCCAGTGGTTGCGCCCGGCTGCGCGGTACGGCGAGCGGTGAGATGCAGCAGTTTCGCGGCACGATGCGCGAAGTTGAGCGCAGTTAAGCCCCACTGCGCCAGCAGCAGTCGCCACAGCCGCACGGCGCGAGGATCGGTGCTGTTGAGAAATTGCAGCGTCGCCCACGCCGCCGGATTGAAGCGTTTTTGTTGACGGGCGACCAAAATCCGCCGCATCCGCATCGTGACGGTGCCGAAATCAATCTTCACCGGACAGGGCGGCAGGCAGTGATGACAGACGGTGCAGTGATCGGCGACGTCGTTCATCTCCACAAAATGATGCTGCGACAAGCCGCGCCGGGTTTGCTCTTCGTATAAAAACGCTTCAATCATCAAGCCAGTGGCGAGAATTTTGTTGCGCGGCGAATAGCTGAGATTGGCGCGAGGAACGTGGGTCATGCACTTGGGTTTGCATTTGCCGCAGCGCAGACAGTGTTTTACGTCGTCATTGAGCGCCCCGAGTTCGGTTTCTTCGAGGATCAGCGCCTCTTGTTCAACCAGCCGCAGCGACGGCGTGTATGCGCCGCTCAATCCCGAATCCGGCATCAGCTTGCCGCGATTGAACACTGCGTGCGGATCAACCCGTTGTTTATAGTCAACAAAAGCGGCGAGTTTGGCGGGATCAAGGAATTGCAGCTTGGTGATGCCGATGCCGTGCTCACCGGAGATGACGCCGCCTAGCGCGGTTGCCAGCGCCATGATCCGCGCCACGATCCGCTCCGCCTCGTGCAGCATGGCGTAATCAGAAGAATGAACCGGGATGTTGGTATGAACGTTGCCGTCGCCGGCGTGCATGTGCAGCGCGACAAACAGGCGCGACTCACGCAGTTGGCGATGAATGGCGAGAAGATGCTCGCGCACTGGCGTCCACGCCGCGCCAGCAAAGATGTCATTCAACGCCTCCGCCACTTCCAGCCGATAGGATTGGCGCAGCTCACGGCGGAGCAGCACATCCAGTCGGCTCCCCTTCTCCACAGCAGCAACCGCTCCTGACAACTGGATTTCCGCCAACACCTCGCGCCAACGTGCTCGCGCTGCGCTCACCAGCGCGATGGCGGCTGTGCGTTTTGCCTCCAACAGCGCCAGCACCTCCGCTTCAGCCGCATCCATCTCCGGCGGCAGCGCCAGCGTGTCCGTTAAATACTCCAGCACCGCCGTCATCATCGCGTCCTTGTTGCGCAGCGACTGCTCGATGTTGATTTGTTCAATGCCCCGGCTGTAATCCGCCAGCCGCTCCAGCGGGATAACCACGTCTTCATTGACTTTGAAGGCGTTGGTGTGACGCGAGATCGCCGCTGTCCGCGCCCGATCTAGCCAAAACCGTTTCCGCGCCTCCACGCTGCTGGCAATAAACCCCTCGCCATCTCGCGCCTGCACCAAGCTGACGAGATGCGCGGCAGCGGCGTCCACTGCGGCGGCGTCATCGCTGACCAAATCGGCGAGCAGCAGCATTTTTGGCAACGCCCGCCGCGTGGATTTGGTGGTGTAGCCGACGGCGCGAACGTAACGCTCATCCAGATGTTCCAAACCGGCGATCTGCACGGTGGCGCGAGCGGCGATGTCATCGCGGATTTCGAGAATGGCGGGGACGGCGCGATCTAAATCTGCGCCGAAAAATTCCATGCACACGGTGCGGACGTGCTCCGGCATTCGGTGCAGCAGGAATCGCGCTGAAGTGATGATGCCGTCGCAGCCTTCTTTTTGAACGCCCGGCAGCCCGGACAAAAATTTGTCGGTGACATCCTTTCCCAGCCCGGCTTTGCGAAATGCAACGCCCGGAATTTCCAACAGCTCCGGCGCACTTTTTGGCGTCACGCCTTCGGCACGAAAGCGGCTGAGACGAAAGCGCACCAGCGGCTGCTCGTGAATTTTGCCGCGATTGTGATCGAGCCGTTCGATCTCCAGCCACTCCGCATCTGGCGTCACCATCCGCCACGACACCAGATTATCCAGCGCCGTGCCCCACAGCACCGCCTTTTTGCCGCCAGCATTCATGGCGATGTTGCCGCCGATGCAAGAGGCGTCCTGCGAGGTCGGATCAACCGCAAATGCCAAACCGTTGGCGTCGGCGAGATCGGACACGCGCCGCGTGACCACGCCAGCGCCGCAATGAACGGTGGGCACGCGCTCCGCTCCGCCAGACAATTCGATCCACTCCACGCCCGTCAGTTGCTCCAACTTTTCCGTGTTGATGACGGCAGTCAGCGGATGCAGTGGCACTGCCGAGCCGGTGTAGCCGGTGCCACCGCCGCGAGGAATCAGCGTCAAACCGCAGTCGAGACAAGCGCGGACAATGGGCGCAACTTCGCGCTCGTTGTCGGGAGAAATAACCACAAATGGCAATTCAACGCGCCAATCGGTCGCATCGGTCGCGTGAGCGACCCGCGCCAAACCGCCAAAATCAAGGTTATCGGCGCGAGTGACGCCCGCGAGCGCCTGCCGCAACTGCTGGCGCTGGCGCTGTTCGGCAGCGAACCAAGCGCCAAAACGCGCCACCGCCGCTCGCGCTGCCGCCAATAACCGCGCTGCATCGCGGTTGTCATTCAAACGCAATTCAAATTGATCCAGACGATGCGTTAATGCTTGTAATAACAAACGACGGCGTTTTGTATTTTCTAATAAATCATCTTGCAAATACGGATTGCGCGTCACGACCCATAAATCGCCGAGCACCTCAAATAACATTCGCGCCGAGCGCCCGGTGCGACGACTATTGCGCAATTGTTCAATTAACTGCCACAGTGGTTCACCGAGAAAGCGAATCACAATCTCGCGGTCAGAAAACGACGTGTAGTTATAGGGAATTTCGCGGATACGGGGCTGCGGTGTGGTCATCATGTATTCAACTTGAAAAATTTGAGAGGTGCGTTGTCATCAAACGAGATGTTTTCAAAGTAGCCTTACTAAAGCGCAGATTGATAACGGTAAATCAATTCGTCACTATACGTCATCACTTGTGGAATGACTGCTAATAATAGCGGAGTGAGCGCCGCAACTGCGCGATAAATGTCTGGCATCTTGGCGCTGGCGTATTCGTGAGCAATCAAATTGCGCAATTCACGAATGCGCACTAACTGCCGTGCTTCCGTCACCCAACCGCGTTTTTCTGCCCGCTGAATACGATCTAAAATACTGCCTTGCGGCGTTAATTCCAAATCATCAATTAACCGCAGCACCCGTTGTATCAACACATCGGCAAGACGGGCAAAACGACTGGTGAGCGATTCCAAGCGTTCGAGTTCTTCCAATGACCACGTTGTGCATTCAATGAGTTGCTGCGAGCGCGTTAATGAATACTGCAAATGGGTTGCAGCCAATTCAAGGTTGATGATTCCCTCACGCAATAGATCAATTTTATCTACGCTCATAACTGCACTCCAGTTTTCACGGCGATGCGGGCGATTGGTTGCGTCATCTCTGGCGCGATAATTAAATCAATTTTCTGCTCGCCGAGTATTAAATGCAACTGCGCTAGAATATCTAATTTTGCCATTAAGTCGATGCGTTTTGATAGTACAAATAAGTTAATATCGCCGCCGCGTGCTTGCACATCAACGCGGGAACCAAACAAATACACGACTGCATCGGGATCAATTGCAGTGATGATGTGGCGGATTGTGTGTTGTTCAAATGCAGTGAGGCGCATGAGTATCTGACAAGAAATCGTTAATCGTTATGAAATGCTGCCAACGGCAGCGCCACATAAAACGCTGCACCGTGCCCCAATTCTGATTCTGCCCAAATACGCCCCTCGTGATTTTCAATAATGGTTTGACTGATTGCCAATCCCATACCCATACCATTTTCTTTCGTGGTCACGAACGGATTAAACAATTCTCCTAATTGCGCGGGCGCAATGCCGGGACCGGTGTCTTCAATCAATACCCACGCTTCAGTAGCGCGAATTTCTGTGGTAATACAGAGCTGGCGCTGTGATTCTGGCTGTGATTCCAACGCATCCAACGCATTGCTCATCACATTCAGCAACACCTGTTCAATTTGCACTAAATCAACCCGCACCGGAATACAATCAACTTTGCACAAATCCAAGCGAATTTCTACGCCTAACCGATTGGTATCAAATTCTAAAAATGCGCAGACTTCGCGCACTAAATGATTCAAATCAACTTGCGCCCGAATTGGCGGCTGTTTTCCCACTAATGCCCGCAACCGCCGAATAATCTCACTCGCTCGCTGCGCTTGTGCAGTAATATGTCCCATTGCCGTCATCAATTCTGCCGGTTGCGCAGAACTATTATGCAAACGCCGACTGCAACCGTTGGCATAATTCACAATTGCGGCGAGCGGTTGATTCAATTCATGCGCCATTCCGGTTGCAATTTCACCCAGCGTACTTAAACGACACACATGCACTAATTCCGCTTGATGTTGCCGCGATTCCTGTTCGGCGCGTCGCACGGCGGTAATGTCCCGCGCATATAAATTCACATAGCCAAGATCACGAATTGGCGCAAATAATAACGAATAGAGTTGACCATTCACTTCAAATTCATGTTCTAACGGCTGCCCGGCGGTTAATGCGTGCGCCAAGGTGTCGCACCATTCTACCGGCAAGTATTCACCAGCATCTAATTGTTGCCATGCCAGTAACAACGGACGACTGGCATTATTGGCATACACAATTAACCCGTCGGCGGTGACGCGCATAATTGGCGTGGGGCTTTCGCTGGCGAGCCGCGCTAGACTTTTAATCTCTTGTTCTGCCTGTTTGCGGCTGGTGATGTCGTGAATATAAAGGGTATAAAACCGCTCATCTTCTAATTCAATTAACGCAATTGAAATTTCAACCGGACGCTCTGTACCAGTGGCGCGTCTGGCTAATAATTCGCACCGTTCTTGCGGTTCACGATGCAAATGATGTGAGCGATCTAATAAGCGTTTGAATGCAGCCCGCGCAATATCTGGCAAACAATGTTCTGCAAAAGATAAACCCAAAGAGTCTTGCCGACTTCGCGCAAAAACACGTTCTGCGGCGGAGTTAAATTCAATCATTTTTCCATCACGATCTAATGTGACCAACGCATCCAGTGAGGCTTCCATCATTGCGGCTTTCAGTGCTTCACTTTCGCGCATTGCCGCTTGATGTTTGCGATTGGTTTCTTCTCGCGCAATTAACACTAATTGAGTGAAATGACGGATCCAATCTTCTAATAGCAGTAATTGATTGCCGTCTCGATCAAAGCCCGGTTCGGCAATGCCTAATGCCCGCTGCGAAAAGCGTGTCATGCGTTTTAATACTTTATTCAACCGCGCTGAAACGAGATAAATCACTGCCGTAAAGACGCACACAAAAACCAATGCTGCGATTAAGCGTTGGCGGCGTTCAAAAATACGCACATGCCGCGACATCTTTTCCACCACGCTGCGCGGAATGAAGGTTGCAAATAAAGGATGCGCTGCGCCGCCTGCGTATTCCGGCAACGCTTGGGTGGTAATCATGTAGTTGCCATTCCAATGCAATAACGGGCTGCCGGGTGGCAAAACGCTGGAGTCAATGCTGGCAACTAATCGTTGATCGGCAGCATCAACTAATGCTACCGCTGCCCGTTCTACGTCGAGTCCGTGTTGTGAGACGCGCAAAAAGGCGTCATCAATTGACACTAACAGCAATAAATAACCGAGCGGTTGGCTATTCATGTCTTCAATGATGGCGCTATTGATCACATAAAAACGATCATTGATGCGTTCAATCATGGCGGCATGGGTGAGCCAAGATGCGGTGATTTGAGTGACGCTTGCATCGAATAGCGGAGTGGTGCCAGTTTGGAAAATTTCGCGCACCTGCCCGTGTAAATCGGTCAATACAAGATGGGTGGGTAAACTCAGCGCGGCGCGTTCAAAAAAATCTGGCAGCCATAGCGGACGGGCGGCGCTGTACACGATTGGCGGGGTGGGTGAGAGCGGATGGGTTTCTAAATAGACGGACAGGCGGCGATGATTGGCTAATAATTGCGTTAAACCGCTATAGCTGGCGAGATGACGCTCAAAACGAATCAGGCTTTCTTGTGCCCGCAGCTCCAGTTGTACCCGCAATTCTTGCCGGAAAATTTTATCAACTTGGAAACTTTGAATCTGATCGAGAATGCTCCATACCGCGAGACCGGCGATCAAGCCGACCAGAATCGCAATCCAGGGCATGGGTACCCGTCGCAATAACTGGAATAAAAGTGGTTTAATAGTGAGGCGTTTTAACTTCACAGCTTCCTTCCGAAGCATTCAATCATTAACCCATTCGGTCACTGCCAATATGGAATTCGATATTACTCGTGCGCAACAACCTTCCTTGTTTCGTCGCCTCGGCGCGATGCTATACGACAGTCTGTTACTGCTCGGAATTTTGATGCTGGCAACGGCGCTAGTCACCATTCCGTATGAAATGATCACGCATACGCCAATTTATGCGACCAGCGTACCGCTCACCCTGCTGCGGCTCTATTTGCTCGCAGTGGTGGCGGCATTCTACGTCTACTTTTGGGCGCGGGGCGGACAAACGTTGGGGATGCGGGCGTGGCGGTTTCGCGTGATTCAAGACGACGGCAATAACCTGACCTTTGGCAGTGCGTTGACGCGCTTTGATTGGGCGCTGCTCAGTCTGCTGCCAGCGGGATTGGGGCTGTGGTGGAGTCTGTTTGACCGTGATGGTTTGGCATGGCATGACCGCAAATCACACTCGCGGCTGGTGATGTTGTCTCAAGCGGCTGGCTAACTGTATCTGTTTGATTCACATTTGTTGTCACACAGACATGAATCACTCCAGCGCATTGGACGCGCTGGAGTGAAATAATTAATAAAACCAACTGCGTCACTTCTTAAATCAGGAAGCGTTGATTTTATTTGGGCTAAAAATCAATCATCATCGTCTTCATCTTCATCGTCGTCGCCTTCATCCATATCGTCCACATGTATTCTCATTTCTCCATGACATCCATTGTCTTCTATATTTTCATTACCCTCATCATCAGAATACTCAACAGTAGCATCACAAATGTCCCACCCTTCATCTTCTATGTCATTGAGTATGTCATCAAAAGTCTTTCCATCTTCTTTTGAGATGCGAATAACGATCTCAGGAGATTCGTCACATTGGAATTCAAGGTCAAATTTCCTGATTATTTCAGTTTCCGTCTCTTCGGCTTCAGTACACATAACATCAACGTCGCCGCAGCCAAACCTTGTTCCTTCTCCCAATTCAAGGCGCATTATCTCAGCGCCATGATATTCCAATAAATACTCAAGAGCGTTGAGGTTAGTATTGACGGAACGCTGTTTTAAAATAGCGCCATCCCGCATTTTAACCTTGCCAGATGTTCCCAATGCTATACTCTCAAACTCAAGAATAAATCTCAAATTTGGAAACTGTTTTGAGAGTTCATATACAGTCCATAGTGATGGGTAATTCCTCGATTCCCATAAAATACTGTCTCCTTCGGTAGAAAAGCTATCAATCCATGGACCTTGGGAATCGCATGGCCAGTCACATTCCGCATCTCCATTGCTGTTGTCTTCTAAATCTCGGAAACAACGACCAATATCTGCAAGCGCATTCGTAAAAGCGAAAAATTGAGATACCTTGTCGCTATCGCCGTCTACTTCAAGTGTGTTATGGCAAGTTTCACTCATTGATATACTCCTTCAGTCAGTTTTGAAAAATGCTGACGTTATCAGTCAGCGGTTAAACTACAATAGGGTGCAACTTTTTTCTAGTGCTCGTTCAGTGCTCCAAACATCAGCACGATGCTATTTTACATCAGGTTAATGGTCAAGTGTAGACTGCTCCATCCAACTTTTAGTATAATTTTTCGCGGCAGGGTGTCGTCATCTAGCCGCCGATATCCATGCGCTTTAAGGCGTGGAGAATGTCAAATCAATGTTAACGGAAACTTGTTATGAGCTCAAAAAAAGTAGTATCCGCTGGGCAAGATGCGTTGAATGCTGATTCTAATCAGGATAAAAACGCTGAGGAACTGCAAGCTGACCGCAAGAGCGTCCTTGCTGCGGTTCAGAAAAATGGCTGGGCTTTGGAACATGTCACTGCGGAATTAAAAGCCGACCGTGAGATTGTTCTCGCTGCGATTCAGGAAGATGGCCGGATTTTGCAATGTGCTGCTGCGGAATTAAAAGCTGACCGTGAAATCGTGCTCGCTGCTGTTAAGCAAAAGGGCAGTGCTTTGAAGTATGCTGCTGTAGAATTAAAAGCCGACCGTGAAATCGTGCTCGCTGCGGTTCAGCAAGATAGCAGGGCTTTACAATATGCCACTACAGTTGACCGCGAGATTGCCCTTGATATTATTAAGAGCAATGGAGTTTTTTTGAAATATGTCCCTGATGAACTAAAATCTGACCGTGAGATCGTGCTCGCTGCCATTAAAGAAGATTACAGGACTTTGCAATATGCCGCTGCGGAATTAAAAGCCGACCGTGAGATTGTCCTCGCTGCCATTAAAAAAGATTGCAGAGCTTTGCAATATGCTGCTGGTAGCTTAAAAACTGACCGTGAATTTATCCTTGTTGCAGTTCGGCAAAATGGCGGAGATTTAAAATATGCCGCTACGGAATTAAAAGCTGACCGTGAGATCGTTCTCGCCGCTGTTCAGCAACGTGGCTATGCTTTGGAACATGCGGCTGCGGAATTAAAAGCTGACCGTGAGATCGTTCTCGCCGCTGTTCAGCAACGTGGCTATGCTTTGGAACATGCGGCTGCGGAATTAAAAGCTGATCGTGAGATCGTTCTCGCTGCGGTTCAGCAAAAATATGCTTTGGAATATGCCGCTACGGAATTAAAAGCCGACCGTGAGATCGTTCTCGCTGCGGTTCAGCAAGATGGCGGTGCTTTGGGATATGCCGCTAAGGAATTAAAAGCTGACCGTGAGATTGTTCTTGCTGCGGTTCAGCAATTTAGCAATGCTTTGGGATATGCCGCTGCGGAATTAAAAGCCGACCGTGAGTTCGTTCTCGCAGCGGTTCAGCAACGCGCAGGGTCTCGTGCAAATGGCGGGGCTTTGGAATGTGCTGCTACGGAATTACAAGCTGACCGTGAGATCGTTCTCGCCGCTGTTCAGCAACGTGGCGGCTTTTTGAATTATATCACTACGGAATTACAAGCTGACCGTGAGATCGTTCTCGCTGCGGTTCAGCAAGATGGCACTGCTTTGGAATATGCCGCTGCGGAATTAAAATCTGACCGTGAGATTGTTCTCGCTGCCGTGCAGGAACGAGGCTATGCCTTGAAATATGCCGCTGCGGAATTAAAAACTGATCGTGAATTTATGCTCGCAGCGGTTCAGCAGGATACATGGGGGCGGGCTTTGGAATATGCCGCTGATGAATTAAAAGCTGATCGTGAAATCGTTCTCGCCGCTGTTCAGCAAGATGGCAGTGCTTTGGAATATGCCGCTGCGGAATTAAAAGCCGACCGTGAAATCGTTCTCGCTGCGGTTCAGCAATATTTCGGGGCTTTACAGTTTGCCGCTGCGGAATTAAAGGAACTAAAGGAACTAAAGGAATTAAAAGCTGACCGTGAGTTTGTCCTCGCTGCAGTTCAGCAAAAGGGCGGAGCTTTGCAACATGCCGCTGAGGAATTAAAAGCTGACCGTGAGATCGTTCTCGCCGCTGTTCAGCAAGATGGCAGTGCTTTGGAATATGCAGCTGCGGAATTAAAAGCCGACCGTGAAATCGTTCTCGCCGCTGTTCAGCAAGATGGCTGGGCTTTGGAATATGCCGCTGATGAATTAAAAGCTGATCGTGAGATCGTTCTCGCTGCGGTTCAGCAAGATGGCAGAGTTTTACAGTTTGCCGCTGAGGAATTAACTGCCGACCGTGAAATCGTTCTCGCCGCTGTTCAGCAATATGGCTGCTGGGTTTTACAGTTTGCCGCTGAGGAATTAAAAGCTGACCGCGAGATCGTTCTCGCCGCTGTTCAAAATGAATGGACTTTGCAATGTACCGCTACGGAATTAAAAGCCGACCGCGAGATCGTTCTCGCTGCGGTTCAGCAAGATGGCATGGCTTTGAAATATGCCGCTACGGAATTAAAAGCTGACCGTGAGATCATCCTTGCTGCGGTTCAACAAAATGGCTGGACTTTGCAATATGCCGCTGCGGAATTAACCGCCGACCGTGAGATTATCCTTACTGCGGTTCAGAAAAATGGCTGGACTTTGCGATATGCTACTGCGGAATTAACCGCCGACCGCGAAATCGTTCTCGCCGCTGTTCAGCAAAAAGGTAGTGCTTTGGAATATGCCGCTGATGAATTGAAAGCCGATCGTGAGATCGTTCTCGCCGCTGTTCAAAGATATGGCGGCGCTTTGAAATATGCTGCTGATAAATTGAAAGCCGATCGAGATTTCATTCTCACTGCCGTTCAGCGCGAAGGTTTGGCTTTAATGTATGCTGCGAAGGAATTGAAAGCCGATCGTGAGATTGTTTTCGCTGCGATTCAGCAAGATGACAAGGCATGGAAATATGCGGCTGATGAATTGAAAGCCGATCGAGATTTCATCCTCACTGCCGTTCAGCGCGAAGGTTTGGCTTTAATGTATGCTGCGAAGGAATTGAAAGCCGATCGTGAGCTTGTTCTCGCCGCCGTTCAGCAAAATAGCGGTGCTTTGCAATATGCCGCTGCGAAATTAAAAGCTAACCGTAAGATCGTTATTGCTGCGGTTCAGCAAGATGGCGAGGCTTTGCAATATGCCACTGCGAAATTAAAAGCTGACCGTAAGCTCGTTATTGTTGCGATTCAGCAAAATGGCGCAGCTTTACGATATGCCGCTGATGAATTAAAAGCCGATCCTGAGATTATCCACATGGCGCAGTTAAACACGACTGAAAAATAACTGCCCATTCAGCCCCGCCTTCAGCGGCGGGGTTTTTTGGTTTAATCCAACATTTTGAACCCTGTTTAGCGAATGCGCTGCGGTTTACGATTTTGCAGCGCGTAAATAAATGCGCAGCTCCTGCCGCTCAAGATTGAAAATTTTAAACAGGATTCTGAGATAATCGCGGAAGTGATTGGCTGCCGCATTAACCTCAACATAAATGCCCAGTGGCAACGCACTTGCGCTGCGTAAATCTTGCGGGCTACGACTAAAACTGACGTTGCCCCGTCGTGTCTTAAATTTAGGGTGGTCAGGCAGCGTTGCAAATAACTCAGGATCACGTTGTGCGAGATAACGACAAATAAACTCAAACAAGCGTCGCCAAGTTTTGAGTTTATTTTGCGCTAGGGAGCCGATCTCAACCCCATAAGGGCGCTTAAATGTCCACTCGTCATCAAGGCTAATCGTTTGGTACTGCTTTAAGTCGTTAATGACTTGCGAACTATTCGGGATAATCATGGGATCGATTGCCGAAAGTGTGTCGCTTGCAGTGAACTGCTGCACTAAAATTGATAAATCTTCTGCTAAACGATCAAACGCTGCGACTTTGGCGTTATATTCTTTTTTGAAGGCGAAACCTTGTTCCAACGCTTCGGAATCGTTGTGGTCAATACTCAACCAAACAACATCAGATAACGATAACAAGTCCTCACGAACTTGCTCTAAATTTTCCAAAATGTTCCGAATTTGATTACTCATAAAATAACTCCCGTATTTACATTAAACGCGCTCATTCTGGCGGTATTTGTTCTTCATCCAAAGTGTCACCACGTTTTGCTTTCGTCGCCTGTTCTGGCTCACCACGCCGATCAGTTTTAACACCCGACGACGGCGGAGCAGATTCAGTGCGCTGCTGTTGATGCGCCGTCCGCTGCGCTTGTTGTGCCTCAGTCCGCTGGCGTTGCTGTTCCTGCATTTGCCGCTGCCGCTCCATCGCACCATCTGGCTCCGGCTCACCACGCCGATCAGTTCTGACACCCAACGACGGCGGAGCAGATTCAGTGCGCTGCTGTTGATGCGCCGTCCGCTGCGCTTGTTGTGCCTCAGTCCGCTGGCGTTGCTGTTCCTGCATTTGCCGCTGCCGCTCCATCGCACCTTCTGGCTCCGGCTCACCACGCCGATCAGTTCTGACACCCAACGACGACGGAGCAGATTCAGTGCGCTGCTGTTGCTGCGCCGTCCGCTGCGCTTGTTGCACCTCAGTCCGCTGGCGTTGCTGTTCCTGCATTTGCCGCTGCCGCTCCATCGCACTATCTGGCTCCGGCTCACCACGTCGGTCAGTTCTGACACCCAACGACGGCGGAGCAGATTCAGTGCGCTGCCGCTGCCCAATCGCTCCATTCAATTCTGGCTCACCACGGCGGTCGGTTCTGACGCTTGGCTCTGGCATTTCAGAATCAACGCGCTGGCGCTGCTGCGGAAACGGTGAACGCGATCTCGAATTAACCGCCACCTGTTCTGACGGCAGTGCCGCTGGTATTTCGCGCTGCGATTCTTGAGCTGGGCGCGACGCATCACGCCGATTGCGATACCAAGGCGCGGGCGCTTGATCTGGTGATTGCGGCGTTGCTGCGACCGGTGACTGCGTATCAGCCGGGCGATTGTCATCGCGCCGATTTTGATCACGGTCACGATTGCGATACCAAGGCGCGGGCGCTTGATCTGGTGATTGCGGCGTTGCTGCGACCGGTGACTGCGTATCAACCGGGCGGTTGTCATCGCGCCGATTTTGATCACGGTCACGATTGCGATACCAAGGCGCGGGCGCTTGATCTGGTGATTGTGGCATTGCTGCGACCGGTGACTGCGTATCAGCCGGGCGATTGTCGCCAAAGCGACTGCGGTCGCGGTACCAAGGTTTGCTGTCATCACGACGCGGGCGATCATCGCGCCGATTGTTGTCACGGGGACGGTCATTGCGCCGATCATCGCCGCGCCACTGCTGCGGACGGTCAGGACGATGTTGGCGATACCAATCACGATATGCCGGTTTATAACTGCGCCAATGCGAGATATAACGCGCCCGCGCATGATGCGGCACCCAATGGCGCATCCCGCCGCGCAAGTAATACGGAATGCCATCATCGGCGTAGTACACGACGAAGCCGTCATACAGCAGCGGGCGATATTCCACCGCCACCGGTGCCTCGTAATCGACCCGCAGCGCCGGTTCAGTGATGGTCATCAAACAGCCCGGCGTAGTCAGCGCCAGCGCCGTCAGGCACGGCAGCAATAACAGTTTTGGCAACACGGCAGCATCTCCATTAAATAAAATATAAACAAGCAGTTATATCCCACCGCGCCGAATTACATCGCGGTACACGCTGGCGCTGCGTTTAGGCGTCCGCACCAACGTCAGCGGATCGACCTGCACCAAGCCAAACCGCTGCGCGTAACCATGCGCCCACTCAAAGTTATCCAGCAACGACCACGCAAAATAACCGCGTAAATCAACACCCTGCGCCAGCGCCAGCGCCGCAGCGTGGAGATGCGAGCGCAGATAATCCACCCGCTGCGCATCGTCAATCACACCGTGCGCAGCGGGCGGATCAGCAAAAGCTGCGCCGTTTTCAGTGATATAGAGCGGGAGAGCGCCGTAACGCTCGCGCAGCCACAGCAACGTTGCCGTCAAGCCTGCCGGATACACCTCCCAACCCATCGTCGTGATTGGCACCTCGGCTGCCGGACTGACGCGCCGAGCGCCGAGCGGTCGCACCGTCGGCTCCGCCTGCACCAGCCCGCGTGAGTAGTAATTCACGCCAATAAAATCAGTAGTTGGAGAGCTTTCGCCCCCCTTTGAAAAAGGGGGGTTGGGGGGATTTGAGATTGGCGTGAATTCTTCCGGCCACGCCGCCCCGAAAATCTCCGCCATTTCTGGCGGATAACTGCCCAGCAGCAGCAGATCAAGAAACCAGCGATTGATAAACGCATCGCGTCGCTGCGCCGCCATCTGATCGGCGAGCGCGGCGCTGGCGGGATGTTGCGGCTCTAAATTGACAGCGATCCCGATCTGGTGGCGACCGCTGGCGCGATACGCAGCGACGGCGGCGAGATGCGCCAGCAACAGATGATGTGCCACTCGCGGCGCAGCATCGAGATCGCGCAGCCCGGGCGCTAACTCGCCGTCCACATGCCCCGGAATCGTCACCACCCACGGCTCGTTGATCGTCACCCACAGCGGCACCCGATCATCCAAAGCGTGAAACAGCACCTGCGCGTAATCGGCAAACCACGCTGGACTGTCGGGATTGCGCCAGCCGCCGCGATCCTGCAACGCAGCGGGCAAATCCCAGTGATACAGCGTCAGCATGGGCGTGATCCCGCGCTCCACCAGCGCATCCACCAGCCGCCGATAAAAATCCAAACCGCGCTGATTCACTGCGCCCCGTCCGTCTGGCAGCACGCGCCCCCACGCCACGCTGAAGCGATATGCCGTCATGCCCAATTCTGCCAGCAGCGCCACATCTTCTGCCCAACGCCGGTAATGCCCGCAAGCGCGGTCGCCGGTATCGCCGTTGGCGACGCGCCCCGGCGTGTGGGCGAAACGGTGCCAGATACTCGCGCCAGCACCATCTGCGAGCGGATCGCCTTCGATTTGATATGCCGAGGTCGCCGCCCCCCACAAAAAATTAGCCGGAAAGTGGTAACTGCTCATCGCGGTCTCCTGCTGTTTCGCCTACAAAATCGCCACTGCGTCGCGCCGGAGCAGCCACCACCGCCGGGCGCTGCGCGACGCGCCGATCCGCTGGCGGTCGCACCTGCCAACTGCCATCGTCGGCAATCGTCAACAAGCGGTCGTAAAAACGCGGATCGTCGCCAACATCGCCGAGCGTGAGATAGGTGATGTCGCGCAGCCGCAACAGATTGAGCAATTCGCCCACTGCGCACTCGCTGAGGCTGCGGCTGGGATGGTCTAAAAAGACGAATTGCGGCGCTGCCAGCAGCACTCGCGCAAATGCCAACCGCTGCTGTTCACTCAGCGACAGCAGATCGCTCCAGTTTTGTTCGACATCGAGACCGCCGGCTTTCACCAGCGCGTGCTGCAAATTGAGCGCAGCGAGGCTGGCGCAGATTTGCCAATCGGGGACGCCCTTTTCTTGTCCGGTGCGCAGCAGCACTTCGCGCAAGGTGCCGGGTGGTAAATACGGGCGTTCGGGCAGGAAAAATATCTCATCGTGACCGGGGTGCAGAATCCGTCCCGTGCCTTGATTCCACAGATCGGCGGTGGCACGAAATAACGCTTTTTCGGTGGATTCGCTGGTGGCGCGTACCAGCAAACACACGCCGGCGGTGATCGACACGCTGAGGTTTTGCACCAGCGGGCGGCCGTCGCGGGGCGAATACAGCGTCAAGTCTTCAAAGGCGATGCTGCCGCCAGCGGGGTTGAATTCGACGCTGGGCGCTTGCGCGGGACGCGGTTCGTGCATGGCATCGCGCAGCGCGTTGAGGCGAGCGACGACGGCGGTATAGGCGGAGATGGATTGGAATTGGGTGATGATGAGTGAGAACGCGCCGAGCAGATGGGCGAAGGCGACGGCGGATTGGGTGATGACGCCGAAATCGGCTTGTCCCCGAATGAACAGCGGCGCGACGAGCAGCGCGGGGATGATTTGAATCAAATAGTTATAGCCGGTGGTGAAAAAGCCGAGATTGCGGTTGATTTGAATGATGTGCTGGAAGTTGTCGGTGAGATCGTTGAGGCGGTCGCGGAGTCGCGCTTTCAAGCGTCCTTCGCGCCGCAGCAGGGCGACGGATTCGGCGTTTTCGCGCACATGCACGAGGCGGGAGCGGAAATTGGCTTCGCGGTCGAGCTGGTCATAATTGAGTTTGACCAGCGGTTTGCCGAGATAAATCGCCAGCAGCGAGCCGAGAATGGCGTAGGCGACGGCGACGAGAAACAGGAGCGGGCTGATGCTCCACAGCACGCCGGAAAAGGCGATCACGGTGAAGGTGGCGTTGAGGAACATCAGCGTAAACGAGAGCGTGGTGGCGGTGAGGGCGCGGATGTCTTCGGCGATGCGCTGGTCGGGATTGCTCAGGTTGTCGCTGGTGTGAAGGCGAAAATAGGTGCGGTCGGTGAGATAGCGATCAATTGCCTGTTGGGTCAGCCATTTGCGCCACAACAAGCCCAGTCGCTCTTCGGCGTAGCGATAGAGCACGGCGACGACGGTGGCGATGCCCATCACGCCGATATACAGCAGGGCATAACCGACAAATCCGTCCATATTTTGATGTTCAATCGCGGTCATAAAATCGCGGTTGACGTAGCTGTTGAGCACATTTAAGCCATTGATCGAAAACATAAACACGATCAAAAGAATAAAGAGCCATCGCGCCATCCCGCCGACGTTGGAGCGGTTGAGATCGCGCAGCATTTGAAAGAAACGGTGCCAGATGTCCGGTGTGATCGGTACGCCCAGCGTTTTTAACAGTGACCAAACAGTTGGCATGGGTGGCAGCATCGGCGTGAAATGATAAAAATCGCTGTTAAAACAAGCAGCTCATGGCTGAGTGCGTTGGTTCATTAGACGGAAATAATTGCAAGTATAGGCCAGCGCCGCGTGCCTTCTCAGCGTCGCATCGACGCGGATTAAAGAATACCCTTAATTGCTGATTGATTGATGCGGCATTAGTGCAATTTTTATTAAAGTTTTGATTGAATACAGACACTTAAACCGTTGCGTGGTTTATTCGGCTAAAGTCTTGATCTCGGTGCAATTTAGGCGATTGCACGGCTGCGAAATAAACGCTTATACTCGACTCGCCGCGTAACGGCAGCAACTCACGAGATTCATCGTGATTGTCAACAGTTTCTAAATAGAGAGCGATTTTAATGATGAAAGCGATGAAGATTGTTGGTCTGGCGGCAGTAATCGGTTTATCTACCGTCTCGTTGACGGCGCAGGCATGGTGGGGTGGCAACAACGGCTATGGCAATAATGGCTATGGCAATAACGGCAACGGCATGATGGACAGCATGGGCGACATGTTTGGTGACGGCACCGGCAACGGTGATTTCAACATGAGCATGGGCGGCAGCGGACGCAGCAGTGGTCGTGGCTACGGTCGTGGCGATGGGCGCGGCTATGGCTACGGCGACGGTCGTGGTTATGGCAACGATGGCTACGGCTATGGCGCACCTTATGGTTATGGCGCTCCTTACGGCGGTGGTTACGGGGTGCCAGGTTATGGCGCAGCGCCTTACGGTGCTGCTCCTTATGGCGGTGCAATGCCTTATCCCGCACCTTATGGGATGCCTCCGCAGATGCCAGCTCCGGCACAACCGCAGTCGGCTCCAGCACGTTAAGCAGTTGTTTTAAGCGGCATTCCGCTCGTGAATGCCGACTGCGCCAAGGATGGCGCGATGTTCCCGCCGCTCGCACCATCCCCCGCCAGATCGTTAGATGCACCCCGCCCCAGTTGCGCGGATAATCGCCGCCGAGATTGAACCTTTTCCCGCAATCTCGCGTCCGTGTCACGGGCGCTTTTCAGGTGATTTCAGAGGTTTCTTATGGCCGACAAGCATCTTTACCTGTCTTTAATTCCGCAGGCGCTCATTGCGTCGATGTTGACCCCCGAAGAATTCGGCAGCTATTACGCGGTGGGTACCAAGGTACACATTCAAGGCGAAGCGATGTTTTTCGAGGTCGATCCCAGCTTCCGCTCGGACGATTTTCCGTTTCATCTCATTGATGAACGCTGCGTCGCCAAGCCCGATGGCACTCCGAAAAATTCGGTGTATCTGTCGATTTACCGCGTGTTATCGCGGATTCCGATCTCCGCGCTCGGCAATCTGTATCTCGTCACCAGCGACGGCAAAACGCTGGCGCTGGAACGGGCAGACTATCAGCCCGATCCCGCCGCACATCTCCATCTCTATCAAGAGTTTTGCCCGATCACGCCGATGGTGGCCAGCAGTTTGGAACCGCATGAGTTTTCCAACTTCATCACCAATCCCGCCAATCCCGTTCACGTTCCGCGCCTCGTGTTTTCACAATTGCAGCTCGGTGAATTAGCCGATGATCCTGAGCAAGGCTCGGCACGCGATTTGCCTTACAACAATCTGGAACACCTGCGCGACGTGCTCGGCGAGCTGAAAAACAATCAGGGCAAACCCAGCAAACTGGTATTAAAACAAGTACATGAGGGCGTGATTTATCGCATGGTGCAGGGCGGGTTTTATATCGGCGATCAACACGATTTTGCGTTTTATCGCTTCCCCGACCGCACCGCGTTGGACAATCAATATCGTGGCTGGTGGCGCTCGGCGCAGGTCACTGGTTTGGCATGAGTGCCGGGTATTCTGCACGCTCTTTTCTGATTCATTTTGAAATAGGTCATTGAGTTTATGAATGAATTTGTCTTTTGGATTGCGCCCATCGCCGCAGTTGCGGCGTTGGTCTACGCATGGCGGTTTTACCAAGAAATGCTGGTGCAGGATCAGGGCACCGCGCTGATGCAAGAAATCGGTGGTCACGTCAGCCGTGGCGCGATGGCGTATCTGTGGCAACAGTACAAAATCATGCTGGTGGTGTTTGGCGCACTCGCAGCGGTTTTTTATGTGCTGGCGTATCACCTCCACGTCCAGAGCACTTGGCTGCCGGTGACGTTTTTATGCGGCGGTTTTTTCTCGGCGCTGGCGGGCTATTTCGGGATGCAAACCGCTACCAAGGCCTCCACCCGCACGGCATCAGCCGCACAAACGTCGCTGCCAGACGCGCTGCGGATTGCATTTCGCAGCGGCGCGGTGATGGGGCTGGTCGTCGTGGGGCTGGGGCTGGGCAACGTCGTGTTTTGGTTCATTCTCGCTAACCTGTTGATTCCGGTAGGTGATCTGGGTGAAACCCATCGCATGGTTTTAATCACGACGACCACGCTGACCTTTGGCATGGGCGCGTCATTGCAAGCGATGTTTGCCCGCGTTGGCGGCGGTATTTTCACCAAGGCGGCGGATGTCGGCGCGGATTTGGTGGGCAAGGTTGAGAGCGGCATTCCGGAGGATGATCCACGCAATCCGGCGGTGATTGCGGACAACGTGGGCGATAACGTCGGCGATGTGGCAGGAATGGGCGCGGATTTATTTGAGTCTTACGTTGGCTCAATTCTGGCTGCCAGCGCGTTGGGCGCAGCGGCGTACATGGGCGATCCGGCGTTGCAAATGAAGGCAGTAGTTGCGCCGATTGTGATTGCGGGGCTGGGGATTTTGTTGTCGATTCTGGGCGTGTATTTGGTCAAAACAGAAGAAGGCGCTAACCAAAAACAACTGCTCGATGCGCTCGGACGCGGGATTAACAGCAGCGCGGCGATGATCGTTGTGGTGTCGCTGATCTTCTTGTTTTTATTGGGAATGCCGAATACGTGGGGCATTTGGGGCGCGGTGATTGCGGGTTTGATCGCCGGCGTCATCATCGGACGCTCAACCGAATATTACACCTCGCCGAGTTACGCCCCGACGCGCCAGATCGCCAGTCAAGCCGAAGGTGGCGCAGCGACGCTGGTGATCGCGGGGATTGGCGTCGGGATGTTGTCAACGGCGATTCCGGTATTGACCGTTGGCGCGGGCACCTTGCTGGCGTTTTTGTTTGCCTCCGGGTTTGATCCCAACCAGATGAACCAAGGACTGTACGGCGTCGGCATTGCTGCGGTCGGCATGTTGTCCACCTTGGGCATCACGCTGGCGAGCGATGCTTACGGGCCAATTGCCGATAACGCTGGCGGCAATGCGGAGATGAGTGGCTTGGGGCCTGAAGTGCGCGAACGCACCGATGCGCTGGATGCGCTCGGCAACACGACGGCGGCGACCGGCAAAGGGTTTGCGATTGGTTCGGCGGCGCTGACGGCGCTGGCGCTGATTGCGTCCTACGTCGAAGTGATTCGGATGGAGCTGATCAAAATCGGCATCACGACGCTGGAGCTGGGGCATGGTTCGACCATTCCGACCGACACGGCGACGCTGACTGATTTTATGACCTACTACCACATCAATTTGCTGAATCCGACGGTGTTGGTGGGCATTTTGACTGGCGCGATGGTCGCGTTTGCGTTCAGCGGGTTGACGGTGCAGGCAGTCGGACGGGCGGCGTTATTGATGGTCGAAGAAGTGCGGCGGCAATTCCGCGATGATCCGGGCATTCTCAAGGGCACCTCGCAGCCGGATTATGAACGCTGCGTGGCGATTTCGACCTTGGGAGCGCAGCGCGAGATGGTGATTCCGGCGTTGATTGCGGTGATTGCGCCCGTGTTGACCGGCTTGATTTTAGGCGTGGCGGGCGTGATCGGGCTGCTGGTGGGCGGCATGTCGAGCGGCTTCGTGTTGGCAGTGTTCTTGGCGAATTCCGGTGGCGCGTGGGACAACGCCAAAAAGTACATTGAAGCGGGCAATCACGGCGGTAAAAACTCACGCGCACATCGTGCCGCCGTCATTGGCGATACCGTTGGCGATCCGTTCAAAGATACCTCCGGGCCAAGTCTCAACATTCTCATCAAATTGATGAGCATTGTGGCGATCATCATGGCGGGCGTGACGGTGACTTACAGCCTTTTATAATTGCGTTTGATTGTAATCAATGACGCCGTTGCTTCGGCAGCGGCGTCATTTTTTTTGTGAAAAAAACGCCGTTATGACTGACAACTGAAAACCGAAAACTTTTTCAAGAGCAAGCGATGGATTCTTTTATTGATTTATTGCGTCACGGCGAAACCGCCAGCACCGGCGCGTTTTGCGGCACGAGCGATGTGCCATTAACCGCGCCGGGTTGGGCGCAGATGGTACATGCCACCGCCGTTGCGCCCGCGTGGACAGCATTGCACAGCTCGCCTGCGAGTCGCTGCGCCAGCTTCGCGCAGCATCTGGCAACCCAACTTGAAGTCCCGCTGCACCTCAACGCCGCGTTTGGTGAGCGCGATTTTGGCGCGTGGGAAGGCTTGACCGCTGCCGAGCTGCCGCCAGAACTGCTGGCGCAGTGGTGGCAAGACCCCGTTGGCTTCACTCCGCCAGCGGCTGAAACCGTCGCCGCATTTCGCGCCCGTGTCGCTGCGGCATGGCACGCGCTGGTCGTTGCCAACAGCACCGCCGCCCCGTCGCACCAACTGCTCATCACGCACGGCGGCGTCATCCGCGTGATTCTCGCCGAGGTGCTGCAACAGCCGAATGTGACGCTGTGGCAAATCGAGGTGCCACCCGCCACGCTCACCCGCTTGCGGCTGGCAGCCGGTGGGCAACCGAGTTTGGTGTTTCATCGGAATTAACTGCTCTCATTTATTCTGCCACCACCGCGCCAGCCGATAATGAATACTTTCATGGAATGACAGCAGCGCGGGCGTAAATAACAAGACCAGAATTGTAGAAAATCCCACTCCAAACGCTAATGATACTGCCATTGGAATTAAAAACTGCGCCTGCAAACTGGTTTCAAAAATCAGCGGCCCCAATCCCACCACCGTCGTCGCTGATGTTAATAACATCGCTCGCAGCCGCGAGGTTGCCGCTTCAATTAACGCTGTTTCAACTTCCATACCTTCATCGCGCAATTCGTGATACATGCTCACCAGAATGATCGCGTTATTCACCACAATTCCCGATAAGCCGAATAAACCGAATAACGACAGCAGCGTTAAATCCAATCCCAATAGCCAATGTCCGCCAATTGCGCCAATTAAACCTAACGGAATGGCGGTCATTACCACCAGCGGCCAACCCCAGCTCGAAAAGACCGCCGCTAAAATCACATAAATCAGCGCCAGCCCCAGCCACAATCCCAGCCGCATCTCGCCCAATGTCTCGCGTTGATCGGCGGCGCGACCTTCAAAGCTGTATTCCAAACCGTAATCCGCCACCAGCTTCGGCAGCAGCTCGCGCTCCAGCGCCTCGCGCACATTGTCTGGCGTACTCAGCGCCCGATTGACGTCCGCCGAGACTTCAACTGCCAGCCGTCCGTCAGCGTGGCGCAGCGCCTCAAAACCGCGTCGCGTCTCCCACTGCGCCACCGTCGGCAAGGGCACAAAGCTGCCGTCCGCGACGCGAATCAGTAACTGCTCCAGCACATCCAACCGTGTGCGCTCGGCACGCGGCAGCAGCACCCGCACTTCCAATTCATCCTGTCCGACCTGCACCAGTTGCGCTAAATAGCCGTCGAATGCAGCGCGGAGTTGTCGCCCCAGCATTTCGGTGGTCAGTCCGAGCGCCTGTCCAGCGGGAGTGAGCCGATAAATCAACTGCTCGCGCCCAAACGGCATGTCATCCAGCATGTCGGACACGCCCGGCAGCGTTTCCAAACTCTGTGCCAGCGCCAGCGCCGCTGCCTTCAATTGCCCAGCATCGTCGCCGGTCATGCGCAGGGTTAAATCGCGTCCGGGCGGACCAGCGCGGCGCGATGAAATCACCAGATTTTCCAATCCTGCCGGCAACCTGAGCTTGTCGCGCCACAGCGCCAAAAACTGCTCATTGCGCACCGTGCGCCGCTCGGTCGGCACCAATTGCACCATCAACGATGCCAATTGATCGCCCGCTGCGCCGTCGCCCTTTTCTACCGAGACCGTGCCACCAAGCCGCGCCGTTGCTGCATCAACCAAGTTACCGCCCAACTCGCGCTCGGCGTCGTGCAGCGCCTGTTCCATTTCCGCTAAAAATGCGGCGGTGTGCTGGCGCGGGGTGCCAGCAACGAAGGTCGCGTTAGCAAAGACGATTTGCGCTTCTGGAGTCGGGAAAAAGACAAATTGAATGCGTCCGCCTGCCAGCAATCCCACTGCCAACAGCATCAGAACGACGACGAAGCTGACGGTGACGCCGCGCCAGTGCAGGGCGGTTGTGACCAACGGGCGATAAATGCCGTCGCGGAAATGGTCAAACGCAGCGTCAACGCGCAGCCGCCAGCGCGGGATTTTGGCTTCCGCGTGATGCTCAAAAGCGACGCGCAGATGCGCGGGCATGATGAGGAAGACCTCCACCAGCGACGCCATGAGCACCATGATTGCCACAAATGGAATGTCGCCGAGGATGTTGCCCATCACGCCGCCAATCAGCATCAGCGGCAGAAAGGCGGCGACGGTGGTCAGGGCAGAGGCGAAAATCGGCCAAAACATGCGCCGTGCTCCGGCGACGGCGGCAGCGGCTGGCGCTAATCCGGCACGAAAGCGCGACTCGGCATATTCGCCAATCACAATCGCGTCATCGTCGATCACGCCCAAAGTCAGCAGCAGCCCAAACAGACTGATCATGTTGATGGTGCCGCCGAATAACCACAGCAGCGCCAGTGCGGCGAGATACGCAGTCGGAATACCCATCGCCACCCAAAAGGCAACGCGCCCGGGTAAAAAGATGAACAGCAGCAGCATCACCAGCGTGAAGCCCTGTAAACCGTTGTCGGTCAACAAGTTGACGCGATCTCGAATCTGTTCCCACTGGGCATCAAAGATCGTGAGCGTGATGCTGGGTGGCAAGGTGGGGCGCGTTTCTGTGAGCCACTGTTCAAACAGTTTCGCTGCCGTCAACGAATTACCGTTTTCAGCCCGCTGCACGAAAATCTCCACCGTCGCCGCAATCCCCCCCGACCCCCCTTTTTCAAAGGGGGGAGATGATGCGGTGGCTGTTTCAACGGGGGGATTTGAGACCGCAGAAAGCCCCCCTTTGGAAAAGGACACATCAAGCCCCCCTTTGGAAAAGGGGGGTTGGGGGGATTGGTCAATAGGCGGTTGGGCGGATTCATCACTCGGCGCGTGCGGCGACGTTGCCAACGCTCGCAATTCCAAACTTGCTGGACGCGCCTCGCGCACAATCACCGCCACATCGCCCAGCCGCACCATGCCCCGCGTATCGCTCACAATCGCCAAATCTTCAAAGGCTTGCGGATCGCGGCGCTGCTCCAAACTGCGCAATTCTCGCGCTCCATCGGCATCGCCTGCCGTGCCCGACGGAATATCTCGCGCCAGCCGCGCCACCTGTTCGCCAATGCCATCCATCGACAGCCCCAGCGTTTCCAGCGTCCGCCCCGGCACTTCAATGGCGATGCGCTCCGTCGGCAGCCCGCTGATGTCAATCCGATCAATGCCCCGCGCCAGCAGCTCACGCTCAAACTGCCGCACCCAAGGACGCAATTCCGCCACGCTCGACCCGGACACCAGCACCCGCGCCACCGATTCATAGCGCGAGATGCGACTGATTTGCGGCGTTTCCGCATCTTTCGGGAAGTTGCGAAACTCGCTGACCCGCTGCCGCACCTGATCGAGCGCAAGCAACGAATCGGTGCCTTCTTCCAATTCCAGCATCAGGCTGGCGACGCCCTGCGCGGCAGTCGCATTGAGCTTTTTTAAGCCGTCAACGGTTTTGAGCCGCTCCTCCAGCGGAATCAAAATCCCGTTTTCCACATCCTCGGCTGCCGCCCCGCTCCACACCACCCGCACGGAAATCACATCCAGCGCAAAGCTCGGAAAATACTGGACATTCATCCGCAGCAGCGCCAGCCCGCCGACCACAAAAATCATGCCCATCAATAAGTTAGCGAGCAAGCGATGCCGAGCAAAGATGGCAATCAGTCCGTGTTTCACTGGATTGACTCCACTTTGAGACCATCAATCGCGTTGGGCAGATGCGTCGTCATCACCGCCGTGCCAGCGGTCAGTTCAGCGGCACGAATCAACATCAAGCTGCCCGCATCCTCAAAGCCCCCCTTTGAATGTGCCAGCTCGCCGATCCGCTCCACGCTGACGCGCCGCAATCGTCCATCCGTCACCACAAAAATATGATCACCGCCATGCAGCGCCGCAAACGGCAGCGCGATGGTATTGGCGACAGCGGGGCGCTCCAATTGCAGCGTCACGAAAGCGCCCAGCGGCACCTCCGCCGTCGCGTTGAGCCGCAGCAGCGCCTCCACGCCGCGAGCGTCAGCTTCACCAGCGAGCCGTTCCAACACTGCCGTCAGCGATTGACCGGAGTAGGTGCCGCTGGCAGTCAAACGTTCACCACCATCAAGCGCCTGCCGCAGCGCCGCGCTGTATGCGCCGGGAATGGTGGTGCGCAGATACAGCCCGTTCTGCGGAAATAAGGTCAAAATCGTTTGATTGGGCTGCAATTGATCGCCGGCAGCCGCTTCCACCACGCCGATTCGCGCCGCAAAAGGAGCGCGAATTTCACCGCGCTCGGCATCGCGCTGCGCCTCCGCCAAGGTCGCAGTCAGCGTCGCCAGCCGCGCTGGATGTTCGGCAAGCGACTGCTCGCGCAACGTGACGGTCAGCCGCGCCCGCGCCAATTGCTGCCGCGCTTCATCGACGCTGGAGACTGATGCCAATTGTTTGGCTTGCACCGTGTCAGCGCGATTCACCGCCACTTCCGCCAACCGCAGCAGTTCCCGCTCCTGCACCAGCGCCTCACGGTCGTGCGTCAGGCGCAATTGTTCCTTGTCCACCTCGGCCTGCGCTTTGGCGAGACGCGGTTGCAAATCACGCGGATCAAGTCGCGCCAGCACTGCGCCAGCGCGTACCCGTTCGCCATCGCGCACCCGCACTTCCGCCAAACGTCCAGCGACGGGAGCGGCAGCGCGAATACGATCTGGCGCTTCGACGCGTCCAAACAGCGTTAGCACGGGGTGCTGGGTGGCGGGCGTGACGGTGGTGACGGCAACGCGCCAGATGCGTTCTTGCGCCGCGACTGGTGGCGGCTTGGGGCGCGTGGTTTTGAGCAGATAAAAACCGCCAACGCCGGCGATCAGGATGAGAACAGGGAGGAGACGACGCAGCATGTTGATTTCAAAAAGTCTGAGGTGACGGCGGAGGTGGTCATCGTGGGGTTAGATGCAATTGTGGGCAAATTGTGGCACGGCAAGCGGGAGACGGCTTTGGTTTATACTTGTCACTTTTTCGCAACCGTTAGCGTCAAAACCATGCACCAAACCGACGATTTGCGCATTCGCAATATCACTGAAGTGCGCTCACCCCGCGCTTTGCACGAAGAAATCCCATTGTCTGCTGCGGCAGCAACCACCGTTTACACCGCCCGCCACGCCATCCAAAACATTCTGCACGGTCAAGATCAGCGGCTGCTGGTCGTCGTCGGCCCGTGCTCGGTACACGATCCGCTGGCGGCGTTGGAATACGCGCAGCGACTCCAGCCGTTATGCCGCGATTTGAATGAGCAATTGTTATTGGTGATGCGGGTTTATTTTGAAAAACCGCGCACGACTGTTGGCTGGAAAGGGCTGATTAACGATCCCAATTTAGATGGCAGTTTTGCCATCAATAGCGGCTTGGCAATTGCGCGTAAATTATTATTGGACGTGAATGAAATGGGCATTCCGGCAGGCACGGAATTTCTTGATTTAATCAGTCCACAATATATTGCCGATCAAGTCAGTTGGGGCGCAATTGGTGCCCGGACGACGGAAAGCCAAGGGCATCGGGAATTAGCCTCTGGTTTATCGTGTCCGATTGGATTTAAGAATGCCACCACTGGCGATGTGCGCGTTGCCATTGATGCGATTCATGCCGCAGCGCGTCCGCATGTCTTTATGTCGGTGACGAAAGAAGGGCAATCTGCAATTTTTAGCACCACCGGCAATCGTGATACCCACATTATTTTACGCGGTGGGCAGCGCCCGAATTACGACACCGAGAGCGTGAGTTTAGCGGCAGAAGAGATTTTAGCCGCCGGTTTAACGCCTAAAATTATGATTGATTTTAGTCATGCCAACAGCGCCAAACGTCCTGAAAAACAGATACGGATTTGCCAAGATGTGGCGGGACAAATTGGACGTGGTGAGCGCAGCATTATTGGCGTGATGATTGAAAGTCATTTGGTAGCGGGACGGCAAAATCTTGACTCTAACAAAGAGTTAATTTTTGGCCAGAGCGTGACTGATGCCTGCGTGAGTTGGGATGATACGGTACCAATGTTGCACGAATTAGCCGAAGCGCAAGCGCGGCGGCACGGGTGCTGTTGAGTGCTGGCGTTATTGCACTATAAACCCTTCACTGTTTACAGTGAGGGGCTTTTTTTGAGGATGTGAGCATAACAATGAATGCAATTTTTGTAGCGCAGAATGAATTAGAACGGCAGTTGATGTCCGCGCAAAACGGGGAATTAGCGCCAGAAACGTTTTTAGCGACGTTGTTGGATGCAGAAGTCTTTATGCCGATTTATGAACCGCCCACTCAACCCGGTGGTTTGCAAGTATCGACCACCGCGCAGCCGTTGAAAGTGACGACTGAAACTGGCGAAACAGTATTGGTGTTATTCACCAGTCCGGAGCGAGCGAAAACATTTGTGGCGAGTTTTCCGGGCTATGGCGGCGGTTTGGTGACTGATTTACGCTGGATTTTACAGAAGCTCGGCGTGGGTTATGCAATCACGCTCAATCCGGGCTTGGAGTTTGGAATGGATTTTGAAGCGCAAGAATTGGCACAGCTCGCTGCTGTGCCGCCTGTGGTTTAAGCCGTGCGCAAGAAATGGGTGCGGTAATGTTGCAATTCACCAATTGATTCGCGGATATCCGCCAACGCTAAATGTTGATTGGTTTTTTTGAAATCATTAGCGATGGCGGGTGCCCAGCGTTGGGCGAGAATTTTAAGGGTGCTCACATCTAAATTGCGGTAATGGCAATAGGCATCAAAACGCGGCATCCACCGTGCTAAAAAACGCCGATCTTGACAAATGCTATTGCCGCATAACGGCGAAGCTCCGGCTGGCACCCATTGCGCTAAAAACTCCAAAGTCGCCGTTTCCGCAGCGGTAACGGTGAATTCACTGGCTTGCACCCGCGCAATTAAACCAGAATTGCCGTGATGAGTGCGGTTCCATTCATCCATTCCTTCTAAAACCGCAGCCGGTTGGTGAATTGCCAGCACTGGCCCTTCTGCCAAGATATTCAATTCGCTATCGGTGACGATGGTGGCAATTTCCAGAATGAAATCCTGCGCAGGTTCCAAGCCGGTCATTTCTAAATCTAACCAAATTAAGTTATGTTTATTGCTGCTCATGGTAAGTCCACAGTTGCGTGAGTTGTTGTTAAGTATGTACACTGCGCTGGCATTTAGCAATCAAAAAGCTGCGGCGTATGCGCTGCCGGTCGTTTCAATGGCATTTATTGTGGAGAGGATGTTATGCCCAAAATCATCAAGTTTGATCTGCCGCTTGACGGCATCAGAGCGAAGAATATCGAGGAAATCCGCGAGCATTTTACGCTGGAAATTCTCGCGCATTATCGCAGCAGATTGTTGGGAAAATGGCTGGCGGTGCGCAAATTGAACACCGAATTGGAAGCATTACAGGCAATTGACATCAGCGATGACGATCAAACGGTATTCAAACGCTTGTGCGAGATTTTCGCCGTTGAAGCGGATGATGCCGTGATTGCGGTTTTGTTTAACGAGCCAGCGCCTAAATTCGGTTTGAACGTTGCGGAAGTGGTTACGCATAGCGAGACCGATAACCAAGCGATTGATTTTTCCGAATTGCTGCCGATTCAAGCCAACGCAGTTCAACTATTTAAGAATCGGGTTCTTGTTTTAGAGACGCTCAAATCTTTAGACAACATGACGCTGACTTTGGAAGGAAACGACGGCGCGTTGATTTTCAAAGATTGCACCATCGGTTCATCTGCTATTAACGGACGCTATCGTGATTTAGGCGACGGTACAGTATTGGATAAAGAAACCGATTTGCAGTGGATGCGTTGCGCTTTGGGGCAAACTTGGGCAGGTGAAACTTGCAACGGCGAAGCGAAAGAATACAACTGGGATGCTGCACATGCCGCAGCCAACGAATTGAATCAACGTGGCGGATATGCCGGACACAGCGATTGGCGCTTGCCGTCAATTGATGAATTAAAAACGCTGATCGTAGAAGGTCAAAAACCGACTATCGACCAACAGGCTTTTCCCAATACGCCGAGTTCGTGGTTTTGGTCCGGTTCTCCGTATGCCAACTACTCGGGCTTCGCGTGGTACGTGAATTTCGACTATGGCCACGCCAGCAGCGACGATCGGTACGACGACTACCACGTTCGCCTCGTCCGCGGCGGACAGTGATTTTGATCTTTTTTGATTCTTTAATAAAACCGCATTTCCTTGATAAAAAAAGGGAATGCAGGTTGATTCGGAGATTGGATAGAAAATGAGGTTTTTAACATGTCGGCAGTGATGACTTTGGATCAAGCACTTGAAACGGTGTTGCAATTGCCAATCGAGCAACAGGAAATACTGGTGCAAATTTTACAGCAGCGCCAAATTGAAATACGTCGCGCCGAAATTGCTGCTGAGGCACAATATGCCGTTAATTCTTTTTATGCAGGTCAATTGCAAGCCAGTTCTGCGGAAGCTGCAATCGCGCAACTACATCAATGATGATGCAGTTGCAGATAAAAATGATTGATTGCAACGCCATTTTTTACTGACAACTGCCAACTGACAACTTTTTTCAATCCAACACTTCCGCATAAAGCTGCAATAACTGTTCTGCCAACACCGGCGCTGACCACGTTTGCGCATAGTCCACCGCCTCCTGCGCCAGCCGCTCCCGCAGCGCCGTATCCGTCAGCATTCGCACCGTTTTTGCTGCAAAATCAGCTTCATCGTCTTCCGCAATCAGCGCCCCGCGCCCGCCAGCCAGCACCGCTTTCGTGCCCATCACCGCCGTTGAAACCACCGGCACCCCCAGCGCCAGCGCCTCTAAAACCACCAAGCCCTGCGTTTCCGTCCGCGAAGCAAAAACAAACGCCGTCGCCGCGCTGTAGCAACTTTCCAAACTGCCATCGCGGGCGAGATACCCAGTCAGCAGCGTGTTGTCAGTCAAGCCCAACGTCTGAATTTGCGCGACGAGCTGCGCGTGTGCTGGCCCTGCGCCGACCAGCGCCAGCATCACATCCGGCACCTGCTGCTTGATCCGCACCAGCGCCCGCAAGATGAAATCAATGTTTTTCTCGAACGCCAGCCGGCTGACGTGAACCAACAGCGGGCGCTCCGGCGCAATCTGATAACGCGCTCGAAATTGCGCCCCGTCGCCGCGTCGAAATTGTTCCAACGCAATTCCGGTCGGAATCACCACCGTTGGCGTGTTGACGCCGTACTGCAATAACACCTCGCGCATCGGCTGCGACGGCACAATCAGCGCGTTGACCGCCACGCATTGCGACACCGCAAAATGTCGCGCCGTCCACCGCAGCCACGCCGCCGGCACAAAGGTGACGTAGTGATGCAGATACTGCTCAAAAAACGTGTGATAGGTCTCGACCACCGGCACCTTGAGCAGCCGCGCCAGCCGCAGCCCGCTGTAGTGCGCCAGAAATGGCGTGTGAATGTGAACGAGATCAAAGCCGCGTCGCTGTAACTCCGCGTCATAGCGCCGCAATTGGCGCAGGCGCAAGATGCGATCTTCGGGATCAATCGGCAGATACCGCGACGGAATGCGCAGAATCTCGAATGGTTCTGCGGCGCTGTGCCCGTAGTCCGGCGCAATCAGCGTGACCTCGTGTCCAGCGCGGACAAATTCACGGGCAAAGGTTTGAATCGACGTGGACACGCCGGTGATGCGGGGAAAATACACATCAGAAATCATTAAAATGCGCATAATAAAAGAGTCGTCACATGCCGGAATAAACGGCGCAATCATGCTGGCGCTGGCGCTGGTTATTCACAGTGAAATAATAGGATGAGTTGAATGAATCATAACGGTAAATGGTTGATGCTGTTACTCCTCAGCACGACGGCCGCATCGGCAGCAGATCGCCCCGCGCAGCAAGCGCCCGGCGTGCCGGCATTATGGGGATATGGGATGAAAAGCTGCGGCGAATTTCTCGCTGCCGCTCCCGCCGATGCCTTATCACTGCCGCTGGCTGGCGAAGAGTATCGCCGTTATCAGGAATGGCTGGCGGGTTTGGTCACGGGCTTGAATCTGACCACCGGGCGCGATGTGTTGCGCGATGCGGAATTGACAGCGGCGATGGTGCGGATTCGGGCGCTGTGCGCAGCGCATCCTGATGAGGATTTTTTTAATGCCAGCGTGCGCTTAATTCGCGCTTTGGGGCAATTAAAGGCGCAATAAAGCGCAGCGTCATCAAACAGTCACCAATGTTGTTTAGCATTCGCGCCGATCACCTCAATCAATTTTTTATTTCACTTTTGAGTTTAGGGGCACTTGATGAATAAGACTCTGCTGACTTCTGCCGTTGCGGTCGCCATGACGCTGTTATCGGGTCAGGCGCTGGCCGCCCGCGACACCATCAACATCGTTGGTTCCTCAACTGTGTTTCCTTTTTCGACGGCAGTCGCGGAAACCTTCGGGCGCACGGGCAAATTCAATACGCCCAAAGTGGAATCAACCGGCACTGGCGGCGGCATGAAATTGTTTTGCGGTGGCGTCGGCGTTGACCATCCTGACATCACCAACGCCTCGCGGCAGATGAAGGCGTCGGAGTTTGAGAATTGCCAGAAAGCGGGCGTCACGGAGATCACCGAAGTCAAAATCGGCTTTGATGGCATCGCCATTGCCAACGCGAAGTCCGCCAAGCAGTTGGATTTATCGCTGAAGGACATTTTTTTAGCACTGGCGAAAGACGTTCCAGACAGCAGCGGCAAGTTCGTGCCGAACCCGAATAAAACGTGGAAGGATGTCAACTCCGCGCTGCCAGATACCAAAATTGAAGTGCTCGGCCCGCCGCCGACCTCCGGCACCCGCGATGCGTTTGTTGAGCTGGCGATGGAAGGCGGCTGCAACAGCATTCCTGTCATCAAGGCACTGAAAAAGAGCGATGAGAAGCTGCACAAGGCAGTCTGCGGCGGCGTGCGGGAAGATGGCGCTTACGTCGAAGCCGGCGAGAATGACAACCTGATCGTGCAGAAGCTGTCGTCCAATAAGAATGCGCTGGGCATTTTCGGCTACAGCTTCCTCGACCAGAACACCGACAAGGTGCAGGGTTCCAAGATCGCTGGTGTCGCGCCGAGTTATGACGCGATTTCTGATGGTTCCTATCCGGTCTCGCGCTCGATTTATTTCTACGTCAAGAACGCGCACGTCGGCACCATTCCCGGCATCAAAGAATTCGTCAGCGAATTCACCAACGATAAAGCGTGGGGGCCAGAAGGGTATCTGGCAGATAAAGGCTTGATTTCCTTGCCAGATGCTGACCGCACCAGCGTCGCCAAGTCCGCACGGGCGCTGACACCGATGAGCAAACCTGAATAACATCGCGGCGTTGCTCCGAGGCCAATCGCGCCTCGCCCGCCGTCGCTTCAACTTCCGAAGCGGCGGCGTTCCCTTGTCCCATCCGGCGAATTGTTCATGCACACCTGGACGCTTATTCTTCTCCTGCTCGCAGTGATGGCGCTGGCCTATCACCTCGGAATGAAACGAGCCATCACGCGGGTCGGCGGTCTCAAACAGATCAATCATCTGCACTCGCTGCCAGCGTATTACGGCGTTTATGCCGCGCTGTGGGCGGGTATTCCGGCGCTGTTGCTGCTGGGACTGTGGCTGGGTTTTCAGGATCATTTCATCACCGCGCTGGTCACGGCGCAGTTGCCGCCCGATCTGGTCGCTGCCCAATCCGCTGGGCAAATTGATTTAATTCTCAACGACATTAAAAACTTAGCCACCGGCAATATCGTGTCAGCAACGGTCACGCCGGAGATTCAAGCCGCTGCCACGCAATTTGCCCGCTTTGAAGAATTATCGACGCAGGCGCAGTGGCTGGCAGTGCTGGCGCTGGCGCTGGGCGGTGCCAGCTTCGCGTGGTCGCGCACAGAACCGCAGATGCGAGCGCGAAATCGGGTTGAGTCGGTCTTTCTGGTCATCATGGTGATTTTCTCCTCGCTGGCGATTCTGACCACGCTGGGGATCGTGCTCTCCGTGTTATTTGAATCGCTGCGCTTTTTCGAGCTGGTCTCGCCGCTGGAATTTTTCTTTGGCACGAATTGGAGTCCACAGATCGCACTCCGCGCCGATCAAGTGGGCGCAACCGGCGCATTTGGTGCGATTCCGCTGTTTACCGGCACCTTGATGGTGTCGTTGATTGCGATGGTGGTCGCAGTGCCGATTGGCTTGATGTCAGCGATTTATCTTTCCGAATACGCCTCGCGTTCTGTCCGCGCCATTGCCAAGCCGATCATTGAAGTGCTCGCCGGCATTCCGACGGTGGTGTATGGCTTTTTCGCGGCGCTGACGGTCGCGCCGGTGATCCGCGAGCTGGGCGCGGCAGTGGGGCTGGAGGTGGCGTCAGAAAGTGCGCTGGCGGCTGGCTTGGTGATGGGGGTGATGATTATCCCGTTTATTTCATCACTGGCTGATGACGTGATTAACGCGGTGCCGCAGGCGCTGCGCGATGGGTCTTATGCGCTCGGCGCGACGCAGTCGGAAACGATCCGCCTCGTTGTGATTCCAGCGGCATTGCCGGGCATCGTCGGCGGGATTTTGCTGGCGGTGTCGCGGGCGATTGGTGAAACGATGATCGTGGTGATGGCGGCAGGCATGGCGGCAAATCTGACCGCGAATCCGCTCGACAGCGTGACCACCGTGACGGTGCAGATCGTGACCTTGCTGACCGGCGATCAGGAATTTGACAGCGCCAAAACGCTCGCTGCCTTCGCGCTGGGGTTGACGCTGTTTGTGGTAACGCTGGCACTCAACGTTCTCGCTCTTTCTATCGTGCGCAAATATCGTGAGCAATATGAATAACACTCCCTCTCCCCCGCCAGCATCTGACGCGCCGCGCCGCACCATCGACATCGTCAACGCTTCGCTCAAACGCCGTTATGCCCGCGAGCGCCGGTTTCGCCGCCTCGGGGCGTTTGCCGTCGCGCTGGGATTGAGCTTTGTCGTGTTGCTGTTTACCGACATCGTCAGCAAGGGCTACACCGCCTTTGCCCAAACCTATATCCAACTGCCGCTCAATTTGAGCGCCGAGGTGATTGATCCGAGCGGCTCGCGGGAACCGGCAACGCTCGCTGCCGCCAATTACACCAAGCTGATTCGTGACGCGCTGCGCCAGCAATTTCCCGATCTGACGGAGCGCCAAGCCTTGCGGCGGCTGTATGCGCTGGTGAGCGTGGGCGCGGGTGATCTGGTGCGTGAGCAGGTGCTGGCGGAGCCGGCGTTGATTGGGACGACGCCGGAGCTGTGGGTGCTGGCGGATGACGATATTGACATGCTGGTCAAGGGCAATATCGACCGCACCGCCGCGCCCGAAGATCGGCGGGTCAGCGATGAAACGATTGGCTGGGTGACGCAGTTGGAGCAGCAGGGGCGCGTCGCCAAGCGGTTTAACACCATCTTTTTAACGCACGGCACCTCGCGGGAGCCGGAATTAGCCGGCATTGCTGGCGCGTTGATGGGATCGTTTTACACCTTGCTGCTGACGCTGCTGCTGTCATTTCCGATTGGCGTAGGCGCGGCGTTGTATCTGGAAGAATTCGCCCCCAAAAATCGCTGGACGGATTTAATTGAGGTGAATATCAACAACTTAGCTGCCGTGCCGTCGATTGTATTCGGGCTGCTGGGATTGGCAGTGTTTATCGGCTTTTTCGGCATTCCGCGCTCCACCCCGCTGGTGGCGGCGCTGGTGATGACGATTATGACCCTGCCGACCATCATCATCGCCAGCCGGGTGGCGCTCAAATCGGTACCGCCCTCCATTCGGGAAGCGGCGCTCGGCGTTGGTGCCTCGGCGCTGCAAACCCAGTTCCATCACGTGCTGCCGCTGGCGCTGCCCGGCATGTTGACTGGCGCGATCATCGGCATGGCGCGGGCGCTGGGCGAAAGTGCGCCGTTGCTGATGATCGGCATGATCGCGTTCATCGTTGATATTCCTAGTGGTTTTACCGATTCCGCGACGGTGTTGCCGGTGCAGATTTTTCTGTGGGCAGACAGCCCCGAACGCGCCTTTGTCGAACGCACCTCGGCGGCGATTATCGTATTATTAGCATTTCTCTTTTTAATGAACCTCGCCGCCGTATTATTACGCCGCAAATTCGAGCGGCGCTGGTAAACGCATGATTATTGAATTCACCCGAATTGAGGTTTTCATTCAAAATGAGCACTACAGTTGAAGCAATGGATAAAGCAATGAGTGTCATGACTTCTGCCGAACTCGCCAGCGCCCAACATTCACGCGAAACGGTTGGCGATTTCACTGCCGCTGAACCGCGCATGGTGTGCCGCAATGTTGACGTGTGGTATGGCAACAAACAGGCGATTAAAAACGTCAGTTTAGATATTGGCAAGAATGAAGTGGTGTCGATGATTGGCCCGTCTGGCTGCGGCAAATCGACCTTTTTACGCAGCTTAAATCGGATGAATGACACCATCGTTGATTGTCGCGTCACCGGCTCCATTCAATTAGACGGTGAAGAGATTTACGACAAAAAACTTGATCCGGTGCCATTGCGGGCGCGAGTGGGCATGGTATTTCAAAAACCCAATCCATTTCCCAAGTCGATTTATGAGAACGTCGCTTACGGCCCGCGCATTCACGGCTTGACCAATAACAAAGCGGAATTAGATGAACTGGTCGAAGCCAGTTTACAAAAAGCGGGTTTATGGAAAGAAGTGAAGGAGCGGCTAGATCAACCCGGTACGGGCTTATCTGGTGGACAACAGCAGCGGCTGTGTATTGCCCGCACCATTGCGGTTTCGCCGGAAGTGATTTTAATGGATGAACCTTGTTCGGCATTGGATCCAATTGCCACCGCAATTGTGGAAGAATTGATTGACGAATTGCGCCAGAATTACAGCATCGCCATCGTCACCCATTCCATGCAACAGGCGGCTCGCGTTTCACAACGTACCGCTTATTTTCATTTAGGCGATCTCATTGAAGTGGGAGAAACCAATCACATCTTTACCAACCCGCAACACAAATTAACTGAAGATTATATTACCGGTCGTTTCGGTTAATGTCGCAGCGCATTTCCATTCATCCTGTTGCCCGGATTCATCATGCCAGACCCTAGCTTTGCTAAACCAAAAACGGATATTACCACTGGTCACACCGTACATCGTTATGATGAAGAACTCGCCAAACTGCGCAGCATTATTTTAGAGATGGGTGGGCGCGTTGTCGAACAAACGCAAGCAGCAGTGGTGGCATTAGTTGATCGCGTTGAATGCCAAGCCTATCGCGTTTTGGATCGGGAACCGTTGATTGATTATTTATCGCTGGATGCGGATGAAGAAGTCTTTCGTGTGATTACGCGGCGACAACCCACTGCGATTGATTTGCGTATTGTGTTGGCGCTGTCAAAAATTGCGGGAGAAGTCGAACGCGCTGGCGATAAAGCGGCACGAATTGCGCGGCAAGCATCGGAATTATTGGCGTTATTAGATACGAATGCTGATGTGATTTCTGATGAGTTGAATCAGGCGCTGCAAGCCTTAGATGATAAAGCCTGCTGCATGTTTGAGCGGAGTATTCAAGCCGTTGCCACCTTTGATGTGAAACTCGCACTCAGTATTTTTGAAGATGAACCGAGTTTATATCAGGCTTCCAATGCAGCGCGGCAATTGTTGGGCAAGATGAATCGTGAAGGGTTAATTCCGCGCCAAGTGGTGTGTTTATTAACTGCGGCTCATGCGCTGGAACGGATTGGTAATCACGCTGCAACGATTGCCGAGCAGGTGATTTATGTGGCGTTGGGGCAGGATATTCGTTATCGCAATCGTGAGATTTTAATTGATACCCTGCGCCATTATGGATATTAAGTCGCGGAATGAATAAACAGATCGTACAGCGTCAAAACAATTTCGACGACAATTAAGATCACGATGTACCATTCCACGCGAATGCTGCGCTTACTTTGCAGCAAATCTAATAAGGTGGCGGCGGTATCGTTAATTAACGCTAATTTACGTTCCAACGCCACTTGACGCTCGCGGATTTCATATTCCGCTTCCAAATTCAAATAGAGCCGTTCTAAATCAGGGCGCTCCCAAATCACTTCGGGTTTATCGCCCACTTCACCCCGTCCCACCATTTCCTGTTGAATTGCTAACGCTTCGCCAATATGACGAATCAGGGTTTTGGCATTGCTGCCGCCGCGTCCATCATTGCGTAAACGATTCGCCAATGGTTCAATGCGATCAAAGGCGCGGGCTACTCGCGTTTCCTGTTCCGCCAGCAATACGCTTTTGCCGAGAATATCGGCAATCACTTGTAACCGTGCGCTTTCCGTATTGGCTAAAATCACGCGCTCTCGCTCAATGCCTTCGGGACGTTTGCTATCAATCGTTAATAGCAATTCTTCATATTCATTCCGCGCTAACGGTTCTTTAATCAGCGGACGCAGTTGGGTAATAAATGCCAACTCATCTTCCAGCGTGACGCCGAATAAAACTACGGCACCAGAACGTAATAAGACGGCTTGACCGTGCTGCGGAACCGTCACTAGCAATGGATTAGTTGCTAATGGCTCAAATTGATCGAGACGCCGCAAATCAAGATAACGTCCAATTAACACCGCTCGCGCTGTTAAAATAGGTAATTCTGGATTGACTGAAGCAAAAGACATCGCCGGTTTCCATGTGTTATTCCGTGTTGCGTTACAGAAAAACTAACATAATTGGGTGATTAAAATTGTGAAGTTTATAAGACAGGAATGGCGATTTTTTTGAGTTGGCAGTTGGCAGTGTGATTTAGACTTGCGCTGGTGCTATTTCTGCACCGCTTGATTGATGCACGCTGCTTACCCATCTTAAAGGTGCGCCAAACAGCGGTGGTTGTTCCCGCCGCTGGCGGCTGAGAAGTGCTGAGTTGATTGCGTTCGGTCGCGCTGCGTTGTCACCGGGCGGCAGTCGTGTGACATCATGTACGGCTACTGGGAGCTTGGATGGGGCGAGCAAGCGTTATCGCCCACCAAGTATCAATGAAGTTTTCTAATCAATGGCGATTAGAATTTTATTTGGACATTAAAGAATGAATTATGCTCAGATTGATGTTGCGCGTTTACAAATGCGCTCAATTATTCAACGCATTGCTACTGGCCCCACGTTATCTAAAGCGATTTCACAAGAAGAAGCGCGGGCGGGAATGCGGGCAATTTTAGATGGATTGATTGAGCCAGTGCAGGCGGGCATCTTTTTAATTGCGCTGCGAATGAAGCGCGAAACCGATGATGAATTTAAAGGTATTTTAGATGCGATCCGCGATGTGACTGTCGCGGTAACGGCGGAAGTTGATGAGGTGGTGGACATCGCCGATCCCTACGATGGCTATAACCGTTGTTTGCCGGCTGCGCCGTTTGTGTTGCCGTTGTTAGCGGAGTGCGGCGTGGCGGCGATCACGCAGGGGGCGTTGGCGGTGGGGCCGAAGTTTGGTGTGACGCATCGGCATATTTTGGCGGCAGCGGGCGTGGCGACGGAGTTGACGCCCGCGCAAGCGGCAGCGCGGCTCGCCGATCCGACGTTGGGCTGGAGTTATCTCGATCAGAGTCAATTTTGCCCGCCCTTGCACGCGTTGACGGCGTTGCGCACGGCAATCGTGAAGCGGCAGGCGTTGACGACGGTTGAGGTGATGGCGCGTCCGCTTCACGGTCGCAACCGCACTCATCTGGTGACGGGTTATGTGCATAAACCCTATTCGCGGATTTATGCGCTGCTGGCGCGACACGCCGGGTTTGATTCGGCGCTGTTGGTGCGCGGCATTGAAGGCGGAATGATGCCCTCGCTGCGGCAAACGGGCGTCTGTTTTAACTATCACCATCATGCCGAAGAACAGGCGTTTGATATTGATCCGGTCGCGCTCGGCATTGAACAGCCAGAACGGGCGGTGCCGTTGCCCGATAGCCTGCCGCAAGCGATGCGCCCCGGCGATGAGATCGCAGTTGCCGTTGATGTCACCGCCACTGCGCAAGCGGCTGCCGCCGTCGGCATGGCCGCTCTCGCCGGACAGCCCGGCCCGACGTATGACAGCCTCGTCTGCGCGGGCGCACTGATTTTGTGGCATATCGGGCGCGAACCGTCTTTGACAGTCGCCGCCGACCGCGTGCGCGACGTTCTCAACTCCGGCGCTGCCGTCGCCCGGGTACGCTGACATGGATGCACCTTGGATTGCAGTTGCCGCCGCCGACGCGCTGGCAGCGGGTGAATTCATCAGCGTCACCGCCGCCGGACAACGCTGTCTCCTCGCCAACGTTGACGGCGTGCTGTATGCAGTGGAAGACAATTGCAGCCACGAAGACTACCCGCTGGCGTTTGGCTGCTTAGAAGGCGCACGGATCAAATGCTCGCTGCACGGCAGTCGTTTTGATCTCGCCAGCGGTGCCGCCTGCGAAGAACCCGCCGTCACCCCGCTGCGCACCTATCGCCTGATGGTTGCTGACGGGCAAATCTGGCTGCATCCCAGCAGTTCAACCGCAAATTAACGCCCATCGCCCGCTGCGAGGCGCATCACCGCGCCTCGCATTTGTGCGGTGGGTCACGCTATTTGCGCTAAAATGAGTTGATGTCAGGTCGCGCTGCTGAATTCCAGCATTTCTTGGAGCCATTATGTTATTCAAACAATTGAAAGTCGCCACCCGCATTCGCTCATTGATTGGGTTAATGTTATTCGGGGTACTTGGCATTAGCATGATTGCATTATTTCAATTGCAAGGAAATATGTTGGCAGAACGCAAAGCGCAAGCCAAGAATTTAGTTGACGTTGGCGTCGCCACCTTAAAACACTTTCAACAATTAGTACAAACGGGCACGCTTTCAGAACAAGAAGGGCAAAGCGCAGCGCGTGAAACCCTGCGGCATTTGCGTTATGACCAAGATAACTACTATTTCATTTTTGATACCAATCATGTGTATGTCCTTTATCCTTCTAAACCCGACTTTGAAGGACAAAATAAACGCGACTTAAAAGACTCCAACGGCAAATTTTTAGTGCAAGAATTAGTCACCGCCGCGCAGAAAGGCGGAGGATTTGTTGATTATTGGTTTCCGCGTCCTAATCAAACCCAAATGGAACCCAAGCTCTCGTATGCCACCTTATTTCAACCTTGGGGCTGGGTCGTTGGCACTGGCGTTTATATTGATGATATTGAACGCGCATATTGGAACGCCGTGCTGTTATTCGGCAGCATTGCAGGAGTGTTATTGGTAGTATTAACCGTAGTTGGCTGGTTAATTGGCAATACTATTTTGGTGCAATTAGGCGGAGAGCCCACTGCCGCACAAGTAAAAATGCAACAGATCGCTGCCGGAGATTTATCCATCTCATTCCAAAATCCTCCGCCAGAAAGTTTACTTGAATCGCTCAACACCATGATCAGCGCCTTGCGCCAATTGATTACAAACATCAATAAAGAAGCGAATTCATTAGTTGATGATGCCGAAGAAATTAAATTAGCTTTCAATGAAGTCTCCAGTGCCGCGAATCAACAAACGTCAGCAACGTCAGCAATGGCAGCCGCAATTGACCAATTGACTGTCAGCTCCAGCCAGATTTCCGATAATGCCCGCGAAACAGAAAGCAATTCTCGAGATGCGTTGACATTAGCAACACAAGGACGCGGTCGCGCCGATCAAGCCAGTCGCGCTATTCAAACCATTGCCGCCACCATGAATGACGCCTCAGCGCGAATGCGTGCTTTAGAAGATCGCACGAAACAAATTTCTACCATTGCCAATGTCATTAAAGGGATTGCGGGACAAACAAATCTATTGGCACTCAATGCCGCAATTGAAGCAGCGCGAGCGGGAGAACAAGGACGTGGTTTTGCGGTTGTCGCCGATGAAGTGCGCAAATTAGCCAGTAGCACTGCGACCGCAACTACTGAAATTGAACAGATGATTTTAGGAATTCAACACGATACCGAAGGCGCAGTAGAAGCAATGAATAAAGCACTGCCGGAATTAGAAGTTGGCGTGACGCTGGCGAATTCAGCATCGGAATCTTTGCGGGCAATTGAAGAGAATACACGCGGCAATTTAGAACGCATTCATGCCGTAGCCGATACCACCCATGAACAAGCAAATGCGTCAACAGAAATTGCCCAACATATTGATCGCATTGCGCACATGGTTGCGGATACCACCGCCACAATTCACATGGCAGCAGGCACTGCCAATCGTTTAGAAGCGTTGGCGCTCAATCTTAAACAACAGATTGTGCGCTTCCGCGTTTAATTGAATTAAGCCAGAACTTCGGCTTTTTCAATCACAACATCATCGACTGGAACATCCTGATGACCTTTACGCGAACCGGTCGCCACGCCTTTAATTGACTCCACCGTCGCCATGCCATCTACCACGCGCCCAAACACACAATATCCCCAGCCATCCTGCCCTGGATAATCCAAAAAGCTATTATTGGCGACGTTAATGAAAAACTGCGCCGAAGCGGAATGGGGATCGGGCGTCCGCGCCATTGCCAAGGTACCGATCTGATTTTTTAAGCCATTCTTGGCTTCATTTTTAATCGGTGCCCGTGTGGTTTTTTCTTTGAACTCGACGGTCATACCGCCACCCTGCACCATAAAGCCATCAATGACGCGATGAAAGATGGTGCCGTCATAATAGCCATCTTGCACATATTGCTCAAAATTAGCGCAGGTCTCCGGCGCTTTTTCTGTATCCAATTCAATAACGATGTCACCGTGTGAGGTGGTTAATTTAATCATGTCAAACAATTCCTCATTCGTGCAATGAATAGCATTAAAAAGAGCAACGTATAATACGGAATTTAACGCTGCGGTGAAAGTGACTGTGATGACGGGAGGCGTGCGAGTTGCGCGGCGAGCTGGGCGGCGGCATCCAGTGTTTCTAATCCGCCACAACCCCACGCTTTGCCCGCGATGGAAACGGTTGGACGCTGGGCGAGCATTCGTTGCAACAACGGATGTTGCGCAAATGTTGCGTGATTAACCGCTTGATTCTGCTCAAAATATCCCAACAAAAATACCTCCGGCGGCGTGAGCACCACTTGTTCTAACGGCATTCGCCCCCAACCAGCAACACCTTGTGACACTGCTGCGTTGCGTAAATGCAACCGCTGCAACACGTCATCAACGTAGGTATTTGCGCCCGCTGTACCGCCATTTGCTCGCAAATACAAGACGTTATATGCCGGTCGAGCAGTCGCCGCCAGCGCCGCCATCTGTTGCGCTAACGCTACAATTTTAGCCTCCGCCGCGCTGCGTCCCAGCCGAGCGGCAAGCTGCCGCGCCGTGTTCAGTGCATCATCCCAATGTTTCGGATACGGCAGCGCAATCACTTCAATTCCTTGATTTGCAAGCAATTGTGCATGACGCCGCCCCATCCAACCGCTGTACACCAGCACGATATTCGGTTTGAGCGCCAACATTTCCTCCACGCTGCCACGATTCGGCGGATAACGCGCCGCCGCAGTAGCGAGCGGTGAGAGTTGCGGATTGTGGCTGGCGCGAGACACCGAAATAATCTGCGCCGGATCAGCAATTTGCAGCAATAACAAATCAGCGCATAAATTGGTGCTGGCAACCGTTGGCAATGAATCTGCCAGCGTCGATAACGTTAATAACAATAGGCTGATGAATACACCAATCTGCTGCATTATTCAATCCGCACACCCAAACGATTTAATGCCAACGCATAACCGCCAGTCACCAAATAGGTCGCTGCGCATTGCCCGCCGAGATGACGAATCAATCCACCCAAACGATCACGAAATAACCGCCCCATCGGATATGCGGGAATGACACCCCAGCCGGTTTCTTCGGCAACAAAAATAATTAACGCGGGATGTGTTTTCAATTGTTCAAACAATTGCGTGATCTGAAGTTGCCAATCCGCGTCATTCAGTTCAATTAAATTCGCCGTCCAAGTGCCGAGCGAATCAACCAATAGACAATACTGCGCATTCTGATAAGCGGCAAGCGTTGCCGACAATTCAATTGGAGCGCAAACCGTTGCCCATGTTGCCGGACGTCGGGTGCGATGGGCAGCAATTCGTGCCGTCCATTCTGCATCATCAGCATTTTCAAGTGCGGTTGCGCAATAAATCACTTGCCGTTGTGATTCATACGCTAACCGTTCCGCCCATTCGCTTTTACCACTTCGCGCTGGACCAGTAATGAGAATGGTCTCGCCTTTTAATACAGTGGGCAAAGGAGATTTATTCATAACCCAATACTGGCGCTAACCATCGTTCTGCCTCCGCCAGCGTCATTCCTTTACGCTTTGCATAGTCTTCAACTTGATCTTTTTGAATTTTACCCGTGCCAAAATAACGCGCTTGCGGATGTGAAAAATACCAACCGGAAACGGCAGCAGTTGGCAACATGGCGAAGTTTTCAGTGAGTTGCAAACCAATTCGCCGCTCCGGTTCTAATAATTGCCACAACGTCCCTTTTTCAGTGTGATCGGGACAGGCTGCATAACCCGGCGCGGGGCGAATACCTTGATATTGTTCGGCAATCAATCCCGCATTATCTAATGCTTCATGCGGTGCATAACCCCAATAATGCGTTCTAATCAATTGATGCAGCCGTTCCGCAAAGGCTTCTGCTAAACGATCCGCCAGCGCCTTTAACATAATGGCGCTGTAATCATCGTGATCGGCTTCAAAACGCGCTAAATGCGCGTCAATACCAATGCCAGTAGTTAATGCAAACGCACCAAGATAATCGCGCTGCTGCGCTTCAATTGGCGCAATAAAATCACTTAAACAGAGATTAAATTGACTACGTTCGGCGCTGCGCAACATTTGCTGACGTAAATGATGCAATCGCATTAATTCGGTTTGGCGCGTGTCATCGGTATAGAGCGCAAGATCATCATCAGCAATACGATTGGCGGGAAAAAACCCAAAAACACAACGCGCCGTTAGCCAACGTTCATTCACTAATTGTGCTAAAAATGGTTGCGCATCTGCGAATAATGCCCGCGCTTCCGTGCCGACGATTTCATCGTCCAGAATATCAGGGAATTTACCCGCCAATTCCCACGCATTAAAGAACGGCAGCCAATCAATGCAATCCACCAATTCAGTGAGCGGGAAATCTTCAATCACACCAATCACGCGGTCGCCGTCGCGTTCAATGTGCAGATTAAATTGAGCGTTATTCGTGAATTCTGGTGCAAGTATTGCCGGACGCGGTAGTTGCTCATTCGCCCAATCAATCCGCGTCCGATTGGCACGCGCATCCGCAATTAACATCGCTTTGCGGGTGTTATCTTTGCTTTCACGCGCAGCACGAATTGCGGCGTATTCTGTATTGATTGCGGCAATGTAATCGCCACGCATCTCATCACTGAGTAATTTAGAGGCAACACCAACTGCCCGTGACGCATCTGGCACATAAATCACAGGCGCAGTGCGTTGCGGCGCAATTTTTAATGCAGTATGCAATTTAGAAGTCGTCGCACCACCAATTAACAACGGAATATCTAAACCTTGTCGTGGCATTTCTTGCGCAACATGCACCATTTCTTCTAATGACGGCGTAATCAATCCCGATAAACCAATAATATCAACCTGCTCCTCACGCGCCCGTTGAAAAATAGTTTCTGCGGAAACCATCACGCCAAGATCAATCACCTCATAATTATTGCATTGCAAAACAACGCCGACGATATTTTTACCAATATCGTGGACATCGCCTTTCACAGTTGCCATTAAAATGCGTCCGTTATTTTTCGCCATATCACCAGCAGCAGCTTTTTCCGCTTCTAAATATGGAAATAAATAAGCAACCGCTTTTTTCATCACTCGCGCTGATTTCACCACCTGCGGTAAAAACATCTTGCCTGCGCCGAATAGATCACCGACATAATTCATGCCCGCCATTAACGGTCCTTCAATCACCAGCAATGGTCGTCCTAATAATTGCCGCGCTGCTTCTGTATCTTCATCAATATAATCGGTGATGCCTTTCACTAGCGAATGGGTTAAGCGTTTTTCAATTGGCCAACTGCGCCATTCTTGTTCTTCTGGACGCACTTCTGTTGCGCCATCGCTTTGATAACGCGGTGCAATATCCAATAACCGTTCAGTGCTATCAGCGCGACGATTGAGAATCACGTCCTCAACTGCATCGCGCAATTCAGCAGTTAAATCATCATAAATAGCTAATTGACCGGCATTAACAATACCCATATCCATGCCAGCACGAATGGCGTGATAGAGGAATACGGCGTGAATTGCTTCGCGCACTGGGTTATTGCCACGAAACGAAAACGAGACATTGGAAACTCCGCCGGAGATTTTGGCATGAGGCAAGCTGCGTTTAATCTCACGGGTCGCTTCAATAAAATCGACCGCATAATTGTTATGCTCTTCAATTCCGGTAGCGACCGCAAAGATATTCGGATCAAAAATAATATCTTCTGCCGGAAAACCAACTTGTTCGGTTAAAAGCCGATAAGCGCGAGTGCAGATTTCAATTTTGCGGGCTTGCGTATCCGCTTGCCCAACTTCATCAAATGCCATCACGATCACTGCTGCGCCATAACGCCGACATAATCGCGCTTGCTGTAAAAACTTTGCTTCACCTTCTTTCATTGAAATTGAGTTGACGATGGACTTGCCTTGCACACATTTCAATCCAGTTTCAATCACTTCCCATTTTGAGGAATCAATCATCACCGGTACGCGAGCAATTTCTGGTTCCGCAGCCACTAAATTGAGAAACCGCCGCATCGCCGCAACTGCATCAAGCAGCCCTTCATCCATATTCACATCAATGACTTGTGCGCCGTTTTCAACTTGCTCTTGCGCCACACTCAATGCGGTATCGTAATCACCGTCTTTAATTAACCGCTTAAAGCGTGCCGAGCCAGTAACATTGGTGCGTTCACCGATATTCACAAACAGCGATTCTGCACCGATATTAAATGGTTCCAACCCCGATAACCGACACGCTGGCGCGATATTTGGACGCTGGCGCGGTGGCATTCCAGCAACCGCCTGAGCCATTGCGCGAATATGATCGGGCGTCGTGCCGCAACAGCCGCCGATGATATTAAGAAAACCACTTTGCGCCCAATTCGCAACTTCAGTTGCCATTTGTTCAGGACTGAGATCATAACCGCCAAGTTCATTCGGTAATCCGGCATTAGGATGTGCAGAAACCATGCAGTCGGCAATTCGTGCTAATTCCTGTACATAGGGGCGCAATTCATACGGACCGAGAGCGCAATTTAAGCCAATGCTAATTGGATCAGCATGGCGCAGCGAATTGAAAAATGCTTCAGTCGTTTGACCTGTTAATGTGCGCCCGGATTGATCGGTAATTGTCCCAGACAGCATGATTGGATATTCAATCCCATCTTCATCAAAAACTTGGCGCACTGCAAATACGGCCGCTTTTGCATTCAAGGTGTCGAAAATGGTTTCAATTAAAATGATGTCTGCGCCACCCACAATTAAACCGCGAGTTGATTCGGTATAAGCCGCAACCAGCGTATCAAAATCAACATTGCGATGACCAGGATCATTTACATCAGGTGAAATAGATGCAGTGCGATTGGTGGGGCCGAGAACGCCAGCAACAAAACGTGGTTTATCTGGTGTTGAATACGCATCTGCAGATTCTCGCGCTAATCGCGCCGCTGCCACGTTGATTTCATAAGAGAACGCTTCCATGCCGTAATCAGCCATTGCAATGCGCGTGGCATTGAAGCTGTTGGTTTCAATAATATCTGCGCCCGCTTCTAAATAAGCGCGATGAATACCGGCAATCACATCAGGGCGCGTTAAGACCAATAAATCATTATTACCTTTTACATCGCTCGGCCAGTCCGCAAACCGTGTGCCGCGATAATCGGCTTCGGTTAAACCGTGACGTTGAATCATGGTGCCCATTGCACCATCCAGAATTAAAATCGTTTGCGCAAGGCGGTCGTTTAAGCATGAGGTTGAATTAAGCATTATGAGTATCCTTAAAGGTTGTCAGTGGGCAATGAATTACAATCTAATCCCTTCACGTTTTGCATTGCGATAAAGCTGAATTTTACCGTGCTCAAAATCATCTGCCGTCACTGGCTTGGCAGAAATCAACCACGTTGATTCCATTTGAATGGGATAAAGCACCTCAATCAATTGATACAATTCGGCGATATAATCAAAGGATTGATTAAATAGCACCAACAAATCAATATCGCTCGCGGCTTGTGCTTGACCACGCGCTGCCGATCCATAAAAAATCAAGCCATTAAAGTTATCGCCATAATACTGAGCAAGTGCTATTTTACAGCGGCGGACGATGTCATTGATGTCGCTCATGTGCAGTCTCACTATTCCACAGCGTCGGTTGTTCTAACCACTTTTGAATGAACTGCCACGATGCTGCATAACCATCATGCGGCAAGCGGCACTGAGAACAATCTTTGCGCGGTTGACCATGACGATCAATTAACATTGAATAAGTGCCGGGGCAATTGTAAGCATATAACGGGCAATAGCAGAATAAGCAGTTAAATTCTTTTTTAATACCGCTGTGACAGGGATAAAATGCACAGGCGGTATTGGTAAATCCTTGGAAAGATGCAGCGGCATTCATTATTCATTTTGCCAGCGCCAGCAACGCATCTAAATCTAAACAGCTTTCAACGTGATCAGCCAGCGCATTTAATGCGGATTCAATTCGTGCTTCAAAATCAATTTGCGCTGCTTGCACGCCAACCTGCGCCAGCCAATGCGCCCGAAACGCATCCGCGCCGAAAATTCCGTGTACATAACCGCCCATCACGCGCCCGTCCGCCGTCATCGCGCCTTCCGCTCGCACGTCGCCCGCGCTGTCATCTAGCAGCAGCCAAGGTCGCGCCAGCCCCGCGCCAGTCGTCCGTCCCATGTGCATTTCATAGCCTGTGACGCGGCAGCCACTCTGTTGTTCTTGCGCCACAATTTCAATCAGGCGTTTATCGCCGCTGATCTCGGTTTCAAGATCAAGCAGCCCCAAACCGGCGGTCTCGCCCGGCGCTCCCTCAATGCCCAGCGGATCGCGCACGACGCGCCCAAGCATTTGAAATCCCGCACATAATCCGACCACGCGCCCGCCGCGTCGCACATGCGCGAGGATGTCAATGTCCCAACCTTCGCGCCGCAACACCTCCAAATCAGCGCGGGTCGCTTTCGAGCCGGGCAAAATCACGACATCGGTATTCGCCGGCAGCGGTTCGCCGGAGTTGAGCCAGCGCAGATTGACGCTCGGCTCGGCGGCCAGCGGGTCCATGTCGTCAAAATTGGCGACCCGCGACAGGCGTGGAATCACGATATTTAAGGTGCCGCCGCTCGTTTCCGCCGGTCGTTCCAGCGCCAGCGAATCCTCCGCTGGCAGCCGCGCCGCGCCTTCAAACCAGCGCACCATGCCCAAAAATGGCCAGTTGGTGTGTGCAGTAATCGTCGCGCAGGCCGGTTCAAACAGCGAGAAATCACCGCGAAATTTGTTGACGATGTAGCCGACCACGCGGTCACGATCCGCTTGATCGAGCAGCAGCCAAGTGCCGACTAATGACGCCATCGTGCCGCCTTTGTCCAGATCGCCGAGCACAATGACCGGCACCTTGGCGCGTTCGGCAAAGTGCATGTTGGTGATGTCGCAGTGGCGTAAATACACCTCCGCGCCGCTGCCCGCGCCCTCCACCAACACCAAATCGGCCTCGGCGCAGAGGCGCTCGAAACTGTCCAACACCGCTGGCATCAAGCCTTGGCGCATCTCGTGATAGACCCGCGCCGGACAATTGCCGAGCGAGCGTCCGCGCAACACGACCTGCGAACCGACGTTGCTTTGTGGTTTTAATAATACGGGGTTCATGTGAATTGATGGCGCGACGCCACAAGCGCGCGCTTGCAACGCCTGCGCACGGCCGATTTCACCGCGTTGTTGCTTGCCAGCAACATCCGCTGGCGCATCACCGTCTGCCGTTACTGCCGCGTTATTGCTCATGTTTTGCGCTTTGAACGGCCGCACCACCAACCCGCGTCGCGTGTACGCCCGACATAATCCCGCAACAAACAAGCTCTTACCGACATCAGAGGCCGTGCCTTGAATCATCAAAGTACGGGCGCGACGCGGGCCGTGTGCGAGCAACGGCGGCAAAATCAACGTGATTGGCGGTGCAGAATCGGTCATGCGTTAATTCTCAAAAAAGAGTTGTGTTCATAATAGAACATGGCAATGATCACGCCGGAAACCAATGCGGATTTAATATCTTTTCTTCCATTGCCCACGGGCATTCATCTGGAAAACAATCAAGACCCGTTTCCGATACCGCTTGCGCAACAGCTTTAGCCCAAACCATTTCCAGCCAGCGATTTTCCAATAGCTTCGGTCTCAAACTTGGCGTTTCATCGAAGTGATAAGCGAGTTCTTTACGTTGCGCTTTAATTGTTTTTTCCCAACTCGCGCCGCGTCGCTCAGGTTGATATTGCCATTTAAGCAAATGTGCCAGCAGCACCGCCATGCGATGAATCATTTCGCGCTGCTCGCTTTTGCCCACGTCTTCAATCTCCTCAGCAACATGCACCACATCAATCAATTCAAAATGACCAGCGCGAATCAATTGCGCCTGTTCCTGAGACCAAGCCAGAATATCTTTATCATAAGCGTGCATGAAATTCTGCTCCCTAAATCAAAGTACACATCAGGGTTTATTGCATAATAAAGTGAGATGATGAATTTTTTATGTTACCGAAGCCTGAAATATATTCATCGCTTAAATACTAAAAAGCCTGCATTAAGACCGCAATTGCGGCAAATGCAGGCTTACCATTTACGGCATCTATAAAAGCAATTTAGTATTTGCGCTCGATTGCAGCTAAATAAATTAACAAGATTGCTTAATAAAATATAAGAGTTTTTTATGCACTTAGGTTAAAATGAAATTATAATATTCATGTGTTCCAATCCAAAACCAAATGTACTCGCCTTGACTTTCCACTGCTAATGCCCGGTAATCAAGCGTGATCCGCGCTGACCATAAATCACCAACCTTTTTGAAATGCAACGAAGGATGGCGTGGATTTTCCTGAAGTAGTGCGTAAGCCTTGTCAGCGCGACGTTGAATGTCTTGCGGCAATTGTCGGTAATGGTTCCAAAAATCAGGATTGGCGTGATGAATCAAAGTGGATTCGTCCGCCCAGCCGCGTGGTCGGCCAATGCTTTTTCTGCCAGAGCTTTCAGCTTGCCTGATTTCGCATCTTGCTCAATTTTTTGATCCCATTCCTGCCATTCATATTCAAGAAAACATTCCTTAATCTCCGCAAAATCTGCGGGATTCAGTTGTTTCACTTGGTGTTCTATCTGTTCTAATTTTGTCATAGCACATCTGCTGTTAAAAAAATTTAGTGCTGCGATTGATAATGGTAGTGCGCCGAATTAAAAGAATAAAAACTAATCGGCGCACGACCAACTTATTCAGCAAACGCACTCAAACTGACTAAACGTCAATTTGCTGAACGTTTTCAAACCCGTTCGTATTGCTTGATCTGTTCCTCAGTCATCTGCTCATTGCCGCCACCGCAGGCTTTCGGCGCACCACTGCTGCACGTTTGCGGTGCAGCGCCAATCACACTGATCGCCGGACGTTTCGCGGCTGGCGCTTGTTTCCACGCATTATGATCTGGCTCAACAATCTTCGTTCTGCTCTTGTCATAATCAAAGCGAATGAGCTTTTTCAACAGCGGGCCCCAATAATTCTGCTGCCCCAATTGATAGAAGCGGCGTTCATAGGCGCTCTTCAAAAACGCCTTAATACAGCCCAGCAAATAACGACGGCGCACTGGGTCTTTCACCCAAGGATATTGGAAAAACATCTTGCGCATATAAAAGCGCCGATAATTCGCCATCACGCCATCCAATAATTCAGCGCGATCAATGTTGTCGGGCTTCATAATCGGCGACACGAAGTTGTATTTAGAATAATCATGCACCTCCACCTTGTCGCCCATTTCCGTAAACATATCGGAGAACGGCCACGGCGTGAACATCGACCAATTGGCCATATCTGCGCCCCAATCCATCACCATCTCATAGGTTTCTTCCAGCGTGGCGCGGGTTTCATTCTCCAACCCAACAATAAACTGCGCCTCGGTCACAATCCCGTTCTGCTGCAACAATTGAATGGCGCGTTTATTCTGCGCGACCGTCGTTTCTTTCACGAAACGATCCAAATTCAACTGCGCTGCCGCTTCGGTGCCGAGTGAAATATGCACCAAGCCAGCTTTACGATAAAACGGCAGCAAATCTTCATCACGCATCACGTCGGTGACGCGGGTGTTAATGCCCCACAAAATCCCAAGTTTGCGGTCAATCAATTCCTGACAGAACTCGACAAACATATTCTTGTTAATCATCGGTTCTTCATCCGCGAGAATGAAGAAGCCAATTTTGTGTACCTTCACCAATTCTTCAATCTCATCGACCATGCGCTTAGGACTGCGCACGCGATAATCACGCCAGAACTTCCATTGCGAGCAGAAGCTGCATGTAAACGGACAACCGCGTGCCATATTCGGCGTTGCTACCGGAACGCCGAGCGGAATGTAAATGTACTTTTTCCACTCCAATACGCTCCAATCTGGCCAAATCGAATCGACATCTTTAATTGATGGTTCGACGGGAGTGGCGATGACTTGTTTATTGTCATCGACATAAGCAATGCCTTTAATGTTCTCGCGTTCAGTCAGCCAGCGTCCTTCATCAATAGCGCGGACTAAATTGAGCGTGACCGCTTCACCTTCACCGCGCACCACAACATCAATCCATGGCGCTTCAGCGAATACTTGCGCATACATGAAAGTCGCATGAATACCACCCAACATGGTAATGGCATTTGGATGTTCTTCTTTCGCAATTTGTAATACGCGCTGCGCGGTATAAATCATCGGCGTCATTGCCGTTGTCGCCACGATGTCGGGGCGGGCATTCCGAATGGCGACGCGCAATTGGTCGTCATCCAGCTTGTCCACCAGCGCGTCGATGAACTGATAATCTTGGTAGCCACCCGACTTGAGATAGCCGGCTAGATAGGCAACCCAAGCTGGCGACCAGTTACCCGCGATGTCGGCGGCACCGGCGCTGTAGTTAGGGTGGACAAAGAGGATACGCATTGGCAACTCCGGGGTGAATAAAAAACAGTCGGTTACGGTAGCCGACGAAAGATGGTGACGACAGAGCGTTGGGGCAAGGGTCGCACCAATTGAGCACTTAATCTAGGGAAATCGGATCAGGTTGGCGATAATAGCAACGACATCCTTAAACCGCTATAGAACGCCGGTGCGGCTACCGGCAGCGGTGCAATCGTTGGGCTAAAGAGACAGCGCATCATGAAAAAGCTCTATTTAATTGGAATGGGACCGGGCAATCCCGAATATCTCACTCTGCAAGCCATTACCACGCTTAAACAAGTTGATGTCTTTTTTATGTTAGAAAAAGAGGGGCGCGGTAAAGCAGAGTTATTGGCAATGCGCCATGCGATTTTGCAGCAGTATTGCGCTCCGCAGCAGTATCGGGTGGTGACTGTGAATAGCCCGCCGCGTGCCAAAACGCTTGATTATCAAAATGATGTGCAGGTGTGGCATGATGAGAAACGTGCGCTATTTGTTGAGTTGATTCGGAATGAATTGGCAGATGGTCAGATTGGCGCTTTTTTGTTATGGGGCGATCCGTCGCTATACGATCAAACTGTCTCACTCATTGCTGAAGTGGTCGCCAATACGGATGAGCTGGTTGAATTCGAGATCATTCCGGGGATTACCTCAGTGCAGGTGTTGACGGCAAAGCATAAAATCCCGCTCAATCGCGTGGGCGAAAGCATCACCATTACCACTGGACGCCATGTTGAAACCTGCGATCCGGCAAGCATTGATAATGCGGTGGTGATGCTGGATTATAATGCTTCTTTTCAACGCTTCACCGGGCAAAATATGGATGTGTATTGGGGCGGTTATCTCGGTTGTCCTGATGAGATTTTAATGGCGGGGGCGGTGGATGAAGTGCGCGATGATTTGTTGCAATTGAAAGCGCAGGTGCGCGAGAACAAAGGTTGGTTAATGGATATTTATTTATTGCGACGGCGCACGATGACGCCACAGGAATAAACAACACTATTTGCCCAATATGCGGCAATTTTTCTTCAACAATGACGTGATTTTTAATTAGGAGCAGTGTCGCAATGGCAGGTCATAGTAAGTGGGCGAATATCAAACATCGGAAAGCAGCGCAGGATAAACAGCGCGGCAAGATGTGGACGAAGTTAATTCGGGAAGTGACGGTGGCGGCGCGAGAAAGTGGCGGCGATCCGGGCGCAAATCCGCGTCTGCGGCTGGCGATGGATAAGGCGTTTGGGGCCAACATGCCCCGCGATACGGTGGAGCGGGCGATCAAGCGCGGCGCTGGCGGTATGGAAGGCGAGAATTATGAGGAGATTCGTTATGAAGGCTACGGCCCCGGCGGCGTGGCGGTGATGGTCGATTGCATGACCGACAATCGCAATCGCACCGCGTCGGATGTGCGCCATGCGTTCACGAAACGCGGCGGCAATCTGGGTACTGATGGCTCGGTCGGCTACCTGTTCACCAAGCAGGGCGTGATCAGTTTGCCGCCGGGCACCAATGAAGATGCGGTGATGGATGCGGCGCTCGAAGCGGGCGCAGATGATGTGACCACTTATGACGATGGCGCGATTGATGTTGTGACCACGCCGGAGGCATTTGCGGCCGTCAAGGATGCGTTGACGAACGCTGGCTTTGATACCGAGGCGGCCGAAATCACTTATAACGCGGCGACGCTGGTTGAATTAGAACGTGAGACGGCGGAAAAGTTATTGAAAATGATCGAGATGTTGGAAGAACTCGACGATGTGCAGGAGGTGTATCACAACGCCGACATCGCGGATGAGATTCTCGCTGCGCTCGATGGTTAATCCCGCTCCGCGCCAGCTCCAGCGCATTCTCGGCATTGATCCCGGCTCGCGCTGCACCGGTTTTGCCATCATCGACTCTGATGGACGCCGCAGCGTGTGGATCGCCAGCGGCTGCATTCGCGTTGGCGACCAGCCGTGGCCGGAGCGCCTCGGCACCTTGTTTGATCGCGTCGCCGCCATCATCGCTGATCAGCAGCCGCAGACGTTGGCGGTTGAGCAATTGATCTTCGCCCGCGATCCCAGCGCGGCGTTGAAATTGGGGCAAGCGCGGGGCGCAGTGCTCTGCGCGGGCATCAAAGCCGGTTTGCCGGTGCAGGAATACAGCCCCAAAACGGTCAAATTGGCGGTCGTCGGCAGCGGCGCAGCGATCAAGGCGCAGGTGCAGCAGATGGTGAAAGTGCTGCTGGCGCTGCCGCATCTGCCGGCCGAAGACGAAGCCGACGCGCTGGCAATTGCGCTCTGCCATGCCCATTCCATGATGCTTCCAGCCCGTCAGCGCGTGACTGCTTCGTGGCGCGATTGGCGACCCTAAAGCGCCCACTGTGTTCGCTGGTGAGCGCGTCCTTTGGTGAGAAAACTCCATGCAATACAAGGACTATTACAAAACGCTCGGCGTGGCGCGGACTGCGACTGCCGACGAGATCAAACGCGCCTATCGGCGGCTGGCGCGGAAGTTTCATCCCGATGTCAGCAAGGAACCGGATGCGGAAAATCGCTTCAAGGAAATCAATGAAGCCAATGAAGTGCTGCACGATCCCAAAAAGCGGGCGGCATATGACGCGCTGGGCACTAATTGGCGAGCAGGGCAGGAATTTCGTCCGCCGCCAGCGGGAGCTGGTGCTGGCGCTCAAGCGAATGGCGGTGAAACCACTGATTTTGCAGATTTATTTGCCAACATCTTTGATCGCGCCTTTCGCAGCGACGGGCGCGAGCCGCGACGCGGTCGGCGTGGCGACGATCACACCGTCAAAACCACGATCACGCTGGAAGATGCGTATCACGGCGCGACCCGCCAAATCACCGTCGAGGTGCCGGACGGCGTCGTGAATGGCCAGCCGCGTTTTCGCTCGCGCACGCTCAACGTGCGCATTCCTGAAGGTGTGACGCCGGGACGCCAGATTCGGCTGGCCGGTCAAGGTGGCGCGAGTGCCAATGGCGGCGCGGCGGGCGACCTGTTTTTAGAGCTTGATTTTGCTCCGCATCCGCATTTCACCTTGGACGGCAAAGACCTCAAATTGCGGCTGCCGGTCGCACCTTGGGAAGCGGCGCTGGGCGCGACGGTGACGGTGCCCACGCCCGGCGGTGCCGTGAGTTTGAAGATTCCGCCCAGCTCGCAAAGTGGGCAAAAGTTGCGCTTAAAAGGACGCGGGCTGCCGGGTTTACCGCCCGGCGATGTGATTGCGCTATTGGAAATTGTGAATCCGCCGGTGATTAACGACGCAGCGCGAGAATTATATCGGTTAATGGCGGAACGGCTGGCATTTAATCCGCGTTTGGAATTGGGAATGTGATTTGCCATGACGCCTGAGCAATTCATTACAAAGTGGCAAATCACCACCTTAAAAGAACGCTCCGCCGCGCAGGAGCATTTTATTGATTTGTGCCGCTTATTGAATGAACCGACTCCCGCAGAAGTTGACCCGACTGGCGCGTTTTATTGTTTTGAGCGCGGCGCTAAAAAAGTCGGTGGCGGTGATGGTTGGGCGGATGTGTGGAAAAAGGATTGCTTCGGTTGGGAATATAAAGGCAAGCGCAAAAATTTAGCGGAAGCCTTAAAACAACTCCAACTCTATACGCCATCATTATTACATCCGCCATTATTGATCGTTTCCGATATGGAACAGATCATTATTTACACCGCATTTCCGGGCACGGTGCCCGATGAACACCGCATCACGCTAGAAGAATTACGCAATCCGGCGCAATTGCAATTATTAAAATGGGCATTTAGTGAACCCGAACGCTTGCGCCCCACCCGCACCACTGCCGCATTAACGGAAGCGGCAGCGCGGCGCTTTGGTGAATTAGCCGCCGCGTTATGTCAACGCGGACATGCGCCATTACAAGTCGCGCAGTTTAGCCAGCAATTGTTATTTTGCTTTTTTGCGCAAGACATTGGTTTATTGCCCAATAAAGTATTTACGAATGTGCTTGATGCCGGTCAACAGCGCCCGGCGTATGTGCTGCAAATGTTGGAAAACTTATTAAACACGATGGCAACCGGCGGCTGCTTTGGCACCGAGCCAATTGCGTATTTTAATGGCGGTTTATTTCGCACAACAGCGGTATTGCCGCTCACCGTTCTGGATATTAAAACGCTGCGCGAATTGGCGGAGTGGAAATGGTCGGCAATTGAACCCAGCATTTTTGGCACCTTATTTGAGCGCGGATTGGATCCAAATCAACGTGAACAATTGGGCGCACATTATACCGACGCAGCAGCAATTATGCGGATTGTCAATCCGGTCGTTTTAGAACCATTGCGAGCAGAATGGACAGCAACTAAAACTGCGGTGACGCAGACAAAAAGCCGTAAAGCAGCGCAGGCGTTATTCACAACACTATTGGAGCGATTGCGCAATTTCCGCGTGCTTGATCCCGCGTGTGGCTCTGGGAATTTTCTGTTTTTAGCATTAAAAGGCTTAAAAGATTTAGAGCACGAAATCATTTTAGAAGCCGAGCGTTTGCATTTTCAGCGCAGTTTTCCAGCAGTCGGGCCAGAAAATGTATTGGGCATTGAAACGAATGCGTATGCCGCTGAATTGGCTCGTGTTACCGTCTGGATTGGCGAATTGCAGTGGATGATTCAACACGGGTTTTCTTTAGCAAATGATCCCATTTTGAAACCAATCAAAATTATTGCTCACCGCGATGCAGTGCTGAATGAGAATGGCACAGAAGCAGAATGGCCAAGCGTTGATGTCATTATTGGTAATCCGCCGTTTTTAGGCGGCAGTAAAAAGCGCAGCGTCTTGGGTGATGAGTATTTCACCGCACTTAAAACGATTTATGCCGGGCGCGTTCCTGCTGGTGCCGATTTAGTCACCTATTGGTTTGAAAAAGCACGGACGCAGATTGAAAGCGGCAAAGCGCAAGCTGCCGGTTTAGTGACAACAAATTCAATTCGCGGCGGTGCAAATCGCAAAGTATTAGAGCGTATTTGTGAGACAACGACGATTTTTAATGCGTGGTCGGATGAGCCTTGGATTAACAGCGGTGCGGCGGTACGGGTCAGCATCATTTGCTTCGGAAATACAACCGCAGCGCCGGTATTGAATGACAAAACCGTTGCCGCAATTTACGCAGATTTAACCGCAAAACCAACAACTTGTGCCGCAGATTTAACCACAGCACACGCATTAACAGAAAATGCTGGAGTGAGTTTTCGCGGGTCGGCAAAAGTGGGCAAGTTTGATATTTCAGGAACGTTAGCGCGACAGTGGTTAATGCAACCGAATCCGCATCAATACGCTAATAGCGATGTGTTGTGCTTGTGGGCGAATGGAATGGACATCGTGCGCCGTCCATCTGACACTTGGATTATTGATTTTGGTGTCAATACAACTGAAATAAACGCGGCTATGTATGAAATGCCGTATGAACATGTATTGAAAGCAGTGAAACCGTTACGCGCTGCGGGTCGCCGCGCTATTCGGAAAAAATACTGGTGGCGGCTCGGCGAAACAGTTCCAGCACTGCGCCGGGCTTTTGAACCAATTGAGCGTTATATTGCCAGTCCGATGGTGGCTAAGTTTCGTTTATTTGTTTGGCTGAATACATGCGTTTTTCCAGATCAGCAATTGATTGTCATCGCCCGCGCTGATGATACAACGTTTGGAATTTTGCACTCTCGCTGCCATGAATTATGGTCATTGCGAATGGGCACCAGTTTGGGCGCAACGCCGCGTTATACGCCAACTACTACTTTTGAAACCTTCCCATTTCCAATTGGATTAACACCAGCGGATACGAAAGGCGAGACAATTCAACTTGACAGCGGCGCAATGATTCCCAGTGTGGCAACGGAATATCAAGCTTACGCCATTACAATTGCACAAGCGGCGTTTGAATTCAATCGCTTGCGGGATAATTGGTTGAATCCGCCAGAATGGATTGAGCGCGTACCGGAAGTGGTGCCCGGTTATCCAGAGCGAATTGTTGCAAAACCGGAATTTGCTGCGCAATTAAAAACGCGCACGTTGACCAATTTGTATAACAACCGCCCGACGTGGTTAATCAATGCGCAGCAGCAATTAGATTGCGCAGTTGCGGCTGCTTATGGTTGGTCGCATGACATCACAGACGCTGATATTTTACAGAGATTATTGGCGCTCAATCAGTGCCGCAGCAAAGTATAAATCTCCCCGATTTTCCTTTTTCAAAGAAGGATTATTCAGTGGTATTGATGCCGTGACTTCGGAAAGTTTGCGCACTACTGCTGCATTCACCGCAGCGGCAGTGCGACAATTGGGTGAATTAGCAATCACGCTGCGCCAACGCGGTCATGCGCCATTGCAAATAACGCAGTTAATTCAGCAATTATTGTTGGGTTTTTTTGCGCAAGAAGTTGGCATATTACCTCAGCAATTCTTGACGCAACTGCTTGATGCAGGTCAACAGCACCCGCTCATTGTGACGCAACAATTGGAACAAGCATTGAATACGCTGGCGATCAGCGATGTATTGAGTGCCGCGCCGGGATTACCGCTAACGCTCGCTGATATTCAATTGCTGCGTACATTAACGGAATTAAAATGGTCGGTGATTGAGCCGAGTATTTTTGGCACTTTATTTGAGCGCGGTTTGGATTTTAATCAACGCCAACAATTGGGCGCATATTACACTGATGCCGCAGCAATTATGCGGATTGTTGAGCCAGTAGTTTTAGAACCATTACGAGCAGAATGGGCAGCAACTAAAACTGCGGTGACGCAGACAAAAAGCCGTAAAGCAGCGCAGGCGTTATTCAAAACACTATTGGAACGATTGCGCAATTTCCGCGTACTTGATCCCGCGTGTGGCTCTGGGAACTTTTTATATTTAGCGTTAAACGGCTTAAAAGATTTGGAATACGAGATTATTTTAGCAGCCGAGCACTTGCATTTTCCGCGCACTTTTCCTGCCGTGGGTTTAGAGAATGTATTGGGCATTGAAACCAATGCTTATGCCGCTGAATTAGCCCGCATCACCGTCTGGATTGGTGAATTGCAGTGGATGATGCAACACGATTTTTCTTTAGAAAATGCGCCCATTGTGAAACCAATCAACAGTATTGCTCACCGCGATGCACTGCTGAATGAGAATGGTACAGAAGCGGAGTGGCCAAGCGTTGATGTCATTATTGGCAATCCGCCTTTTTTAGGCGGCAATAAAAAACGCAGCATATTAGGTGATGATTATTTTTCTGCACTCAATAGGATTTATACCGAGCGCGTTCCCGCTGGTGCCGATTTAGTCACTTATTGGTTTGAAAAAGCGCGGGCGCACATTGACAGCGGAAAGGCACAAGCTGCTGGTTTTATTACAACCAGTTCAATTCGCAGCGGCGCAAATCGTAAAGTATTAAAGCGTATTTGTAAAACGACGACCATTTTTAATGCGTGGTCGGATGAAACTTGGTTGAATACTGATGCCGCAGTGCGCGTGAGTTTAATCTGCTTTGGTCATTCCAAAAGAATACCAATGTTGAATGGAACGCTGGTGGCGCATATTCACGCCGATTTAACTGCCGATAACGCTGAAGTTGAATGTGATTTAACACAAGCCAAACCATTACTTGATAATGCTGGTGCGTGTTGGCGCGGAGTAGCGAAAGTGGGGCGTTTTGATATTCCGGGTGCGATTGCGCGGCACTGGCTGTTATTGCCAAATCCACAGGGTCAATTGAATGCTGATGTATTAACGCCTTGGGTTAATGGCAGTGACATCACGCGCCGTCCAACCGATACTTGGTTAATTGATTACGGCAATCAATCTTCTGAAGTGGAAGCGGCGTGTTATGAAGCGCCATTTGCTTATTTAATGAAACATGTGCAAGCGCAACGGGCGCAACAGCGCGATGAAAAACGCAAACGCTATTGGTGGCGCTTGGGGCGTTCTGGAGCAGACATTCGCGCTGCATTAACGCAGCATTCACGGTATATCGCCACGCCAATGGTGGGGAAATATCGCTTATTTGTGTGGCTCAAGCGGCGTATTTTTCCAGATCAACAATTGATTGTGATTGCGCGGGCGGATGATACGACGTTTGGAATTTTGCACTCTCGATTCCATGAATTATGGGCAATGCGTATGGGCAGCAGCTTTGGTACGACGCGCCGTTATACGCCAACCACGACTTTTGCTACCTTTCCTTTTCCAATAGGATTAACGCCAGCGGATACTAACGGCGCAACCATTCAACTCGCCAATGGTGCCGTGATTCCCAGTGTGGCAGCGGAATATCGCACTCACGCCATTGCAATTGCACAAGCAGCTTTTGAATTGAATCAATTGCGTGAGCAGTGGTTGAATCCGCCCGCATGGATTGAGCGCGTGCCAGAAGTGGTGCCCGGTTATCCAGAGCGGATCATTGCTAAACCGGAATACGCTGCGCAATTAAAACAGCGCACGTTGACGAAGTTGTATAATCAACAACCGGCGTGGTTAATTAAGGCGCAGCAGCAATTAGATTGCGCAGTTGCGGCTGCGTATGGCGGGATAAATGAACTGACGGAAACTGAAATGTTACAGCAGTTATTGGAATTGAATTTAGCGCGGAGCGGGAATTAAACCAGCACTTCAAGTGGTGGCGGATGTCCCAAAAAGGCAGTTGGGCTGGCGGTTAAGCCATACGCACCAGATTGTAAAACTGCAATGAAATCACCTTCTTGCGCGTGTCCGAGCGGCATTTTATCAGCGAGCACATCCAACGGCGTACACAGCGGCCCGACGACGGATGCCAATTCTGGCTCAGTTTCTGGGTGAACACGATTGGCGACGATGACCGGATAATTTTTGCGGAGCACCTGCCCAAAATTGCCGGACGCGGCGAGATGATGATGCAGCCCGCCGTCAGTGACTAAAAACACCTGTCCCCGCGAGAGTTTGCGCTCGACCACGCGGCATAAATAGACGCCGGCAGCGCCAACAATAAAGCGCCCCAGCTCGATGACAAACTCCGCCAGCGGCAGATCGCGCTGCGCTGCGGGCAGCAATTCCGCCAGTCGCTCGCCCACTTGCGCCACGTCCAACGGCTGATCGCCGGGAAAATAAGGAATGCCAAAACCGCCGCCGAGGTTGAGCAGCCGCACCGGTGTCGGCGCGTGTTGCGACAGCCGCGTGGCGAGCGCCAGCGTCTTTTCCTGCGCCTCGCTGATCGCCTCAGCGCGGAGGTTTTGTGAGCCAGAAAAGATATGAAAACCAATGAATTGCAGATCAAGCGTCCGTAATTCGTGCAACACCGCTGGCACCCGTTCGGCGTCAATTCCGAACTGTTTCGCGCCGCCGCCCATCTTCATTCCCGACGCTTTCAATTCAAAATCAGGATTCACCCGCAGCGCGACCTGCGGCTGAATACCGAGCGCCGTACCAATTGCCGTCACCGCCCGCAGCTCGCGCTCCGATTCCACATTGATGACAATTCCTGCTGCCACTGCTTGCTGCAATTCATTTGCACTTTTTGCAGGCCCCGCAAAGCTCATTTGCGCAGGTGCCATTGGCGTATCTAATACCGTTTTTAATTCACCACCGGATGCCACATCAAAGCCATCAACTAATCCCGCTAAATGCTGGACAACAGCGGGCATTGGATTGGCTTTAATTGCATAGTGGAGATGAATATCAGGCGGTAAGACGGTGCGCAATTCAGCAATGCGGGCGGTGATGAGAGCGCGATCATAGGCATAACAAGGTGTGCGTCCAATTCGCGCTGCCAATCGCGTTGCCGTCAAACCACCGATCAGTAATTGGTTATCGGCGCTAATTGAAAACGCAAGTGGCGCAGTGTGGCGAATGGAAGACATTGTTGATTGATCTATGAATACAAGTGATGGGAATTAAAGCGCCTTCCGAATCCGCTCTGCTCGCGCTCCCGGTTCGGGATGAGTGGATAGCATTTGGGCGACAAAGGTTGAATTGCTGCTCCCCATTGACGCAAGTTTTTCTAATGCAGTGACGGCACCCAGTGGATTTCTGCCGCTCTGTTTTAGAACTTCCAAGCCATAATCATCCGCTTCACGTTCATTCTTTTGTGAGAATTGCGCGTTAATCACTTTTTCAGTAAAATCACCCAATTGTGATGCCGTTAAAGCAGCAACTTGCTCACTGCCAGTTTTTGTAATGACATCCCGACCAACTTGGGTGAGTAATGCTGTGCGCATCCGCTGCTTGGTATGACCTTTGGCAACGTGACCAATTTCGTGACCAATAATAAACAGCAATTCATCATCATTCATGGCGTCCATCAGTCCCGAATAAACGCGAATCGTCCCGTTAGCCATTGCAAACGCATTGATGTCCTTGGTCATGTACACCTTGATATTCAAAGGCACACCGTTGACGTTTTGTAGATTTTTAGCGAGTGTTTTCACCCGCTTTTGATATTTGCCACTCGCGGGAGCGAGTTTATTATTCTGGTCTAACGTTGCAGTCGCTGCTTCTGCTTCCTGCATCATCTGCGCATCAGTAATTGAGGTCGCTGCCAATACGCCAGAAGCCGTGCCCATCATGTCACCGGCAGTCATGGTACGACAGCCCACCAAGTGAACCGCGATCATCACCAATGCACCAGTGATCAATTGTTTCATCGGAAAAGTGTTCAAAATAACCCCCTCTTTAATTGAATTAAAACCACTTTATTTCAATCAATGCGCCATTCAAAACAAATCACTCAATTCTTGCGCTAGCCGCGTGCGATCAATTTTGCCATTGGGATTGCGCGGCAGCGGTTCAGTGCGGGCGATAATCCGCGTCGGGTGCATAAATGTCGGCAACTGCGTTTGGCACGCCGCCACTACCAAAGCACTGAGCGCGTCAGAATTATCGGCAGCAAAAGTCACCACCACCACCGCTTGTCCTAGCAACGGATGTGCCACGCCGAGCGCCGCGACTTCGGCGACCAGCCCGCTGGCATAAATCACCTCCTCAATTTCGGTCGGACTGACGCGATAACCGGAAGTTTTAATCATCTCGTCGCGCCGCCCGACGAAATACAAAAAGCCGTCGGCGTCGCGTTTCACCGTATCGCCCGACCACACCGCCAGCTCCGGCAGCATCAATTCCAACGGGCGGGCGGGTGCGGGTTTGAAACGCTCGGCGGTTTTTTCCGCGTCATTCCAATACCCGAGCGCGACGTGAATGCCGCGATGCACCAATTCGCCCGGCTCTTCATCTGCGCACGGCGTCCCGTCCGGGCGCACCACCATGATCTCCGCATTCGGAATCGCCTTGCCCATCGACCCCGGACGGCGGTCGATCTCGTCTGGCGGCAAATATGTGGAGCGGAATGCCTCGGTTAAGCCGTACATCAAAAACGGCTGAGTGTGCGGCAACTGCGCCCGAAGCTGCGCGAGCGTTGCGCCCGGCATCGCCCCGCCGGAATTGGTGATATAGCGCAGATGCTCGCCCACGCTCGCCGGCCACGCCAATTCAGCCAGTTGAATCCACAGCGGCGGCACTGCTGCCAATCCGGTGATGCGCTCTTTGACGACAGCGCGAATCACGTCACGCGGCAGCAGATAATTCATCAACACCACGCACGCGCCGACGTGAAACGCAGTCGTCAATTGGCTCAAGCCGTAATCAAAACTCAGCGGCAGCACCGCCAAAATCCGATCCGTCGCCTGATTCTCAAGATAACTGGCGACGCTGACTGCGCCAGCAACCAGATTGCGATGCGACAACACGACACCTTTGGGGCGTCCGGTGCTGCCGGAGGTGTACAAAATCGCCGCCACATCGCCATCAATCACGCGGTGCGGAGTGATCGCGCTCGGCGCGGGTTCATCCCAACTGCGCAGCGCCAGCGTTGGCGGCACAGGTGCCATCTCAACGGCTGGATTGCCAACCAATACAAGCGTTTGCAACGCCACGCACTGCGCCAGCACCGGCTGCAACAGCGCCAGTCGATCTGCCGTTGTGACCAGAATTCGCACGGTGCAATCGGTCAAAATGTGCGCGACCTGTTCCGCTTTGAGCAACGGATTGATCGGCACAAACACCCCGCCGGCTGCCGCTGCGCCAAACAAGGCGCTCACCGTTTCGAGGCGCTTGTCGAGATACACCGCGACGCGCTCGCCGCGCTGCAATCCCAACGTCAAATACACGGCGGCGGCGGCGTGTACCGCGTCCGCCAGTTGTTGATAAGACCATTCCACCCCGGCACAGCGGACTGCTGGATGTGTTGGGGTACGTTGGGCTTGGGTGAGTAAGAGATCGTGAATGCAGGCGGTCATGGCATTTTTGAGTGGTCAGTGGTCAAGTTAGCAGCGCAAATAAAACCCGCCAGCGCAAGCGCAGTGGCGGGTCGGGGCAGCACCAAAACCGTCATGTGTGATTCAACGCGCCGGCAGGTCGGTGACGCCCGGTTTGGATGACACGCCCGGCAGTGGCGGCACCATCGCACCCGCCGGAGGTGGCGCTGGTGCGGCAGGTTTTTCGTCGTGAATTTCTTCATCTGCCTTTTTATTCAACACGATAATGCTGATGCGACGATTGACGGCACTGTCGGGATTGTCTTTATCAAAAGGCACCGTGTCCGCAAAACCAACCACCCGCCCCATTTTATCCTCGCGCATTCCGCCCGCCACCAACGTCCGCCGCGCTGCGTTAGCACGATCCGCCGACAGCTGCTCCCAAAAATGTGCGCAAAAGTGTGTACACACAACTGGGTCATTCGCTCTCCGTTGACCGTGTTGTCACGGCAACTGGAGTCTCGCCTGGGCAGTCTCAGGCATGACCAAAAGGCACCGCGCATTGTCCGAAAACAATACAAGGTCTTTCAGTCTGACGGCTTCGTTCATCCAGAATCTTTTTTACCTCGCGGTAATTAAGATAGCGACTAATCCCCGTATCGTTTTTGCGCTGGAGAACATTCAC
>NZ_NRRQ01000006.1 GCF_016583745.1 Chromatium okenii
GACGCAGCTCAAATCAAACCGGCAAGTTGATCCAGACCGAACCGGAAACAGAGCGATTAGAGATGTTCATCTTTCTTCTGAGGGAGAAATTGTTCACCTAAAAGGTTATGGCTTAGTAAAAGCATTCTGGATCGTTTCCAAAAACGGTGACACGGAATACTGGGCGACTAATGATTTTTTAATGTCAAATTTGATGCGCAAAAGTTTGGCTGAAAAAAGATGGATGATTGAAGTTTATCATCACGATCTCAAACAAAACTGCGGTGTGGAACGCTGTCAAGCGCGTTCAGCAATTTCTCAACGCAATCATATTGGTCTTGCAATTCGTGCTTTCATACGTTTGGAACGCTACTTCTATCGAACTGGAATAAGCATTATGGAAGCAAAAAATAAGATCGTGCGCAGTGCCGTGCGATTTTATTTATCAGCACCATTGTATGGCTTGTTCGCAACTGCGTAACTCCTATAAAAGTAAAAAAACCAGCGCGATGGCTGGTTTTTTTGTAGCTGGATCACGATCAGCGATGTTCGCTTTCTTCACCCAAACAATGCCGCTGGCTAAACCGCAGCACTAAAATTGCAATGCTCACTAATAAAATCGCCCCACTTTCATACAGCAAGTTTTCCGGCGCGATGTTTTTACCTTGCAACACAATTAAGCGTGATAATGCGGTCACGGCAATAAACATCGGATAGGTAAAGGGCACGCTGCGGCGCACAAAATAGATGTTTGCCATTGCCATGATTTCAATAAAAATAAACATCATCAGCAAATCTTGCAACTGAATTTTGCCGTGCTGCATAATTTCAAAAATCAGTTGCCCAATTCCAAGCAGCGCCAGTCCTCCTACCAAGACTAATACTGCTTTTTCGACATAATGAAACACGGTGGATAACCAGCGATCAAGCGCTTCATTTGATAACATTGTATGTGCTCCAGTGAAAAATAAAGATAGACGCGCTTTGAATAGTATCATTCTTTTTAACGGATCAAGAATTTCAGAAATTGCTAATGAAATAAATCACAGCGTTGATTTCTGAATGGTAAAATCAACGTAATGCAAACAGATGAAGTACGCAACTGCCGCTGTTGGCGTCGGTGTGCCATAATTCGCCGCTTGCGCGGGCGCGGAACACGGCTGATATTGCGCGGCAACCGGCGCACCACTTTTGCAATTTAACCCTTGGGATCAGTGACTTAACGGAGATCGAGATGGATGAAAATCGCAGAAAAGCGTTGACTGCCGCGCTGGCGCAAATTGATAAGCAATTTGGCAAGGGTACGGTGATGCGCATGGGCGACACCGGCGCAGTGCGCAATATCGAGGCGATTTCGACCGGCTCACTCGGTCTTGATTTGGCGCTCGGCATTGGCGGCGTTCCAAAAGGGCGGGTGATTGAGATTTATGGCCCGGAATCGTCAGGCAAAACCACGTTGACGCTGCATATCATTGCGGAAGCGCAGAAACTCGGCGGGACGGCGGCGTTCGTTGATGCAGAACACGCGCTGGATGCGGGATATGCCGAAAAGCTCGGCGTCAATATGAAGGATTTGCTGGTGTCTCAACCAGACACTGGCGAGCAGGCGCTGGAAGTGACGGATATGTTGGTGCGTTCTGGGGCGCTTGATATTGTCGTGGTTGATTCGGTGGCGGCGTTGACGCCAAAGGCGGAAATTGAAGGCGAAATGGGCGATTCGCACATGGGTCTTCATGCGCGGTTAATGTCGCAGGCATTGCGCAAATTAACTGGCAATATCAATCGCTCGAATTGTTGCGTGATTTTTATTAACCAAATCCGCATGAAAATTGGGGTGATGTTTGGTTGTTTTGATTATCACGCTCGCGTTGTTTTAGCGGATGGCACCACTGAAAAAATCGGCAAAATTGTGAATCAACGGCTGCCGGTAGAAGTGTTATCAATGGATCCAAAAACCGGAGCGTTAGCGGCGCGTCCGGTGGTGAATTGGTTTCGCAACGGTGATACCGAGGAATGGCTTTATTTTGAAGTGGCAGCCGGCGGCGGTTCAGGGCGGCGTAAACTGACTTGCACGGCGAATCATTTAATTTTTACGCCAAACGGTGAGCGTCGCGCTGGCGATCTCAATGTCGGTGATGAAGTGATGGTGGCAGTGAAACCGGATGCGGCTGATTTGCCCGCGCCGCTGACGTGGCAAACTGCTCCGATGCGTATCACGCGCAAAGAAATCCGCCCTGCGACGCCGCGTCATCGCACGCGATTTGATTTAGAAGTTGCGGGCAATCACAGTTATTTGATTGATCATGTCGCTGTGCATAATTCACCGGAAACCACAACTGGCGGTAATGCGCTGAAGTTTTATGCGTCAGTACGGTTGGATATTCGGCGCACCGGCAATATCAAAAAAGGCGATGAAATTATCGGCAGCGAAACTAAAGTCAAGGTGGTTAAAAATAAGGTCGCGCCACCATTTCGCCAAGCTGAGTTTGATATTCTGTATGGGCATGGCATTTCCCGCGAAGGCGAAATTATTGACATCGGCGTTGCGGAAGGTTTCGTGGAAAAATCTGGCGCTTGGTATAGTTACGACGGCAATCGCATTGGACAAGGCAAAGATAATGTCCGCAATTATCTGTGTGATAATCCAGCAATGGCGCAATCAATTGAAGCCAAGATTCGCGCTAAATTATTGCCCGCTGCTGGTGCCAGCGAAACTGCGCCAACCGATGATCTTTGAATTGTCACGTTGAAATGATGGCAACTGCCGACCCCGCGCCAGCACTTGAAAATACCGCGTTGCGCTTGCTGGCGCAGCGCGAGCACAGCCGTTTGGAATTAACCCGCAAACTCAGCAGTCGCGGGTTTGAATTGGCGGCGATTGCGCCGGTGCTTGCGCAGTTGGAAGCCCATGATTATTTGAATGAAGCGCGGTTGGCGGCGCGTTATACCGCCGAGCGGATGAATAAAGGTTTTGGACCGCGCCGCATTCGTGCCGAATTGCGCGATAAAGGCCTGACCGACGACCTGATTGATGACGCGCTGGCGCCGCTGCGTGAGGAGTGGGCGGAGTGTCTCGCCAACCTGTGTGCGCGGCGTTTTGGCGACTCCCCACCGCTTGACCGCGCCGACTATGGCCGCCGCGCTCGTTTTCTCGAACAGCGCGGTTTTCCGACAGACTTAATTGTGCGCGTATTGCGCTGATTAGACGGACATTTGCGAGACGTTTTGACCATGACCACCAGTGCCGCGCTCCGCGCCAGCTTTCTCGACTATTTCGCCCACCATCACCAGCACGAGCGCGTTGCCTCCAGCTCGCTGGTGCCCGCCAACGATCCGACGTTGCTCTTTACCAACGCGGGCATGGTGCAATTCAAAGAACTGTTTTTAGGACGCGAGCGCCGCGATTACGTCCGCGCCACGACCTCGCAACGCTGCGTCCGCGCTGGCGGTAAACACAACGATTTAGAAAACGTCGGCTACACCGCCCGCCATCACACCTTTTTTGAAATGCTGGGCAATTTCAGCTTCGGCGATTATTTCAAGCGCGAAGCCATTGGTTTTGCGTGGGATTATTTGACGCGAGTGCTGGCGCTGCCGCCGGCGCGATTGTGGGTGACGGTGTTTGAGGACGACGACGACGCTGCGAATATCTGGCTCCACGAGATCGGCATTGATCCGACGCGGTTTTCGCGCTGCGGGGCGAAAGACAACTTTTGGTCGATGGGCGACACCGGGCCGTGCGGGCCGTGCTCGGAGATTTTTTACGATCACGGCGCGGAAATCGCTGGTGGTCCGCCCGGTTCAGCGGACGCAGACGGCGACCGCTACGTTGAGATTTGGAATCTCGTATTCATGCAGTTCAACCGCGATGCCGAGGGGCATTTGACGCCGCTGCCGCGTCCGTCGGTCGATACCGGCATGGGGCTGGAACGGCTGGCGGCGGTGTTGCAAGGCGTCCACAGCAATTATGACATTGACCTGTTTCAACGCCTGATTGCGGCAGCAGCGGCGCTGACCGACTGCGCCGATCCCGCTGACAAATCGCTGCGCGTGATCGCTGATCACATTCGTTCGACGGCGTTTTTAATTGCTGACGGCGTGACGCCCAGCAACGAAGGGCGCGGTTATGTGCTGCGGCGGATCATGCGGCGGGCGATTCGGCACGGACATCGGCTCGGCTGCACCACGCCATTTTTTCATCAGCTCGTGCCGGCGCTGGTGGCGGAAATGGGTGGCGCGTATCCCGAATTGGTCAGGGAACAAGCGCAGATTGAGCGCGTGATTGTGCAGGAAGAACAACGCTTTGCGGAAACGCTGGAGCACGGAATGCGCATTCTTGATGAGGCGATTGCCGGACTGACGAGCCAGCAGATTCCCGGCGCGACCGTGTTCAAACTTTACGACACCTTTGGTTTTCCGACCGATCTCACTGCCGACATCGCCCGCGAGCGCGGCTTGACGCTGGATATGGCGGGTTTTGAGGCGGCGATGGCGCAGCAAAAAGAACGGGCACGCGCAGCGAGTCAGTTCGGCGGTGGGCAGGCGCTGGAGATTCAGATTCAAGGTCAAACCGATTTCTGCGGTTATGAGCGATTACAGGACGAGGCGACGGTGGTGGCGCTGTATCGTGACGGGCACTCGTGCGATGTGCTCAACGGCGGCGATGACGGTTTGGTTGTGCTTGATTTAACGCCGTTTTATGGTGAATCCGGCGGTCAAGTTGGCGATTGCGGCGAGCTGACGACGGAGTCAGCGCGGTTTGAGGTGCGGGACACGCACAAAAAAGGCGCTGGCGCAGTGATTCACGTCGGGCGCGTCACCGCTGGGCAAGTGACGGTTGGCGACCGAGTAACGGCGCGGGTGGATGCCGAACGCCGTCACGCCATCGCGCTGAATCATTCGGCAACCCATTTGCTCCACGCGGCGCTGCGCCAAGTGCTCGGTGAACATGTGCAGCAGAAAGGCTCGCAGGTCGGGCCGACGCGCTTACGCTTTGATTTTTCACATTTTGCGCCGATCAGCCGCGAGCAGTTGCGCACCATTGAGCAGTTAATTAACCGCGAAGTTCGCGCCAATCATCTGGTCGAAACGCGGATTATGAGTTTGGACGATGCCAAGGCGACCGGCGCGATGGCGCTGTTTGGCGAGAAATATGCGGCGCAGGTGCGGGTGCTGCGGATGGGCGAGTTTTCGACCGAGCTATGCGGCGGGACGCACGTCAAGGCAGTTGGCGACATCGGGCTGGTGAAAATTCTCAGCGAAACGGGCATCGCGTCGGGTGTGCGGCGGATTGAGGCGACGACCGGCGCGACTGCGCTCAATGAAATTGCGGCAGATGAGGAGCGGCTGCTGCGCGTGGCGGAATTGGTCAAAGGCGGGCGCGAAGATGCTGGCGAGCGCGTCGAGCAATTGCTGGAACGCAGTCGGCGTTTGGAAAAGGAGCTGGCGCAACTGAAAGCCAAGCTCGCTGCCGCTGCCGGGCAAGATGTGGCGAGTCAAGCGGTGCTGGTGAATGGAATCAAGGTGTTAGCGGTGGAGCTGGCTGGCGCGGAGCCAAAAACGCTGCGCGACACGCTCGATCAAGTGAAAGATAAACTCGGTTCAGCGGTGGTGGTGTTGGCGACGGTCGCTGACGGCAAAGTCAGTTTGGTCGCGGGCGTGACCAAAGATTTGACCAATCGCTTCAAAGCGGGCGAATTGATCGGCGTCGTCGCAGCGCAGGTTGGCGGCAAGGGCGGCGGTCGTCCCGATATGGCGCAGGCGGGCGGCACTGATCCGGCTGGATTACCGGCGGCGCTGGCGCTGGTGGAAAATTGGGTGCGCGAGAAATCAGCCGCCGCCGCGTGATCACGACATTCTAAAAATGGCATCAAACTGACAACTGGAAACAAACGATGGCGTTGATTGTGCAGAAATATGGTGGAACCTCGGTCGGCAGCGTGGAGCGCATCACTGCCGTTGCCGAGCGGGTGCAGCGGTGGGTGACGCTGGGGCATCAGGTGGTGGTGGTGCTGTCGGCGATGTCAGGTGAGACGGATCGCTTGCTGGGGCTGGCGAAACAGATTCAGCCGCGCCCCGAGCCGCGTGAGTTGGATGTGCTGCTGTCCACCGGCGAGCAGGTGACGATTGCGTTGTTGAGCATGGCGCTGGCGGCGCGGGAGTGTCCGGCGCGGTCGTACACCGGCGCTCAGGTGCAGATTTTGACCGATAGTGCGCACAACAAGGCGCGGATTCGGGACATTGATGGAGCGCGGGTGCAGGCGGATTTGGATGCTGGGCGGGTGGTGGTGATCGCCGGTTTTCAGGGCATTGATGAGCACGGCGACATCACGACGCTGGGGCGCGGCGGTTCGGATACTTCGGCAGTGGCGATTGCGGCGGCGCTGAAGGCGGATGAATGCCAGATTTATACCGATGTCGATGGCGTGTACACCACCGATCCGCGAGTGGAGCCGCGAGCGCGTAAGCTCGACCGCATTACTTTTGAGGAAATGCTGGAGATGGCCAGCCTCGGCTCGAAGGTGTTGCAAATCCGTTCGGTGGAATTTGCGGGCAAATATCAGGTTCCGTTGCGGGTGCTCTCCAGTTTTATTGACGGCGAGGGCACGCTGATTACGTTTGAGGATGAGAGTGTGGAAGACGCGAAAATTGCGGGGATTGCGTTCAGTCGGGATGAGGCGAAGTTGACGGTGCTGGGGGTGCCGGATCAGCCGGGCGTGGCGCATCAGATTTTGGGGCCGATTGCGGCGGCCAATATCGAAGTGGACATGATTATTCAAAACGTCGGGGCGCAAGAGGCGACGACGGATTTTACGTTTACGGTGCATCGCAACGATTATGCACGGGCGCTGGAAATTCTCGACGCGATGGCGCACACGCTGGGGGCGCGGCAGGTGTTGGGCGATGCCAAGATCGTGAAAATTTCTCTGGTGGGCGTGGGAATGCGCAGCCACGCGGGCATCGCCAGCCAGATGTTTGGCTGCCTCGCCAAAGAAGGCATCAATATCCGCATGATTTCCACCTCAGAAATCAAAATTTCGGTGGTGATTGATGAGAAATATCTGGAGCTTGGCGTGCGGACATTGCACGAGGCGTTCGGTTTAGCGGCGGATTAACTGCCAGCGCGTCAATTGCGAATTGTCATTATCCAAGCAGTTGCTAGAATTGCGGCAGTGGCCAGCAAATGGGAATGATCTGCGGGACTGCTGCCTGACCTGACAGCGGTAGCAGCTATCGCAGCAAATGGATCATTAGATCAGTGAAAGCAAAGGGAGAAAGCAACGATGTTAATTTTGACTCGTCGCGTCGGTGAGACGCTGATGATTGGTGACGAAGTGACTGTCACCGTTCTTGGCGTCAAAGGGAATCAGGTGCGAATTGGCGTCAACGCCCCGCGTGAGGTGTCGGTGCATCGTGAGGAAATTTACGAGCGGATCAAGCGTGAGCAAGCGGATGGCGGGCAAAGCGCGAGCGTTGAAGAAGACGCAGACAACTAGCGCAAATTGAATAGAACGTGTTAGGATGCGCGTCCTAATCGCAAGGCGAATAGGCAGATTGTTTGAGGAGAGATGGCCGAGCGGCTGAAGGCGCTCCCCTGCTAAGGGAGTATAGGTTAATCCCTATCGAGGGTTCGAATCCCTCTCTCTCCGCCAGTTTTTATAAAAACCCGTTGTTAATGTAACGGGTTTTTATTTGTCTTCAATCAGAGCTTGAATAAACGACTGAACAGCCACATCATTAAAGACCTCGCGGTCTTTTTTTATGCGCGGGAATTATGATTTGCTGGCAGAGTGCTGATCATCTTTTTGCCATCAATTGCCAGTATTCTTTATCGTTCCATCACGCCGCCGAGGAGCGTTGCAACTCGATTTGATTCGAGCCAGGCTCGGCGTTGTGATTTCCCTTTATTTAACGGCGCTCACTCACGATTCATCGAGAGTTGATTAACCATGAGTGAGTTTTCTGATTACAAAGTCGCCGACATTGCTTTAGCTGATTTTGGGCGCAAAGAAATGGTCATCGCCGAGACTGAAATGCCCGGATTGATGGCGCTGCGGCGGAAATTCGGCGCATCAAAGCCATTGACCGGAGCGCGGATTACCGGCAGTTTGCATATGACGATTCAGACCGCCGTATTGATTGAAACGCTGGTTGAATTGGGTGCGCAGGTGCGCTGGTGTTCCTGCAATATCTTTTCAACCCAAGATCACGCTGCGGCAGCAATTGCCGCTGCTGGTATTCCGGTTTATGCGTGGAAAGGTGAAACGCTGGAAGAATACTGGTGGTGTACTGAACAGGTATTGAATTGGCCAGATGGTGCTGGCCCGAATATGATTCTTGATGATGGCGGCGATGCAACTTTAGTGGTTCATAAGGGCGTTGAATACGAAAACGCAGGCGCAATTCCCGCTCCTGCTGCTGGCGATAGTGAAGAATGGACAGCAATTCTTGGTCTGCTCAGTCGCACCTTCGACCGCAATCCGCAGCATTGGCACGGAATTGCCGCTGCCATTAAAGGCGTCACGGAAGAAACCACAACTGGCGTGCATCGGCTTTATCAAATGCACCGCGATGGGCAATTGTTATTCCCCGCCATGAATGTCAATGATTCGGTGACGAAATCCAAGTTTGATAATTTATATGGCTGTCGTGAATCATTGGTTGATGCAATTAAACGTGCGACCGATGTGATGATTGCAGGTAAATTAGCATTGGTCTGCGGCTTTGGCGATGTGGGTAAAGGCTCGGCAGCTTCATTGCGCGGTTTAGGTGCAACCGTTTGGGTCACAGAAATTGATCCGATTTGCGCCTTACAAGCCGCAATGGAAGGTTATCGCGTGGTGCGGCTTGATGATGTCGTATCAATGATGGACATCTTTGTCACGGCCACTGGCAATACCGACATCATTACCCACGATCACATGATCGCAATGAAAGATCAGGCGATTGTGTGCAATATCGGTCATTTCGATAATGAAATTCAGGTTTACAGCCTGAAGCAATACGAGTGGGTCAATATCAAACCACAGGTCGATCAGATCGTATTCCCCGCTGGTCATCGCATTACATTATTGGCGGAAGGGCGGTTAGTGAATCTCGGTTGTGCAACTGGTCATCCCAGTTTTGTGATGTCCAATAGCTTTACCAATCAGGTGCTGGCGCAGATTGAAATCTTCACCAAACCGGAGGAATATCCGATTGGTGTATATGTATTGCCGAAGCATTTGGATGAAGATGTTGCCCGGCTGCATTTGGAGAAGATTGGCGTCAAATTGACGACGCTGACGCCCAAACAGGCGGAGTATATTGGCGTCGCAGTTGAAGGACCATATAAAGCGGACAACTATCGTTATTGATTGCGCTTGAATTGCTTTTTTCTTTACTGAGAAAAGCAGTTTGGTGATTCTGGTAGCTTAAACGCTGCATTCAATCACCATAACAAAAACCATCTCCCGTATTGCGCGGGAGATGGTTTTTTTGTGCAAAATGATCTCTCTTGAATTAAGCCGTTGCAATTCCTGCCTTGCCCGTCCAATAACCATCGCTCAATGTATTCGGACACCAAGCGCGTAATTGCGCGGTGCCGTCAGCAGCAGTGAGTTTGCCCGCCAGCGTATCGGCAAACACGCGGACGATGTCGGCAGTGTGAGTTGACTGTGGACTGATGCGCAGCAATTCGACGCCCATTTGTGTCACTTCTGGCAATACCGATAATAAATTATGCGTGGTTGCCGATTGGGTTTGAATACCGTTGAGCGCCAAAAATGGCATTGCTTCCTGCGTGGAAATCAATAAGCCATCGGGATAATCGCCGCAGCAAAATTGGCAATCATCTTTGCTCAAATTGCGGTTATACGCGGTGAAGCAGCGGGCGGAATACGCCAGCGGCAGCCGCCCATAAGCAAACAATTCACACTCGACGCCATCCGGTCGCGTTTGAATTAAAGCAGCGGCAGTTTCGCGTCCCAATTCAACCGGTAATACCCAGCGTTTTAAGCCGCGAGCAGCGAGAAATGCCAAAGTGCGCTGGTTGTATAAATTGATGGAATGACCGGTGACGAATGGGCGACCTTCGAGAAAATCTAATCCCGCTAAATCATTCGCTTCAATTAAAAACCGCTCGTCAGCGCAAATCCGTTGCAGCGTTTTTAATTCGCTGTCGGCTTCAATCAGCGCCAGCGTTGAAATCACTGGGTCTTTGCCAGCAGCAGCGACGCGCTCGGCTAATTCCCAATAATCTTCGGGACGCAGCAGCCGTCTTTTTGAGCAAATGGTTTCGCCGAGATAAATAACGGAGACCGGCGTTTCGAGCATTTCTGCATAAAAATCAAAAACCTGTTCCCGCGACCAGTGATACAAAATCGGGCCGAGGGTGAGGCGAGGGGTGGAGTGTGAAGTCGTTGGCATGACGAGTCGCTGTGAGTGAATTAGTGCCAAGGGCGGTGATATGGCCCAATCGTGGTTTGGGCACCTTCGGAGACCTGCGCGAGAATCTGGTGCCAACTGTCTTTGGGACGAAACGCATCGGGATTGCGCTGGCAGGCATCAATCGCCTCGCGCCAAACCTGCGCCACCTGCGCGACATAACGGGTGCTGCGCTGCCGCCCTTCAATTTTGATCGCGCTGACGCCAGCGGCGAGAATCCCCGGCAAAATGTCCAGCGTATTCAAACTGGTTGGCTCTTCAATCGCGTGGCGCAATTCGCCGGCCACGTCATAACGCCCTTTGCACAGCGTCGGATACCCCGCCGGTTCATCAAGCGAGCGCCGTTCAATCAACACTCCGCCCAGCCGCGTTTCCTGACCTTTGGGCGTGTCGCGCCATTCCACATGCGCAGCGGGCGAGCACGCGCCGTAAGTGTTGGGCGATTGTCCGCAGGCATACGACGACAGCAGGCAGCGTCCCTCAACCATCACGCACAGGCTGCCGAAGCCGAAAATCTCCACCGGCACCGGCGTTTCCTCAATTAAATGCGCGACCTGCGCCAGCGAGAGCACTCGCGGCACGACCACGCGCTTGATACCGAAATGGCGGTGCATAAAACGAATCGCCGCCGGATTGGTCGCCGAACCCTGCACCGATAAATGCAGATTGACCTGCGGATAGCGATTGGCGGCGTAATCCAACACGCCCATATCCGCGAGGATGATCGCGTCCACGCCCAGATCAACGGCGCGATCTACCGCTGCCGTCCAGCGTTCCCAGCCATTCGGCTGCGCGTAGGTGTTAATCGCCACAAACACCTTGACCTTGCGGTCATGCGCGTAATGCAGCCCCTCGCGGATTTGTTTGTCATTGAAATTCAGCCCGGCAAAATGGCGGGCGTTGGTGTCATCGCGGAAACCGATGTACACCGCATTGGCACCGTGATCGACGGCCGCCTTGAGCATCGGCAAATTACCGGCGGGACAGACGAGTTCCATAAAAGCGTCTCCTGCGCGGTCAGGCAGAGCTGACCAGTTGGTGATGAGAGAAATCAAAACGAGCGCCTTGACGACTGTCGCGGCGGCATAACTCAGCTTCAATCGCATTGAGCACCGCCCATTTTTGGTGACACCAGTCTGGCGCCAGCAAGATGTCGCGGGAGGCAGTGCCCGTCAGGCGATGATAAATCACCGCTGGCGGTGTGCGTTCCACCAGATCAGCGCAAATCTCCACATAGTCTGCCCGCGCCAGCGGTTGATAGTTGCCGCGTTGCCAATCCAGCGCCAGCCGCGTGTGCTGCACAACATGCAGCGGATGCAATTTCAAACCCGCCACGCCGATCTCCAGCACCTGCTGCAAACTGCTCAACGCTGCCGTGCGTCCCTCGCCCGGCAAGCCAATGATGAGATGCGCACACACCGGAATCCCGCGCTGCGCTGCCGCCAGCGCCGTCGTCCGATAATCGGCGAAAGTGTGACCGCGATTGATCCGTTCCAACGTGCGGTCATCTGCCGATTGCAGCCCCAGCTCCAGCCAAATCTCCTTGCCCTGCGCCTGATAACTTGCCAATAAATCCAGCACCGCTTCCGGCACACAATCGGGGCGCGTCCCAATCGACAAGCCAATCACATCGGGATGCCGCAACACGCTGTCATACCGCTGGCGCAGGGCGTCAAGCGGATCGTAAGTGTTGGTGTAGGCTTGAAAATAACCGATAAAGCGCCGCGCTCCGGTGCGTTTCGCCACCACTGTTCGTCCCGCTTCAAGCTGCGCATCCAGCGGCGGTGGCTCCTGCGCATTCGGGCTAAATGACACGTTATTGCAAAAGGTGCAGCCGCCATGTCCTTTGACGCCGTCACGATTCGGGCAGGTAAAACCCGCGTGGAGCGCGAGCTTGTGGACGCGCTGGCCGTAGCGTTGCAGCAGATATTGACCAAAGGTGTGAACGCGGGCGCTGAGAATACGCGGTAAAACAGGAGGAGATTGCATAATATTCAATAAGTGATCTTTCTCTCAATTTTATTGGTGAATGTTTAATTTAGCAGATACTTGCATGGGCTTTGTTGAAGAATATCTATTTTAATGCTTTTTCTTTCAAGCCACTTACGGCAAGGGTTTTTAGCATCTTTCTGGGCGTGCGTCATAACTATAACAGTAGACATCACCACTCCAATTTATCGAGCGTGACGCCATTTGTTACTGGCTCATTCTTGGCTTCGAGAATACTTTGCGTCATACCCTCAACGTTTCGGAGATAAGTATCATCGTTAATATATTCATTTTCTTCTAAATTTTCACTGACACTATCATCAATTTTTAACATCAACGTTTTCATCTATTTTTCTTTTATACCGATGCTGGCTTTGAGTTGGGTAAGATTTAATGCTGCTTGGGCAATTTGGGTTGCCAAAAATGCGGCAACTCAATCTACGCAGATGTTCTTGATGTTAATCCGAATGAATCGCACTGACATGAAGTTCGCTTTTCTCACGAATCTCGAATGGAATAAAATATGTTTGAATCTCCGTGCTTTTTTCTCGAAGTTCAACACTGCCTTTTCGCCACGTATCGATCCAGATGAGTTTATACCGATTACTTTTTTCTCCATTCAATTCGATTTCATATTCGATAGTTTCGCTTTCTTTGAAATCTTCTCCTTTTATTTGTTTTATCTCCCATCTTACCGATGTATCCACAATATTTTTTATCCCAACATTAGCATCTATCCCTCCAAGAGCCTCCCATTGAATATTGACGGTTCGAGCAATTGTACGAGAACGTTTCACGGTGACTTTAACTCCATCCGGCACATTCACTTCCTCACTCGCAGCTTCTTCTTGCCTTTGATCCTTTGAAAGTTGTATTGCACCAATCGTTTGTGTCTTTTGGTTTTTAGAAGTATTCGTAGAAACAGGCTGCACAACTTGCTCCAGTGGTTCTGGTGTTTCAAGCGATCCATACTCAATGACACTGATGACAATTACTGTTATAACAAGAAATATAATAACAAAAACGAGTAGAGCAAGTAAGTCGATTAAGGTAAACCCTTTTGTCTGTAGCAAATTGCTTATATTATGAATCTTTTTTTTCATATTGCAATTCCATATAATGATCGTTTAATGGCGGTTTTTCAACATCTTTTCTATAAAAGACGAAAAACCTTTACCCTCAAATCTGAGGCTAAAGCCAAACTAAACACTCGTCAACACCAATGTTTAACGCCAATCCAGTTTTAGACAACCTTTTGCGAGCCATACAAAAACCTTGTTTATTGGCTGGCAAATACTTGAACGACTTTTTTTCCACTCAATCTGGGCAAAGGAGGCATTAGGCAGCAATCTCAACCTGCCTAGTTTCAGTAGTTAGATGATTCCGTTAGTCATCATCTAGTTGCGCCAAGATATTCCGTGCCACTGCGCGTTGGTCAGCATCACCTTCTTCTAACACTTCATACAAAATCTGGCGCGTGGCAAACAGATTGTTTAATTCGCGTAAGCGTTGCGCCCGCAGTAATTTTGCTTCTACCGAATTCACCGGAAGTTCTGTAGTCGGAGTTTGTGTTGGCGCGAGATGATCTTGATCGTATTCCGCTTCTTCTGCCGCAAGGACATCAGCGCGACTTGTTTTTGCTAATGAAGGCGCACGGGGTAACGGCTGAGGCGCAGCGGGGCGGGGCGGTACCGGCGCTCGTGGGGCGATGGCGTCGCGCTGCCGCACCATTAACCGCGCAAATACAATTCCTAATTCAAATAATAACCACATCGGCACGGCGAGCATCGTTTGTGAAAAAACATCAGGTGGCGTCAGAAACATGCCCACAATAAAGGCGCCAACAATAATATATGGGCGTTTATCGACTAAACTCTCAATCGTTACTGCGCCAACAACAACTAGCAAAATGGTTGCTACCGGAATCTCAAATGCCAAGCCAAAAGCGAAAAATAAAGTTAAGACAAAATCTAAATACGCAGCAATATCTGTCATCATTGCCACGCCATCCGGCGTGGTTGCTGCCATAAAACCAAAAATGATCGGAAAAACTAAATAATAAGCAAAGGCGACTCCGAGATAAAACAATGCAATGCTTGATGCTAATAATGGCACAGCAAAGCGTTTTTCATGTTTGTATAATCCAGGCGAAATAAATTCCCACAATTGATATAACAGATAAGGCATTGCCAGAAACATTGCTGCCACCATCGCCAGCTTAAATGGCGTTAAAAATGGTGAAATGACTTGCGTGGCAATCATGGTGCTGCCAGTCGGTAATTGCGCCAGCAGCGGCTCGGCGACAAAGCTATAAATATCATTGGCAAACGGAAATAACACTAAAATAAAAATACCAATTGCGATTAACATCGCAATGATACGATCTCGCAACTCAATAAAATGCGAGATAAAAGATTGTTCAGCACCGGGATTATCGGGAAGTTTAGAAAACAACATCAGAGGCGCTCAATTTAGCAAAATGAAAAAAGCCCCCTTTTTTATCAGGAGGCTGGAAAAACTTAATGATATGCTCGGCTCAATTCGTGTACTGCGGCGACAAAAGCAGCGGCATGATCTGGATTAACATCTGGCGTGATACCGTGCCCAAGATTGAAAACATGTCCAGTGCCGTGTCCGTAGCTGGCGAGCACTTTGGCAACTGCATCGCGGATATATTCGGGCGAGGCGTACAACGAACAGGGATCGAGATTGCCTTGCAGCGCGACGCGGTCGTCCACCATGCGCCGCGCATCAGCCAGATCAGTCGTCCAATCGACGCCGAGCGCATCGCAGCCGGTGTTGGCCATGTCGCCGAGCCATTGCCCGCCGTTTTTGGTGAACAGAATCATCGGCACCTTGCGCCCGTCGGCTTCGCGGGTCAGGCCTTCAATCACCTGCTGCATGTATGCCAGCGAAAATTCCCGATAATTCGCCGGTGCCAACACGCCGCCCCAAGTGTCAAAAATCATGACAGCCTGAGCGCCGCGTGCGACCTGCGCATTGAGATAGCTGGTCACGGATTGCGCAGTTTTATCCAATAAGGTATGCAGCAAATCCGGGCGATCAAACATCATGCCCTTGATATGTGAGAAGTTTTTGGTGCCGCTGCCTTCGACCATATAGGTCGCCAGCGTCCACGGACTGCCGGAAAAACCAATCAAAGGCACCCGTCCGGCGAGCGCGGTACGGATCGTGGAAACGGCGTCCATCACATATTTCAATTCATCTTCGGGATCGGGCACGGCGATCTTGGCGACATCTGCTGCGGTGCGCACCGGGCGCTCAAAATGCGGGCCTTCACCTTCCGCAAAATACAGCCCCAATCCCATCGCATCGGGCACGGTGAGGATGTCGGAAAACAAAATCGCGGCATCGAGCGGAAACCGTTCCAGCGGTTGCAGGGTGACTTCGCAGGCGAGTTCAGGATTTTTACACAGCTCCATAAAGCTGCCGGCTTTGGCGCGGGTGGCGCGGTATTCCGGCAGGTAGCGCCCAGCTTGGCGCATCATCCAAACTGGCGTGTAATCAACAGGTTGACGCAACAGCGCCCGCAAAAAAGTGTCGTTTAACAAGGGAGTCATGGAACGGTGCCCGCGCAATAAAAGTGGAAGTTGAGTGAATGATTCGAGCGCATATTCTACACTGTGGCGGTGCGGACGTGACTTGCCAGCACAGACGGCAGTGTCGTTTTTCTTTACAGTATTTAGCGCCCGATTTTTCTGCTGGCAGGCGCGGAGTGCAGCAACCGACAATGCTGAATCTGTTTTAAGAAACAAAGTGTTAGCGGTGCGGACGTGACTTGACAGCACAGATGGCAGTGTCGTGTTTCTTTACAGTATTTAGCGCCCGATTTTTGCTGCTGGCAGGCGCGGAGTGCAGCAACCGGCAATGCTGAATCTGCTTTAAGAAACAAAGTGTTAGCGGTGCGGACGTGACTTGACAGCACAAATGGCAGTGTCGTGTTTCTTTACAGTATTTAGCGCCCGATTTTTGCTGCTGGCAGGCGCAGAGTGCAGCAACCGGCAATGCTGAATCTGCTTTAAGAAACAAAGTGTTGGCGATGACAACGGCGCTGAAGCTCGAAATTAGCGCACAGTTGGCTGGAGATTAAGCAATTGATTCTATTCACTATCATGCGGAGGTGTTACGCAACCATCAGTCTTCAATTAGTGTCGATTTTTTATACAACTTGCGGTTTAAATCACGTCAACAGCTTGCTGCGCAACATTCAACAAATTGAAAATAAAGGTTATTTTTGGTTTGGCACAGCGAGTGCTTTACTAACAGCGATCCCGCAGTTAGCATGTCTGAACTGAAAACTGCAATCTGATAATCAACTTTTCATACGAGGCTCATTATGAACAACTTCAAATTAAGCACATTGGGTTTATTAGCTGCTGGTGGTTTGGCTTTTTCGCTGCAAGCATCGTCTGCTGCGTTAATGATTGACGACTTTCTTGATCCTGGTAGTTATGTCAAATCCTTTAGTTCAACTATGGCAACTACTGGAGCCATTAATTTAGTCAATGGGACTGACCTAACTGGTGCAACCCGCGAACTGCAAGCTACATCTCTAACAGGTGGTGTATCTTCCGCTCTCGGCACATCTATCTTCGCAGGTGAAGGCTTTTTAAGCATTAGTAACGATACCGGAGTAACAGGGACAGCGAGTGCAATTTACAATTTCTCTGACACCGATTTAACAGGTGGCGGTATTTTGACGGCTTTGCTGTTAGACGTTGAATCGATTGATTTGAGTACGCAAGTTAAAATCTCTCTTGGAGATGGTACTAACACGTCTGTTTCTGACTACCAGAGCTTTGATGGTCCAGGCACCTTCTTCAATCTTCTATCAGGTTTTGGTGGTGTTGACGTCGCTTCAGCAAATTATATTCGCTTAGATTTTAAAGGCGCGACTGCTTGGGATGGTCGGTTTACATTCCTCGCTACCAACGAGCCGCCAACCATTCCTGAGCCTGCAACCCTCGGCTTATTCGGAATTGGTCTGTTAGGTTTTGCTGCCAGCCGTTTCCGCAAAGCTGCGTAATTCCAACCACGCAGTTCTGAATTAAAAAACGCCCCCGACTGCAAAGTCGGGGGCGTTTTTTTGTAACTTAAGTAAACTCTTTGGCATAATCAATGCGACTAATTTCAAAAAAACCTCTCAGGGAATTTTGGGAATGCCATCCTGAATCCATGACCATTCTTGAAGATTGGTTTCGTAAAGCATCTCAAATGTCTGCACACTCTTTTCCTGCACTACGTCAAACATTTAATACCGCTGACTACGTTGATGGTTTTACAATCTTTGATGTTGGTGGCAACCGTTATCGAATAGCAACAGTTATTCACTATGATAAACAACGCATTTATAGTCGATCCACCACAAAATGATTGTCAAAATCGGCGCAGCACCTTCAATCCTACTGTTGTGCCGCAATCAATTTATTCTGGCTTGGCTATATATCCGCAGTGTGATGACACACGCTGAATATAACCGTAATCAGTGGAAACGAAAATGAGCGCCATAATTAACTTGCAATCTGTGGTTCCCGCTTGGCAAACACTTCAATCTCTCATTCAGTTCTCACATGTTAGTAATGAAAGTGAATACGAGTACATGATAGACCTACTGAATTCTTTATTAGACAGTGTTCGTGATGATGCGGATCATCCGTTGTATTCAATGATTGCAGTGGTTGGCGATCTCATTGAAAACTACGAAATGAATCTCCCACCATTAAATAATTAGAAAAACGCCCCCGACTGCAAAGTCGGGGGCGTTTTTGTGTGTTCTGTTTGGATGATTATCTCAGTATGATTCGCAACACATTACCTTGATTGCATTACAAAAAATGCACTAAATCGAATCACTTAAACCAAGGGTTTAGAACTCAAAATGATGCAAACTATTGAAGCGATTTATGACCCTAAACGGGGATTATCTTTTTCTGAAGCAGTGGAAATTACCGAACCCGTTAAGGTTTTTATCACCATTATTGAACCGTGCTCTCCTGTTAAAGCGGTTGAAAAAGGCGTTGCGCATCAACTTTTAGCGACCTTAAAAGCGCATTCACTGCCAAAATCTTTGCGACTTTCTGATGCTGATATTGAAACGCAAATCCGCGAAATGTCTGATAGTTGGGATTGAAAAATGATTTATTTGGATGCTTGCGTGGTGATTTATTGGGTGGAAGAGCATTCAGTTTATGCACCGCGCATTTGATTTAGCCCTTGGATTAGTTGATTGCAGTACCCAAACAGGTAGCTCAGAATTGCAGTGGTTACTAATTCTGCGCCATCCGCAGTCATCGAGAACGCAATGAACCTACACGAATATCAAGCCAAACAACTCTTGCAACGCTATCGCCTCCCCGTCCCGCGTGGAATCGTTGTCACCACTGCTGCTGCCGTCCCCACCGCCTGCGCTGACCTCGGCGGCTCGCGCTGGATGGTCAAAGCGCAGATTCATGCCGGCGGGCGCGGCAAAGCGGGCGGCGTGCTCCGCGTCGATTCCCCGGCGCAGGCGGCACTCGACACCCAACGGCTGCTCGGCACGCAGCTCGTCACCCACCAAAGCGGTGCGGCTGGGCTGCCCGTCGCGCAGGTGCTGATTGAAGAACCGACCGCGATGGCGCGAGAACTGTATTTAAGTCTGCTGGTGGATCGCGCCGCCGAGCAGTTCGTGTTCATCGCGTCTGCCGCCGGAGGCATGGACATCGAAGCCGTTGCTGCCGCCACGCCAGAGCAGATCGTGCGTGTGGCGGTGCATCCGGCGACCGGCGTCCAGCCGTATCAGGTGCGCCGTCTCAGTTTCGCGCTCGGCTTAAATGCGCCGCAAAGCCAACAACTCGCTGCGTTCATGGTCGGGCTGTATGAATTGGCGACCGACTGCGACGCCACCTTGGTTGAAATCAACCCGTTGGTGGTGACTGACGACGGCACCTTGCTGGCGCTGGATGCCAAGCTCAATCTTGATGACAGCGCCCTGTATCGTCATCCCGAACTGGCGGCGCTGCGCGATCCGACGCAGGAAGATGCCCGCGAAGCGTTGGCGCGACTGCACGATCTCAATTACATCAGTCTTGACGGCAACATCGGCTGCATGGTCAACGGCGCGGGGCTGGCGATGGCGACGCTGGATTTAGTCAAGCTGCACGGCGGTACACCCGCCAATTTTCTCGATGTTGGCGGCGGTGCCACCGCAGCGCGAGTTGCGGAAGCGTTCAAATTGATTTTGTCTGATCCGAAGGTCGCGGCAGTGTTGGTCAACATCTTTGGCGGCATCGTGCGCTGCGACCTGATCGCGGAAGGCATCATACAGGCGGTGCGCGAGGTCGCAGTGACGGTGCCCATTGTGGTGCGGTTGGCGGGTACCAACGCCGAACAAGGGCTGCAATTGCTCGCCGCCAGCGACTTGGCAGTGCTGACCGCCAGCAGTTTGAGTGAAGCGGCAGATCGGGTGGTGGCAGCAGCGGCACAGGAGCTGGGACAATGAGCGTATTAGTTGATGCAGAAACCCGTTTGATTTGTCAGGGGTTTACCGGCAAACAGGGCACGTTTCACAGCGAACAGGCGCTGGCGTATGGCACCCAATTGGTCGGTGGCGTGACGCCCGGCAAAGGTGGACAGCAGCACTTGGCGCTGCCGGTGTTTGATACCGTACACGACGCGGTGCAAGCGACGGGCGCAACAGCCAGCATGATTTATGTGCCCGCAGCGTATGCAGCGGATGCCATTTTGGAGGCCGCCGACGCGGGAATTGGCGTCATCGTCTGCATTACCGAAGGCATCCCGGTGCTGGATATGCTGCGCGTCAAAGCGGCGCTGGCGCACAGCACGAGCGTACTCATTGGCCCGAATTGTCCCGGCATCATCACGCCCGGCGCGTGCAAAATTGGCATCATGCCCGGACACATTCATCGCCCGGGTCGCGTCGGGATTGTCTCGCGCTCCGGCACCCTCACTTATGAGGCGGTCTTTCAAACCACCGCCGCCGGGCTGGGGCAAAGCACCTGCATCGGCATCGGCGGCGATCCGATTCAAGGGCTTGATTTTATTGATTGTTTGCGGCTATTTGCCGCCGATCCCGCCACTGACGGCGTGATCTTGGTCGGTGAAATTGGCGGCAACGCCGAGGAAGCGGCCGCCGCATTTATTCAGGCACACATGACTAAACCGGTGGTCGCCTACATCGCCGGCGTCACCGCGCCAGCGGGCAAACGGATGGGACATGCTGGCGCAATTGTCACCGGCGGACACGGTACAGCGGCGGGGAAATATGCAGCATTAGAAGCAGCAGGCGTATTCACCGTCCATTCGCCGGCGTTAATGGGAACGCGCATGGCAGAATTATTAGCGGAATAACACTCAGCATGAGCACGGCAATGATGCGCTTCATTCCAATAATGTATTAACAAGCTGAATGAAATCATCACAGCACTGGCGGATAAAGCGCATCACTGCTGCGCCTGCTATTTTGAACGCAAGAGATCATCTTTATGTCCTCACAACCGCAATACAGCGTTGAATTATTCCCTCCCAAAACTGCTGAAGGCATGGCAAAGCTCAAGCTGGAAATTGCCCAGTTAAATGCGCTTAATCCTGCTTATTTCTCAGTGACTTATGGCGCTGGCGGCTCCACCCGCGACGGCACTTTAGATACCGTTGCATGGCTGCGGGAATTACACATTGACACTGCCCCGCATCTCGCTTGCATTGGTTCTACCCGTGAGCAAATGCGCGAATTGTTGCATCATTATCAACAGCAAGGTATTCGTCGCGTGGTAGCATTGCGCGGTGATATGCCATCGGGAATGGGAGCGGGTGAACGCGGCGCGTTTCATTATGCCAATGAATTAGTGGAATTCATTCGCGCTGAATTCGGAACCGCCTTTCATATTGAAGTTGCTGCTTATCCTGAATGCCATCCGCAAGCGGGCAACCCCAGCCGTGATTTGGAAAACTTTAAGCGCAAAGTTGATGCGGGTGCTGATGGCGCGATTACACAGTATTTTTATAATGCTGATGCGTATTTTGCATTCATTGCGGATTGCCACAAAAACGCAATTCAGATTCCGATTGTGCCGGGCATCATGCCAATTACCAATTACACGCAATTGGCGCGTTTTTCAGATGGCTGTGGCGCAGAAATTCCACGCTGGATGCGCCGCCGCTTAGAAGGATTTGGTGATGATGTGGCGAGCATTCGCGCTTTTGGGCATGAAGTTGTATTGAATTTATGCCGCCAGTTAATTGCTGGTGGTGCGCCGGGATTGCACTTTTACACCATGAATCAAGCCGCTACCACCGTGCGTCTGTGGGCGGATTTGCAGTTGTCAGAACAAGCAAATGCTTAAAACAGTCAACGCAGTGTTGCAACGGTTTTATTGCGTGATACGGTTGAATTTCTCCACCGTTGATCCAATTGCATGTCGCTGATAACTATTTTCCAAACAACGGAATTGATGCCATGAATGATTGGGTAAAGGGGGAGATCGTCGCTAAACGACAATGGGCTGAGGGACTGTATAGCCTGCAATTCGATGCGCCAATCAATCCATTTTACGCGGGGCAATATATCAAGGTGGCGCTTGATGTTGTGGGTGAACGAATCGGTCGTCCTTATTCGTTAGCGAATCCGCCGCATGAGCGTCCGTTGGAGATTTTCTTTAATGAAGTGAATGGCGGCTCGCTTACTGCGTCGCTCTCAGCATTGCAGGTCGGGGATGCGCTGTGGGTGACTGCCGACGCGGGCGGTATTTTTACGCTGGAGACGGTGCAACCTGCTGAAAATTTGTGGTTATTAGCGACCGGCACCGGCTTGGGGGTTTATCTGTCGATTCTGCGCACGAGCGCACCTTGGGAACGTTTCCAGCGGGTGATTCTCGTACACGGCGTACGCCAAGTGGCTGATTTAGCGTATCAAACGCTGCTCGCAGCGCTGCAACAACAGCACGGCGAGCGATTGCAGGTGCTCACTGCCGTCAGTCGTGAAGCGCATCCCAACGCCTTGTCCGGGCGCATCACCGCGTTGTTGAGCAGTGGACAGTTGGAAACTGCCGCTGGCGCGACGCTGACGCCGGCGGACAGTCACGTCATGCTGTGCGGCAATTCGGCGATGATTAAAGATGCCAAGGTCATCCTCGAAGCACGCGGGCTGACGCGCCATCGTCGCCACACGCCCGGTCATTACACTACGGAGCACTATCATTGAATTCCACCGCTGCATTATTTGAATCCAATTTGTCGGGGCTGCCACTGCTGGCTCGCGGCAAGGTGCGCGATCTGTATCAAGTTGGCGTCGATCATCTGTTAATTGTCACCACCGACCGCCTGTCGGCATTTGATGTCGTGTTGCCGCAACCGATTCCCGGCAAGGGCGAAGTGCTGACGCGAGTGGCGAATTTTTGGTTTGCCCGCACTGCGGCGCTGGTACCGAATCATTTAGCGCAGGTGCCGGTGGCAGCAGTGGTGACGGATGTTCACGAGCTGGCGCAATTGGGCGACCGAGCGGTGGTGGTGCGCCGCCTCCAACCGCTGCCGATTGAAGCGATTGTGCGCGGCTATCTCATTGGTTCTGGTTGGAAAGATTACCAACGCAGCGGCGCGGTGTGCGGAATCCAATTGCCGCCGGGGTTGCGGCTGGCGGAGCAGTTACCTGCGCCGATTTTCACGCCGTCCACCAAAGCTGAATTGGGCAATCACGATGAAAATGTAGATTTCAATCAAACGGTTCAGCTATTGGGAGCGGAATTAGCTGAACAGGTGCGGGCGCTCAGTGTGGCGATTTATCAGGATTGCGCCGCGTATGCTGCCGAGCGCGGCATCATTATTGCGGATACTAAATTTGAATTCGGTTTGGACGAGCACGGCAAGCTGCATTTAATTGATGAAGTATTGACGCCGGATTCATCACGCTTTTGGCCAGCGGATCAATATCAACCCGGCAGCAATCCGCCGAGTTTTGATAAACAATTTGTGCGTGATTATTTGGAAACATTAGCATGGGATAAAACCCCGCCCGGTCCAGAATTACCGCACGACATCATTGCACGCACGGCTGAAAAATATCGGGAAGCGGAACGGCGTTTAGTTCATCCTCACACTGCTGGCGCGTGACATAAAACCACCGTGTTGTGTCAATTGGGTTGATTGCATCAACTCAATTGATCAGCAGTTTGCAAATTGCACTAAATTCACCCAACAACTGATCGCAAATGCTCACGCTGCGGCGATAACCTTCGCAATCAATTGTAAAGTTATAGCGATTGCGAACCATGATTTTTTAAGCGGTCAGAAATAAAAACGCCTCCAATCACATCCGCTGTAATTGGAGGCGAATCAAGCTGATTTTACGCAATCAGCTTTAATTATTATCAGTACCCCAACAAGCTATACAAACCTGTCACTTCAATTCCAGCGGCGGCGGCATCAGCAGCCGAGACATTGAAATACACATCCGTCATGTCTACTTTTTGAGCATTAGCGAGCGTGGCGCTGCTGCGTTCGAGTAAAACATTGCCTTGTAAATCAAGGAATGGCGTTTCAGTAAAGCTGGTCTTCAAACTCACGACTCCAGCCGCTGCTAAACTGAATAACTCACCATCATCGGTAGCGTGATTGCCATTGATGTCCCGCCAAATACTCAGGTTGGCAAAATCCACATCTGCCGCATCAACCGTACCACTTTTATTGCTATCAAAGCTGCTGAGTTTGGCAAATCCATCGCCTTTTTTCAGACCACCAAACAATTCGGAAATGTCGTCGATCTTGCCATTGCCATTGCGATCAATTGCCAAGAATCCATCATCTCCTGATAACCAACCGGACTTGATCGCAGTGCCATTGCCGAATAAATCAAAGGTCGCACTTAAATCAGTACGGGCGACGGTGTGAATGCCATCTCCATTCAAGTCAATCACAATTGGCGTGATGCCAGCATCTTTGGTCATATCATTCTGACCGGCTGCCAAAGTGAAGACTGATGTTGTGGTGATGTCAGTCGTCGCTTTTGCATCACCTGCGACATCAGAATCGAGCGTGTCTTTGGAATTACTGTAGGCATCTTTCACTGCCCACTTCCAATTGCTCATGTTGTACCACGCACCGTAATTGTAGTGCATGACCCCGCCTTTATCGAACGTCAACTTGTAATCACCTGCCGCGAGATTACTGAATAAATAATTGCCGCTAGTATTGGTAGTGGTTGTTTTGATGATGTCATCACCAGTACTGAAGACACCATCAACACCCGCGCCAGTTAAGGTAATACGAATGTTGGCAATACCCGGTTCACTTGCATCTTGGATATTGTTGTGATTCATGTCATCCCAGACTTTATCGCCCACGCTGGCGTTATTGACCGGCGGCGGGCACGTCGCAGTTAATCCGGCATCAATCGTGTTGTTGGTCGCGCCTGCTGCCAAAGTGACCACCTGACTCAAGCCAGTGGTGCGATCAGCATCCGAATCTATCGCATCATCGCGGCCGGCATTTTGCTGTGTCAGCGCATAGCCAGTGCCCGCCTCGAAATCGACTTGATATTGCCCAGCCGCCAAACCAGTGAAGCTGTAATTGCCATTGGCATCAGTGACCATCGTCTGCGTCGTGTTGTCGCTCGTGGTTCTGATCAAACCATCCGCACCGCCGCCAATTAACGTCACTGTGACGCCAGCAACTCCAGCCTCATCGCTATCTTGCTTGCCGTCGCCGTCCTTATCCAACCAAACCTTGTCACCAATACTGGCGTTATTCGCTGGCGGAGGGCACGTCGCAGTTAATCCGGCATCAATCGTGTTGTTGGTCGCGCCTGCTGCCAAAGTGACCACCTGACTCAAGCCAGTGGTGCGATCAGCATCCGAATCTTTCGCATCATCGCTGCCAGCATTTCGCCGCGTCAGCGCATAGCCAGTGCCCGCCTCGAAATCGACTTGATATTGCCCAGCCGCCAAACCAATAAAGCTGTAATTGCCATTGGCATCAGTGACCATCGTCTGCGTCGTGTTGTCGCTCGTGGTTCTGATCAAACCATCCGCACCGCCGCCAATTAACGTCACTGTGACGCCAGCAACTCCAGCCTCATCGCTATCTTGCTTGCCGTCGCCGTCCTTATCCAACCAAACCTTGTCACCAAGACTGGCGTTATTCGCTGGCGGGGGCGGCGTCACCGTCGTCACGGTGTAATTGGCTTTATCAGTATCATCCACCGTTTTGCCCGCACCCTCAGCAGTAACAGTGCCGATATTGGTGTGTAAACCAGTAGTAGTCACCGTTTCACGAGCGGAATATGTCCACGTTTCGGTGACATCCAGCTTGTTATCGCCATCAATATCGCCACCGATAAAATCGAGCGTGGCAATTTTATCGTCAGTTACCTGCACAGCATTTAATTCAACTGCGCCAGTATTCGTCACGACATAAGTGAAAATTGCCGTATTGCCCAACTCCAGTGAAATACCCGGCGCAGTATCAGCATCATCATTCGGTGTTTCAACGGTAGTCGAACTGCCACCAGTTGCTGGTGTATCCCAATCACCTTCTTGGGAATTCTCAGTTTCCAATAGCGATTGAGTTGCTGAATAATTCCCCGTACTCACCGCCGTCTGCGTCATTTGAATGACTTCAGCAACAGTGTATTCATAATCAATATTCGGGTTAGACGCATTCAACAAACCAGCTACTGATTGCCGTAATAACGCATTCACTCCGCCGCCACCAGCACTCAAAGCATCTAATAACGTGCCACACGCATCAATACCAAAAACATCCGCAACGCTGTCATTTTTCGTGTAACCAGTAGCTTCCCAATCTTTCAAATCCGCGCTGCAAGCATGATTTTTCCAGAAACCAGGTGAGAAGCCTTCGGTACCGCCACCAGAAGTGGTCGTTTCATAGCTGCCGCGCACATATTTTTCAATGTCTACACCAACGTTGACGGGCGGCAGCGGCAATTCACCAAAGTTATTGTTCTGGCTGTTAGCACCAGCAGCCAACACGATGCCACTTAAAGTCTCGTTGACGCTATTATTGCCACCAGTTGAGCCAACGCTATCTTGACCATCTAAATAGCCATTCGGTTGATTCGGTTCAGTAACGGTGTAAGTGCCCGCTGCTAAATCAGTGAACTGATAAAAACCATTTCCATCGGTGGTTGCAGTCTTACTAACTGCACGTCCCAATGTATCGGTGCCAGTCAGGTTCACGACAACGCCAGCAAGCGGATTTTCACCGGCATCTTTAATGCCGTCATTATCCGTATCAACGTAAACGTAGCCGGACAATTGCGCGGGCGGCGGTAATTCACCAAAGTTATTGTTCTCGCTGTTAGCACCAGCAGCCAACACGATGCCGCTTAAAGTATCGTTGACGCCATTACTGCCGCCAGTTGAACCAACGGTATCTTGACCATCTAAATAGCCATTCGGTTGAGTCGGTTCAGTAACGGTGTAAATGCCCGCTGCTAAATTGGTGAACTGATAAAAACCATTTCCATCGGTGGTTGCAGTCTTACTAACTGCACGTCCCAATGTATCGGTGCCATTCAGATTCACGATAATGCCAGCGAGCGGATTTTCACCGGCATCTTTAATGCCGTCATTATCCGTATCAACGTAAACGTAGCCGGACAATTGCGCGGGCGGCGGTAATTCACCAAAGTTATTGTTCTGGCTGTTAGCACCAGCAGCCAACACGATGCCACTCAAAGTCTCGTTGACGCCATTACTGCCGCCAGTTGAGCCAGCCGTATCTTGACCATCTAAATAGCCATTCGGTTGAGTCGGTTCAGTAACGCTGTAAGTGCCTGCTACTAAATCGGTGAACTGATAAAAACCATTTCCATCGGTGGTTGCAGTCTTACTAACTGGACGTCCCAATGTATCGGTGCCAGTCAGATTCACGATAATGCCAGCGAGCGGATTTTCACCGGCATCTTTAATGCCGTCATTATCCGTATCAACGTAAACATAACCGGATAATTGCGCGGGCGGCGGCAATTCACCAAAGTTATTGTTCTGGCTGTTAGCACCAGCAGCCAACACGATGCCACTTAAAGTCTCGTTGACGCTATTATTGCCACCAGTTGAGCCAACGCTATCTTGACCATCTAAATAGCCATTCGGTTGATTCGGTTCAGTAACGGTGTAAGTGCCCGCTGCTAAATCAGTGAACTGATAAAAACCATTTCCATCAGTGGTTGCAGTCTTACTAACTGCACGTCCCAATGTATCGGTGCCAGTCAGATTCACGATAATGCCAGCAAGCGGATTTTCACCGGCATCTTTATTACCGTCATTATCCGTATCAACGTAAACATAACCGGACAATTGCGCGGGCGGCGGCAGTTCACCAAAGTTATTGCCTTTGCTGTCATCACCAGCAGCCAACACGATGCCACTTAAAGTCTCGTTGACGCCATTACTGCCGCCAGTTGAGCCAGCCGTATCTTGACCATCTAAATAGCCATTCGGTTGAGTCGGTTCAGTAACGCTGTAAGTGCCTGCTACTAAATTGGTGAACTGATAAAAACCATTTCCATCGGTGGTTGCAGTCTTATTAACTGCGCGTCCCAATGTATCGGTGCCAGTCAGGTTCACGATAATGCCAGCAAGCGGATTTTCGCCGGCATCTTTATTACCGTCATTATCCGTATCGACGTAAACGTAGCCGGACAATTGCGCGGGCGGTGGTAATTCACCAAAGTTATTGCCTTTGCTGTCATCACCAGCAGCCAACACGATGCCACTTAAAGTATCGTTGACGCCATTACTGCCGCCAGTTGAGCCAACGGTATCTTGACCATCTAAATAGCCATTCGGTTGAGTCGGTTCAGTAACGCTGTAAATACCCGCTGCTAAATCGGTGAACTGATAAAAACCATTTCCATCGGTGGTTGCAGTCTTACTAACTGCACGTCCCAATATATCGGTGCCAGTCAGATTCACGATAATGCCAGCAAGCGGATTTTCACCGGCATCTTTATTACCGTCATTATCCGTATCAACGTAAACGTAGCCGGACAATTGCGCGGGCGGCGGTAATTCACCAAAGTTATTATTAGTGCTGCTGTCACCGGCATTCAATATGATATTGTTGATAACATCATTGCCAGCAACACCGCTGCCCGGAACACCCGCCGTATCTTTACCATCCAAATAATGAGCCGGTTGACCCGCTTCCGTGACGGTGTAAATGCCGGGGCGCAAATCATCAAAGCTATAGCTGCCGTCCGCTATTGTAGTGGTTGTCAAGCTAACCGGCGCACCTAAATCATCAGTGCCAGTCAAAGTAACAGTAACGCCACTAATGCCCGGTTCGCCGCCATCTTTGATACCGTCGTCACTGTTATCAACGTATACAAAACCGGACACGCTCGCAGGTTTTAATTCACCAAAGTTATTGTTCCGTGAACTCTGACCTTCTGTTAAAGCAATACCCGTAATGATGTCATTTCCTGCACTGCCGGTACCTGGAACGCCAGCCGTATCTTTGCCATCAAGATAAGTACTCGGTTGTGTTTCAGAGACGCCATAGGTGCCGGGTTTTAGGTCGATAAATTCGTAAAAACCATTTTCATCAGTCGTTGTGGTGATGGGATTCCCATTCACACCAATAACTGGGTTGCCGCTGGCATCAAGCAAAGTAACGGTAACGTTTCCAATCCCTGCTGCAACTCCATCCCATACGCCATCGTTGCCTTCATCTTGATAAACATAACCAGACAAACTGGCGGGGAGTGAATTTTGTTCATCACGCGATTCAATCAAACCTGCGTCAATCGTTTGATTTGATTCCCCAGCAACGAGTGTAATCACTTGAGTGATGCCATCTTCATCGACGTCACTATCAATCGCGTCGGTCGTGGCATTCGACTTCGTGAAAGCGTAGTTTTTTGGGGCAATAACCTCAACCTTATAACTGCCAGCCTTGAGACCAGTAAATTGGTAATAGCCCTGTTCAGTGGCAGCAGTGCTGTAATCATCGCCAGTTGTGGTGCTGGTAATTAAATTGCCTGCACCATCATATAACTTGACAGTGACACCATTCACGCCACTTTCACCAGCATCCTGAACGCCATCTTTATCGGCATCCAACCAAACGTAATTGCCGAGTTTGGCGCTCTGGAGTTGTGTCATTAACGGTTGGGCGTTGCCGGCTGGATCAATCACCATCGAAGAAAACGCATCTGAGGGCAACAGATTATAACCACTCACGACTGCTGACTGCGCTGCAGAAATGAGAAATTCAACATCTGAGGCACTGACAATCTGGCGACCGTTATCACTCAAAAATAATTCGTAGCCACCGTCAATAATTTCTGCAGGTGTAAAGCCAACGATTTTCCAAATCGCAGTCTGGACTTCGCCATAACAAAATTGATTAACATATTTTGAATCAGCGGTGAAATTCTGAAATAACAACCAATTAAGTTGGTCAACTTTTTCTTGCGTTAAAGTGTAAGGTGTCAACGGTGGCTGGAGATATGTTTTTGTAGTGTCATCGTTGCCAGCATAACCCGTTGAAACATACGTCGTTGGTGAAAGAAAAATGGGCGCGTGAACGTCAAGACAATACGCATCATAAACGCCATTTGGCAGATATAAATCGGTACTGTTCGTGACGATCATGTCAAGGAAACTAGGGGCACCGAGATCTGGCTGCTGACCATAAGCCGTACCCGCAGTATTGGTGGCTGATGAAGTGACGCTAATAGTAAATGTGCTCATGGCAATAGAAATCTCGATTGTTTTTGATAAAGCCCGCCCGTCTCTGACGTATTTGTCAGCTTATCGACAACGCACTGGGGATTGATTGTCTTGGCGGGTGACAGTGATTCCGGCGACGTAGAATCACCGGAATACTGCCAAAATGATTCAGGTTATTAAATCGGTCAATTGAATATCCATAACCTGATTAAAAACGTCATTACTTTTGAATGCGACGTGATACCAGCAATGCCAGCACACCAATTCCTAACAGGGCAATTGACTCCGGCTCAGGAACAGAATTAAGAGTCGGTCCAGCAAACACAGGAGCAGTTACAACAGCAAGCAACATGAGGGAAATGAATTGACGCATGAGAATCACCTTTGAGAGTGTGGATTGTTGGAATAAACGATAAGGATAAATTCAAAAACAAGTGAATCTATCTTGTATCAGCTTTTAGCACATCCTATGCCACTACAGATAAGTCCCTGAATTTATGCGTAAAGCAGTCATAACAGACCGCTTTTCCCCGAATCGGCAGGTGAGACTGTAAAAAAAACCGACGGTGTGTCAGGTTTTAAACCCGTTTCTGCTGCCGTCCCTGCATTAAATTACGTTTAGAATCAAAATGCTAACTTCAATTAAGATCAAGACTACCACTGTCGTCTCAATTTAACACCAGTTTTCACACATTCTAATACTGCTTTGATTTTACAGTGTTTTTATTGTCAATGAACTGTAAAAAAATCCAACACTCGCCCGCAGCTTGCCGTCACTTACCCGCTTTTGCAGGCAAAAAAAAAGTTAGCTGGGTAGCTAACTTTTGATGTGGTGCCCGGAGCCGGGGTCGAACCGGCATGACCGAAGTCGAGGGATTTTAAGTCCCTTGCGTCTACCAATTTCGCCATCCGGGCGGGTAAACGATGGTGCGTTTAAGGCTGCGCAAGATAGCAGCAGCGACCGTGATCACGCAAGTCTCACGCTTGAAAAACGCCGTTATTCACGACGTTTTCTGCCACCATAAGTCGCCGTTAATCGTCATCGCGTTGATAGGCATCCGCCATCTGCTTTTGAATGTTCGCCGGCACCGGATCGTAATGGCTCAATTCAATGCTGTAAGTGCCCTCGCCGCCCGTCAGCGCCTTGAGCCGCGCATCGTAGCCAGACAATTCCGCCAGCGGCACCTCGCCTTCAATCAGAATCCGCCCGCGACTTTGGGTTTCGCTGCCGTTGATGCGCCCGCGCCGTCCCGACAAATCGCCGGCCAGATCGCCCATCGCCGTGTCCTGCGCAGTGATGCGAATTTTAACAATCGGCTCCAAAATCACCGGCTGCGCTTTCAACACCGCCTCAACAAACGCCTTGCGCCCCGCAGTTGCAAAAGCAATATCTTTAGAATCAACGGGATGAAACTTGCCGTCATACACCGTGACCTTCACATCTTGCAGCGGATAACCGGCAACCGCGCCCTCATCGAGCACTTGGCGCACGCCCTTTTCAATCGACGGAATGAAATTGCCGGGAATCACGCCGCCGACCACCGCGTCGATAAACTCAAACCCCGCGCCCCGCGCATTCGGCTCCACCCGCAAAAACACCTCGCCGAATTGCCCCGCGCCGCCGGTTTGCTTTTTGTGGCGATGATGCCCTTCCGCCTTGCCAACAATCGTCTCGCGGTACGGCACACTCGGCGGATGCGTTTCTACCTCAACGTGGAATTGTTCCGACAACCGCCGCAGCAACACCCGCAGATGCAGCTCGCCCAGCCCGCGAATGATGGTCTCGTTCGCTGCCGCGTTGTGCTCAACGTGAAAACACGGGTCTTCAGATTCCAATTTGTGCAGCGCGTCAGTCAGCTTCTGCTCATCGCCGCGCTTGGTCGTGTTGATCGCCAGCCCGAACAGCGGCATCGGACATTCCAAACTCGACAGATGAAAATGATCCTCGTCGTGCGAATCGTGCAGCACCGCGTCAAAGTGAATGTCATCCACCCGCGCCACCGCCAGAATATCGCCGGGCACACCTTCCGCCACTTCGATCAGTTCATTTCCGTGCAGCCGATATAAATGATTGACTTTGAACGGTTTCCGCGCATCGCCGATCAACAATTGAGCGCCAGTGACGATGCGCCCCTGATGAATCCGAAATATGCCGAGCTTGCCGCGAAACGGATCATTGATGACTTTGAACACATGCGCGACGACGTGCTGCTTGGGATCGGGCGTGACCGTCACCGGCTCCACCGCTGCGCCTTCACCTTTCAAAAACGGCGGCGGATTGCCTTCGGACGGATTCGGCATCAGCCGCGCCAGAATCTCCAGCAATTCAGGAATGCCTGCGCCGGTCTGCGCGGAGACAAAACAGATCGGAATTAAATGCGTCTCGCGCAGCGCCTTCTCGAACGGATCGTGGAGCTGTTCGGGCGCAAGGTCTTGACCCTGCTCCAAATAAATCTCCATCAGCGCCTCGTCTACCTCAACGACTTGGTCGATGATGTGGCTGTGCGCATCCTCAACCGAGGTGAAATCCGCGCCAGCGCCGGTCGGCTGAAAAAAGCAATCGACCACGCGCTTGCCGCCATCCGCTGGCAAATTGATTGGCAAACATTCCGCGCCAAAAGTCTCGCGGATTTGGTCAGTGAGCGCGGCGAGATCGACATCTGGCGCATCAATCTGGTTGACGATAATCAACCGACACAAATTGCGCTTATCCGCCGCTTTCATCATCCGCAGGCTCATCGGCTCAATGCCGGACTGCGCATTGATGACCAGCGCCGCCGTCTCCACTGCCGACAACACCGCAATGCTGCGCCCCAGAAAATCAGCTCCGCCGGGCGTGTCAATCATATTGATATGCTTGCCAGCGGTGCTAAAACTGGTGATCGCCGTATCCAGCGAGTGTTGCAGCTCCTTTTCCAGCGGATCGAAATCGCAAACCGTGCTCCCTCTGGCAATGGTGCCGGGCGCGGTGATGACACCAGTCGCCGCCAGCAACACCTCAACCAAGGTGGTTTTACCAGCGCCAGCGTGACCGACGAGGGCGATATTGCGGACATCCTCAGCGTTGTAATCAGACATCGGTGATCCTGTAGTGCGGTGAAGTGACACACAGAGCAAATCAATCGCCCTGTAACCTGAAATATGACCAAAAGAAGTATAAGAGATTGCGCGGCGGTTATTGGCGCACGCGATCAATTGTGACCGTCACCGCCTCAGTCGTGCGCAACGGCAGCGGAGCGGTTTCACCTTCTAAATCACCAGCGTGCGGCATTGCTTCGCCGCTGGCTGAAATCCGCGCTCCGACAATCACCTCGGTCGCGGTAGACAAGCGCAGCGCCGGGCTGACTGCCGCGCTGTCATCCAGCGTCACCGTCTGCGGCAATTCCTTGACCAACAGGCGCACGGCTGCCAGCGGCATCGGTGCTCCGTGCGCTGCTCGCGCAAAGATAAATACTGCTTGATCGGGCGTGGTTTGCGCTGCCAGCGCCGGGTCTAACGCCACCGTGACAGCAATGGCTGCATTCATCGCCACCGGAGCTGGCGCAGCAGACGCAGTTTCAACCGCCGCTTCTGCCGTCAACACCGCCGGTTCAGCGGTCTGCAACGGCGCATCACGCACCGCTTGGCTATCAAGTTGAATCGCGGCTGGCGACGTGTTGAGCACCGGCGCTGGCGCAGTGACCGCCCCGCGTCGCGTCGCCTCATCAATCATCAACTGCAAATTGTTGGCTTCCTCACCGCCCGGCTCCAATTCGGCGAGGATGGCTTGCCACGTCGCCACCGCCGTCACAAAGTCGCCCTGCTGATACGACGTCATCCCGCGCAACCATCGCGCCGTTGGATTGGTCGGTTCCCGCGCCAGCACCGCATCAACCAATTCAGTCGGTCGCCCCGCCAAACTGCGGTCATCGCTCGCTGCCGCCAGCGCCTCGGCATACGCCAGCATCACCTCGGTCTGCGTCGGAGCCAATTCATACGCCTTGGTCACGGCAGCCAATCCTTGCTGCCGCGCATCCAATGCAAACTGGGTGCGCCCCAACATCAGCCAGCCCTCAACATTCGAGGCATCTTTTTTTAGCCGCGCTTCCAGCCGCGCCACCAAGTCCGCCAACGCGGGCGCATCTTGCGCAGGTGCTGGCGCTGGAGTGGTGGCAGCGGTCTGTAACTGATTGATGACGTTGAGATTGCCCAATTGCCAATACAGCGCCACCGCGAGCGCCGGAATCGCAACACTCAACGCGAGCGCCAACCAACGCCCCGCGCTGGAATGCGTTTGAGCAGCGGAAAGTTGCGCGGAGGGAGCGCCGGGCGCATCAGCCAGATCGTGTAACAGCTCGCGCTCCAGATCGCGTCGCGCCGCAGCGTATTGATCTTGATCGAGAAAACCCGTGCTCAGATCGGCCTCCAGTTCGCACAGCCGTTGCTGAAACACCTCCAGATTGAGCGCGTCCTGCGCCGGAGCGGAATCCAACGGCGCGGGGCGCAACAGCGGCGGCAGAATGAATGCCAGCGCCATGCCGATGAGTGCTGCAACAAGAATCCAAAACATTATCATGGGTTTAGTCGCCAGTTTTGGTGAGAAGTTGCTGTAAACGCGCCTGCTCGGCGGCGGTCAAATCCGGCTCAGGCGTTGCTTTATCCCGTTGCAAAGTACGCCACAATAGCCAGCCGCCAATGCCCACGAATAGAAAAGGCCCAAACCATAGAATATACGTTGCGGGTTTTAATGGCGGTTCATACAGCACAAAATCGCCATAACGCGCCACTAAAAAAGCGACAATCTCATCGCGGCTTTTGCCTTCCTGCATCATGCGATATACCTCTTTGCGCAAATCCTGCGCAACGCCAGCTTGCGATCCAGCCAGCGATTCATTTTGACATACCAAACAACGCAACTCACCAATTAACGTGCGAAATTCAGCAGTACGCGCTGGATCATCAAAGGTGAAATTTTCCAAGGTATAGGCAGCAGCAGTGCCAATTGCCAACAGGCTAATGAGTAATGCTGCCGCCGCGAGTTGATAATGTTGTTTCACTACTATTGACCTCGGCATTGTTCAATAATTGGCAGCATTTCTGTTTGCCAGACTTCGCGGTTAATTGGCCCAATGCGTTTATGCCGAATAACGCCCTGCGCATCCACGATAAAGGTTTCTGGTGCGCCATATACGCCCCAATCAATGCCGGCACGATTATCAGGATCAAAGAAAATTTCCGCATATGGATCGCCGAATTGTTGCAGCATTTCTAATGCTTCTGGGCGCGTATCCTTCCAATTCAAACCAATCACCTGCACATCATTATTTTCGCGGGCAATCCGCATCAATTCAGCGTGTTCTTGCCGACAAGAAGGACACCACGACGCCCACACATTCACCAATGACACCTTGCCGCGCAAGCGTTCCGCAGTCAGCATCTGTTGCGGGTCTTTTAATGACGGCAACGTCAACGCAGGCGCTGGTTGATTCACTAATGGCGATGGCACTTCGCGTGGATTTAATTGCAAGCCATAAAACAGCAATGCCGCCAAGGCAATAAAGATGCTTAATGGAATTAACGCCCGTGATGTTTTGCTCATACAATCCTCAATTCAATCTCAAATGCTCGCAACGCGCTGAGGGCGATAGCGACGATCAGATGCAGCGAATAATCCGCCAAGCGCCATTAAGATGCAGCCCAGCCAAATCCAACGCACAAACGGCTTATAATAAACGCGCAATCCCCAATCGCCGGTGATTCCAATGGGTTCGCCGAGTGAAATGTAAATATCGCGCAAAAAGCCCGCATCAATTCCCGCTTCTGTCATTGGCATTCCCCCAGAAAAATACTTGCGTTTTTCAGGATATAAGCGCGTGATTTCTTGTTCATCTTGGAACACGACAAACTCGCCGCGAAACGCATCATAATTCGGCCCTTTCACGACCTCAACGCCGTTAAATTGGAAGCGATAACCGGAGTTTTCATACACTCCATTGGGTGATAACCGCACATCGGTTTCACTGCCGCGATGAGAAACCAACGTCACGCCAATAATAAATACCACCATCCCCAGATGCGCTATCCACATGCCGTAATAGCTGCGACTGTAATTGCGTTTTCCTGCACCAATTGTAATTGGTTCACGACGTTTTGAGCGATCAAACAGATTGATTACATGCGTTGTCAATAACCATGCTGCCAACCCTAAACCAAAGCCAATCGCGGGTTGTAATAACGTCATTGCTAATACAACAACCAACACCGTCAAGGCGATTGCCAAGCCAAGTTGTGGCGCTAAACGTCGAAATTGATCGCGCTTCCAGTGCAATAAAGGGCCAATACCCATCGCCGCAATTAACAGCGGCGATAAATAGATAAACATGGTATTGAACCAAGGAAACCCGACTGAAATTTTACCCCAACCGGCTGCATCGTAAATTAACGGCGCAAGCGTGCCGAATAACACCAATACAGTTAAAGTCACGAGTAACAGGTTATTGATTAATAAAAAGCTCTCGCGTGAGAATAAATCAAAACGCCCGCCGTCAGAAATGCTAGGTGCTCGCCAAGCGTATAATGCGAGTGAACCGCCAATGACAATGCACAAAAAAATCAAGATAAATGCGCCGCGAGTGGGATCAGTTGCAAAGGCATGAACCGAAGTTAATACTCCAGAACGCACTAAAAAGGTGCCGAGCAGCGAAAGTGAAAATGCTGAAATGGCAAGCAATACCGTCCAGGTTTTGAATGCAGCGCGTTTTTCAGTGACTGCTAACGAATGAATTAACGCCGTTCCTGCTAACCAAGGCATAAATGAGGCATTCTCAACCGGGTCCCAAAACCACCAGCCACCCCAACCTAATTCGTAATAGGACCACCACGAACCCAGCGCAATACCTAAGGTTAAAAAAACCCATGCCACTGTTGTCCACGAACGTGACCAGCGTGCCCATGCGGAATCCAATTTGCCACCAATTAACGCGGCAATTGCAAAGGCAAAAGCGACTGAAAAACCAACGTAGCCCATATACAACATTGGCGGATGAATTGCTAAACCGGGGTCTTGTAACAACGGATTCAAATCGCGTCCTTCTATGGGCATCGGAAAGATGCGATCAAACGGATTGGAAGTCAGCAACATGAATAACAAAAAGCCAATTGCGACCATTCCCTGCACGGAAATCACACGGGCGACCATTGGCAATGGTAAATTGCGACTAAATAGCGCAATTGCTGCGCCCCAACCGGCTAACATCAATACCCACAATAATAGTGAACCTTCATGCGCTCCCCAAACTGCTGAGATTTTGTATAGCGTTGGCATCAAAGTATTAGAATTAGCAGCGACATAAACCACCGAAAAATCATCGGCTAAAAACGCAAACAGCAGCGCCAAAAAACTAATACTGATAAAGGTAAATTGTCCCCACGCCAGTGGACGTGCTAAAGCAATTAACGTTTGACTGTGCCGTAATGAACCAATGAGCGGCATTGTTGCTTGCAACACTGCAAATACTAACGCCAAAATCAATGCGAAATGACCAAGTTCTGGCACCATTAGTTGCTTGCTCCAGCGGGCGGGGACGGAGGATTGGAAGGAGTGACGCCTTCAGCATGAGCGGTTTTCAGCGTGCTGGCGACCTCTGGCGGAACGTATTCTTCATCATGTTTTGCCAATACTTCTTCGGCATAAAACACGCCATCTGCGCCTAATTTGCCTTTAGTTACCACGCCTTTTCCTTCACTAAATAAGTCAGGCAAGATGCCGGTATACATAACCTTCACAGTTTTAGCATTATCAGTCACATCAAAATGCACCGTTAAACTCTCTGGCTGCCGAATTAACGTGCCTGTGGTGACTAAACCGCCCAAGCGAAAAATATGATCTTGCGGTGCTTCATTCGCTAACACCTGCGAGGGACTAAAAAAGTAAGAGATATTACTATTTAGTGCCGTAATCGCTAACGTCGATGCCGCGCCAATACCAATAATGGCTAACCCAATAAAGATCAATCGTTGCTGTCTTGGCTTCATAGTTGAATCATCAATGCCATGATGTAGTCAGTGAGGAGTTGTTAGAAGAACGTTATTCAATTGCTTGCTGATTAGAGTTGCTGGCGTAAACGCGCAGCGCGAATCACTCTGGCGACAATAGCCCGATATTGGGTGCGCAATTGTAGCACTTCAATCACTAATAACAGTGCTGCCATGCCATAAGCACTCCAAATAAAAAACGCATAACCGCCCTGCGCTAAAAACTCGCTCATTGCCGCCCTCCATTCGTAAATAATTCACGCACCCATACACTGTCTGCATCACGGTGCAAAATAATAGTGCGCAACCGTATAAATGTCGCAGCAAATGAATATGCCCAAAAAGCCAGTGTCATCGTCAACATTGCAAACAAAATATCACTATCAATTTTAGTGAGATTGGAGCGTTGATGTAATGCCGCGCATTGATTGGGATCAGGGCAATTGATTGACCAGAAAATCACTGGCACCATGACTAAACCGACGATTGCTAATAATGCCGAAGCACGATCAGCGCGGCGCACATCATCAATTGCAGAATGTAGCGCCATGTAGCCGATATACATGAAAAATAACACCAATTCAGAAGTCAAACGCGGATCCCAATCCCAATAGGTACCCCAGCTCGGTCGTCCCCAAAATGCGCCAGTCCATAACGCTAAAAAGGTGAAAATTGCGCCGGTAGGTGCAATCGCATTTGCCATCATAAAGGAGAGGCGCGTATTAAAAATCAAGCCAATGGCTGCCCATACCACCATCACAAAATAAAGCCACATCGACATCCATGCCGATGGCACATGAATAAAAATGATGCGGTAGTATTCTTTTTGCGGATTGTTGCCACCTAATTGACTGACGGTTTCAAAAAATCCCCAATAAAGACCCGTCACCAATAAGATGATGGTTAAGCCCCATAAAATTGGTATTAAACGTCCAGCAAGGGTATAAAATGCTGGGGGAGATGCGAGTTTGAACCAGTTGAAATTCATGGAGTTGTTCTGCGTCGTGATGATGAAAAACGAGAGTGCTGTGGTTTAGAATGAGATGGGTTAAAAGTTGTTGATGGTGTGATAAAAATACGCCCATCCGCAAGCCGTTTGGCTTCTAATTTCTTTAAATCTTCAAAAATTGCGCGTAAGTTAAAATTAAATTGCGCGGCGTGATTTTCTCGAATCACCCTAATTTCATCAACGATGTCATCATTCAGCATCTGCTTCCCCTAAAAGTTCTTCCGGTGTACAGATAAATGGTAAAAATAAACCAATACTTTCAAGATAGTTTGCGATATTCCGTTGTATTTTTGGATTCGCAATATGCCGACAATTCCATGTTAGCAAATAGTCAATGTTGTACACAGTTGCAAGCGCGATATGGAGTGCATCTTCAGCAGCTTTAACTGGAATAATCTGTTGTTCCATAAGTGCTTCTGCTATCTGTAGCGCATCTTCTGTAATGAGTAGCAACGGTAAATTAGCAACACTGGTTAAACGCTTTTTTGCAGCATCAGGATCACCCGCTTCGCATTCGCGCAATACTAATTCAGAAATAAAAAGATCATACTCAGCCTGTCTTTCCCACCAAGCGCAAGTAATTTGTTGATGTGCCGCACCAAGAATTGTTGTGCTTGGACGTGCTGTTAAATAGCTGACGACGGATGTTTCAATATAAACTGAATGTTTTACGCTGTTTGTCATTTTTCAGCACACCTTCACTACTCAATCGAAATCCGCAGAGCTGCTGCTGAAGCCACCGGAGCAAAAATCAATGCCACCATCAGAAAAGCGCCCAGCAATGTTAGATACGGCTGCGTATCTGATAAACTGATAGCACTCACTTCAATTGCGCCAGCGCCATAAATTAAAACGGGAATATACAGCGGCAGAATGAGGAGTGATAACAGAATGCCGCCACCGCGCAAACCGAGCGTTAATGCCGCACCAATTGCACCAATTAAACTTAAAATAGGGGTGCCAATCAATAATGACACCATCATCACTTGAATTGCAGTTGCGCTGAGGTGATATTGCATTCCAACTAATGGCGCGATCAATACCAGCGGCAATCCCGTTAATAACCAATGTGCAGTTATTTTTGCTAATGTGATTAGCGCCAGCGGTTGCGCGGCTAATAATAGTTGTTCTAAGGTGCCGTCGTCATAATCAGCAGCAAATAATCGTTCCAGCGCCAGCATTGATGCCAGCAACGCCGCTACCCAGACCACGCCGGGCCCTAAAATTTGCAAGATGTGGCGTTCGGTGCTGACGCCCAGCGGGAACAGGCTGATGACAATGACGAAGAAAAACAAGGTGGTTAATACGTCGGTGCGGCGGCGCAGCGCCAGCGTCAAATCGCGGATCAAGATGCTCCAAAAAATGCGCAACATGACGTCTCAAACTCCCAGTTCGAGCTGCGCAATGTGACCGGAGGTCAACGCAACTTCTTGATGCGTGGTCAAAATAACCAATCCGTCCGCTGCAAGATGGTCGGTCAGCAATTGTTGTAATAACGCCACCGCATCGACATCCAACGCCGTAAATGGCTCATCTAAAATCCACAGTGGCGCAGGTGCCACTAACAGTCGCGCCAACGCCACACGCTTCTTTTGACCTTGTGACAGCATCCGCGTCGGTACGTCCTCAAATCCACCGAGCCCACTCCGCGCCAATGCCGCCCACAGTGCGCTCGTCGTCACCCGCAGTCCCGCTAACGCTGCGGCGATGCGGAGATTTTCGATGCCGGTGAGATCACCTTTGATGCCGTTGAGATGACCGAAATAGCGCAGTTCGCGCCGATAGTCGTCGCCCAAGTCTCGAATCGAGGTGCCACGCCAGCGAATTTCGCCCGCTTCCGGGGTAAATAGTCCGCACAGGGCGCGTAATAAAGTGGTTTTGCCGCTGCCGTTGCGTCCGCGCACATGCAGCAAGGTGCCGGCGTCCAGACAAAAACTGAGATCGGCAAACAAGCGCCGGTCGCCGCGCCGACAGTCCAGCGTGTTGACTTCAAATATCGACATTGGATTTCGTGCCATTGACCGTTGGAATGATTCACTGCCTGAGTGAATTAAGCGCGATCATCAAGATTTACCGGACACAACACTTCGCGCATGATACCAATTAAATCCAGCAATTGATTATTGCGAATCCGGTAATAAATGCGGTTGGCTTCTTTACGCGAGACCACGATGTTTTTATTACGCAGTTGTTCCAAATGTTGTGAGATATTACTTTGCGAAGTGCCGGTGCGTTCCACAATTTCTCCCACCGATAATTCATGCGCACCGAGTGAACACAGAATTTTCCAGCGCAGCGGATGCGCCATCGCTTTTAACGCATTGGCAGTCAATGTCGTGTGGTCGTGATCCTCAAACCCATCGGTGAGAGTAGAGTCAGTCATCATGTCAACATCTCAATTCAGTTCTGCTGCATCTAATCGCACATAACCCGTCATATCTTTGGCGATGCAAATAATATCGCTGATCGCGCCACTCGCAGTTTTCATCGCGGTGCGCGAAAACAGAATTGGCACGCGCCGTCCATCGCGGGCAACAAACCGCGCTTCAATTTTGTTTAATGCGCCAGTGCGAATCAACGCCTCCAGCCATAGCCCCATAAATGCGCCAGCTTGCTCATCGCCGTCTTCTTCAAACACATCGCCAATTGCCATGCCTAATAAATCATCCCGGCTGTAACCCAACATCTGACAGGCAGCGGGATTTGTCATTTTAATAATGCCATCCGCTCCCAGCACCAATAACGCCTCGCCCATGTGCGTCAGGATGTTTTCGAGATAATGCCGCGCTTCTGCCAGCTCCAGCGTTCGTTCTGCCACGCGACTTTCTAAAATCCGATTCAGTTCGCGCTCTTTTTCAATCAGGCGAAAATAAGTGCTGATTTTATTAATGAGCTGATGATCTTCAATCGGTTTGAGTAAATAATCTGCCGCGCCCACCGCAAATCCGCGCCGTTGGAATTCTTCTGATTTGAATGCTGCGGTGAGAAAAATAATGGGAATATCCCGCGAGCGTTTGCGCAATTTTAATAACGAAGCAGTTTCAAATCCGTCCATATCCGGCATCTGCACGTCGAGAATAATCAGATCAATGTCCGCGTGTTGGTGCGTTAAATCAATTGCTTCCTGCCCCGACGCCGCTTCCAATACCGTTACTGCTAAATGGGTTTGAATCAGCGTGCGCAGCGTAAATAGATTGTGTGCATGGTCATCAACAATCAGGAGCTTAAATCCGACATAACGACGCATTGATCCCCCTCACTTCAGCAACAGTTTATCTAATAACAACTGCAATTGACCAAGATCAAGCGGTTTTGGGAATACTTCAACCGTTTCAGCGCCCACACACTGCATCTCCGCCCAATTGCCTTCGTCCGGCACTCCTAATATCACCACCAGCGGCGGCGCATCGACACCGTATTGTAATAAGCGACGGATCGTATCACAGGTCTTTCGTGCCGACGGCTGCGCCGCTACCAGCATCAGGGCACAACCCGCGCTCTCATCCTGCAACGTTTCGAGCGCCTCATCCACATCAGCGGCGGTTTGCACCCGCAGCCCGTGTTGCGCCAGCACTGCCGCCACCGCCATCAGCGTTTTCACCTCCCGCTCCAACACCAAGACCCATCTCGCGCTCGCGGCTGGCGCAGGTCGCATGTCCAGCGTCACCTCCGGCGGCGCAGTGGCAGCAAGCGCAGTAAACGGCAGCGGCTCCTCCGGCGGCGGCACCGCTCCGGTGGCGTGAGCGGTGAGCGGAGTCATCGGCAATAACAACGTGAAACACGCGCCCGCTTGCGCAGCACTTTCAACCTCAATGCACCCATCCAACAGCGTCGCCAGCTCGCGGCTGATCGACAACCCCAGCCCGGTGCCGCCGTAGCGCCGTCGCGTCGAACCGTCGGCTTGCTGGAACGCCTCAAAAATAATCGCCTGTTTATCCAGCGGAATACCGATGCCGGTATCGGTAACGCTAAATGCCACCGGACGCACCGGATCATTGCGAGTGACCACGCTCAAAATGATCTCGCCGCTGGCAGTGAATTTGACCGCGTTGGCGAGAAAATTTTTCAGAATTTGCCGCAATTTATCGCGGTCGCTACACATCCACGCTGGCGCTGCCGGATCAAAATTGAGCCACAGCGCCACCGGTTTCTCGGCCAATTGCGGCGTGACCAATTCAATTAAATCTTCCAATAGCGGACGCACTTCTATCCATTCCAGCGTAATGCTGACGTGACCGGCTTCAATCCGCGAAATATCCAAAATGTCATCAATTAACGTCCGCAAATCGCGTCCCGCTTCGTGAATGACCTGCGCTTGACGGCGCTGGCTGTCATTCAAACCGTTATTGTCAGCGCCGAGCATTTTAGACAGTAGCAAAATGGAATTGAGCGGCGTGCGCAATTCATGGCTGACATTGGCTAAAAACTGCGATTTGTAGCGATTAGAGGTTTCCAATTCGCGGGCATGAGCGCGAGCAACGCGGAGATGTTCGGCATGAGTGGCAGCCAGCGCGGTGAGTTGATCGCCGAGTTGGTGAATTTCTCGCGGGCCGCGCCAGCGAAAGTGCAGCGGCTGGTCGTCGTGCAAAATGTGGCCGATGCCGCCGGTCAACGCTTGCCCAAACTGTTCCGCCCGCGCTGCAATCCATCGCGCCAGCGCCAGCACCACAATCACCAATAAAAAGATGATCGACAACACGCGCAGCATCAATTCATTGCGGAAGGCGTCAATTGGCGACGAATCCACCGCTCGCCCGACCCACAGCGGCACGCTGTCTTCCGTCAAAAACATCGGCAGCCACAGCAATTGCCGTCCGTGCGCGTCTTTCCACAGCGCCAGCTTGCCTTCCGCGAAAATCTCCGCCAGCCCCGGAAACGTCGCAAACGCATCTGCTTGACTGGGCGCAGCTTGATTGGCGTGGAGATAACTGCCGTCCTGATTCACCCACAGCGTGTCTTGATAAAACTGCGCCAGCCCGCCGATGTCGATGGTGAGCACCACCACGCCTCGCGCCTCATCCGTCGGCTTGCCGCCAATCGGAGTGACCAGATTGAGCGTCATCAATTGGTGCGGATTGGCAGCTCCCGCCAGCGGATCAATGCGAATGCGGCTGACCAAGACGACGCCGGGCTGGAGCGCCAAGCCAGCGGCAACAAATTGCCGATTCGGCAGCGGCGGCGTGGATTCCGGCGTTTGCCAGTCCTGCGTGCGCTCATCCCGCGCCAGCCAGAACCGCGCTGCGCCGTCATCGCCAATGAACAAAATCTGAATCACGTCGCGCTGGTCGTCGAGAATCTGCTTAATCCAACTGGTGTAGCGGGCGCGAGCGGCGCTGATTTGGTCAGCGGCGTTGCCCGGTGCGCCCAGAATCAAGCCCAGTTCTGGCAATTTCGATAACAGCCGGATCATTTCGTGGCGGCTGGCGAGATGCTGATCAAGATCGCGGAAATCAGCGCGGAGGTTTTGCAGATAAGCGCGTTGATAAAACAGGGTGGTGCGCTCCAGCACCAGCGGAAGGTTAATCAGGAGCGCCAGCAGTAATGGCGTCAAGCCAAAAACGAGTAGAAACAGCAGGATATAAACGCGGAGTTTCACGGCAGGCTGGCTAGGTTGCCGCCAATTCCCGCACCAACTCGAGCATGGCGGCGGCGTGTCCTTTCGGTTTCACGTCATAAAACGCATGGCGGATAACGCCTTGTAAATCAATGATGAAGGTGGCGCGGACGATGCTTTGGCGGGCAACGCCGTAGAGCAATTTCTCGCGGATCACGTCATACGCGGCGCACACCTCGCCATCAGCATCAGACAGCAGGTGGACGGTCAAACCGTATTTGTCGCGGAATGCGCCGTGCGTTACGCAGGAATCGCGGTTGATGGCGATCACTTCGGTGCGGGCTTGCGCAAATTCATCTTGTAAATCAGTGAATTCCAGCGCCTCCAAGGTGCAGCCGGGCGTGTCATCTTTGGGATAAAAATAAATGATGACGTAACCGCGTCCGATGAATTCCTCCAAGGAGCATTGCGCCATATCAGCCGTCGGTAATGAAAAGCGGGGGGCAAGATCGCCTGTGTGCAACATGAGCAATGCTCCGAGGATCGGTGAGGAACGGAATTTAGGCAGCGGCGATAGAGCCGTCAACTGGTACCTGCGCTGATTTGCATGTCTGCTGCATTAAGAAGACAGTTAAAAACACAAAATAATGAGTGAATTTCCATTGGTTATTTATAACACATCATGATTTACCAACGAATTAAATAAATGATATTGTATTTGAGTTGCTGAACTTCGGCGCGATGCTGTCGCCATGAAGTTAGTGACCAACGCTTCTATGATAGGATTTCTATTTTCTTCTTTACCGCCAAGATGATAAAAATGCTCTCGAGTTAGAATGTGATAGTTTGACCATAACAATTTAATGTATTCGTTGTCACGATAATCATTGTGATGCCAAGTTGATAAGATAAATTGACCATTATAATTAGAAAGTTTGCTAAAAAGCTGGCGCTCGCAAACATCATCCCATCCATTGTAATAATCGACATACCGACCAAGATAAGGCGGATCGCAATAGATGATGTCATGCACTGATGCGTCTTGTATGGTGGCATTAAAATCTTGGCATTTGAAAATAAACTCTTTTAATTGAATAGTTTTACTAACCCATGCAACTTGATTAGTAATTTTTGTTACATACGCTTGCGCAAATCGCTGCGGTTTTTTACAAAACGGAACGTTAAATCCACCTTTTCGATTAAATCTAATCATGCCGTTAAATCCAGCACGATTTACAAATAAAAAATCAAGTGGTGAATGCTCAGCATTAAATCTATCTCTAATAAAATAGTAGTGATCTTCTCCTTTCGCTAAAAGCGTTGCTCCTTCTTGAGTGAGATAATTTTTAACTACCGTTGCTGTAATTTCACCAGAAGCAATAGCAGTGTAAAAGTTAATAAGATGAGGATTTGTATCACACAACACAGCACGAGATGGCGCAACATTAAATGCGACAGCTCCCGTACCCATAAAAGGCTCAATCCAAGTGCCATTAAAATTTTTTGGTATAATGCTTTGTATCCAAGGCACAAGTTTTGTTTTGATGCCCTGTGATTTAATTGGTGGTACGTTAATGATCATAGTCATTCTTCAATGTTGTTTTTGCTAACGATGAGAGCAACATCGCCGTTTTTATACTCCACAAATTCTCGGAGTGTCGATATTTTCTTCGTTCCACCTTTCCCATCTGAAACGGTTATCTTTTTGTAGTTCATCCAGTATTCATCAAACCAGTTCTCGCCTAATTTTGAGAACATCCCTTTTCCAGATATGATGTCGGAAATGTTATTAATGCTGCCAATGTTGGCAGTATTACCACTTCCACCTGTATCACTTGCAATCTTCCACTTTTCAGCGATAAAAAACTGAAAGTTTTGCGCTACAGAAGTTATTGAATGCAGTTCATCAATCCCATGTGTTTTTGTTTCATCAATAGTGGCTCCTTCCAGTCGATCATAAATAATACCAAGACAGAAATGCCCTGAATAACTGCCGTAGGGAAATTGAATGTTTTTAGTGCTCGCTCTATGCTCAAAATACCTGCCATGCGATCCAAGTGTAAAGCCATTGCAAAGATGCGGCTTTTTAGGATTTCTATAAGTTGTTTTGAAATCAACAGCAAATTTTATAGATTCATCATCTGCCTTAACAAACGAAATATCAGGATAGTAGTTTTGATGTTCGGCGAGAACAATTTTGTATCCGTTATCTCGAGCAAACGTCAAAATTTTAGGAAAAAGATGAATTTCAAGAATTTTTGAAACGATTTTTGTGTCCGAAGAAATAGTATAAACGTTTCTAAAAATGTCGATAAATCCTTTAATCGTCCATTGCCCATCATTACTACTGACATGATCGCGTAATTCGGCAACGAACTGCTCCAGTTGTTGTACAAAATTGTCTTTTTCAACCATTTCATTGAACCTTTGTTAATTGCCGCTGCCAATAACGCAGCGGCACTTTCTCAGTCAACACTCAGCTCAAATAACCCCCGTCCGCCAATTGCCGAATATGACCCAGACTGACCAAGGTGGTGAGCAATTCTTTGAGTTTGGCTCGCGGCGCGGGCGTGAATTGTTTGGCGAGTTCGGCGGCGCTAATCGGCGCGGATTGTGCAGCCAGCGCAGCGCGGACGCTGTGGAATTGTTCCGGCAAGGTTTTTGGCCAAGCGCGTTTGCTGGCGCTGGCGCTATCCGCACGATCCAGATCGGCTTCCGCTTGCACGGCAGCAGTCGCGCCAGTCGGATGCTGAAACGCCGGACGCAGCCAGCGAATGTTGCCCGCCCGTTCTTCAGCGACGCGAGCGGCATTGAGCGTCACCAATCGCTGCAACAGCGTTTCGGTCAAATCCCCCCAACCCCCCTTTGCTAAAGGGGGGCTTTCCGCATCTCCCCCCTTTGAAAAAGGCGCTCTCTCGTCTCCCCCCTTTGAAAAAGGGGGGCTGGGGGGGATTAAATCTTCCCAGCCGTAAGCCGTCAGCACTGCCGCGTCCAATTCGTCGTGAAGCTGGCGCAGAATCGCCACCAAACCCTGCTCGTGAATCACTTTCTCTTGTGCCGTCAACGGCTTGCCGTCGCGCAGTTGTTCCAACACGTTATACATGCCGGTCAAAGTGAGCGCCGGATGCAGCGCCTGCCGCGCTTTGCGATGCGCGTCGATGTGCTCACCCAGTTGGCGAATGCGCTCGGTTGACGACGCGGCAAGATCAGGAAATGGGAAGGTCTCAAAACAGCGGGTTTTGACGTAAACGGGCGTCAAACCAAGTGATGCGCCATTTGCCAGCGCCCAAGCAACATGCACTTGACTGGATAAAACACCAAACACCCAAGCGTCATCAATTGCGATGTTAATCAATTTGTTATCTGGCAAAACCGTTTGATCGAGAAAGACAAAAATCCGCTGCTTGGCAGTTTCAACGGTGGCGATATAACGCGATAACGGTGAGATTGCGGTTCTGAGGTCTTCGCGTAAACGCCGATGTAGCCACCAATTTTGTTTTAACAGCAGACTACGATTTTGATCGCGCTCCGGTTTCACCCGCTCCAAAAGGCGCTGATACACCTCTGGATAGCGCGTCAACACTTCCTCGGCAGTTAATCCAAACAAATCAATCACCATCACGTTGCGCGAGGTTTGCAACAGATCGCGCCCGTTCAAATAAAGGCGAATATGCTGCGCTAATTCTGGCACCCGCCCCAGTCCCAACGCAGTGGCTTCTTCTGGCGTCACGATAAAACCCGCGCCGCCCAATTCAATGCCGCGAAAACTAATCCCGCCATTTGCTTGTAACGCCACCGCGCCAGCGACATCCGCGCCAATCCGCAAATCAGCATGAATCAACCCGCTGCTGCGCAGCATCTCAACATCCAAACCTTCGCCGGAGCCGCTGCGCTCGGCAGTCACCTGTTCGATCACACCGGGCAACGCGCCAGCAGCGCCAACCGTCATCGCAATCCGCACTGCCGCGCCGTCGCCGCCATCGACCCAAGGATGATCGGGCACCGCGTACAGCAGCGACAACGGCGGATCAGCCGTCAAATGCCGTTCCAACACGCGGCGATTAAACGTCTGGCGCAGGCTGTTGGTGGTGATCAATCCGAAACGGCGCACCTGCCCGCTGCGGGTCAATTCCGCCGCCTGTTCCCACCAATAAAGCACATAGTCGGCGGATTCCGGCACCTCCGACCACGCGCCGCGCAGCGCGTCCACATAACCATCACCCAGCACTCGGCGCATCGTCGCCGCACCGATAAACGGCGGATTGCCCACGATAAACTCGGCTGCTGGCCACGCGGCACGGCGCGGATTGACATAACGCTCCAGCGGCAGACGCGCACTTTCATCTGGAATCAGCTCGCCGGTGGTCGGATGACGTTTGAGCGTTCGCCCATCCCAGCGCGTCACCGCCAGCCCCGCGTCATCCGTCACCACTTCCACCCGCTCGGCACTCAGCACTGCATCGCGGCACTGGATATTTTTGCAATCGCGGATCACCGGCTCCGGCGGATGCACGCTGCCGTGCGTGCGGATATGCCATTGCAGATAACCGATCCACAGCACCATCTCGGCGATGGTGGCAGCGCGGGGATTGCGTTCGAGACCGAGCAACTGCTGCGGACTGACGCCCGCCAGCTCAATTTCGCTTTGCTGACCGAGCGACGCGAGCGTGTCGAGCACCTCGCCTTCCAGCCGTTTCAGGTGTTCCAACGTGACGTACAGAAAATTGCCGGAGCCGCAGGCCGGATCAAGCACGCGGATTTGCGTGAGCTGCGCCTGAAAACGATTCACCACCGCAGCGGCTTCCGCATCCTTGCCCTGCTCGTGAAGACTGAACGCTGCCAGCCGCACTGCCGTCCAATCCTCGCGCAGCGGCGCAATCACCGTCGGCACCACCAGCCGCTCCACATAAGCGCGGGGCGTGTAATGTGCGCCGAGTTGCTGGCGCTCCAGCGGATCAAGCGCCCGCTCGAGCAACGTCCCAAAAATCGCCGGCTCCACTTGCTGCCAATCGGCACAAGCGGCAGCAGTCAATAACTCAAGCTGATCGCGGTTCAGCGGCAGCGCGGTTGCCTCCGCAAACAGTCCGCCGTTAAAGCGCAGCACCGGCTGGCGCAGAATTAGTGAAAACGCGCTGCCGCTATTCATTTCTCGCCACAGCGTTTCCACCAGCGGCACGAATTGCGCGGGCTGCTGGCGCACCGAGCGCAGCAACTCAGTGAAGCCGTCTTTTTTAAGCAAACCGATGTCCTGCGCAAAGAGCGTGAACAGGCAGCGCATCAAAAAAGCGGCGGTCACTTCGGGCGGATGTCCGGTGGTTTCAAGCGAAGTTGCCAGCCCCGCGAGTTGGTCAGCGATGGCGCGAGTGACGCGGGCGGCGTGGCGACTGAGATCAAGATCAAGCGGATCAAGCCACAGTTGGCGCAGCCGCTGGCGGATGTCTGGGCGGTGCAAATCGGTCAAGCGGATGCGATGACTGCGCACGTCGGGATAGGGGATATAAGCGCCGCCGCTGCGACTAAATTCGCTATACAACTCAATGCTGCGCCCGACATCGACCACCACGACAAACGGCGGTCGCCCCTCGTCTGGCGGCACGGCGCGGGCATAACGCACCGCTTGGCTGTGAGCGCGGAGCATCGCCTTGTCCCAACGCTCCGTATCAAGTGTCAGCCCGGTTTGTTTGGCTTCGAGCACAAAACAGGCGCGGCGATACAGATCAATAAAACCATCGCTCTGCGTGCCGTCGCCGTTCTGAAAAATCACCCGCCGTTCAAAGCAATAGGCGTTATTTTGCGCGTCAGACTGCGCTGGCTCCGGCAGCGGCAATTCCAGCGCGGTGCAGAATTCGGTGAGAAAAAGCTGATAGTTGGCGCGTTCGCTGCCGCTCGCGCCCTCCCAGCGAGTGAGAAAGGCGGTGACGGCGGCGGTTGGTTCATTCATGGCGATTGCAAAACAGTTGGCGAAACGTTCATTAAAAAATAATAACGCGAAATACGCCAACTGGTGTGCAGTTTATTGCGGTTGCCAGCGCCCGTTTTTAAGCGGTTGAGAATGAATAGCGCGAGCGTAGCGATAACACCACGCCAATACAGTCTCGCCGCTATCAGTGGTCGCTGTTACTAAGACACGATGATATAACGCATCGCTGGAATACTCATCAAAACCTTCAATGCGATCAATCCGCGCTAAACTGAAATCCGGTTGCTTCAAAGTCAACAACTCGCCATCCACCCAATCATTGACTCCGGCGCTCGGCAGCCAGCCCGGATAATTGCCTAAATCGAAAATCTGACCGCGAATGCGAGCCGGTTGGCGCTGCCCGATATTGGTTAATGATTGCCCCAAATCGTATTCAGATTGGAGTAAACCATAAGCGAAAACGTGCTGCACCAGAAAGGTGAGTGATTCATTCTGCGCTGCTTGCGTATGCACCGTTGTTGGTAAATTCCACGCCAGCAAACCAGCAGTCACTAATTCCACATACTCATCTGCCGGTGGCACAAATTCATCTTGACGCTTCTCAGCAACAACGCAATAAGTAATTGCCGGAATCATTTCTCCAGCGGCATTCAAAACAGTGACATCGCGCCGCTCGTAATAATTCGGCGCACCTTCTTTGGTATCAAGTGCCGCCCAACCATCGCTGCGCACCCGAAATAACATCCCCGGCGTGACCTGCCCTAATGATTGAATGACATCAAGTGCGCCGCCATTGCGCCCGCTTGAATAATAATGATAAATCGGGCGGTAATCGGGCAACCAAGTGGGCGCAACGGGTTCCAACACATCAATTGAAAAGCCGCGTTCTTGACAAAACTGTTGCCAATCGTCGCTATTCAGATTGGAGCCATAAGCAAAATAAAACGGGTCAGAGTTTGTGTTCATATTCATATCTCCATTAAAATTAGAAAAAATAATCACAAGAAAACTGAATCACATGCCGCCGCCGCGAGCTGAGGGCGCAATTAAACCAATTCGCTCCCATAAAAACGCAGCGCCCGGATCGGTTTTACGACCGGGCGCAATATCGCTGTGACCAACAATTCGCTCGGCAGTGATGGCGGGATACTGCTGTTGAATGAGAGCGATGCAGGTATTTAAGCAATCGTATTGCGCCGCCGTAAATGGAATCTCATCCGTGCCTTCTAATTCAATCCCAATTGAATAATCATTGCAGCGGTCGCGCCCTTGAAAACTGGAGCGGCCAGCGTGCCAAGCGCGATGGTGAAATGAGACATATTGCATTAAACAACCATCGCGGCGAATGAGGCAATGCGCGGAGACTTCTAAGTGCGCAATTGTGGCAAAATACGGATGCGCCGTTGGATTTAATTGATTCAAAAAGAAATCATCAATCCAATTTCCGCCGAATTCGCCGGGCGGTAAGCTGATATTGTGAATGACTAATAAATCAATGGGCGTATTGAGCGGCCGCGCAGTGTAATTGGGCGATGATCGCCGCTGCGCCATTTGCAACCACCCGTCATCATCAATTCCAGCATTCATCGCCATTCACCACGTCAACGTCGCGCCGAGCTGCTGTTGGAGCCAAGCGCGGATTTGATGTTGCGACTGCGCCCCGCTAAATCGCGCCAGCGCCAGCCCGTGTTGAAACAGGATCACGGTCGGAAAACCGCGCACCTGATAGCGCCCCGCCTCGCGCATGTTGTCGCCTTCATCGACCTCCAGCGTCGCCAGCCCGATTTGCCCGCCCAGCGCGTGAATCACTTGCTCCAACTGCGGCGATAACGCCCGGCACGGCGCACACCAATCTGCCCAAAAATCCACAAGAATCGGGCGGTTATGTGACGCCTCCAGCACGGTGGTGGCGAAGTCTTCGGTGGATACTGCGAAAATGTCGGAATGGGTAGACACGGGTCATCGGCTCCTAAAATGATTAACGGGTGAACGGCGATCTTTTTCAAAAGGGGATTTGGCAGTTTAGCCGTAAATCCGCGCCGGAATCTGGAGCCAATGCCCGTCCTGAGCTATCGTAGCTGCCCGCTGCCAACCAGCGATCTGTCCATTTTTCCTTCCTGTTGAGAACCATTGCCCATGTCCACGCTTTCCACTCCTCGCTCGGCTTTTCCCGTCACGCGGCTGCGCCGGATGCGCCGTGATGATTTTTCGCGCCGCCTGATGCGCGAGCACACGCTGACTGCTAACGATCTGATTTATCCGGTCTTTGTGCTGGAAGGCAGCAACCAGCGCGAGCCAGTCGCGTCGATGCCGGGCGTGGAGCGCCTGAGCATTGATTTGTTGGTAGAAGACGCCCGCATCGCCTATCAATTGGGCATTCCGGCGCTGGCGCTGTTTCCGGTGACGCCGCTGTCCGCAAAATCGCTGGATGCGCGAGAAGCGTTCAATCCCGACGGGCTGGCGCAGCGGGCAGTGCGGGCAGTCAAGGCTGCGGTGCCGGAGTTGGGCATCATCACCGATGTCGCGCTTGATCCGTTCACGACGCACGGGCAGGACGGTTTGATTGATGACGCTGGCTACGTCCTCAACGATGAAACCGTCGCCGTGCTGGTGCGCCAAGCCTTGTCGCACGCGGAAGCCGGCGCAGACATCGTGGCACCGTCGGACATGATGGACGGACGCATTGGCGCAGTGCGGGCGGCGCTCGAAACGGCTGGTTATATTCACACCCGCATTCTGGCGTATTCCGCTAAATACGCTTCCAGCTATTACGGGCCATTTCGTGATGCAGTGGGTTCGGCAGCGAATTTAGGCGCGGGCAATAAATACACCTATCAAATGGACCCGGCGAATTCCAATGAAGCGCTGCATGAGGTCGCATTAGATTTAGCGGAAGGCGCAGATATGGTGATGATTAAACCAGGGCTGCCGTATTTGGACATCGTGCGGCGCATTAAAGATCAGTTCGGCGCACCAACTTTTGTGTATCAAGTCAGCGGTGAATATGCGATGTTAAAAGCCGCCAGTTTGAATGGCTGGTTGAATGAAAAAGCGGTGGTTTTGGAAGCGTTATTATCAATGAAACGCGCTGGCGCAGATGGCATCTTGACCTATTATGCGAAAGATGTGGCGCGGTGGCTGGCGGAATAACGTCGCAATGTCACAACGGGCGTGGTGGACACCGGAGCTGGTCGCACGGTTGCTCATTGATATGATCTTTACTGAAGTGACCCGCACGCGCCCCGGCTTGCTGGGAGTGCGCCAATTGTTAGCGCCGCTGACGGATGCGCCGTTGCACGTCACCAATCCACTATTGAATCAAGATTTCAGCACTTTCAATCTGGATTCATTGGAATTTTTGAATGTGGTCACGGCGATTGCGGTGCAGTTTCATTTACATGAAACCGGTGCCGAGCAACAATTATTGGAACAACGGCATCTGCGCGGTTGGGTGGAAGCGGTGCTCACCAGTCGAGCGCAATGGGATGAGGCGATGAGTTTTTTAACTTCCGGCTCAACTGGACAACCAAAGTTATGTACGCATCCGCTGGCGTGGTTAGAAGAAGAAATTGCGTTTTTTACGACGCATTTTAGCGACCGCAAACGGATATTAACGGCGGTTCCATTTCATCACATTTACGGTTTTTTATTCGCCGTAATGTTACCGACGACATTGAAAATTCCCGCCCGCGATGTCCGCGATTCATTGCCCGCCAGCGTATTGCGGCGGGCGCAGCCGGGCGATTTGATTATTGGACATCCGGCGTTTTTTGATTTGGCGCTGCGCAATTCATTGACGTTGGCACCGGATGTCCGCGTGGTGTCATCGACTGGGCATTGTCCGCCGCAGTTGTGGCAGCAATTCCACAGCGCCGGCATCGCGCAAGTCACTGAAATTTATGGCGCATCAGAAACCGCTGGCATCGGCATTCGCCACACCGCTGCTGCGCCACTGCGCTTGTTGCCGCACTGGTCACGACAGGCTGACCGCGCTGACGCCATCAGCCGCGTCGATGCCAACGGCGCAGCGGTGACGGTGACGCTGCCGGATGAGGTGGACTGGCTGGATGCCACGCAATTTCAGGTCATCAAGCGCCACGACGGGGCGGTGCAGGTGGGCGGAATCAACGTGTTTCCTGAGCGGGTGCGCGACTGTTTGCTGCGTCATCCCGATGTTGCGGCGGCAGCGGTGCGGCAGGCGAGCGTGGAATTGGGCGGGCGTTTGAAAGCCTTTGTGGTGCCGAGCGCGAGTTGTGACGACGTGGCGCAGTTGCCGGAGCGGTTGCACGTTTGGTTAATCACGCGCCTGACGGCACCGGAATTGCCGCGAGCGATCACGGTGGGAACGGAGTTGCCGCGCTCACCGTGGGGCAAGCTGGCGGATTGGGACTAACGCGAGATTGATCGGTTGGTCGCCGGCGCGAGTGCCGCCGAGCGACCATTTTCACACGCCAGCACTCAATTGTTCTTAGCGCCCTGCGCGATCCACTGCTCAATTTTGGCGATCTTATCCGGGCTTAACGGGTCCTTGTTGTGCGGCATCTGGATCGACTTATCCACCTCACCGGACACCAACCGATACAGGCTGCTCGACAGCGGATCACCCGCCACCACCACCGGCCCAAACTTGGTGCCTTTCATCAGCGACTCGTAGCTGTCCACCACGAACCCACTGGCGACGGTGCCCTTGCCGTTATTCGTATGACATTCCACGCAGTGCTGATCGATGATCGGCTTCACATCCTTCGCAAAGCTCACCTCTGACTGATTACAACCCGCCATCAACAATGCCGCTGGAATTCCTAACAGCATGAACTGCAAATTTTTTTTCATACTAACCTCGAAGAAAACCCCAGATTGAAGAGCCAACTGGGAAGGTGGTCGATGACCGCAGCGCGGTCTGTTCTTTGTGGCGCTGAGACCACAGCTTTAATCAAAAACCGCACGATTTAATTAAAAAATCAAGCAGTTACTTGCAGTGCTTCGTTCAAAATACGGATAATTCTTGACCGTTAAGCACCGCCCGCACCGGTGCAAAACTGCGGCGATGATGCGGACAAACCCCCAGCGTCTGCAATGCTGCCAGATGCGCTCGCGTCGGATAGCCCTTATGTTGCGCAAAACCGTAGCCGGGGCATTCCACATCCAACTGTTCCAGCAGCCGATCTCGCGCCACCTTCGCCAGAATTGACGCCGCGCCAATCGCCGGAATCAACCCATCGCCGCCGATCACCGCCCGCGCCGCGCAGCCAAACTCAGGACAGCGATTGCCATCCACCAACACCAACTGCGGCGCCAGCGGCAATCCCGCCACCGCCCGCTGCATCGCCAGCAGCGACGCCTGCAAAATGTTCAGCCGATCAATTTCCTCCACGCTCGCCCACGCAATTGCCCACGCCAGCGCCCGTTCTCGAATCACGCCATCAAGCGCCGCTCGGCGACTCGGGCTGAGTTTTTTGGAGTCATCAATGCCGGCAATTGGCGAACGCGGGTCGAGAATCACCGCCGCTGCGCTCACCGGTCCGGCAAGCGGCCCGCGTCCAGCCTCATCGACTCCCGCCGTCACAATCCACGCCTCGCTCATGCTGCCCGCCGTTGCATCAAATCGACCACGGCGGCAGCCGCAGCGGCAGCCGCATCGACCCGCAGCTCGCGGTGAATTTGGCTATAAATCGCTTGTATATCCGCCACTTGCGCGGGGTGATCGAGCCAATGCAGCAGTGCCGGCGCCAGCAGTTCCGCACGGCAGCGGTCTTGAATGAATTCCGGTGCCAGCTCCCGCCCCGCCAGCAAATTCGCCAACGCGATAAACGGCACCTTCACCAACTTGAGCTGTTTCACCACTTGATACGTCAGCGCGTTGAGCCGGTAAGCGACCACCATCGGACGGTTTAACAGCAGCGTTTCTAAAGTCGCCGTGCCCGACGCGGTGAGCACGCAATCCGCCGCAGTAATCGCATCGCGGCTGCGCCCGTCCACCAACGTCAGCGGCAACTGCGGAGCGCGACGTGCCACTTCGGCAGCGAATAATTCGCGCAAAGTCGCGTTGACCAGCGGCACCACGAATTGGAGCTGCGGACGAGCGGCGTGGCAGCGGACGGCAGTGTCAATAAATGGCGCAGCGAGGCGCTGCATCTCGCTCACCCGGCTGCCGGGCAACAGCGCAATCACGGGCGCAGTCGGCGCTAATCCCAGCGCCAGCCGCGCCGCAGCGCGATCAACCGTCAGCGGAATCTCATCTGCCAGCGGATGCCCCACGGCGACGGCGTTAATGCCGTGCTGGGTGAGAAATGCCGCCTCAAATGGAAATAAACACAGCAGTAAATCCACCGCTCGCCGAATGGTTTTGACGCGCCCGGCTCGCCATGCCCACACGGTCGGGCTGACGAAATGCACGGTCGTGATGCCGACAGCGCGGAGCTGGCGCTCCAAACCGAGATTGAAATCAGGCGCGTCGATGCCGATCACCACTGCCGGGCGCTCGGCGCAAAAATAGTCGCGCAGCCGCTGCCGCAGTCGCAGCAATTCCGGCAGATGCGCCAGCACTTCCGTCAATCCCATCACCGTCAACCGTTCCATATTCACCACCGTTTCGCAGCCCGCTGCCAGCATCTGCGGCCCGGCGACGCCGACGAAACGTGCGGTCGGCAGTTGCGCTCGCAGGGCGCGAATCAACGCTGCGCCGAGCAGATCGCCGGAAGGTTCGTTGGCGACGATGCCGATCAACATCAGCGCACCACTCCGCGCTCACTGGCGACGATGAAATCGAGCAGCGGCGCGATGTCTGGCGTGGCGGCAGCGAGATCGCGCAGCCGTGTGAGCGCCGCGTCTCGTGATAAACCGGCGAGATACAGCGCCCGATACGCCCGTTTGATGGCTTGAATGCTGGCGGGCGTAAAACCGCGTCGCCGTAAACCTTCGCTGTTGATGCCGCGTGGTCGGGCGGGATGACCGCTGACGATGACGTAGGGCGGGACGTTTTGATTGAGCACCGAGCCCATCGCGCAAAAGCAGTGCGCTCCGAGGCGACAAAATTGGTGAACGATGGTGAAGCCGCCGAGAATTGCCCAATCCTGAATTTCGACATGCCCACCGAGCGAGGCAGCGTTGGCCATGATGACTTGATTGCCGATCTGACAATCGTGGGCGACGTGGGTGTAAGCCATGAACAGATTGTCGTCGCCGATACGGGTGACGCTCTGATCCTGCACGGTGCCGCGATGAATGGTGGCGAATTCGCGGATGCGATTGCGGTCGCCGATTTCCAACCGCGTCACCTCGCCGTTGTATTTTTTATCTTGCGGGTCTTCGCCGACTGAGGCGAATTGAAAAATGTGATTGTCGCGCCCAATCCACGTTGGCCCGCGCAGCACGACGTGCGATCCCACTCGCGTTCCCGCGCCCAGATGAACATCCGCGCCAATCACCGCAAAGGCACCAACCGCAACGGTCGGATCCAATTCGGCAGCGGGATCAATCAGCGCGGTGGGGTGAATCAAGCCGCAAACTCTCGCGCCGTACACATGATTTCAGCGGTGGCGACGACATAATCATCAACCCGCGCTTCCGCATCGAATTTCCAAATGCCGCGCCGAATCGGGCCGAGTGTCACTTTCATAGTGATTTGATCGCCGGGTTCAACCGGACGTTTGAATCGCGCTTTATCAATGCCAACGAAATAATACAATTTATCGCCGACTTCTTCCGGGCGCGACGCCATTGCTAATAAGCCAGTCGCCTGCGCCATCGCTTCAATAATGAGAACGCCGGGCATTACTGGTCGCACGGGAAAATGACCGGTAAAAAACGGCTCATTATAAGACACATTTTTAATCGCAATGAGATAATCATTGATCTTAAAATCAATCACCTTATCCACTAATAAAAACGGATAACGATGTGGTAATAAACTCAGGATGCGATGAATATCCATCGTGTGAATGACGGCAGTATCAGTGCTCATCGGTTCGGGAACGCCTGCGCCAGAATGCGATCCATCCATTTTATGCTTTCCCCCGCGTAATAATCTCTTTCATTACATCAATCCATTTTTCAATTGTTTTGAGTCGGTGCATGATGTCATTAAGCTGCTTAAAGCGCACCACATTGCGCCGCCATTTCGCAGTAGGCATCACCGGAATTCCGCTGCTATAAGACCCCGGTTGCTGAATAGAATGTGTCACCATCGTCATACCAGTGAAATGCACCTGATCGCCAATGTCTAAATGACCCGCAATGCCCACCGCACCCGCAATGGTGCAATGACGACCAATGCGCGTAGAACCCGCAATGCCACAATTCCCGGCAATGGCGGTGTGATCGCCAATTTCAACATTATGCGCAATTTGAATGTGATTATCTAATTTAACCCCATTACCAATGCGCGTATCGCCAAGGGTACCGCGATCAATGGCAGTATTTGCCCCCACTTCGACATCATCACCGAGAATGGTGCGTCCAATTTGCGGAATATGCACCCATTCTTCACCATCGCGGGCAAAACCAAAACCTTCTCGACCAATCACCGCACCGGGATGAATTAACACCCGTGCGCCAATGTGCGTTCCTGTGCATAACGTCACATTCGCAATTAAACGACTGTCCGCGCCAATTCGCACCGCATTTTCAATCACACAACCCGGACCAATAAAAGCGCGCGCAGCAATGGTAACATTGGCTTCAATGACCACTAATGCGCCAATTTGCGCAGTGGCATCAATCACTGCACTGGGATCAATCACGGCGCTGGGATGGATGCCAGCCCGGAGTGGCGGTGGTGGATGTAATAATTGCGCGGCGCGGGCAAATGTTAAATACGGGTTATCGCTGAATAATATCGGTATTGCGGCGGCATCAGCGTTATTGTGTGACAGAATGACAGCACCAGCATGGCTTTGTTGTAAAGCAGAACGGTATTGATCGTTCCCTAAAAAAACGAGGCTTTTTGCATCCGCATCAGCGAATTGCGCGACGCGGGAAATCTGCACATTTGGATCACCCTGCAATACCACACCTAACTGCGCTGCGAGCTCACCAAGCTGGATATCCATAGACGCTCAACCTTTCCATCGTATCAGTGCGACACGTTATTTTTTATTAAATTCTTGTTTCAGACGTTCAATCACTAAATCAGAAATATCAATGCGCGGATTTGAATACACCAAACCATCGCTGATAATGAGATCAAATTTCTGTTCTTTCGCTAATTCAACTACCACTTCATTCACTTGCCGCCCCAACTTCTTGCGCAGTTCATTTTGACGCAGGGCGAAATCTTCTTGAAATTCATCTCGCGCATATTTCAATTTGCGGGTGCGGCTGCGAATATCATTTTGCAAGCGTTGAATTTCATTTTCACTCATTAACGCGCCATCATGTTCCAGTTTTTTTTGCAATGATGCAATCTGTTCTTGCTGATCACGCAAGCCGCGTTCCCGATCTTCTACTTCGCGCTGCAACGCATCACGGGCGGCTTCGTATTGCGGTGATTTTTCTACCACACGATTGGGATCGACCACTGCAATGCGATAGTCAGCCGCAGTTGCTAACTGTGGCACAATTCCAAAAGATAAGCATAAACTGAATAGAATTAACCCGCGCATCTGTAAACCTCATGCCTTAAAAGGCTTGACCAAATCCGAATTGAAAGACCTGCGTCTCATCGCCGTTTTTCTCGGTTAAGGGATAAGCGAGACTGATTGATAATGCGCCAACTGGCGATAACCACGTCATTGACATGCCAGTTGAATAACGCAAATCTGCTAAATCAAAGCCAGTGGCATTCAGCAGCCGTGAATCATTCATTGCCCATACTGAACCAAAATCAAGAAAGGTACCGAGCCGCAACGTTTTTTCAAATTCACCGCCCACTGGAGCTGGGATAAAAAATTCCAAACTGCCTACCATTTTCAAATTGCCGCCGACCGGATCATCAGTAATGATTTCACGCGGACCAATAGAATTGGCGACCCAACCGCGTACTGAACGCGGACCGCCAGCGTAATAGTTTTCAAAAAACGGTAATTCTGGACTCTCGCCATAACCATCGCCGTAAGCGATATTGCCAGTGAGTGACACAATAAACCGCGAGGTTAATGCCACATAACGCTGTTCTTGATAATTCATTTTATAGTATTGCAAGGCGCTACCAGGTACGGCAATTTCAGTGGATAGCGTTCGCAAACCGCCTTTGGTAGGAAAAATTGCAGTGTCGCGGGTGTCATTAGAATAACTTGCTGAAATTAAATAATCATTAAACCGCGAGCCGTTATCGGTAATGAACTGACGCGCTAAACTGGAATCACCCGCCGTGAAATCAGTATATTGATAACGAAAGCCCAATCCAGCGCGACTGTTATCTGCAATTGGTAAACCGAACGTCATTTCCGTAGTGCCCACGTTTGACGCATAATTCGCACCAATCAATTTACTAAAATCAGTTTCGGTGTAGGACGCATTAAACCCGCGACTGATACCATCAACAGTGTAATACGGATTGGTATAACCAATTTGATATAAACTGGTGGAAGTGCTGGTATTAAATGCCATTGCCACCCGTTTGCCAGTTCCCAAAAAGTTGTTTTGCGTGATGCTGGCATTCAATAAAATACCCTGCGATTGGGAAAACCCAATACCTGCTGCTAAATTGCCGGCGGGTTTTTCTTTCACGGTCACATCAACATCAACTTGATCGGCCGAGCCGGGCACGGCAGGAGTGGCGATATTGACCTCTTCAAAATAACCAAGCCGTTGAATACGTTCCCGCGATTTACGCACTAATTCGGCTGAAAACCACGCGGTTTCTAATTGCCGCATTTCCCGCCGCAGGACTTCATCACGGGTGCGCGTATTGCCTTTCATATTCAACCGCCGCACATAAACCCGTTTCCCCGAATCAACAAAGAAGGTGACAGCGACTTGATGTGCCGCTTCGTTAATTTCAGGCACCGTATTGACATTTGCAAAAGCGTAGCCTTCATCGCCGAGCAAACCTGAAATACGTTCTGAGCTTTCAGTCGTCACTTTGCGGGAAAAGAAATCGCCGCGTTTTAAGTGAATCAACGGAAATAACCGCTCCACTGGCACCGATGGCTCGCCTGCCAATTTAATATCGCTAATCGTAAAGGCTTGACCTTCATCAATGACGATGGCGATATAAATATCTTTCTTATCGGCGCTAATCGACACCTGCGTCGATTTGATTTCAAATTTAATGTAACCGCGATCTAAATAAAACGAGCGCAGCGCCTCCAAATCTCCCGCCAGCTTTTGTTTAGAATACTGATCGTTTTTAGAATAAAATGAGTTCCAACGGGTTGAACCGAGTTTGAATTGTTGGTTAAGTTCTTCGCTCTTAAATGCTTTGTTGCCAATAAGATTGATCTGTTTAATTCGAGCGGTTAAGCCTTCAATCACTTCAATATGAATTGACACGCGATTACGTTCCAGCGGCGACACGGTGGATTGAATAATCACGCCGTATTTACCCCGCGCAAAATACTGGCGCTCCAATTCTTGCTCAATCCGATCCAACACTGAGCGATTAAAGACGCGCCCTTCTTTTAAGCCAATATCTTCTAACGCCGTGTTTAATGCTTCGGTTTCAATATCTTTGTTGCCGGTGATTTTAATTTCGGCAATGGCGGGACGCTCGCGCACCCATAGCACCAACACATTGCCATCACGTTCCACCCGCACATCATCAAAAAAGCCAGTTTTATACAGAGCGCGAATAATGCTGCCGGTCACATCTTCAGCAACGGTGTCGCCAATTTGTACCGGCAAATAATTGAATACCGTGCCGGGAGCAATCCGCTGTAAGCCTTCAACACGAATATCCGCAATTTGAAAGACTGCCGCCGTTACGGGCTGCATGAATGCCAGCAGCGCCAGCAGAGGAATTATTCCTTTAATGCTAATGCGAAAAAATTGAGCAATGGCAAACAAGATAATATCCTCTCATTAAATCGAAAGATGCAGCACCGCTGGCAGTCACAAGTACGGGAGTTGGTTAGCTTAACAGCCGCAAAATATCAGCATAAAATGCCAATACCATTAACGCGATTAACAGCGTAAAACCGACAATTTGCGCACGCTCTTGAATCTTTTCTGAGACCGGACGCCCGCGAATACGTTCCAATAGAAAATACGCAAGATGGCCGCCATCTAATACCGGAACTGGTAGCAAATTTAATACGCCTAAACTCACGCTGACGACCGCTAAAAACTTAATAAACGCATCCAAGCCAGAACTGGCGGAGCGCCCAGCAATTTCCGCAATCGTGATCGGGCCGCTTAAATTTTTAACCGACGCCTCGCCAACCAGCATCCGCCCCATCACGCGCAACATCATCACGCTCAAATCCCACGTTTTGCCGACCGCTTGCCCCAGCGCCTCGCCCGCGCCGTAACGCACCAGCACCTGATAGTCATCCATCAATCCTTCTGGCACCGCCACGCCCGCGCCAATCCGCCCGACCGTTTGCCCGTCGACTTCGGTCGCCTGCGGCGTCACCGTCAGGGTGAGATGCGAACCGTCGCGGCGCTCCACCTCAACCGCCAACGCCTGCCCGGGACGCTGGCGCACCAGCTCAACCCAATCTTTCCACAATTCAAGCGGTTGCCCATTAACACTGCGCACCCGATCACCCACCGCCAAGCCAGCTTGCTCCGCCGCTGCGCCGGGTACCAATTCGCCAATCACCGCCGGCAGTTGCGGACGCCGCGCCGTCAAACCGAGCCGATTGAGCAAATCCGGCACTTCCGCCAACGCCGCCAATTCCGCACCGGGCAACCAGCGGGTTTGCGTCATCCCCGCAGCATCGCGCACCTGCACCTGCACATCTGCGCCATCAAGCGCCTCCAGCGCCAAGGTAAAAATCGCAGTTTCCCAACTCCGTGCCGGCTGCTCGCCCAGCGCCAGCACCTCGTCATCAGGCTGGAAACCGGCGTTGGCAGCGATGGACTGCGGCGCAACGGTACCGATAATCGGCTTCAAACCGAGATCGCCGCTCATAAACAGCGCCCAATACGCCAGAATCGCAAACAACAGATTAAACAGCGGGCCTGCGACCACAATGGCGGAGCGTTTCCACACCGGCTGGCGATTAAAGGCATGTTTTAACTGCTCTTCTGGCACTTCGCCTTCGCGTTCGTCGAGCATCTTGATGTAGCCGCCGAGCGGAATCGCCGCCAGCACATATTCTGTCGTCTCCGGACTGCGCTGCCATGACAACAGCGTCGGGCCAAAGCCAATTGAAAACCGGGTGACGTGAACGCCCAAGCGTCGCGCTACCCAAAAATGCCCAAACTCATGCACCGCGATCAAAATCGTGAGCGCGATGACGAAGGAAGCGATGGTGAATAACAGGTTATCGGTCACGCTAATAAACCTCGGTGCCGCACCAGATGCGCTGCCTGCTCGCGGGCACGGCGATCAACATCCAGAAGAAAATCAACATTTTGCCCAACAACGGTTTCATACGGCAGCGCATCTAAAGTGCCGCTCACCACCGCCGCAATGCCCGGTAAATCGAGCTGGCGCTCCAAAAATGCTGCCACCGCAATCTCATTGGCAGCGTTCAAAATCGCCGGCGCGGTGCCGCCGCTTTGCGCCGCTTGAAATGCCAGCGCCAAGCACGGAAACCGTGCGAAATCAGGCTCTTGAAAATCAAGCCGCCCCACTGCGAATAAATCCAACGGTGCCACGCCCGAAGTCAAGCGTTCTGGCCACGCCAGCGCGTGTGCAATCGGCGTGCGCATGTCGGGATTGCCGAGCTGCGCCAACACAGAACCATCCTGATATTGCACCAGCGAATGAATCACGCTTTGCGGATGAATCACGACCTGAATGTGATCGGTATCGGTGCCAAACAGCCAGCAGGCTTCAATCACCTCCAAGCCTTTATTCATCATCGTGGCGGAATCGACCGAAATTTTGCGCCCCATTGCCCACGTCGGATGGGCGCAGGCTTGTTCTGGCGTCACGCTCGCCAATTGATCTAGCGGCCACTCGCGCAGCGGGCCGCCCGACGCGGTGAGCAAAATCCGTTCGACGCCGACTGCGGCTAATCCGGCGCTAAATTTGGAGGGCAAGCACTGAAAAATAGCGTTGTGTTCGCTGTCAATCGGCAGCAATTCCGCGCCGCTGGCTGCCACCGCTTCCATCAATAACGCGCCAGCGACGACCAGCGCTTCCTTGTTAGCCAGCAGCACCCGTTTACCGGCGTGCGCGGCCGCGAGCGTGGGACGTAAACCTGCCGCGCCGACAATCGCTGCCATCACATAATCGGTTTCTGGCAGTGCTGCGACCTGTTCTAAACCCGCCACGCCGCTCAAAATTTCCGGCGGCTGCGCGAGATCAGCCAGCGCCGTGCGCAATTGTGTCGCCGCCAGCGGATCAACCATCACCGCCACTGCCGGACGATGCGCCCGACACTGCGCGGCCATCCGCTCGACATCCTGATTGGCAGTCAGCGCCACCACGCGAAACCGGTCGGCGTGACGCGCCAGCACATCCAGCGTGCTCACGCCGATGGAACCTGTTGAACCCAGTACGGTTACACCTTTCACAACGTCACCCCACAAGTTAAGAAAACACCCAGATCATGCCCAACGTGAACAGCGGCGCGGCTGCCGTCAGGCTATCAATCCGATCCAATAAGCCGCCGTGACCGGGCAGCAGTGCGCCCGAATCCTTCACGCCGCGCTGGCGCTTGAGCAGGCTTTCATATAAATCGCCGATGACGGAAATCCACACCGTCGCCCCGCAAATCATCACTATCCGAATACTTTCAATCACATCGAGCCGCAGCCACAGCGCCAGCGCCACACTACAGAGCGTCGCGCCAACCAGTGCGCCCTTGACGCCAGCGCGGGTTTTATTGGGACTGATGAGCGGCGCTAACTTGGTGCGCCCCCACTGCCGCCCGACAAAATAAGCGGCTGAATCGGCTGACCAAATCAGAAGCATCAAAAACAGCACCAACTGCGTGCCCACGATGGGCAGTTGGTGCAGCGCCACTAACGCGATCCAAGGAATCACCACAATCACGACGCCAATCACCAGCAATTCCGGTCGTAAACCCGTGTTTGGCACGATCTCGCGCACCTGCGTGAGCAGCAGCATTTGCCACCCCCACCACATCACTCCCAGCACCAGCAGCCCCATTTGAAAATCTGGGCGCACCCAAGTGAGCAGCATCACTGCCGCCAATCCGCCTAAATACAGACCGCGCCACGTTGGCGGCGTGAGTCCCGCCAAGCCGCACCATTCCCATGCTGCCATTAAAAAAATCAGCGCCGTGCCGAGTGCGAAGATCGGCGTCGGCAGCCACAAAATCGCGGCGATGACCAGCGGTGCCAGCACCAGCGCGGTGCGGAGGCGCAAAAAAATCCCCCCCTGCCCCCCTTTTTCCAAGGGGGGAGAATCAGAAAGCCCCCCTTTGGAAAAGGGGGGTTGGGGGGATTTTCCTAACGAATTATTTGGTTCGGTCATTGAGAGCCACCCACGATTCAACTTGTTCGCCGGTATGGCCGAAACGCCGCTGGCGCTGCGCAAAATCATCCAAAGCTGCGCCCAGCGCCGCTTCATCGAAATCCGGCCACAGAATGTCAGTGAAATACAGCTCGGCATACGCCGACTGCCAGAGGATGAAATTGCTCAACCGCTGCTCGCCGCCGGTGCGGATGAACAAATCTGGATCAGGCACATCAGGAAAGGAGAGAAACGCGGCGAGGGTGGTTTCATCGCACTCGGCGGGGTTCAAATGTCCCGCCTGCGTCTCAATGAGCAGACGGCGCATGGCTTGGGTAATGTCCCAACGCCCGCCGTAATTCGCGGCAACTTGCAAAGTCAACGCAGTATTGGTGGCGGTGAGCTGTTCCGCCTCGACGATCCGGCGTTGCAGTTTTTCAGAAAACGCGCTGCGGTCGCCGATCACGCGCAGCCGCACGCCGTTGTGATTCATGCGCCGCACTTCACCGCGCAGCACCACCAAAAACAGCTCCATCAACACCATGACTTCAGCGCGGGGTCGCCGCCAATTTTCACTGCTGAAAGCAAAGATGGTGAGGGTTTTAACGCCGCGCCGGAGACATTCATCCACCGTGCGGCGGACGCTCTTCACGCCTTCACGATGTCCGACAGTGCGTGGACGCCCGCGCAATGTCGCCCAGCGCCCGTTGCCGTCCATGATGATCGCCACATGCTGTGGCACAGAACCAGCGGGAGCGGCAACGGGGGGAGTAGCGTCCACAACAATTTGATTCTATTTGTGAAAATGCACTTTAGATGGACAACAAATCCTGTTCTTTATCCGCCAGCACCGCATCGACATCCTTGATCGCCTGATCGGTGAGTTTTTGCACCACTTCCTGTCCGCGCCGCTCGTCATCCTCAGAAATCATCTTGTCTTTCACTAATTCCTTGAGATCGTGATTGGCATCGCGGCGGATATTGCGCACGGCAACCCGCGTTTGCTCCGCCTCGTGACGCGCCACGCGGATGAGATCGCGGCGGCGTTCTTCGGTCAACGCCGGCAGCGGCACCCGAATCACCGTGCCCGCCGTGTTGGGATTCAAACCGAGATCCGATTGCATGATGGCTTTCTCAATCGCCTGCACCATGTTCTTTTCCCACGGCACCACCGCCAACGTGCGGGCATCTTCAGCGTTGACGTTAGCGACCTGCCGGATCGGCATTTCCGAGCCGTAATAAGACACCATCACATGATCCAGCAGCGATGGATGCGCCCGTCCGGTGCGAATTTTAGCCAACTCGTGCGTCAGCGCCTCAACGCTTTTGCCCATGCGCTCGCTGGCATCTTTTTTAATATCTTCAATCATTTAGCAATTCTCACTGACAACTAACGAGCCAATATCTTCACCGCAAATCAGGCGCTGCAACGCGCCCGGTTCATTGATGTTCATCACCCGCAACGGCAGATGATGATCGCGGCATAACACGATGGCGGTGGTATCCATGACTTGCAGCCCGTCGCGCAACACCTGCGCGTAACTGATGCGCGGATAACGAATCGCGCTCGGATCGCGCAGCGGATCGGCAGAATAAATCCCATCAACCTTGGTGGCTTTAATCAACACTTCGGCACCAATCTCAATTGCCCGCAAACTGGCGGCGGAATCGGTAGTGAAAAAGGGATTGCCGGTGCCTGCTGCCAACAGCGTGACCCGCCCTTTGTCCAGATGGCGCAACGCCCGTCGCCGGTCGTAACTTTCGCACACCTGCGCGATGGGCAGCGCCGACAGCACCCGCGCTGGCACCTGTAACCGCGTCAGCGCGTCCTGCATCGCCAACGCATTCATCACGGTGGCGAGCATTCCCATGTGATCGCCGGTGACGCGATCCATGCCCCGCGCCGCCAAACCCGCGCCCCGAAACAAGTTGCCACCACCAATCACCAGCGCGACCTGCACTCCGGCGGTCACTAACGCTTGCACCTCGCCGGCGTAGCGGTCGAGCACTTCGGGATCAATGCCATCCGTACCCGTGCCCATCAGCGCCTCGCCACTGAGCTTGAGCAGGATGCGATGATAGACAGCGGCGTGAGACATAGCGGGAAATCCTCGGAGTGGTCAATAAACGACAGCGCCGCCGGCGGGGCGCAACGGATTAGCTGGCGCGAACCTGCGCCATCACTTCTTCAGCGAAGTTTTCGGTTTTCTTTTCAATTCCTTCGCCAACCTCAACCCGCGCAAACGCCAGCACCTGAGCGCCAGCGTGCTTGAGCAATTTCTCCACCGACTGCTCGGGGTCTTTCACGAACGGCTGTCCCAATAAAGTGACTTCTTCCAGATACTTGCGAATCCGACCGTCGATCATCTTCTCCACAATCTCCGGTGGCTTGCCGCTCTCCAACGCCTGAGCGCGGAAAATCTCCTTTTCCTTCTCCAGCGTCGCCGCTGGCACCTGTTCGGCGCTGAGGCAGAGCGGATTACTGGCGGCGACGTGCATTGCAATATCGCGTCCCAGCGCAGCATCGCCACCGACCATGTCAACCACGACGCCGATGCGCACGCCGTGCCGATAGCTGTGCAATGCGCCGCTGGTGCTCTCGAACCGCAGCAAGCGCCGGACTTGGATGTTCTCGCCAATCTTGGCGATCAAGGCCTCGCGGGCAGCACTCACCGTCAAGCTGGCATCAGTCACCAGCGGTTGATTGGTCAGCGCCTCAACATCGGTGACTGGAGTTGCCAACGCGGTGACGGCGACGGCTTCAGCGAAGGCGACAAAGCCGGCATCTTTGCCGACGAAATCGGTTTCGCAGTTGATTTCAACCAACACGCCGTGTTTTTGATCGGCAGTGATCTGAATCACGACCACGCCTTCAGCGGCGATGCGCCCAGATTTTTTCGCAGCGCGGGCTTGACCGGATTTACGCATTGCTTCAATTGCGGCTTCGATGTCGCCATTGGCTTCAACGAGAGCGGTCTTGCATTCCATCATGCCGACGCCGGTGCGCTCGCGCAGTTCCTTAACCATTGCGGCTGTAATCGCCATGTTTCACCTTCTAAATTGTTTGACTGCTGACGTGCTGAAATTGAGGGGTGCCTGAATCCCCCTTTTTTCAAAGGGGGCTTTTGAAATCAGCAACTTACTGGCGTTCTTCCCGCTCGGCGCTGGCTTCGATGATGACTGGATCGCCGCGTCCGACCATTGCGGCAGCGGTGCTGCGCCCGTCGAGAATGGCGTCAGCGGCACCAGCGATATAGAGCTGAACGGCGCGGATGGCGTCGTCATTGCCGGGGATGACGTAATCGACGTTGCTGGGATCGTTGTTGGTATCGACCACGCCGATGACCGGGATGCCGAGCTTGTTGGCTTCGGTGACGGCGATTTTTTCGTGACCGACATCAATCACAAACATCGCATCGGGCAGACCGTCCATGTTTTTGATGCCGCCCAAGCTCTGCTCCAATTTGTCCCGTTCCCGCGACAAGCCGAGGGCTTCTTTCTTGTTGAAACGGTCGATGGAGCCGGTTTCAAACATGGCTTCCAATTCTTTCAGCCGCTTGACTGATTGGCGGATGGTTTTGAAGTTGGTCAACATGCCACCGAGCCAGCGGTGATTGACAAACGGCATGCCGCAGCGCAGCGCCTCATCCCGAATGGCATCGCGGGCGGCGCGTTTGGTGCCGACAAACAACACCTTGCCGCCGTTAGCGGTGAGTGTCCCCATGAAATTCACTGCCTCTTGATACAGCGGCAGAGTTTTTTCCAAGTTGACGATGTGAATTTTGTTGCGATGCCCGAAGATGAACGCGCCCATCTTGGGATTCCAGTAGCGGGTCTGGTGGCCGAAATGGACACCGGCTTCCAGCATCTGGCGCATAGTGACATTGCTCATAATCTTGATTTCCTAATGGTTTGGGTTGAGACCTCCACGCGCCCCATGTGACCACCTGCATGGCAATCTCAGGCACCCAGTCGCATGTGTCGGCACGTGTGTGGACGGTGATCGCAGTCAGTGCTGCAAATAAAAATAAAGCGAAAAACGAGTTTTTCGCTTGGTGTCAGCGCCGCCATCAAAAGAATTGGCTTGATTGCGGCGCTGCGCGGCGTTTTATACCATGCTCAACTCAATACGGGCAATTGTCCCGCTTTCCCACTCGATTTCTCACAATACCAACAATGAGTGTGCCAATTAAAACACCAGAGGCAATCGAGCGAATGCGCGTTGCCGGTCGCCTCGCCGCCGATGTGCTCGATATGATTGAGCCGCATGTCCAGCCGGGGATCACCACCGATGCGCTCAATGAATTGTGTCATCGCTATATCACTGAAGTGCAAAATGCAGTGGCTGCGCCCCTGAATTATCGTGGCTTTCCCCGGTCAATTTGCACATCGGTCAATCATCAGGTCTGCCACGGGATTCCGAATAGCAAGCGCCTGAAAAAAGGCGATGTGCTCAATATCGACATCACCATCATCAAAGACGGCTATCACGGCGACACCAGCAAGATGTTCTTTGTCGGTGAGCCGTCGGTGCTGGCGCGGCGGTTGGTGACGGTGACGCAGCAGGCAATGCAATTGGGCATTTCCGTCGTGCGTCCCGGCGCGACGCTGGGCGACATCGGTTATGCGATCCAACGCTTTGTCGAACAGCACGGTTATTCGGTGGTGCGCGAATACTGCGGACACGGGATCGGCTACGAATTTCACGAGGAGCCGCAAGTGCTTCACTACGGGAAAGCGGGCACGGGGCTGGTGCTGGAGGCGGGCATGTGTTTCACCATTGAACCGATGGTCAACGCCGGCAAACGCTATATCAAGGTGCTGCCGGATGGCTGGACAGTGATTACCAAAGATCGCAGCCTGTCGGCGCAATGGGAACACACCGTGCTGGTGACGCCTGACGGTCACGACATCCTCACGCTCCGCGCTGAGGAACGTGACGATCCATTGCCATGAATCATTCCGACGCTCCCGCTCCGCTGACCACTGCCGCCACCCCCCCTTTGGAAAAGGGGGGCAGGGGGGATTTATCAAAAGCCGCGCTCACGCCCCTCGCCGTCTATCGGGAACGTCTCCGCACGGATCGAGAGGCGCTGTATCAACAATTTAATCAAGGCGTTCCGGTCGCAGTGCTGGTGCGCCAGCGCAGCCAACAGCTAGATACCGTGCTCCGGCATCTGTGGGCAGATCAGCTCGGTGCGCCGACTGCGGCAGCGTTGATTGCGGTCGGCGGCTACGGGCGTCAAGAGCTGCAACCCGCGTCTGACATTGACATCCTGATTTTAATTGCGCCGGAGTTGGATGCCGCGACCACGACGGCGCTGGAGTGTTTCGTCACCTTTTTGTGGGATTTGCGGCTGGAAATTGGGCACAGCGTGCGCACCGTCGCCGACTGTGTGCAGGAGTCGGAGAAGGATGTCACCGTCATCACCAATCTGATTGAAGCGCGGTGGTTGAGTGGCAATCCGGCGCTGTTTCAAGAGATGCGCGAGGCGATTGCACCCGAGCGGCTGTGGAACAGTGAACGATTTTTTGCGGCGAAAACCGAAGAGCAGCGGCTGCGCTGGGAAAAATACGGCGGCACGGCTTACAACCTCGAACCGAATATCAAAGAAAATCCCGGCGGCTTGCGCGATATTCAAATGATCGGCTGGGTTGCCAAGCGCCATTTTGCGGCTGAGACGTTGCACGATTTGGTCAGCCACGACTTTTTGACCGAAGCCGAACATCACACCTTGATTGAAGGGCAGGCGTTGCTGTGGCGGATTCGTTTTGCGTTGCATCAATTGGTCGGACGCCGTGAAGATCGGCTGTTGTTTGATTATCAGCGCACCTTGGCGGAGCAGTTTGGCTTTTGCGACGGGGCGAATAATCTCGCCGTTGAGCAGTTCATGCAGCAGTACTACCGCACGGTGCAGGAACTCAATCGGCTCAACGAGATGCTGCTGCAATTGTTCCGCGAGGCGATTTTGCTCCACGACGTGCTCGGCCCACCGCAGCCGATTAACAAACGGTTTCAAATCCGCAGCGGTTATTTGGAAGTGACCGCCGCAATGGTGTTTCAACGCACGCCGATTGCGTTGCTGGAAGTGTTCCATCTGCTGCAAACGCGCCCCGAATTGCAGGGCGTCCGCGCCAGCACCATTCGCTTGATCCGTGAAAATCGTCACCGCATTGATGACCGCTTCCGCGCTGATCTCCGCGCCCGCAGCTTGTTTATGGAAATTTTGCGCGAGCCGTTTGGCATCACCGAAGCGATACGGCGGATGAATCGCTACGGCGTGCTGGCGGCGTACATTCCCGCGTTTGCCAACATCGTCGGGCGGATGCAATACGACCTGTTTCACGTCTACACCGTCGATGAGCACACGCTGATGCTGGTGCGCAATCTGCGCCGCTTTGCCAATCCCAAATACGATCACGAGTTTCCGCTGTGCAGCGCGGTGAGCCGGCGGATTCCCAAGCTCGAGTTGCTCTATCTCGCCGGGCTGTTTCACGACATCGCCAAAGGACGTGGCGGCGATCATTCGACGCTTGGAGCGCAGGACGTGACTGCATTTTGCCAAGTACACGGCTTGAGCGAATTTGACACGCGACTGGTGGCGTGGCTGGTGACGCAGCATTTAGTGATGTCGATGACGGCGCAGCGCAAAGACATCAGCGACCCGGAAGTGATTCAAGCGTTTGCGGAAAAGATCGGCGATCCAACGCGGCTGGATTATCTCTATTTGCTCACCGTCGCCGACGCTCGCGCCACCAATCCAGACCGTTGGAACGGGTGGATGGACGCGCTGCTGCGGGAGCTGTATCAGGGCACACGGCGGGCGTTGCTGCGGGGTTTGGACAATCCGCAAGCGCAGGATGATTTGATCGCGCAAAAACAGTCGGAAGGCGTGCGGTTGGTGGCGCGTTACGGCGGCAATGCCGAAGCCTGCGCGGAATTGTGGGGCAAGTGCGGGGTGGATTTTTTCCTGCACCATTCGCCAGACGAAATCGCGTGGCAGACGCGGCAAATTCTGGCTGCCGATCTGGCGCAATTGCCGTTGATTGTGATCCGCCCGCTCACCATGCGCGGCGCGACTGAGATTTTTATTTACACCCACGACCGCACCAATCTGTTTGCGCACACCACCGCGCTGCTGGATCAACGCGGCTTGAGCGTGATGGATGCGCGGGTGATGACGACGACGGACGGGATGGCGATTAACAGTTATCAGGTGCTCGATCACGACGGCAGCCCGATCAATGATCCGCCGCGTATGGCGGAAATTCGGGCGCGGCTGGCGGTGCTGATTGCTGATCCGCAGCGGATTCAAGTCAAGGTAGCGCGGGCGCTCTCGCGGCGACATCGGCATTTTCCGATTGAAACTCGCGTCAGCTTTGCGGTGGACGCGCCCAATCAACGCACCATCATGCGCTTGACGACGTTGGATCGACCGGGCTTGTTGGCCGAGGTGGGCGCGGTGTTTCAGCAGTGCGGGATTCGGCTGCAAAACGCCAAGATCGCCACCGTCGGCGCGGAGGTGGAAGACATCTTTTTCATCACCAACGGCGATGCGACGCCAATCACCTGCCAAACGGCGCTGACGTGTTTACGCCAAGCGATTCACGACCGGCTGGAGTAATCAGCAAAGCCCCCCTTTGAAAAAGGGGGGTTGGGGGGATTTGAGATCGGGCGGTTGGGTGGATTGATCTATCGGCAGTTGGTTCGCAAGCCCACCTACGGTGGGCAAAATCCCCCCAACCCCCCTTTTTCAAAGGGAGGCTTTGATGCCAACTGCTAACGCAATAACGGGTTATTAAAAATGTTGATTCAATTCCAAACTCCCGCCTACGCCACCATCACCATGTTTGGCGATGTGGCGCTCACCCTTATCAAACTGATGGGACACAGCGGCACCGTGCCCGGCGCCTTGCTGGCTTCAGACATTCCCGCTGCGCTGACGCAGTTGCAAGCCGCTGTCGCCGCGCATCCTGAGCAACCGCTTGACCCGGCGACAACAGCAACCGCTGCTGCTGCGGGTCAGCACGTCAGCCTCGCGCATCGCGCCCAGCCGTTGATCGCATTGCTGCAAGCCGCTGCCGCTGCCGGCAACTCCGTGCTGTGGGAACAGGTGTGAATGCAGCAGTGCCCGTGATCGGCGTAGTTGCGCCGAGCGGCAGCGGCAAAACGACCTTGCTGCGGCAACTCGTCGCCGTGCTGCGCCAGCGCGGGCTGCGGATTGGTTATCTCAAACACGCGCATCACAGCTTTGATCTTGACGTGCCCGGCAAAGACAGTTTTGAGCTGCGAGCCGCCGGAGCAGCACAAACGCTGTTGGCGTCACGCGAACGCTGGGCGCTGTTGGTGGAGGAACCGGCGGCAGTTGATCCCGATCTCAACGCGATGCTGGCGCGATTTGAAACCGCACAGCTTGATTTGATTCTGGTGGAAGGCTTCAAACATGCGCGTTATCCGAAAATTGAGGTGTATCGCGCCGCCACCGGGCAACCCGTGTTGTATCCGACTGACCCCGACATCATCGCGGTAGCGAGCGCAGAACCGCTGCCGGTTGTTCCGCATCCGCCGCACTTGCCGTTGCAGGATGTGCCCGCCATTGCCGCATTCATTTTGCGCCAAGTTGCGCACTAACCCGTTGTATGGAAATGGATATCAGCACTGATTTGGCAGCGCCAGCGGATGCTGAAAGCCAAGTGATCGCCGCGCTCCATCACCTCGGCAAGCTCACGCCGGGCGAGCTGGCGCGGGCGCGGCGCTTGGCAGAAGACGGTGGCGATGCGTTATTGCCGCTGGTGCTACGGTTGGGATTGGTCGCCGAGCGCGAGCTGGCGCGGGTGATGGCGGAGGTGTTGGCGTTGCCGTTGGTGGAGGCAAGCGAATTTCCACCTGAAGCGGTGCCCGAAGACGGCGTGAGTGTGCGCTTTCTCAAAGATGCGCGGGCGCTGCCGCTGGCGCTGACGGCTGACACCTTGACGGTGGCGCTGGCCAATCCGTTGGATCAGTTTGTGCCGGCGGCGCTGGCGCTGGCGACGGGCAAAACGATCACGCTCGCGGTCGGATTGCCATCTGATATTGAGGCGGCATTGGTGCGGCTGTACGAGCCGAGCCCAGAGCCGCCGCCGGCGTCAGAAGCGGAATTTGGTGATTTTGCCGAGGAAGATATTGAGCATTTGAAGGATTTAGCCAGCGAAGCGCCGGTGATTCGGATGGTGAATCAGTTGATTCAAAAGGCGGTGGAGGTGCGGGCGTCGGACATTCACATCGAACCCTTTGCTGACGTGTTGAAGGTGCGTTATCGGGTGGACGGGCTGTTGAAAGAGGTGGAAGCCCCGCCGGTGCGTTCGACGGCGGCGATCATTTCACGCATCAAAATTATGGCCAAGCTCAATATCGCCGAGCGCCGTTTGCCGCAGGATGGGCGGATTCCGCTGCGGATGCAGGGGCGGGAGCTGGATTTGCGGATTTCGACCGTGCCGACGATGTTTGGTGAAAGCGTGGTGATGCGGTTGCTGGATAAAGAAAGCGTGCGTTTTGATCTCGATGCGCTGGGCTTTGACGGCGCACCCCGCGAGCGGTTGCGGCAGGTGTTGGAACAGCCGTATGGCATTGTGTTGGTGACAGGCCCGACCGGTTCGGGCAAGAGCACAACGCTGTATACCGCACTGAGTCGCCTGAATACGGAGGCGCATAAAATCATCACGGTGGAGGACCCGGTGGAATATCAGTTGCCGGGCATCAACCAGATTCAGGTGAAAGCGGCGATTGGGATGACGTTTGCCGGGGCGCTGCGGGCAATTGTGCGCCAAGACCCTGACATCATTATGGTAGGCGAAATGCGCGATCTGGAGACGGCGCGGATCGCGGTGCAATCGGCGCTGACTGGGCATGTGGTGTTGTCAACGCTGCACACAAACGATGCCGCCAGTGGGGTGACGCGGTTGCTGGAGATGGGTGTGGAGGATTATCTGCTGACTTCAACCATCAATGGCATTGTGGCGCAGCGGCTGGTGCGACGGTTGTGTCCGCACTGTCGGCAAGCCTATCGGGCGTTGCCGGAATTGGCGGAACGGTTTGCACACACGGCGGGCGTGAGCGGGGCGGTTGATTTACATCGGGCGGTGGGTTGTGCGCTGTGCAATGACAGCGGTTATCGGGGGCGGTTAGTGATTACCGAGGTGCTGCTGATGACCGATCAGATTCGTAAAGCAGTGCTGGCGCACGCGACGGCAACGGAGATTCGCCGATTAGCGGTGGTGGAAGGCATGGAGACGATGTATCAAGACGGGCTGCGCAAAGCGTTAGATGGTCGCACGACGATTGAAGAAGTGTTGCGAGTAGCTGCCGCAGATTAACAACAATGGCGCAAGAAAACGGGCGCAATAAAAAACCCTCAATTCCGTTAAAAGAACTGAGGGTTTTTAATAGCGAAGATTATTTATTAAACATAAAAAACTACGCTACGCACGACACTGAAAATAACAGCGCCGCAATGCAAACAGCTTACTGTGCAACGGTGGTTGCAGCAGATGCTGGTGCGACTACAGCAGCAGGAGTCTTCACACGAACGGAATCCTTCCAGCCGTAGCCTGGCAGAGCCAGTGCATAGCTATGAATCATCCACATTTGAACGAACAGAATACCAAAGAAAGGAACCATCCACGTTGCTGGATTGATAACAGTCCAAATTTTCCAATCTTCTTCAGGATGATTGGGTGCAGCAATGGAAGGATCGGCGAGCATAACTGGAACTTGCATTTAGATATCTCCTAACTCAAATAAAGAGGCTCAACGAGAACCAGCGGCTCAAATTAGAACCAGGGTTGATAAACCCAAGTAGCTACATGAACGGCGCAGGCGATCATCACCCAGCTCCAAGTACCATGCTTCCAATGCTCATGGAATTCTTTTGCTTGTGCGTCGGTCAAACCAGACAGGTTAGCCATGAAAATATCTCCAGCGTGAGAGTGGGTAGCCATTTCGGCTCGTGATAGGCTCACTAAGCATCAGCACCATAAAACTAGCGATCAATGTTGCCGTGTTGCCTGCGATACCTTGAGTGTTAGTTTAACCTGACACAAGCCGGTGTCAAGTTGAATTTACACGCACCGCGATTGAGGACGCTGCGCCAGTGCTGTGGGCATGAAAAAACCCGTTACTGCAACAGCAACGGGTTTGATCAATGTGTGGCGGAGAGAGAGGGATTCGAACCCCCGGACCCTTACGAATCAACGGTTTTCAAGACCGCCGCTTTAAACCACTCAGCCATCTCTCCGGTTATCTAAAGATGCGTGGACATTCGTCTTAAACTACGCCTCTATCTGACGGCGGCAATCATAACCCATGATGCGCCGCTGTCCCAATAGCGTTATTTTTCACTCGCCAATTTTTAGGATGATCCATGACCACCGCTGACACCACCGCCCGTCTCGCTCGCCTGCACAACATCATTGAAGACCTCTTGAAAGAAGCCAAACGCCAAGGTGCCAGCGCCGCTGAAGCCGCCGTTGGCAGCAGTGCCGGTTTAGAGGTCGCAGTGCGGCTCGGTGAAGTCGAAACGGTCGAACACACCCGCGACAACGGGCTGGGCATCACCGTCTATTTCGGGCACCGCAAAGGCTCATCCAGCACCTCCGATCTCAGTCCCACCGCCGTGCGCGATGCCGTCACAGCCGCCTGCGTCATCGCCCAGCACACGCAAGAAGACCCCTGCGCTCATCTCGCCGATCCCGCGCTGTTGGCAACGGATGTGCCCGATCTCGATCTGTATCATCCTTGGGCAGTGACAGTTGACGACGCCATCGCGCTCGCCGTCGCCTGTGAAGACGCCGCTCGCGCCTACGATTCGCGCATCGTCAATTCCGATGGCGCCAGCTTTTCCTCCCAATTCGGCATTCACGCCGTCGGCAACAGTCACGGCTTCATCGGCGGCTATCCCACCACTCATCACAGCCTCGACTGCGCCGTGATTGGACAAGCTGGCGACCAGATGCAGCGCGATGCGTGGTGGACGACCGCTCGCTGTGGACAAGAGCTTGATTCTGCGCAACAAGTTGGTGAACGCGCCGCCCAGCGCACTCTCGCCCGCCTCGGCGCACGACGCCTCGACACCCGCGACGCGCCCGTCTTATTTCAAGCGGAAGTGGCGACCGGCTTATTGCGCAGCCTGATGTCCGCGATCAGCGGCGGCAGCATTTATCGCCGCTCCAGCTTTTTGCTTGACCACCTCGGCGAGCGCATTTTTCCCGATTTCGTCCGCATTCACGAAGAGCCGCACCTGCGACGCGGACTCGCCAGCGCCCCCTTTGACGGCGATGGCGTCGCCACCCGCGCCAAAGATTTAATCAACGCCGGCGTCTTGCAAACCTATTTACTCAGCGTCTATTCCGGCTGCCGCCTCAATTTGCCGACCACCGGCAACGCCGGTGGCGTTCGCAATTTGCGCGTTGACATGGGCACACACGACCGCGCCGCCCTGCTGCGTTTAATGGGCACCGGCTTGATGGTCACTGAATTGATGGGACAAGGCGTCAATCTCGTTACCGGCGATTATTCACGCGGCGCAACGGGATTCTGGGTTGAAAATGGCGAAATTCAATTTCCCGTCGAAGAAATCACCATTGCCGGTAATCTCAAAACCATGTTTGCGGGATTAGTCGCCATTGGCAATGACTGCGATTTCCCCGGCAGCGTGCGTACCGGCTCATGGTTAATTGACCGGATGACTATTGCTGGAGAATAAAAAGTGCGGGCGTGTTATTCTAAGCGTTAAGAATCGCTTTAATTGAAGACCGTTTCTCAGGATTATTGGCAATGACTTACGATTCAACGAATATCAAAGTATTAAGAGGTTTGGACGCCGTGCGCAAGCGTCCGGGCATGTATATTGGCGACACCGATGATGGGACTGGTTTACATCACATGGTGTTTGAAGTCGTCGATAACGCCATTGATGAAGCGCTTGCTGGTCATTGCACCAATATCAACGTGATTTTACATAGCGACAATTCAGTATCAGTGCGTGATGACGGGCGTGGCATTCCAGTTGATATTCATGCTGAAGAAAACCGCTCCGCAGCAGAAGTCATTATGACGATTTTGCACGCTGGCGGTAAGTTTGACGACAATTCTTATAAAGTGTCGGGCGGTTTACATGGCGTCGGCGTTTCAGTGGTCAATGCGTTATCGGAGCGGTTAATTCTGCGCATTTATCGCGGCGGTTGGGCGTATGAACAGGAATATCATCTCGGCGTGCCACAATACCCACTGCGTCAAGTTGCCGAAACCACGCAAAAAGGCACAGAGGTACGGTTTTATCCCTCAGATACCATCTTCACGCATTTAGATTTTCACTACGACATTCTCGCCAAACGGCTGCGAGAATTATCGTTTTTGAATTCTGGCGTGCGGATTTCACTGCTTGATGAAGCCAGCGAACGCAGCGATGTATTTGAATATCAGGGCGGGATTCGTGCTTTCGTTGAAAACCTGAATCAGAATAAAGAAGCGATTCATCCCACCGTCATTTATTTCAGCACCGAACGCAATACAGTTGGCGTCGAGCTGGCGATTCAATGGAACAGCAGCTATCAAGAAACGATCTTTTGTTATACCAACACCATTCCGCAAAAAGACGGCGGCACCCATTTAGCTGGTTTTCGCGCCGCCTTAACGCGCACCTTAAACGGTTATATTGAACGCGAAGGCTTGGATCGTACTCAAAAGATTCACCCGATTGGTGACGATGCGCGAGAAGGATTAACTGCCGTATTATCCGTCAAGGTGCCTGATCCTAAATTCTCCTCCCAGACCAAAGACAAACTGGTCTCCTCCGAAGTAAAAGGGATTGTTGAATCATTAGTGGTTGAACAATTGAATTTATTTCTCGAAGAACAGCCGGCAGAAGCGAAGATCATCGCTAATAAAATGCTTGATGCAGCGCGGGCACGAGAAGCAGCGCGGAAGGCGCGGGAAATGACGCGCCGCAAAGGTGTGCTTGATATTGCGGGTTTGCCGGGCAAGTTAGCGGATTGTCAGGAAAAAGACCCCGCAAAATCAGAGTTATATCTGGTTGAGGGTGATTCAGCAGGTGGTTCCGCCAAACAAGGACGTGATCGTTCTTTTCAAGCGATTTTACCGTTAAAAGGTAAAATTTTGAATGTTGAAAAAGCGCGTTTTGACAAGATGCTGGCATCAGCAGAAGTGGGAACTTTAATTACGGCGCTGGGCTGTGGTATTGGGCGGGAAGAATACAACCCTGATAACCTGCGTTATCACCGCATCATTATTATGACTGACGCTGATGTCGATGGTGCGCATATTCGCACGTTGTTATTGACCTTCTTTTATCGCCAGATGCCAGAACTGGTTGAGCGTGGTTATATTTATATCGCGCAACCGCCATTATTCAAGCTCAAAAAAGGCAAACAAGAAACTTACCTTCTTGATGAAGCGGCGCTCAATCGGGCGATGTTACAAACGGCGCTAGATGATGCCGATTTATTCGTCACTGCTAACGCGCCGCCATTAGCACGGACGGCGTTGGAAACGTTGGCGCGTGATTACAATGTCGTTATGAAGATCATTCGGCGCTTGGCACGACGCTATGATGTCGTCTTTTTAGAAGAATTAACCCGCTTGCCTGCCGTCACCGAAGCAGTAATTACCGACAATGCCGCATTTCAAACATGGTGCAATGATTTAGAACAACGCCTCAATCAACATGATTCATTAGCACTGCATTATCGGGTAAGCGGCATTTTTGATTCCATATCCGCATTGCCAACCGCGCTTGAATTAACCCGTTTGGTGCATGGCATTCCTGAATCACGCTTGATTCCGATTGAATTTTTCCGTTCTGGCGATTATGCCAAGATCGTTGAATTTGGGCACACGCTGACCGGATTATTACAGCCAGATGCGTATATGACTCGCGGTGAGCGCAGTAAAGCAATTAACGATTTGGGCGAAGGGATTCGCTGGTTATTGGCAGAAGCGCAGCGTGGCACCAGCACGCAACGCTATAAAGGTTTGGGTGAAATGAATCCCGAACAATTGTGGGAAACGACGATGAACCCACAAATGCGGCGATTATTGCGCGTGACAATTGAAGATGCAGTTGCAGCAGATGCGATTTTCACGACGTTAATGGGCGATCAAGTAGAGCCACGGCGTTTATTTATTGAAAGGAACGCGCTGAACGTTGGCAATTTAGACGTTTAAACCCATCACACCAAACCTACAAAAAGAACGCATGATTTTTGGGGTTGGTTAAAAGCGCGATTTCCGCAGCAATGCTTACTGAAAAAAGCCCCGTTTTGAACAACGGGGCTTTTTATCTTCCAAAAATCTACTTATTCACAGTTTCAAGCTGTACTTTTTCAATTAAAGCGTCAGCAATTTTTAATAAATCTTCCTGCGTTTTTGCCGCATTGCCAAGCACCACATAACGTCCGCCAACAATTATAGTCGGCACCGCGTTGATTTCATAACGAGTGGTCAATGCTTCGCTACGATTCAAGCGCATCTGCACATCAAAAGACTCAAATGCTGCTGTAAATGTGTTCACATCTGCACCTTGCTTATTAAGCCACTCAGTCATCGCCGCCACCGTAAATAGTTTGACTCGTTGGTGGTGAAGCGCATCAAACACCAATTGATCGAATTGTTCTAGTTGCGCAGTGCTATCTAATGCAAAATAAAGTTTTGCTAAATTCACCCATGCGCCGCGCCCAAAGGTCACTGGCAAGCGCCGCAAGACAACATTGGCAGGGAGTTTTTGTGCCCAAGGCTTTAATAAACGATTTAATTCAGCACAATGCGGGCAACCATAGGAAAAAAACTCTAAAACCTCAATTTTATCTTTCGTATCGCTAGGTTGTGGCGGATCAATGCGACGCCAATCTCGACCTTCTAATAATTCTTCGGCAGTTGCTGAAAAGACTGGCATTAGGGTAGCGGCAGCACAGAATGCCAGTATAGAACGATAAAACTGTCGGCGAGTAACGCTCATTTATCTCTCCAAAAAATAAAAGTATTGCAGGTATAATTTATGACTGTTTTTGCATCCAAAATTGATACATGCCAGCAAAGGTTTCTGGGTATCTTGCTTCAAATTCCGTCCAGTGGTTTAAGTTAGTTGCCGTAGGATCATCTGGAAAACAATTGAGATATGCGTTGCTGACATTTTGATCGACAACGAAACCAAGGAATTTGAGTTGAAAGCGATCTATTATTTCTGCGAGTTGTTGTAGCGTGAAATAATGTTCATTAACGTGAAAAATAAGATCACGACAGCCGCTGAGGGTAAAAAAATCACTACTTGTTGCCAATTGCCGATAGTCAGTTTGATCGCGTTGCGTCATCAATTCTTGACGGCAGCGTCGAATATCTTCTGGAGTTGCATGATAACCGCGTTGAGCAATGAACTCTCGCGCTTTTACAATGGCAGTTCGGGCGTGCTGACTATACAAACCGAGTGATAAAAAGCCACCCGGACGCAAATGTGATAACAGTATTTCCCAACCGACGAGCGGAGCTTCTAAATGATGCAATACGCCAGCAGATTCAATAAGATCAAACTGCATATCTAGTGCGTTGAATTGTAAAATGTCAGCTTGGGCATAACGTAAATTTTTAATCCCTAATTCAGCAGTTTTGCGCTGGGCATAACCGAGACTGTGCAACGATAAATCAATAGCCAATACCTGTGCATCTGGAAACCGTTGCGCGGTGTTAATTGAATGCTGACCAGTGCCGCAGCCTGCAATTAAAATTTCAGTGCCATGATGTTTATTCAATGGCGTAAACGGTACCTGTGGGAATTGTTGACGCACAAACGCATCAATTGTTAACGGTGACAAAATTTGATTGGTTTTTACCCAACGCGGATACGGATTTTCTTCATATTGATTTTTAACAAGTGCAGAAATTCCAGTGTTAATTTCGGTTAAACGCGGCATTGCTTGGCAATACGCATTTTGTTCTTGCGGTTCACGCAGATGTTGAATAAGAATCTCAGTAACTAGCTGCGACCAATTCTGAGATAAGAGATTTTCTGCTTTGGGTAACCGCTCAAGTGAACAATATGCTGCTAGCGCGATTAAATGTGGCGCGAATATGGGTAATTGCTGCATGAGCGCAACGGTCATTGCACTTTCTAATGCAGTAATACGCCTATTTTCTTCTTCAGTGACACTGAATACGTATTCATTTAAGTAACATTGCAAGGCTAAGGCTTGCAATAACTGTACACGCGGGCTGCTATCCACATATAAAGCACTATTGTATGCCACATCATTTAGCATTGCATGGCGCAATAGCGTCAACAGGCGTTCCAATTCTAAATCACACACTGACATGGTAACCAATACGGTCATCAGCAATTCATCAGTGATGAGCGCATCTAATTCTGCTGCGCTCAATAATTCCGACAATGACACTCGCGTTGATTGCAGTGTAGCACTGCGCTGGATGGCGTGTTGAATAATTGGATTCAGTTTAATAAAATCACTGCAAATTTTAGTGAGTTTGCCCGGATAAGACCAACCTTCTTTTAACGCCCGCAATAGCATTTGGCGCACATTCGCTGCATCACTCGCAAAATGCAGTTGTTGCGCACACTGCACATAATTAAATTTTGCTTTAACGAAATCTGGTTTTAATTCAATTGCGCGGTGATGATGCGGCAATGCGTCTTCCGGCCGTCCCAAATCTTGTAATATCAACCCCAAATTATTATGTGCCTGTGCAAAGTTTGGTTTTAATGCTAATGCTTGCACATAATCATTCAATGCTTCGTTAAGACGGCGTAACGTTTTTAGAACATTGGCGCGATCATTGAAAATAATCGCTGAATGCGGTTTTAAGGTGAGCGCCCGCGTTAATTCAATTAACCCTTCTTCATAGCGACCGAGCTGTGCTAACGCATTACCACGATTGGCGACCGCACTTGCATAATCTGGCTGTAATACCAAGGCTTGGGTAAAGTAAGCCATTGCTTCTTCAATACGATGCGCACTTTGTAATGCTTTACCAAGGCTATTCAAACACTCAGAATCATGTGGCGCGAGTTCAACTGCACGTTGTATGACAGGCAATGCTTCTGCTTGACGTTCCAATGCTAATAGCACCGTTCCCAGTGCTTTCCAGCTAAACGCGGCGGCGGGATAACGGTTAATAAGTTGATGGGCGAATGCTTCAGCATCAACAAATTTTTCAGCATTAAATAATGCTACCAACATCTCCTGTTCAGACAATGATGGCGCTGCGGTTTGATTGGATGATTTGCGCGGGCGGAATGGTGATTTTGTCGTGGCATTGTGCATAATGATTATTTCACTGGCACATAATACAACCAAGCATCTTGATCGACTTTTAGATCAATTAAACTGGTATTGAGCACATCGAGATGTACATAAATGGGAGTGCCAGCCGGAATGATAATGCCATAACCGGCAGGAAAAGAAATGCTGGTATTGGTAATGTTTGAACCCAGATAAGTGCTGCCTGATTTTGCTTCATAATCGAATAAACCCGGTCCTGCGTATTTCATCCGAAAAATGCACCCTTGCGCTCCGCCGCCGTGACACTGATACATTTCTGGGCGCGTGCTGACTTCCAAATCGGTATACAAATCAATATCGGCTTGCTCTGCAACCACTGCGCCTAAAATTGCAACTGCTGTTTCTGGAATCCATACGCCAGCGCGATCAACATGACAGGTTGTGCCGCGCTGACACAATCCAGTCGTTGCTTTAATCACTGCGGTGTGTAGCGGTTGAATTTCGCCGCTGTTCGCCGTTGTCATACCAATTAACGTCAGTGTCGCCAGTATACCGCGCCAGCTCGCATTGATTAAATCATGCTGTTTTGATTTCATTGTGTTCATTATTCTTTCAGCGGATTAAGCGCATCATCAAGATTGAAATTGGGCGTGTGACCGGCAGTGACATATACCGCCCGTTCAGCGACCGTCGTGGCGCGATCTGCGACGCGCTCATAATTGTGTACGATCCATAATAAATAGGTGCCAATTAACGCGAAGCCGGCATCAACTTGCATTCGATCTAATACCCGCTGCACCAATGCCGCTTCATCCCGATCCACTTGCGCTTCTAACATGACTGCTGCGCGTGCAGTGAGTTCATCGCCATTGGAAGTGAAAACATCCAATGCCGCAGTGAACATTGTAATGGCATTATCTGCGACATCCAGAATGGCAGCGACTGGTTCTGAGGGTAATGGAATATCGCCAATTTTAAGCATGATGCTGGCAATATCGGCGGCATAATCGCCAATGCGTTCTAATTCAGAAAGGAGTTCCATGCAGGAACCAAGAGCGCGTAAATCTTCGCCAGCCGGTTTATACGCTGCTAATGTGACTAAACATTGCTGCTCAAGATCACGTCGTTGTTGATTGATGTCCGCATCAGCGGCGATGATTTCCGCAGCTAAACTGAGATCATGGGTGTGTAAACAGATGACTGATTGTTGTAAGGCTTGCGTGACGCGCAACCCCATATTTCCAATTGCTGATTGCAAATGAAAACGCTTTTTTTGCACTAAACTGATCGCATCAGGCATGGCTCCATCCTCATTAACAAACAAGCAACTGGTGCGCAAAGAATGCGCATGGTTCCCATAAATCGTCAAGCAATTGTGCTTATCGCATCATCGCAGTGAGTTATTGGCACAAAAACCTAACGTTGGTTTCAACCCCGCACTCCGGTAGACTCTTACCGGTCTACTGATTTTTGAGGTGCTGCAATGTCACTGTTAGCCATTATCGGCGGTTCGGGGTTTGCCACGATGCCTGCGTTGCAGGTGTCGGAAGCGCGCACGGTGGACACGCCGTATGGCGCAACCTCTGCACCCTTGCTGCGCGGGCAGCTCGGCAAGCGGGAGGTGTTATTCCTGCCGCGTCACGGAGCGGCGCATCATCTGCCGCCGCATTGTGTCAACTATCGCGCCAATTTGTGGGCGCTGCGGGCGCAAGGTGCGACGCAGATTGTGGCACTAGCGGCGGTCGGCGGCATCACGCCGCGCTTTAGTCCGACCACGTTGGCGATTCCTGACCAAATCATCGACTACACCTACGGGCGCGACCACACCCTGTATGACGGGACGAGCGCGGGCGTCGATCATGTCGATATGACTGCGCCGTATTGCGAGGCGCTGCGCGAGGCGTTAATCAGCGCCTGCGCTCGCGTTGGTCAGGCAGTCGTCGCTGATGGCACCTATGGCGCGACGCAAGGGCCGCGTTTGGAGACTGCTGCTGAAATCCGCCGCTGTGAACGCGACGGCTGCGATCTCGTCGGCATGACCGGAATGCCGGAAGCGGGGCTGGCGCGGGAACTGGGGCTTTGTTATGCCAGCTTGGCATTTGTCGTCAATTGGGCAGCCGGCAAGAGTGACGGCATCATTACGATGCAAGAAATTGAGGATAATCTCGCTGGGTGCGCGGAGCGCATTGTGACCGTGTTGACCAGCTTGGCAGCACAAATTGCCAGTACAACTACAATAAACGATTGATCTCTAATGATATTTTAGGAGTATTTTTCCAATGGCTGATGATACCGAAACGACAACCACAACGGCTCCCAAAAGTCGGCTCAAACCCAAACCGCAACCCAAGCCGCGCTCGACCTTCGGCTTTTTCCCCAAACTGATTCTCTGGGGCGTGGTGCTGACTTTTGGTTATCTCTACCTGACCTCGCTGGAAGAAGATAGCCAAGCTGTTTCCAAATTAGTGCAAAAAATCAGCGATTTAAGCCCGATTCCGTTGACGGCGCTGCCGGGCATGGAACCGAAATCGCCACCACCTGCGCCCGCGCAGCAAGCTGCCGCACCTGCGCCAGCGGTGCATTCTCCTGCGCCCAAACCAGCAGAAGTGGCAGCACCAGTGGTCGCTGCACCAGCGCCAGCTGCCGCCCCGGAAACGACTGCATTTGCCAACTCGCTGCTGAACAAAGAAGCAGCGCCAGCCGCTGTGACACCAGCTCCGGCTCCGCCAACGGCAGCACCAGCTTCGGCGGCACCTGTTGCTGTCGCCGTCCAGCCTGCACCGCAACCGCAATTTCAACCGCGTGCGGCAGCGCCAGCCGCGCCGCTGTATCAACAGCCAGCTCCCCAGCCGCAAGATTGGGAGGCGATGATGCAGCAACAAGCCATGATGCAAGCGCAATATGCAGCGATGCGGCGTCAGGCTGACGAGCGGATGCGCCAGTATTGGGAACGGATGCCGCAGGCTCCGGCAGCGCCCGTTGCCCCCAACGTGATGCCCTACGGATACCCCGGTTATCCAACAGGCGGCGGATATCCCGCTGGATATTTACCACCGCGTTGAGCGGGTTGATTGACAGCGCGAGATGCAGCGACATTCGCATCTCGCGCTGACGGCAGTGCGGTTGCGCGGTCTAGGTGAAAAGACTACTATCCTGTGGCTTAAAGCAGGTGAATTTGACCCCACCTGCGCTGTTTTAATTTAAGACCCCGTTACGGGGTTTTTTTATCGTTTTCAAACGGCTGGCAACGCTTGCTGTGACGAGCGATGCAATCAGTGCTTGGGCCAGATGGCCCAATTTTTTTGTTTTTTTGACAGGTTGAATCATGCTGGCGGCAGATAGTTCCCTCACTCTTTTAGCGCAGCGCGTCGTCGAACCACTGGGGTTTGAACTCGTGGGCGTGGAACTGTTCCAGCACGGAGCTGGTGCCACGCTGCGGGTTTATATCGATCATGCGCAGGGCATCACGCTGGACGATTGCAGCGCGGTGAGTCACCAGTTGAGCGGGGTGCTGGATGTCGAAGACCCGTTGCCGGGGCACTACGATTTAGAAATTTCATCGCCGGGTTTGGATCGCCCACTGGTCTTTCCGGCACATTTTGTACGCTTTATCGATCATCGTGTTCGCATCCGATTGACTGAAAAATTGGAGGGACGGCGCAAATTTGATGGTCTGCTGCGGGGATATGCGTCCGGGATCGTGACCTTGGAAGCCGATGATCGGCTATGGGCGCTGCCGCTGGCGCAGATCGACACCGCCCGCGTGGTGGCAGATTTTCGTGCGTCTCCCGCCGCAGTCGCTGACCATGTGGCGTGATGGAACGAACGGTTTGAGTTGGATAAAAATGGCATGAGTAAAGAGATTCTGCTGGTCGTTGAGGCCGTTTCCAACGAAAAGGACGTGCCTGCGCAAGTAATTTTTGAAGCCATCGAAGCGGCGCTGGCGTCGGCGACCCGCAAAAAGCAGGGCGGGGATGTGGACGTGCGGGTGTTGATTGACCGCAAAACTGGCGATTACCGCACTTTTCGGCGCTGGGAAATCGTCACCGATCCCGATGGCGGTCTCGATGCGCCATCCCGCCAGATCACGGCATCTGCGGCGGCAATACTGGAACCGACTTTGAACGTCGGCGAGTTTATTGAAGAAGAAATCGAGTCGGAGTTGTTTGGGCGCATCGCCGCGCAAACCGCAAAACAGGTGATCGTGCAAAAGGTGCGCGATGCCGAACGCGCCAAGGTGGTGTCTAGTTTTGTCGAGCGCAAAGGTCAGCTTGTAACTGGCATCGTGAAAAAATCCGAGCGCGGTTCAATCTTGCTTGATCTCGGCAATAACGCAGAGGCGATTATCTCCCGCGAGCATTTGATTCCCCGTGAATCTGTCCGCGCTGGCGACCGGATGCGCGGCTATTTGTATGACGTGCGCTCAGAAGTGAAAGGCCCGCAACTGTTTGTCAGCCGCACCGCGCCGGAATTGCTGATCGAATTATTCAAGCTGGAAGTGCCGGAAGTCGGCGAGGGCTTGATTCAAATTCTCGGTGCCGCCCGCGATCCCGGCTCCCGCGCCAAAATCGCCGTGCGCACCACCGATCCGCGCATTGATCCGGTAGGTGCCTGCGTGGGAATGCGCGGAGCGCGGGTGCAGGCGGTGTCGAATGAACTCAACGGCGAGCGCGTGGACATCATTCTGTGGGATGACAATCCGGCGCAGTTCGTGATTAACGCCATGTCGCCGGCCGATGTCGTGTCTATCGTCATCGACGAGGAATCCCGCAGCATGGATGTGGCGGTGAAAGAGGAGAATTTGGCGCAAGCGATTGGTCGTTTTGGGCAAAATGTGCGCCTCGCGACCCAGTTGAGTGGTTGGGAACTCAACGTGATGAATGAGCAGGATGCGGCGGTCAAAAGTGAACAGGAAGCGCGGCGCTCGGTGCAAAATTTTGTGACCCAGCTCGGCGTGGACGAAACCGTCGCTGCCGTGTTGGTTGAGGAAGGATTTACCACTGTTGACGAGGTGGCTTATGTGCCCCTCGCCGAGATGCAGGCAATCGACGATTTTGATGATGACACCATTGAGATGCTGCGCGAACGTGCCAACGACGTGTTGTTGACCCGCGCCATTGCATCTGAAGAAGGCGTCAGACCAACGCTGGCTGCGGAACTGCTGGCGCTGGCTGATATGGATGACACGCTGGCCGAGGCGTTAGCAGCGCGGGGCGTTGTGACCCTAGACGATCTCGCCGAACAGTCCGTTGACGAACTCATGGACATTGCAGGCATGGATGCGGAGCGGGCAGGCCGCTTAATTATGAAGGCACGCGAACCTTGGTTCGCCGACGCCGCCGAGGAATAGAGGTAAAGATCAATCCATGAGTGAAGTCACGGTCAAACAACTTGCGGCATCAATTGGCATTCCGATTGAGCGCCTCCTCACCCAACTGAATGAAGCCGGCATTAGCGCCAGCGGTGCAGATGCCACGCTGACGGAACAGGAGAAGGTCAAGCTCCTTGGCTATCTGCGCCGCAGTCACGGTAAAGAAACCGATGATGGTGCCGCCGCGCCCAATCAGGTCACGATCAAGCGCAAATCCGTCAGCGAGCTGCGCCAAACCCCACCGGCTCCGCGCAGCACTGCTGGCGTCCGTCCGGCGCCCCCAGCGCGAGGCGGTAAAACCGTGAGCGTGGAGGTGCGCCGCAAACGGACTTACGTCAAGCGCGATGGCGATGGTGCCGCTCCTGCTGCGCCAGCCACTCCCGCGCCGACCACGTCGGCACCAACTGCTTCTGCACCGCCCTCATCGCGCCGTCAATCTGAGCGTCCGCCCCGGCGGGAACGGGCACCTGCGCCACCGGTGTATGACGAAATGCGCCGGCGTACCGAGCTGCAAGCCTTGCGGGCAGAGCAGGAAGCGCGGCGGTTTGCTGAATTAGAAAATGAAGAATTGCGCTCGCGTGAAGAGGCTGTGCGGCGTCGCGCTGCGGAAGAGGTGCGCAAAGCTGAGGAAGAAGTGCGGCGGCAAGCTGAAGAAGTTGCCCGCATTGAAGCCGAACGACTTGCGGTATTAGCCGCAGCCGAAGCTGCGGCACAACAAGCGGCGCTTGAAGCGGCAGCGCCGGTTGAAGCGGCAGCGCCGGTTGAGGTGGCAGTAGTTGAGGCTGCGCCAGCTCCAGTCGATGCTGTTGCTGTTGTGATTGATGAGCCAGCAGTGGCCGCAGCTCCGGTAGTGGCACCGCGCCCCAGAGCTGCGCCCGCTGCCCGACGTCCAGCATCTTCTGCTCCCGGTGCCAGTGCTGCGCCAGCACCGCCGCGTCGCGCTGAAACTGCCAACAAGCCGGTGAAAAAGAGTGGCGTTAAAAAACCGGCTGAGGTGGAGGAAAAAGAAAAGGATCGTGCCGTTAAAAAGGCTCCGCGCAAGGATTCCACGCGAGTGCGGGAGCTGATCGTGACGCCTCGCGCTGCCGATTATGAAGAAGTTGAAGCCGGGCTGGCTGGCAATCGCGGAATGCGGCGGCGGAAAAAGACCAAGCCGGAGTTGCAGGATAAGCACGTTTTTCAAAAACCGACTGCGCCAGTCGTGCGCGAGGTTGAGATTCCTGAGCTGATTAGCGTGGCGGAATTGGCCAATCGGATGTCGATCAAGGGTTCAGTGGTCATCAAGGAACTGTTTAAGCAGGGCATGATGGTCACGATTAACCAGATGCTGGATCGGGACACCGCCACGCTGGTGGTTGAGGAACTTGGTCATACGCCAGTGATTGCTGATCTGCGTGATGCGGAAGGGACGTTGCTGGATGAAATGCAGGAACAGGTCGATCAAACCGAATCACTGCCGCGTCCGCCGGTCGTGACGATCATGGGTCACGTCGATCACGGTAAAACCTCGCTGTTGGATTACATCCGCCGTACTCGCGTTGCCTCTGGTGAAGCGGGCGGAATCACCCAGCATATCGGCGCGTATCACGTCGAAACGGCGAAGGGCACGGTGTCATTTTTGGACACACCCGGTCACGCAGCGTTCTCGGCAATGCGGGCGCGGGGCGCGAAGGTCACTGACATCGTGATTCTGGTGGTTGCAGCCGACGATGGCGTGATGCCGCAGACAATTGAGGCGATTCAACACGCCCGCGCTGCGAAAGCGCCGTTAATTGTCGCGCTCAATAAGATGGATAAACCTGCCGCCAATCCTGACAAGGTGATTCAGGAACTCAGCCAGCACGAGGTGCAGGTTGAGGAATGGGGCGGCGATACGATGCTGGTGCGGGTGTCGGCAAAAAGCGGTTTGGGCATTGACGATCTGTTGGATGCGATTCTGCTGCAGGCCGAAGTGCTCGAACTCAAAGCGCCAATTGATGGCCCGGCACGCGGCGCGATTGTGGAGTCCAGCCTTGATAAGGGACGCGGGCCGGTGGCGACGGTGCTGGTGCAAAGCGGCACTTTGCGGCGTGGCGACATCATTGTCAGCGGCGGCGAATATGGTCGCGTGCGGGCGATGTTCAATGAAGCTGGCGCTCCGGTCGAATCGGCGGGGCCGTCAATTCCGGTGCAGGTGCTGGGTTTATCCGGCACGCCCAAAGCTGGCGATGATGTGATGGTGGTCAGCGATGAGCGGCGGGCGCGTGAAGTGGCGGAATTCCGCTCGGCGCGGTCGCGGCAAAGTCGTTTCGATGAACAGCGCGGCGTCAGTCTCGATCAACTCTTTTTGCAGATCAAAGATGGCGAGCAAAAGAGCGTCAATATCATTCTGAAAGCCGACGTGCAGGGCAGTTTGGAGGCGCTCAAAGACAGCTTGCTGAAGCTGGCGAACGATGAGGTCAAGCTGGCGATTGTCGCTTCTGGCGTCGGTGGTCTCACCGAGTCGGATGCCAATCTCGCGGTCACGTCGAGCGCGATCTTGCTGGGTTTCAACGTCCGCGCTGATGCCAGTGCGCGGCGCATCGTCGAGGAAAAAGGTCTCGATCTGCGTTACTACAGCATCATTTATGAGCTGATTGATGATGTGAAAAAGGCGATTTCGGGCTTGCTCAGTCCGATTGTCACCGAGGAAATCATCGGGCTGGCGCAGGTGCGCGACGTGTTCCGTTCGTCGAAATATGGCGCAATTGCTGGCTGTTTAGTGACTGAGGGCGCGATTCGCCGCAGCAGCCCGATTCGGGTGCTGCGCAATAACGTCGTGGTTTATGAAGGTGCGTTGGAATCGCTGCGGCGATTTAAGGATGACGTGCCTGAAGTCAAGGCGGGCACCGAGTGCGGTATTGGCGTCAAGAATTACAACGATGTGCAGCCCGGCGATCAAATTGAAGTGTTTGAGCGCACCGAACGGGCGCGGGTGCTGTAAGCGTGAAGGCGTTTTCCCGCACTGATCGGATTGGAACGGAATTGCGCCGCGAGTTGGCGCAATTGCTGCGCGATCAAGTCCGCGATCCGCGTCTCGCCAACATTACGGTACACGAGGTGCGGGTGACGCGAGATTTGGCGCACGCCAAAGTCTTTTTCACCTGCTTTGGAAATGATGACGCGGAGCAATCTGCCAAAACGCAGGAGCGGCTGCTCAACGGTCGTTTGGCGGGTTTTCTCCGCCACGCGCTGGCGCAAACGGTGCAACTGCGCACGATTCCGCAACTGCATTTTGTCTTTGATGAATCAATTGGTTACGGCGAACGGTTATCCACGTTGATCGACCAAGCGGTCGCAAATCCAATACAACAAGGATCGAAACCGACCGAGGAGCAGCAACTATGAGCCGTCGCCGTAATTCAGGTCGAAATATCACCGGCATTCTGTTGCTCGATAAGCCGCTGCATCTCAGCTCGAACGATGCGCTGCAACGGGTCAAGCGGATTTATCGCGCCGCCAAAGCCGGTCACACCGGCAGTCTTGATCCGCTGGCGACGGGTTTGTTGCCGTGCTGTTTGGGCGATGCCACCAAGTTTTCTGCGTTTTTATTGGATGCCGATAAATGGTATCGGGTGCGCGTGCGGCTGGGTGTGACCACGACGACGGCTGATGCCGAAGGCGAAATCGTGGCGACGCTGCCGGTGGAAAACGTTGATGCAGCGCGGATTGAAACGGTGCTGCGCGGGTTTCGCGGCAGCATTCAGCAGATGCCGCCGATGCACTCGGCGCTCAAACACAACGGGCAGCGGCTGTACAAACTGGCGCGGCAAGGCATTGAAGTTGAACGTCAACCGCGTCCAATTGAGATTTTTGCGTTGGAGCTTCTCAGCATCGACCTGCCGGAAATTGAGCTGAATGTGCATTGCTCCAAAGGGACTTATGTCCGCACGTTGGCCGAAGATATTGGGCGCGAACTCGGTTGCGGTGGGCACGTCAGCCAACTGCGGCGCACCGGCGTGGGTCCGTATCTGGAAGCGGAAATGCCTTTTGTGACGCTGGATGAGATTGCAACGATGGCAGATGACGACACGCCGCAGCGATTGGATGCGCACTTGCTGGCGCTGGATTCGGCGCTCGGGCACTGGCCAGCAGTGAAATTGAGTGCAGATGCAGCGTTTTATCTCGGTCAAGGTCAGGCAGTGCTCATTCCGCAAGCGCCAACTTCGGGTCTTGTGCGGCTTTATGATCCGTCGCAGAAATTCATCGGCGTCGGAACTATTGCGGATGATGGAAAAGTACAGCCGAAGCGATTGATTTAATCCAAATCCAATACAACAAGGATTGAAATCTGACGATGGATAAAGTGCCGCCCAAACACTTGATTTAAACATCAAATCCAATACAACAAGGATTGAAAAAAACAACACCATCCAACCCTATTTCCCTGATGTCATTGTTGGGGAAATTGTATTGAATCATTTGATTCAATACGGGTTTTTACCACTCTCATTTATGGAGAATTGCAATGACAATGACCGCAGCAGATAAGAAAAAAGTCGTCGATGAATATGCGCGTGGCGCTGGCGATACCGGTTCCCCTGAAGTGCAGGTTGCATTATTGACCGCTCGCATTTTGCAATTGACCGGGCATTTCAAAGAACACAAACATGACCATCATTCGCGGCGTGGTTTGGTACACATGGTGAATGCTCGCCGCAAATTGCTCGATTACCTCAAGCGCAAAGACATCGACCGTTACCGCGATTTGATTGCGCGTTTGGGTCTGCGTCGCTAAATCCCCCCAACCCCCCTTTTCCAAAGGGGGGCTTTTTGCACGAGGGGCAAGGTGAGATCACAGTTCGTCTTAACCCTTTTGTCTTGACCTTTGAATTTACTTAATCTTGTTTTGAGGAGACATTGGTGAAATTATTGACAGGCGAAGCGTTTTATCTCGGTCAGGGTGCTGTGGCGGTTTCGCCAGAGCCAATTTCAGATTTGGGTTGCAAGGATAAATCCAATAAAACAAGGATTGAAACGTGATTTCCAGCCCCATCGTCAAAGAATTCCAGTTCGGCACCCACCGAGTCCGGCTCGAAACCGGCGAAATCGCCCGTCAAGCCGACGGCGCAGTCTTGGTCAACATGGATGACACCGTTGTTTTTGTGACGGTCGTCGTGGATAAACGCTCCAACGTTGAGCGCGATTTCTTGCCGTTGACCGTTGATTATCAAGAAAAAACCTATGCCGCTGGGCGCATCCCCGGCGGCTTTTTTCGGCGTGAAGGGCGTCCCAGCGAAGGCGAAATCCTCACCGCTCGCTTGATTGATCGTCCGGTGCGCCCGCTGTTTGCGGAAGGGTTCTGCAAAGAAGTTCAGGTGATTGCCACCGTTAAATCGTTGAATCCGGCGGTGAATCCAGAAATTCCGGCGTTGATCGGCGCATCTGCGGCGCTGTCGATTGCGGGGCTGCCGTTTAACGGGCCGATTGGCGCGGCGCGAGTTGGTTATAAAAACGGCGAGTACATTTTGAATCCCGCCATGATTGGGTTAGGGCCGGATTCCGATCTTGATTTGATCGTTGCTGGCACGGATCAAGCCGTGTTGATGGTCGAATCGGAAGCGCGGGGCTTGTCGGAAGAAGTGATGCTGGGCGCGGTGCTGTTTGGACATCAGCAGTTCCAGTGCGTGATTCAGGCGATCCGCGAACTCGCCGCCGAGGTGAATAAACCCGCGTTCGCGTGGACGCCACCGCCGCCAAATGCTGAACTCACCGCTGCCGTTGCAGCTGCCTGTGGTGAGCAGATCGCAGCGGCGTATCAAATCCGCGAAAAACAGTTGCGTTACAGTGCGTTAGATGTAGCGCGGGCTGGCGCAGTCGCTGCGTTGACGGGCGGTGAGGCGGCGCAGTGGTCGGAAATGCAGGTGAAAACGGCAATCGAACATCTCGAAAGCCAGACCGTGCGCGGCTCCATTCTTGCTGGCAATCCGCGCATCGACGGACGCGACCGCCACACGGTGCGCCCGATTGCCATTCGCACCAGCGTTCTGCCGCGCACGCACGGCTCGGCGCTGTTCACTCGCGGCGAAACCCAAGCGATGGTCATCACCACGCTCGGCACTGAACGCGATTCGCAGATCATTGACGCGCTGGACGGCGAACGTCGTGAGCATTTCATGCTGCATTACAACTTCCCACCGTTCTGCGTCGGTGAGATTGGGCGCGTTGGCAGCCCGAAACGGCGCGAAATCGGGCACGGTCGGCTGGCCAAACGCGGCATCTTGGCGGTCATGCCCAGCATCGAAGAGTTCCCGTATTCGGTGCGCGTGGTTTCGGAAATCACCGAATCCAACGGCTCCAGTTCGATGGCGAGCGTGTGCGGCACCAGTCTGGCGTTGATGGATGCCGGTGTGCCGATTAAAGCGCCGGTCGCTGGCGTGGCGATGGGTTTGATTAAGGAAGGCGCGGAGTTTGCCGTCCTGACCGACATCATGGGCGACGAGGATCATCTCGGCGATATGGATTTCAAGGTCGCCGGCACCGCTGACGGCATCAACGCGCTGCAAATGGACATCAAAATTGAAGGCATCACGCCGGAGATTATGGAGACCGCGCTGGCGCAGGCCAAAGCTGGGCGGCTGCACATTCTCGGCGAGATGAGCAAGGTCATCACCTCGCATCGCACCGAGATGTCAGAACACGCGCCGCGCATCATCGAGTTCAAAATTCACCCCGAAAAAATCCGCGATGTCATCGGCAAGGGCGGCGCAGTCATCCGTTCGATCACCGAGGAAACCGGCGCGACCATCGACATCAACGATGAAGGCGTGGTGAAGATTTTCTCGGTGGAGAAATCCGCTGGTGAAGAGGCGAAAAAGCGCATCCGCCTGATTACCGCTGATGTCGAAGTCGGCAAAATCTACGAGGGCAAGGTTGCTCGCTTGATGGATTTCGGCGCATTCGTGACGATTCTGCCGGGGCGCGATGGCTTGGTGCATATCTCGCAGATTTGCGAGGAGCGGGTGCAATCGGTCAGCGATAAGCTGAAAGAAGGCGATCAGGTGCGGGTGAAGGTGCTGGAAGTGGACAAGCAGGGACGGATTCGTCTGAGCATGAAAGCAATCGAAATGGGCGAATAAAGCCCCAACTGGGCGCTGGCAATTTGCGCTCCGACCAGCGCCGCCAGTTCCGGCGTTCCCCAATGACGTAACCATTGATAACACGCGCCGCTGCCGCATTCATCCTGCGCCAGCGGCGTTTTTATGCCCATCAGCGCGGCTGGCACCAGCGCAATCAGCACCACGCGCTGCCGGTTGGCGAGCTTGGCGCGTTCCACCGCGTGGCGACCGACGCTCAACGCAACATCCAGCCGATGTTTATCAAGCGGCTGGCGCGGATCAAGTTCCAGCACTTCCAGATCGCAGTGCGGATCAGCCAGCGCCGTCCACGCTGCGGCTGGCAGCGCACTGGCTCCAAACACGATGATCCGCCCCGGCTGCGCGATGCCGCTTGGCGGCGGTGAACAGTCGGCAGCGGGAATCGTCAACCAGCCCGGCTTCACCCACACCGGAGCGCCGCCAGCGCCAGCTTCAGGCGTTGCCATTCACGCTCATGCCCCGGCAAGCCGAAGCGCACACTTGCTGGCTCTGCAAAATAGCGCACCAAAATTCCCTGCTGCGCCAAACCAGCGGCGATGCAGTGGGCATGTTCGGTCATCACCCATTGAAATAACGCCGTCCCGCCGCTGGGTGCCAGCCCATGCTGCGTGAGCAGAGTCGCCAAGCGTGCGGCGGCGAGCGGCAGCGCAGCGCGAGTGGTCATCTGCCACGCGCTATCGGTCAACGCTTGCGTCGCCACCCAGCGCGACGCGCCAGCGACTGTCCAAGGCCCGAGCTGCGCTGCGACCTGTGCGCGTAACGCCTTGTCTGCAAACAGAAATCCCACGCGAGCGCCAGCTAAACCAAAGAATTTGCCGAGCGAGCGCAGCACGATCAAACCGGGGCGGTTGAGATACGGCAACAGGCTGGCGCTCGGCGTGACGTCCATAAATGCTTCATCAACGATCAGCCAACCGCCGCGAGCCGCGAGCCGCTGCTGCCAATGCAACAGCGTGGCGACCGGCCAGCAGTGTCCGGTGGGATTATTCGGATTGATGACAATCAGGCAATCCAGCCGCTCGCTGTCGTCCACCAGCCAGCGGTCGGGATTGGCGCTCAATTCAATCACTTGATGCCCCGCTCGCCGCCAAGCGTGAGCGTGTTCCTGATAACCGACCGCTGGCACACCAACGCGACAAGGCTGGCGCAGCGTCGGCAGCACTTGAATCGCTGCCTGCGAACCAGCGAGCGGCAGCGGTGCCGCTGCGCCGTAATACTGCGCGGCCGCGCTTTCCAAACCGTCGTCATCTTCGGGCAGCCGTTGCCACACCGATTCTGGCGGCAGCGGCACTTGCCAATTGTGCGGATTGACGCCGGTGGACAGATCAAGCCACTGCGCCAGCGGAATGCCCAATCGCGCAGCGGCTTGGCGCAAGCGACCGCCGTGTTCGGGTGGCGTGAGCGGTGAGAGTGGTGAATCGGTGGCAGTGGTCATCGGTGGTTTAAGTGGCTGGCGCAGCATCAGGTGGTAGCGCGTCGGCGTCGGGAAATAATGCCAAATTGGGATCGCGCAGCAGCGCCAACGGCGGTAAATCGTTGAGCGAGCGCAGCCCGAAATACTCCAAAAAAGCGCGGGTAGTCGCGTACAGCGCCGGATGTCCGGGCGTGTCACGATGCCCGATAACGCGCACCCATTCCCGTTCGGTGAGGGTTTGTATCAGGTTGGTGCTGACGGCAACGCCGCGAATCTCCTCAATTTCACTGCGCGTGATCGGCTGGCGATAGGCAATCAGCGCCAGCGTTTCCAGCACGGCGCGGGAGTAGCGCGGAGCGCGTTCTTCCCACAGGCGACTGATCCAAGGTGCCATATCGGCGCGGATTTGCACCCGAAATCCTCCCGCCACTTCGACGATTTCAATCCCGCGAGCCTGATATTCGGCAGCGAGATCGTGCAGCGCAGCGACGAGCTGCGCTCGGTCAGGACGGGCGTCATCTGTAAACAGCGCCCGCAGTTGCTCCAGCGTGAGCGGCGTGCCGGCGGCAAACAGGGCTGCTTCGATGATGTGTTTGAGCGGGGGCATTTTTGGGGGAAGTTGGCAAGAAAAAGTTGTCAGTTGGCGGTTGTCAGTTGGCGGCAAAACCAGAGTTCTGGCTGCGTTGCTGGCGCGATGGGCGCGGATTCGGTGATGGCGACGAGGTTGGCTTTCAGCAGTTCCAGCAGCGCCAGCAGCGTGACCACCACGCCCGCTCGCCCTTCGCGCAGATCACACAGCGCATTAAAACTGCGCGGTGCGCCATCTTGTAACTGCGTCAGCACCGCCGTCATCCGTTCCCGCAATGACAGCGCCTCCACCGCAACGCAGTGATGCGTGAACAAATCGGCGCGGGTCAACACCTCGCGCAGCGCCAGCAGCAGATGCGCCAATTCAACTGGCGGCGGAATGCGCTGGCGCGTCCCCGCTGGCACGGCAGCGCGAGCGATAAACACATCGCGCTCCAAACGCGGCAGCGCATCCAAATCTTGCGCCGCTTGTTTAATCAGCGCGTAGTCCTGCAAGCGTTGAATCAGTTGGCGGCGCAACTCTTCTGGCGTTTGTTCCTCACCATCCACCGTCACGCTCGGCAACAGCAGCCGCGATTTCAATTCGGCAAGCGTGGCGGCCATCACCAAATAATCCGCCGCCAATTCCCAGCGTAATGTCGTCATCAGCTCAACATAAGCCAGATATTGCGCGGCAAGATCGGTGAGCGAAATCGTCAATAAATCAAGATTTTGGCGCTGGATTAAATACAGCAATACATCCAGCGGCCCTTCAAACGTTTCCAAAAATACCGACAGTGCATCCGGCGGAATGTACAAACCCTGCGGCAACGTCAGCAGCGGCTCGCCCGCCACCCGCACCACCGCCGGAAGAGTATGGCTGTCTATTTCCAAATCGCTGGCAACCGTCACCGCATCAGCTCAGATCGCCATCACCAGCGACATCGCGTGGCGCACTTCTTCCATCGTCTCCCGCGCCACGTCCCGCGCCCGTTCACAGCCTTCGTTGAGCACGCTGCGCACCAATTCTGGCTGCGCGGCATATTCCACCGCCCGCGCTTGAATCGGCAGCAATTCCGCCAACACGCCGTCGATGATCGGTTGTTTGCAATCGAGACAGCCAATGCCTGCCGAGCGGCAGCCGGTTTGCACCCACTCGCGCACTGCGTCGTTGGAATACACCTGATGAAACTGCCACACCGGACATTTGTGCGGATCGCCCGGATCGGTGCGCCGCACCCGCGCCGGATCAGTCGGCATCGTCCGCAGCGCCTTTTCCACCACCGCCGGCGGATCACGCAGCGCAATCGTGTTGTGATACGACTTCGACATCTTTTGTCCATCCAAGCCCGGCATCCGCGAGGCTTTAGTCAGCAACGGCTGCGGCTCCGGCAAAATCACCCGCCCGCCGCCTTCTAAATAACCGAGCAGGCGCTCGCGGTCGGCGAGAGTGAGATTGCCCTGACCTTCAATCAAAGCACGGGCGACGGCCAACGCTTCCGCATCGCCCTGTTCTTGATAACGACGCTTGAGCGTGTCAAATAATTTGGCGTTTTTCTTGCCCATTTTGCGCTTGGCATCTTCGGCGCGTTCCTCAAACCCCGGCTCGCGCCCGTACAAATGATTGAACCGCCGCGCCACCTCACGGGTCAGCTCGACGTGCGCCACTTGATCCTCACCGACCGGCACCTGCCCAGCTTTGTAAACGAGAATGTCGGCACTTTGCAGCAGCGGATAACCGAGAAAGCCATAGGTCGCCAGATCGCGCTCTTTCAACCGTTCCTGTTGATCTTTGTAGGTTGGCACCCGCTCCAGCCAGCCCAGCGGCGTCATCATCGACAACAGCAAATGCAGCTCGGCGTGTTCGGGAATGCGGGATTGCACAAAGATCGTCGCCGAGCCGGGATTCAAACCCGCCGCCAGCCAGTCAATCACCATCTCACGGCTGCTGTCGGGGATGCTGGTCGGATCATCGTAATGCGTGGTCAGCGCGTGCCAATCGGCGACAAAAAAGAAACACTCATATTCATGCTGCAATTCCAGCCAATTTTTGAGCACGCCGTGATAGTGCCCCAGATGGAGCTGACCGGTCGGGCGCATTCCCGATAACACCCGCGCATGTTGTGCAGAAACAGAAGACATAACTAAAACCGTCTCGAATCAAACCGCTGGAAGAAAAAGTTTGCTAACGATGTCAGCGCCGGGCAGCACTGCGAGAATGCCGTGAACCGCTGGCAGCAGTACCGAGCCGAGCATTCCAGTAATCAGCAGCGCCAGCAAAATCACCATCCCGTAAGGCTCCGCCCGATAAAACCAACCAGCAGCGCGGGGCGGCAAAATTCCCGTCATCACCCGCCCGCCATCGAGCGGCAGCAGCGGCAGTAAATTCAGCACCATAAAAAAGACGTTAATCAGCACTCCGGCGGCGCTCATGTACACCACCGTCAGCGCCAAGCCGCTACTGAGCGGTTGCAGCAAGGAACCGAGATGCAGCAGCGCCAGCCAGCCCAGCGCCATCAGTAAATTCACGCCCGGTCCAGCAATGGCAACCAGTGCCATATCGCGGCGCGGATGATGCAGATTGCGCCAGTTCACTGGCACCGGTTTGGCCCAGCCGAATAACACGCCGTGCAAAAAAATGAAGGTCAACGCCGGCACCAGCACGGTGCCAATCGGATCAATGTGTTTGAGCGGATTGAAGGTCACGCGCCCCAGTTGTCGCGCCGTGTCGTCACCCAGCCGGTGCGCCACCCAAGCGTGAGCGGCTTCGTGAACGGTGATTGCCAAGATGACCGGCAGCGCCAAAATCGCTACCAGTTGTAACTGCGCCATAAACGCTTGATAAGTGATGTCCATTTGTTCCAATTAGTCCTCAATAAATTGTGTTGCATCGCCCTTGCCCCGCCGTACCAACGTCGGCGGTTCGGTGGTCATATCCACCACGGTGGTTGGTTCCAGCCCGCAGAACCCGCCATCAATAATTAAATCAACGTGTTTATCCAACAGCTCGCGCATGTCATAGGGATCAGTCAGCGGTTCGGTAGCGTCCGGCATGATGAGCGTGGTGCTCAAAATCGGTTGATTCAGTTCGCCGAGCAGCGCCCGACAAATCGCGTGATCGGGAACGCGAATGCCGATGGCTTTGCGCTTCGGATGCAGCAGACGACGCGGCACCTGTTTGGTCGCCTCGTGAACGAAGGTGTACGCGCCGGGCGTGAGCGATTTCAGCAGGCGAAACGCTTGATTGTCGATGCGAGCGTAGGTCGTGATTTCCGACAAATCCCGACACAGCAACGTGAAATTGTGCTTGTCGTCCAAACGCCGAATTCGCCGAATTCGCTCCATCGCGCCCTTCTCGCCGAGCTGACAACCCAGCGCATACGACGAATCAGTTGGATACACCACCACGCCGCCTTCCAACAAAATCTCCACTGCGCGGCGCACCAAACGCGGCTGTGGATTATCGGGATGAATCTGAAAAAACTGCGCCATATCAAAATCCTAGTTCGGCAGCGGCTGGTGATAAATAGTTGTCAGTAAAAGCAAGTTGTGAACGGGCTGCATCTGGCGCGACTGACAACTGATTCAAATCAGCTCCAATCTCGCCACACCGGCACGCAGCTTGTCGGCAACGGCGGCAGACGTCCCAATTGCAACCACGCATGTTCTGGTCCATGAAAATCAGACCCCACCGATGCCAGCAACTGCTGTTCGCGGGCGAGGCGGGCAAAATTCAGAATGTCATCGCGGCTGTGTGTGCTGGTCACGACCTCCAGCGCCGCGCCACCCGCGTTGTGAAATTCTCGGATAAAGCGCAGTAAACGGGTGTGCGTCAGGCGATACCGCCCCGGATGCGCAATCACCGCTTGTCCGCCCGCAGCGCGAATCCAGCTCACCGCAGCTTCCAAACTCGCCCATTGTCCGGCGACGTGTCCGGGTTTGCCGTGCGTCAAAAACCGCTTAAAAACCTCGTTGGTGTCGGCAGCCAGACCGCGCTGCACCAGCAACCGCGCAAAATGCGTGCGTCCAATCAAGCTGCCATTGGAAAACCCTCGCGCTCCTTCATAAGCATCGTCAATGCCATGTTTCGCCAAACGTCGCCCAATTTCTTCCGCTCGCCACGCCCGAAAAGTGCGCAATTCCGCCAGCCCGGTCGCTAATTCTGGCGCATCAACCGCCACTCCCAGCCCGACGATATGCACCGTGCGCTCGCCCCAAGTGGCGGAAATCTCAACGCCAGCAATCAACCGGATGCCGTGCTCCAGCGCAGCAGCGGTCGCCTCAGCGATGCCGGCAGTGGTGTCGTGATCGGTGAGCGCCAGCACCGTCACTCCCGCCGCCGCTGCTCGCGCCACCAACTCGGCGGGAGTCAGGGTGCCGTCAGAAGCGGTGGAATGGGTGTGTAAATCATAGGTGTCATGGTTCATCGCGCTAGTTTAACCGGTCTGATCGCAAAGAAGCGCCCGCTGCGCGTGAGGTTGTGACTTTTTAGAGTTGTCAGTTGTCCGTGAGCGGCGATAACGCTGTTTTTTTACTGACAACCGACAACTGAAAACTGATAACTCAGTTTTGTAGGCACGCAACAGCGCAGCGCGTTAGGATCGCCGCCTTCAAATGCCAAAGCCAATCTACAAGGCGAATGCCGTGAAAATCATCATTTTGGGAGCTGGTCAGGTCGGCAGCTCGGTGGCAGAAAGTCTGGTTTCGGAAGCGAATGAAATCAACGTGATCGACACCGACACCCGCCGCCTGCGGCAATTGCAGGATCGGCTCGATCTGCGCACGGTGGTTGGCAATGCCGCGCTGCCGTCGGTATTGCGACAAGCTGGCGCAGAAGACACCGATTTATTGATTGCCGTGACGCAGAGCGACCAAACCAATCTGTGCGCCTGCCGCACCGCCGAGACCCTGTTCAAAATTCCCACCAAAATTGCCCGCCTGCGTTCCGCCGATTACAGCGTTCATCCTGAACTGTTAGATGCAAAAAACTTCGCCGTCGATTTCAGCATCTGCCCCGAACAGATCGTCACCGATTACCTGTTGAAACTGATCGAATTTCCCGAAGCCTTGCAGGTGTTGGAATTCGCCGACGGCATGGTCAGTCTGGTTGCCGCTCGCGCCGTCGCGGGCGGACCGCTGGTGGGGCATCCGGTCAGCGATTTGCGCCGCCACATGCCCGAAATTGATGCGCGGATCGCCGCCATTTATCGCCGCGATCAACCGATTATGCCGACCGGAGAAACACTGATTGAAGCGGGCGACGAGGTGTTTTATCTCGCCGCCACCCGCGATATTCGCCAAGTGATGACGGAACTGCGTCGCCGCGATCAACCGACACGGCGGCTGATGATTGCCGGTGGCGGCAACATCGGCTCACGATTGGCGGAAGTCGCGCAGGATCGCTACCAAGTCAAGGTGATTGAGGCGAATGAAACCCGAGCGCGGGATTTAGGCTCGGCGCTGAATTCGGCGCTGGTGCTGTGCGGCGATGCGACTGATGAAACGCTGTTAAGTGCTGAAAACATTGATGATATGGACTTTTTTCTGGCGCTGACCAATGACGATGAAAACAACATCATGGCCGCGTTATTGGCAAAAAATCTCGGCGCACGACGAGTGCTGGCGCTGATCAATCGGCGAGCGTATGCCGATTTGTTGCAAGCAGATCGGATTGATATTGCGATTTCGCCCGCGCAGGTTTCAATCGGCTCGCTGCTGGCGCATGTGCGGCGCGGCGATGTCGCCGCCGTTCACAGCTTGCGGCGCGGCGCAGCGGAGGCGCTGGAATTCGTGGTACACGGCGACGCCTCGACCTCAAAAGTGATCGGTCGTCACATTCACGAACTGGATTTGCCGCGTGGTGCCAGCATTGGCGCGATTGTGCGCGGAGTCAGTCAGGACACGCCCGGCGCGAGTTTGCGGCTGGGGCAAGTGTTAATTGCACACGGCGACACGCTGATTGAAGCGGAAGATCACGTCATTCTTTTTTTAGCGAGTAAAGATTTAGTGCCAAAAATTGAGCGATATTTTCAAGTCGGACTGGCGTTTTTCTAAATGCGCGCCCTCCTTTCTGTTACCAACGTACTGGGTTATTTATTGCTGGTATCAAGTGTTATTTACTTGCTGCCGCTGACCTGCGCCCTTATTTATCAAGATGGCACCCTGCTGACTTTTTTAATCAGCGTGATGGTGTGTCTGGTTGTCGGCGGCACACTCACGCTGGCCACCCAACGCTATCGGATGGAATTAAAAGCCCGCGATGGGTTTATTTTAGTGGCGCTATCGTGGGTGCTGATTTCCACAATTGCCACCGTGCCGCTGATGCTGCATGAACAGCTTTCTTTTACGGATGCTTTTTTTGAAATGATGTCGGCGCTCACCACGACTGGCGCAACCGTGATGGTGGGATTAGATACGCTGGCTCCATCAATTAATTTGTGGCGACACGCAATTAACTGGTTGGGCGGCATGGGTATTATCGTGTTAGCAGTTGCGATTTTACCGATGCTCGGCGTCGGCGGAATGCAGTTATTTCGTGCGGAAGTGCCCGGCCCCATTAAAGATGCCAAACTCACCGCCCGCATCGCCGACACTGCTGCCGTATTGTGGGTGATTTATTTGGTATTAACGCTGGCGTGCATTGTGAGTTTATGGCTGGTCGGCATGAGTTGGTTTGATGCGATTTGTCACGCCTTTGCAACGTTAAGTTTAGGCGGTTTTTCAACACATGATGCCAGCGTCGGCGCGTTTAATTCGCCTGCGATTGAATTGGTGTTGATTGTATTTATGGTATTGGCGGCGCTCAACTTTGCCACGCATTTTGCGGTCTGGCGCGAACGTAAATTAACCGCTTATTGGCGCGATACCGAAGCGCGGGGCGTTTTAGCAGTGTTATTTTTAAGCAGCGTCGGCTGTGCCGTATATTTATGGTTTAACGAGATTTATGCCAGCTTTTGGACGGCGCTGCGCTTTGTCAGTTTTAATCTGGTCTCAATTGCCACTGATTGCGGTTTTGCCAATACCGATTATGCGCTCTGGCCGATTTTTGTACCGTATTGGATGCTCTTTTTATCGGCAATTACCGCCAGTTCTGGCTCCACCGGCGGCGGCATTAAAATGATTCGCACCTTGATTTTAGTGCGCCAAAGTGGACGCGAATTAACACGGCTTTTGCATCCATCAATGGCAGCGCCGGTAACGGTGGGCGGTATGCCGATTCCCAACAGCGTGGTCGTCGCCATTTTAGGCTTCATCTTTTTGTATTTTATGAGCATTGTGGCGATGACTTTTTTACTCATTTTTGGCGGCATGGATTTTGTTTCTGCATTTACTGCCGTGATTGCCTGCATTAACAACGCCGGTCCCGGTTTAGGTCAGGTCGGCCCAGCGACGAATTATGCGAGCTTGACTGATTTTGAAACGTGGGTGCTGAGTTTTACGATGTTATTAGGGCGACTTGAGGTGTTTTCTTTACTGGTTTTATTTACACCACAGTTCTGGCGGAAATGATTTTTTAGTTGGCAGTTGTCAACGTATTTTCAAAATAACCGTTTATGCTTAACGCCCATCACTGACAACTGAAAACCGACAACTTAAAAAAGAGACCTCAATCGTTATGCACCACATCATTCAACGCTGCCGCGATATTTATGCAATTGATCGTTGGAGTGAAGGCTATTTCACGATTAACGCTGCCGGTCATCTGTGCGCTCGCCCCGATCCGCGCCAGCCCACCGAGATTGATCTCACTGATTTAGTTGCGGAAATTGCCGCTGAAGGCTTGGCGTTGCCGGTGTTGGTGCGCTTTACCGACATCCTGCGCCATCGCGTCAGCGCCCTGCATCAGGCGTTCACTGACGCCAGCGCCGCCTGCGGCTACAGCGGGCGCTATCAGCCGGTTTATCCGATCAAAGTCAATCAACAAGCGGGCGTCGTGCGCGAGATTCTCCACTCCGGTCACGCCGGGCTGGAGGCGGGCAGCAAACCGGAATTGATGGCGGTGCTCGCACTCGCTCCGCCCGGCGGTTTGATCGTGTGCAACGGCTATAAAGACCGCGAATACATCCGCTTGGCGCTGATTGGGCGGCGGTTGGGGCTGCGCGTTTATCTCGTCATTGAAAAGCTGTCGGAAGTGCCGCTGCTGTTGGAAGAAGCAGCGCGGCTTGAGGTCGCACCGCTGCTCGGCGTGCGGGTGCGGCTGGCGGCAGCAGCGGCGGGTCATTGGCAGAGCAGCGGCGGTGAAAAAGCCAAGTTTGGCTTAACTTCCAACCAGATTTTGCAGTTGATTAAACAGCTTGAAGCCGCCGGGCATTTGGAGTGGTTGCAATTGATGCACGCGCATCTCGGCTCGCAGATTCCGAATGTGCAGGACATTCGCGCCGGAGCTGCGGAATTGGTGCGGTTTTACGCCGAGCTGCGCCGGCTGGGGACGCCGATCAACGTGATTGACGTCGGCGGCGGGCTGGGCGTCGATTATGAAGGCACCGGCACCCGCAATTATTGTTCGGTAAATTATGGACTTAGCGGCTACGCCAGCGCGATTGTCACCACCATCGCTGCCGAATGTCGGCGCTGCAATTTGCCCGAACCGGATTTATTCAGCGAATCGGGGCGGGCGCTGACCGCGCACCACGCCGTGCTCATTACCAACGTCATCGACCGCGAAGAAGCGGGCGGCAGCGCGGTCACGCCGTTGGCAGACGAGGGCGACGTGACTTTGAATGCGCTGGCGCGGTGGCTGCGCGAAGTCGCCGACGCCGCCCCGCAAGAGGTGTACGCCGAAGCGCGAGAATTACGCGCCACTGCCCGCGACCGTTTTGCTCACGATCAATTTGATTTAACGCAGCGGGCGCGAGCTGAAGAATTATTTATGGCGATTTGTCGGGCGTTATCGGAACGTTTGGATATTGGAATACGGCGGCAGCGGGAATTAGCAGATGACATCAACGCCTTGCTGGCAGATAAACTATTTTGTAATTTTTCTCTCTTTCAATCGCTGCCAGATGTATGGGCGCTGGATCAAATTTTTCCCATTGCGCCGATTCAACGCTTAAATGAAATTCCCGCAGCGCGGGCAGTATTACACGATTTAACCTGCGATTCTGATGGCTGCATTGACCATTATGTCGATGAAGGCGGCATTGAAGCGAGTATGCCGGTTCATAGTGGCGCGGGATTAACGGGCGCATATTTACTTGGTTTTTTCATGGTTGGCGCGTATCAAGAAATTCTTGGCGATATGCACAATTTATTTGGCGATACTGATGCCATCAATGTTGAATTAGACGCCAATGCGCCAGCGGGTTATCGCATCCGCGATCCTGAGCGCGGCGATTCAACTGATGAGTTATTGAGCGTGGTGCATTTTGAGCCACGCGTATTGCTGGCGCATTATCGGCGCAAATTGGATGCCGTTGGATTGGATCGCGTGACGCGAGAACAACTGTTTGTTGAATTAAAAGCCGGGTTATACGGATACACCTACTTTGAAAGCTAAAAGTTAGATGTTTTCGTCATGGCAGCACAAGTAACAGAGCGCACAATAATGGGAACTCACACGCACCAGCGGGTTTTATTACGATTGTTTGGCGGCTGGGTTGTGCTGTCCTTACTGATTGGCAGCATCGTTTTTTATTTAGAAATGGGCAAAGTAGATGATCGCGTGTTGAAATTAGCAACACAGGAAGCCAGCACATTTAACAGCGACGTTCTCGATCATTTTAATCCCATCGACCAAGCCCACCCTGAAATCATTCAGCAGATTGAGCAGCTCACCACAGAATTTTTACAGCAGCATTTTATTGTCATTGAATTATACGATGCAGCCAAGAAAAAGTTTCTGGAAAAAAGCCGACCAGAGACAGAATATGTAGAAACTGAACTGAAAAAATATACGCATTCATTCCCGCTTGAAAACTCAGTGCAATACAATAAATTTTATTTTCACTCGTGTATTTATATGCAGGTGTTACTTCCACTGAAAGACAGTCGCGGACAATTAGCGGGATATTTTGAAGGCTTGTATCAAGTAGATGATACAACGTTGCAGAGTATTTTTGATGACGTGATTCGTATTTTGTTACTGGTTGTTGTGATCGTGCTGACCACCTCAATTTTACTGTATCCGTTTATTATTGCGCTCAATCGTGATTTGCTAAAACTATCTGATGATTTATTGCAAGCCAATATCGAACTGATGGCAGTTTTGGGCAGCGCCATTGCGAAACGCGACTCTGACACCAACAGCCATAACTACCGCGTTACCATTTATGCAGTGCGTTTGGCGGAAGAATTAAAGTTACCGCAAAAAGACATCAGTCGTTTGATTTCAGGTGCATTTTTACATGATGTTGGGAAAATTGGCATCAGCGATAATATCTTACTAAAACCCGGACGGTTGACAGCAGAAGAATTTGCGGTAATGCGCACGCATGTCGCTTTAGGTGTCGATATTATTGCGCATTCGGCATGGTTAATTGGTGCCCGCGAAGTTGTAGAACACCACCACGAAAAATACGACGGCAGCGGTTATTTGCACGGTTTCAAAGGTGATGATATTCCATTGAATGCGCGTATTTTCGCAGTGGTTGATGTATTTGATGCGCTGACATCGCGCCGGCCTTATAAAGAGCCAATGGAATTTAATGTAGCAATGATGATTCTGCACCGCGATTGCGGCAGCCACTTTGACCCCAACGTGGTAGACGCTTTTACGCGCATTGCGCAGGAATTATATCAAACAACGGGCTTGGCTTCTGATCGCGCCTTAGAAATAGAACTCACTCAAATCATACAACGCTATAAATCTTTCTACAAAGAAGTATCCAAAAAAGTAAGGTTCACTGAGCCACATATCCCAATCAGTAGTTGGACATTTTAACGACAGCATTACATTGCGCTTTTCGCAAATATCTCGGAGGACATTGATGAAAAACTGTAAGTTATGCCGCTACAGCAAAGTCTGCAACGATTTACCGATGATTTGTATTCTTTTACCTTATATTGCAATTGCGGTTGTCGTGATCGCAGTAAGTTATTTGTTTATCACGCAGGAGTTATTTCCACTGTGACTATTTTACTTGCCAATCCGCGTGGTTTTTGCGCAGGAGTTGATCGCGCTATTGCGATTGTTGAGCGCGTATTAGCGCGTTATAGCGCCCCAATTTATGTGCGCCATGAGGTTGTTCATAATCGTTATGTTGTGGAAGATTTACGCCGGCGCGGTGCAATTTTTATTGAAGAATTGGCGCAGGTACCGGATGGCGCGACCTTAATTTTTAGTGCGCACGGCGTCCCGCAAACGGTGCGGCGCGAGGCGGAACAGCGAGGTTTGCGGGTATTTGATGCGACCTGTCCGTTGGTGACGAAGGTGCATCTGGAGGTGATGCGACATTGCCGCGCCGGGGTGAGCGTTATTCTGATTGGACATCGCGGGCATCCCGAAGTAGAGGGCACGCTCGGTCAATATGACAGTGCCACTGGCGGCATCTATCTCGTTGAAAATGTTGCTGATGTGGCGACCATGACGCTGCCAGCAACGGTGGCGCTGGCGTATGTCACCCAAACGACGCTCTCGTTGGATGACAGCGTGGCGATCATTGCGGCGCTGCGGGAGCGGTTTCCGGCGATTCAGGGGCCAAAGAAAAGCGACATCTGCTACGCCACGCAAAATCGCCAAGATGCGGTGCGGACGCTGGCGGAGCGCAGCGAGCTGCTGCTGGTCGTCGGTTCGCCCAACAGTTCCAATTCCAATCGGCTGCGGGAGCTGGCAGAGCGACAAGGCTGCGTGGCCTATCTCATTGATGGTGCAGATGATTTGCGCCGCGAGTGGTTTGCTGCCGCGCCACGAGTTGGCATCACTGCTGGCGCTTCGGCACCGGAGATTTTGGTGACGCAGGTGGTCGCCAAGCTGCGCGAATGGGGGCTGACGGAGGTGCAGGAATTAGACGGCATCCGTGAGCAAATTGTATTTACTTTGCCGCCAGAATTGGTTGAATCTGACCAAACATAATCAGTTGTCATCGTTTCACCGTGAAACGAGCAATTTTTAACCATCGTTTTAGTGGTCACGCACATGACTGAATTAAGCACGTTATACGAAACAGATTACAGCGCGTGGACATTACAAACGGCGGAGTTAATTCGCGCCGGTCGTTTTGCAGAACTTGATATTGAACATTTGTTAGTTGAACTCAGCGACCTGAGCAAGAGCGACCGCCGCGAACTTTACAATCGGCTTTTGATTTTGATTGCTCATTTATTAAAATGGGAATATCAATATCAGATTTTATCTGAACGCTGGCGTGAGTTTAAAAGTGATAGTTGGCAGCGCACCATTATTGAACAACGTAAACGGATTGTCGTGTTATTTCGGCAATCACCCGGCTTAAAGGTAATTGTCGATGAGGTTATTGCTGAGGTTTATCCTGATGCAGTTGATTTGGCGAGCGATGAAACGCGATTACCAATAATGACATTTCCAACAACGTGTTCTTATACGCTTGAACAATTGCTAGATAAAACGTTTTATCCACATATCAACCACTTTGGAGAATGACCATGCTTGACCGTATGCGATCTTTTCATTCACTGGCGCGTGGGGTGGGATTGATTGCCCTGCTCGCGCTGACTATTCCCGCTCCCGCCGACGGTCTCAACGATACCGGCATCACACCGTCATATTCATACGAGACTGATTTCATAATCGCTGAGGTAAATCGACTGCAAAAACAAGCTGATGCTGATCAAATAAAAGATGATGCACCTGCACAACTTCAGCTCTACATCCAGCAATTATTAACAACGGAAAATTCAAAAGCTAATCCAATTGAAAATGATCGCTTGATCAACGCCCTTAATATTGTTGAGATGTTGAGTAATCAATGGCGAGAAAATTCTAATTCACAATCTAAGCGCACAGCAAAATCAGGCACAACGACAACTTACCAATTAATTTTTGATTCAATGTTTTATAGCAATGGAGACTATGACTTTGGTTCGGTAGCAATTGGCAGTAGTGCAACGCGCACAATAACTGTGACTAATACAGGAACTGGCACTATTACCTTCAAAAGTGGTTATCCGCAAGTAAGTTATTCAAGTCCTTACACTCTCAATACAGGGACATGCACTGGTTCATTAGTACCTAGTGCATCATGCACTATGACGGTAACATTCACACCTCAAATTGCAGGATCGCCTGCCGGATACGTTGCTGTTTATATTAACGAATCTACGGATAATTTTTTTGCATATTTATCTGGAACAACAGCAGCAGTATACACCCACCAATTAACCTTTGATTCAATGTTTTATAGCAATGGAGACTATGACTTTGGTTCGGTAGCAATTGGCAGTAGTGCAACGCGCACAATAACTGTGACTAATACAGGAACTGGCACCATTACCTTCAAAAGTGGTTATCCGCAAGTAAGTTATTCAAGTCCTTACACTCTCAATACAGGGACATGTACTGGTTCATTAGTACCTAGTGCATCATGCACTATGACAGTAACATTCACACCTCAAATTGCAGGATCGCCTGCCGGATACGTTGCTGTTTATATTAACGAATCTACGGATACTTTTTTTGCATATTTATCTGGAACAACAGCAGCAATATACACCTACCAATTAACCTTTGATTCAATGTTTTATAGCAATGGAGACTATGACTTTGGTTCGGTAGCAATTGGCAGTAGTGCAACGCGCACAATAACTGTGACTAATACGGGAACTGGCACTATTACCTTCAAAAGTGGTTATCCGCAAGTAAGTTATTCAAGTCCTTACACTCTCAATACAGGGACATGTACTGGTTCATTAGTACCTAGTACATCATGCACTATGACAGTAACATTCACACCTCAAATTGCAGGATCGCCTGCCGGATACGTTGCTGTTTATATTAACGAATCTACGGATACTTTTTTTGCATATTTATCTGGAACAGCAAATATTGCTTCAACTCATTCGCTCTCAATCAATAAAAGCGGCAACGGATTGATTTACAGCGACGACTACAAAATCAATTGCGGCTCGACTTGTTCCGCCAATTTCAATGGTGGCATCATCGTTAATCTCAATACCACGCCCGATGCTGGCTATATTTTTAGTAATTGGAGCAATGGCTGCACCGGATCGGGCGCGTGTTCAATTCTAATGAACAGCGCAAAAGCGGTATTAGCAACATTTAATCCTGCGCCGACTTATGCCATCGGGTTAATTGCCAATCCCAGCGCGGGCGGCAGCGTCACTTGCAGCGTCAATCCGGTAATACAAGGCGGCTCAACGAATTGCACTGCAACGCCAAATACCGGTTACACGTTTACTGGATTTGGTGGTGATTGTTACGGAACGAGTTGCAGCTTGACGAATATCACTGTGAATAAAACCGTGACGGCGAATTTCACCGCAATCACTTATCCAATCAACGCCACTGCGAATCCGTCACTTGGCGGCAACGTGAGTTGTAGCGTTAATCCGGTGACTTACGGCGGCTCCAGTAATTGCACCGCCACGCCAAACTCCGGTTACACGTTTACTGGATTTAGTGGCGATTGCAACGGCACGAATTGCAGCTTGACGAATGTCACCGGCAATAAAACCGTGACGGCGAATTTCACCGCAATCACTTATCCAATTAACGCCACTGCAAATCCTTCAATTGGCGGCAACGTGAGTTGCAGCGTTAATCCGGTTGCTTATGGCGGCTCCAGTAATTGCGCCGCAACGCCAAACTCCGGTTATACGTTTACCGGCTTTGGTGGTGATTGCAGCGGCACGAGTTGCAGCTTGACGAATGTCACTGCGACTAAAACCGTGACGGCGAATTTCACTGCAATCACTTATCCAATTAACGCCACTGCGAATCCTTCAATTGGCGGCAGCGTGAGTTGCAGCGTTAATCCGGTTGCTTATGGCGGCTCCAGTAATTGCACCGCAACAGCAAATGCGGGTTATACGTTTACCGGCTTTGCTGGTGATTGCTACGGAACGAGTTGCAGCTTGAATAACGTCACCAGCAATAAAACTGTGACGGCGAATTTCACTGCGATCACTTATCCAATTAACGCCACTGCGAATCCTTCAATTGGCGGCAGCGTGAATTGCAGCGTTAATCCAGTGACTTATGGCGGTTCCAGTAATTGCACCGCAACGCCAAACTCCGGATACACGTTTACTGGATTTGCTGGTGATTGCTACGGAACGAGTTGTAGCTTGACGAATGTCACTGCGACTAAAACTGTGACGGCGAATTTCACCGCAATCACTTATCCAATTAACGCCACTGCGAATCCGTCAACTGGTGGTAACGTGAGTTGCAGCGTTAATCCGGTGGCTTATGGCGGCTCCAGTAATTGCGCAGCAACAGCAAATGCCGGTTACACGTTTACTGGCTTTGGTGGTGATTGCTACGGAACGAGTTGCAGCTTGACGAATGTCACTGCGACTAAAACCGTGACGGCGAATTTCACCGCAATCACTTATCCAATTACCGCCACTGCAAATCCTTCAATTGGTGGCAGCGTGAATTGCAGCGTTAATCCAGTGAGTTATGGCGGTTCGAGTAATTGCAGCGCCACGCCAAACGCCGGTTATACGTTTACTGGCTTTGGTGGTGATTGCTACGGAACGAGTTGTAGCTTGACGAATGTCACTGCGACTAAAACTGTGACGGCGAATTTCACTGCGATCACTTATCCAATTAACGCCACTGCCAATCCTTCAATTGGCGGCAGCGTCACTTGCAGCGTCAATCCGGTAATACAAGGCGGATCAACGAATTGCACTGCAACGCCAAATAACGGTTATAGCTTCACCGGTTTTAGTGGCGATTGCAGCGGCACGAGTTGCAGCTTGAATAACGTCACTGCGAATAAAACTGTGACGGCGAACTTCACCGCAATCACTTATCCAATTAACGCCACTGCAAATCCTTCAATTGGCGGTAATGTGATTTGTAGCGTTAATCCAGTGACTTACGGCGGCTCCAGTAATTGCACTGCGACACCAAAGACTGGTTATAACTTCACCAATTTTAGTGGTGATTGCAGCGGCACGAGTTGCAGCTTGACGAATGTCACCAGCAATAAAACCGTGACGGCGAATTTCACTGCGATCACTTATCCAATTACCGCCACCGCCAATCCATCAATTGGCGGCAACGTGATTTGCAGCGTTAATCCGGTGACTTATGGCGGTTCCAGTAATTGCACCGCAACGGCAAATGCTGGTTATACGTTTACTGGATTTGGTGGCGATTGCAGCGGCACGAGTTGTAGCTTGACGAATGTCACTGCGACTAAAACCGTGACGGCGAATTTCACCGCAATCACTTATCCAATTAACGCCACTGCAAATCCGTCACTTGGCGGCAATGTGAGTTGCAGCGTTAATCCAGTGACTTATGGCAGTTCCAGTAATTGCGCAGCAACAGCAAATACGGGTTATACATTTACCGGCTTTGGTGGTGATTGCAGCGGCACGAGTTGCAGCTTAACGAATGTCACTGCGACTAAAACTGTGACGGCGAATTTCACCGCAATCACTTATCCAATTAACGCCACTGCAAATCCGTCACTTGGCGGCAATGTGAGTTGCAGCGTTAATCCAGTGACTTATGGCAGTTCCAGTAATTGCGCAGCAACAGCAAATACGGGTTATACGTTTACTGGATTTGGTGGTGATTGCTACGGAACGAGTTGCAGCTTGACGAATGTCACTGCGACTAAAACCGTGACGGCGAATTTCACTGCGATCACTTATCCAATTAACGCCACTGCAAATCCTTCAATTGGCGGTAGCGTGAGTTGTAGCGTTAATCCGGTGGCTTATGGCGGTTCGAGTAATTGCGCAGCAACGGCAAATACGGGTTATACGTTTACCGGCTTTGGTGGCGATTGCAGCGGCACGAGTTGCAGCTTGACGAATGTCACTGCGACTAAAACCGTGACGGCGAATTTCACCGCAATCACTTATCCAATTAACGCCGCTGCAAATCCGTCAATTGGCGGTAGCGTGAGTTGCAGCGTTAATCCGGTTGTTTATGGCGGTTCGAGTAATTGCGCAGCAACGGCAAATACGGGTTATACGTTTACTGGATTTGGTGGTGATTGCAGCGGTACGAGTTGCAGCTTGACGAATGTCACTGCGAATAAAACCGTGACGGCGAATTTCACCGCAATCACTTATCCAATTAACGCCACTGCGAATCCGTCAATTGGCGGCAATGTGAGTTGCAGCGTTAATCCGGTGGCTTATGGCAGTTCCAGTAATTGCACCGCAACAGCAAATGCGGGTTATACATTTACTGGATTTGCTGGTGATTGCAGCGGCACGAGTTGTAGCTTGACGAATATCACTGCGACTAAAACTGTGACGGCGAATTTCACCGCAATCACTTATCCAATTAACGCCACTGCCAATCCATCAATTGGCGGCAATGTGAGTTGCAGCGTTAATCCAGTGACTTACGGCGGTTCGAGTAATTGCACTGCGACACCAAAGATTGGTTATAACTTCACCAATTTTAGTGGTGATTGCAGCGGCACGAGTTGCAGCTTGACGAATGTCACCAGCAATAAAACCGTGACGGCGAATTTCACTGCGATCACTTATCCAATTAACGCCACTGCAAATCCTTCAATTGGCGGCAATGTGAGTTGTAGCGTTAATCCAGTGAGTTATGGCGGTTCGAGTAATTGCACTGCGACACCAAAGACTGGTTATAACTTCAGTGGATTTAGCGGCGATTGCGGCGGCACGAGTTGCAGCTTGACGAATGTCACCAGCAATAAAACCGTGACGGCGAATTTCACTGCGATCACTTATCCAATTACCGCCACTGCGAATCCGTCACTTGGTGGCAATGTGAGTTGCAGCGTTAATCCAGTGACTTACGGCGGCTCCAGTAATTGTACCGCAACGCCAAAGACTGGTTATAACTTCAGTGGATTTAGCGGCGATTGCAGCGGCACGAGTTGCAGCTTGACGAATGTTACTGTGAATAAAACCGTGACGGCGAATTTCACCGCAATCACTTATCCAATTAACGCCACTGCCAATCCGTCACTTGGTGGCAGCGTGAATTGCAGCGTTAATCCGGTGGCTTATGGCGGTTCGAGTAATTGCGTAGTAACAGCAAATGCGGGTTATACATTTACCGGCTTTGGTGGTGATTGCAGCGGCACGAGTTGCAGCTTGAATAACGTCACCGGCAATAAAACCGTGACGGCGAATTTCACCGCAATCACTTATCCAATTAACGCCACTGCCAATCCTTCAATTGGTGGCAACGTGAGTTGCAGCGTTAATCCAGTGGCTTATGGCGGTTCAAGTAATTGCACTGCGACACCAAAGACTGGTTATAACTTCAGTGGATTTAGCGGCGATTGCAGCGGCACGAGTTGCAGCTTGACGAATGTTACTGCGAATAAAACCGTGACGGCGAATTTCAAGTTAACAGCAGGTTATGTGCTTAATGTCATTAAAAAAGGCACGGGATCGGGTGTTGTCACTACTACTGATGGTAAAATTAGTTGTGGCATGGATTGCAATGAAAGCTATATGAATGGAAAATCAGTCACGCTGAAAGCAATTTCTGATGTCGGTTCTGTATTTACTGGTTGGAGTGGCGATTGCAGTGGTACTAACACCTGTACTGTTAGTATGAATGCAGTGAAAAATATCACGGCAACCTTTACTACAACAGCAGTTGATTTAGTCATTACCAATATGGTCATTACGCCCGCGTCACCAAGCGCAAATGATTTTTTTGACATTAGCGTTACGGTAAAGAACTTTGCGAAAAAAGCATTGGATGCGGGTGATTTGACAATTTGGAAAAGTCAAACCAAGCTCGGTACTTGCGGGGCATTAGGTAATGCACGTACTCGCGTTGGTACTTTAGCTGTTGGGGCGAGCCGCACGTTAACAGCGCGATTACGGGCGCCCAACGCGGGAACTTATACGGCGCGGGCATTTATTGATAGCCGCTGTGTCACAACAGAAACCAGTGAAAAGGATAATCAGTTGGGTAAACTCTATACAGTAAAATAATCACTGCTGTTTTTATGATTGTCAGCCTCCCTTTCTACAAAGGGAGGCTTTTTTATAAAACTACTTTCAATCCTTGTTGTATTGGATTTAGCGTTGCAACGCACTTATTTGATGCAGGGATAAAGATATTATAGTTGTCCGCAAAACTAACCATACAGCACCCAAGGCACGAACTGTTCTATCCAGCCCTTGGCATAGCTTGATGATTTGCTGAATACAGCCCAAGAATCAGAGATGACTGACTTTAAGTACTCAT
>NZ_NRRQ01000007.1 GCF_016583745.1 Chromatium okenii
CTTCTTTGCTAAAAATTCTACTTGTGCAAAAGAAAATTGTTTCATACTGGCATCATATGTAAATTACGGCTGTGTATATTTTATCATTTAAGCCGCAACGATGCTGGCTATTTAATCAGCGTTTCCTAAACGCTCGTCAACCAAATTCCACTCGCTAATCGTCCTGTCATACCATCGCGGCGATAAGAAAAAAATTGCTCCGGCTGCGTAAAGGTGCAATTGCCACCACCAAAAATGTGCTCAATACCCAGCCGTTGCAACCGTCGCCGCGCCAGCACAAATAAATCCGCCTGCCAGCGCCGCTGCGTGATCGTGCTCGCGGCGCTTGGCACAAAAGCAACACTCGTCGCCGCATCCTCGCGCCAAAATCGCTCGCGCACCTCGTCACCCACTTCAAATGCCGTTGCGCCAATTGCCGGGCCCAGCCACGCCAGCACCCGTTCTGGCGGCAGCGCCAGCGCCGTCACTGCCGCTTCAATCACACCATCCGCCAAGCCGCGCCAGCCGGCGTGAACTGCGGCAACTGCGGTGCCTTGGTCATCGCACAGCAGCAGCGGTAAACAATCCGCCGTCAACACCACGCACACCGCGCCCGCTTCCCGACTCAGCGCCCCGTCTGCTTCACTGCCGCGAGTTGCCGCGCTTGCCGTCACGATCTGGCAACCGTGAACTTGCCGCAGCCAGCATGGTTCAGTCGGCACATCGAGCTGGGCACACAGCCGCGCCCGATTCGTCGCCACCGCTGCGGGCGCATCGCCAACGTGGTCGCCCAAATTCAAACTGGCGAACGCACCGCTGCTCACGCCGCCGCTGCGCGTGGTGGTAAATGCCCGCACCGTCGGCGGCGCTGGCCAATCTGGTGTGATTAATTTCATTCTAATCCACTGATAAAACTCAATTTAACCGCCAACTGCCAACTCATTCGCCCGCCTGAAAGAGCGCCAGCACCGCCGCCATGTCCGCTGCGAGCGGAATCTCCCACTGCATCGCCGCGCCCGTCGTCGGATGCGTCAATCCCAGCCGCAGCGCGTGCAATGCCTGACGCGGAAAGGTTTGCAGCGCCGTGATCAATTCCGGCGTCGCGCCGCGGGGCGGACACGGGCGGCTGCCGTAAACATGATCGCCAACCAGCGGCCAATGACGGTGCGTCAAGTGAACGCGAATTTGATGGGTGCGACCGGTCTCCAATTCCACCGCCAGCAGCGTGTGACCGCTAAAGCGTTCCAACACGCGGTAATGCGTCACCGCCGGGCGTCCGTGCGCCACAACTGCCATGCGCAGGCGCTGCGTGGGATGGCGACCGATGGGCGCATCAATCCGTCCGCCCGCCACCACCTCGCCGCGCACCAGCGCCCGATATTCACGATGCACCGTTCGCGCCTGCAATTGTTCAATCAGCGAACAATGCGCCTCCAGCGTTTTCGCAATCACCAGCAGCCCGCTGGTGTCTTTATCCAAACGATGCACGATGCCCGCTCGCGGCACGCTCGCCAGAGCTGGCGCGTAGTGCAGCAGCGCATTTTGCAACGTGCCATCGGGATTGCCCGCCGCCGGATGCACCACCAACCCCGCCGGTTTATTGATGACCAGCACCTGCGCATCTTCATAAACGATGTCCAGCGCGATGTTCTGCGCCAGACAGGTGCTATCGGTCGTCACCTGCGCTGCGAGCCGGATCGCGTCACCGCTCCACACCTTGTCACGGCAGCGGCGCGGCGCGTTATTCACCAGCACTTGACCGGCATCAATCCACTGCTGGAGGCGACTGCGGGAAAACTCCGGCACCAACACCGCCAACGCCTGATCAAGGCGGACACCAGCCAGCGCGGCGTCAACCACCACCTCACGCTGCACAAGCTCAACCGGGCTGGCGCTCATCGCCACCCCGCACGGAAATGAAAGCCTTTGGTTATACTGTGCGTCATTTCAAACAGGTGCCTTTGGTATTTATGCCACAAATGTTCACACGACTGCTCGTGCTGTTGTTGAGTGTTGCGCTCACCGGCTGCGGGATATTTGGCAAGGAGATTGATCCGACGGAAGGTTGGAGCGCCGCCAAACTGTACGCCGAAGCGGCAGCAGAACTCGACTCCAGCAATTACGCCAAGGCAATTGAACTTTATGAAAAACTGGAATCACGTTATCCCTTTGGGCGTTATGCCATGCAAGCGCAACTCGATGTTGCGTATGCGCATTATCGCGCTGAAGAGCCAGAAGAAGCGATTGCTGCTGCGGAACGGTTTATTAAACTTTATCCGCAAAATCCCTTTGTTGACTATGCCTATTATTTGAAAGGAATCGTCAATTATAATCGCAGCGTCGGCTTTTTAGATCGCTATATTCCGATGGATGCCTCACAACGCGATCCGGGATCAGCATTAGATGCGTTTACTGATTTCTCCGTGTTAGTGGAACGCTTTCCTGACAGTAAATACGCCGAAGATGCGCGGCAACGAATGCTGTATTTACGCAATAATTTAGCGCGGCATGAAGTCAATGTCGCCCAGTATTATATGCGGCGCGGCGCGTATTTAGCCGCCGCCAATCGTGCCAATTATGTGATTGAACGCTTTCAACGCACCAGCGCCGTGACTGATGCGCTCATGGTGTTAATTGACGCCTATCGCGCTTTAGAAAAACCCGAATTAGCTGCCGATGCGCAGCGCGTATTGGATTTGAATCGACAAGCGGGACGTTTAATTACCGAAGAAGCGCAACCACCAAAAGGCGATGTCGCCCGCAAATTGTGGAAATACTTCAAACTGGATGAGAATTAACTGGCGTGGACGCGACGCACCGTCGTCGCCCATCGCCATCAATTCCGCTTAAATCGCCGCCTCATCTTCTTCACCGGTACGAATGCGCACCACGCGAATCACCTCAGAAACGAAAATTTTGCCATCACCAATTTTACCGGTACGCGCAGCCGCAGTAATCGCGCTGATACATTCCTCAACTTGATCGTCCGCCAACACCAATTCAATCTTCACTTTCGGCAAAAAATCCACCACATATTCTGCACCGCGATACAGTTCCGTATGACCTTTTTGCCGCCCAAACCCCTTCACTTCAATCGCAGTCATGCCAGTAATTCCCGCAGCGGAAAGCGCCTCGCGGACATCGTCCAATTTGAACGGTTTAATGATTGCTTCGACTTTTTTCATAACAACTCCAGTATTGGTTGCAGCAACTCAAAGTAGCGTGATTGAACCAGATTGTGAAGAATGGCGCAGCACTAAAAACCGCTGGTCATCGGATAGCGCCGATCGCGCCCAAAAGCGCGAGTTGAAATACGCACCCCGGGCGGGGCTTGTCGCCGTTTATATTCATTGCGATCCACTAATCGCGTCACTCGCCGCACCATGTCTTCGGGATAACCGCGCTTCACAATTGCGGCAACGCTGTGATCGTCTTCAATATACAGTTGTAAAATCACATCCAGTATTTCATACGGCGGCAGACTATCTTGATCGGTTTGATCGGGGCGCAATTCTGCTGACGGCGGGCGCGTCAATACCCGCTCTGGAATGATCGCCGCTTGCGTATTGCGATAATGCGCCAGCCGATATACTAACAATTTTGGCACATCTTTCAATGGCGCAAAACCACCCGCCATATCGCCGTATAACGTAGCGTATCCAACCGCCATTTCACTTTTATTGCCCGTCGTTAATAAAATACGCCCGCTTTTATTACTGAGCGCCATTAAAATCACTCCGCGACAACGGGCTTGGATATTTTCCTCAGTCACATCACTTGCGCAATTGGCAAAACTCGGTGCCAACATCGTTAAAAACGTCTGAAAAGCTGGCTCAATTGGAATGATTTGGGTTGCCACTCCCAATAATTGCGCCTGTTCTAACGCATCAGTATTGCTCATTGCAGCGGTATAGCGCGACGGCATTAACACGGCTTCCACTTGTTTTGCGCCCAACGCATCGACGGCAATTGCCAAAGTTAGCGCCGAATCAACGCCGCCAGATAATCCCAGCACCGCACCTTGAAAACCATTTTTGCGCACATAATCGCGCACGCCGAGCACCAATGCGGCATAAATCGTAGGTAGTTCAAATCCCCCCAACCCCCCTTTTTCAAAGGGGGGCTTGATGGAGTCTTTTTCAAAGGCTGGATTGATCGAATCTTTTTCACAAGAGCTTTCAATTAACCCGTTGGCGGCAATTTCAATCATCAGGGTTGTTTCAATAAAACCCGCAGCGCGAGCAACAACGTCACCAGCGTGATTGACAACAAAAGAAGCGCCATCAAATACTAATTCATCTTGTCCGCCCACTAAATTGGCATAACAAATCGCAATTCCGTGATCGCGGGCGCGACGACCGACAATTGCTTCCCGCTCGGCGCTTTTGCCCGCATGAAATGGCGAGGCATTCAAATTGAGCAACACTTGCGCTCCGGCTGCAACCGCTTGGCGCGTTGGTTCATCTTGCCAAATATCTTCACAGATACTTAATCCAAACTGAATACCGTCGTGCATAAATACCGTTGCGGTGGTGCCCGCTTGAAAATAGCGTTTTTCATCAAAGACGCTATAATTGGGCAATTGCTGTTTGGCGTATTCAGCAAGCACTGCGCCATCGCGCAGCACTCCAGCAACATTAAATACTCCGCCCACCGTTTGCAACGGATAACCCAGCACGATGGTGATGCCGGTGATTTCAGTGCGAATCTGCGTTAATGCCGTTTCAACGCGCTGGAGAAATTCGGGGCGCAATAACAAATCTTCTGGCGGATAACCGGTGAGCGTTAATTCTGGAAACAGTACAATTTGCGCCCCCGCCGCACGCGCTTGTTGCGCCGCAGTCATAATGCGCACGGCGTTGCCAGCAACGTCGCCAACGATAGGATTGATTTGAGCAATTTGAATACGGCAACTCACGCAGGTGCTCCAATGATTCAATAAGGTTGTTAAACTTCAGTGCCATTGTTCATATCATCTTGAGCCGCGTTTTTTGCGGTAAAAGAAGAGAGCGCAATGGCTTGTCATCCGCACATTGTCAATTGAAAGCGCCACCATGAGTGATTTATTTTTGAACATCCCGCACCCCACTGAAGCACATTTAGAATGCCGTCCGCTCCAAGAATTTACCGAGCAGGCGTATTTGGATTATTCAATGGCGGTCATTTTAGACCGCGCTTTGCCGCATGTCGGCGACGGTCTCAAGCCGGTGCAGCGCCGTATTTTATATGCCATGTCGGAGTTGGGGCTGGCGGCGACGGCAAAATTCAAAAAGTCAGCCCGCACCGTCGGCGACGTGCTCGGCAAGTTTCATCCGCATGGCGACAGCGCGTGCTATGAGGCGATGGTGTTGATGGCGCAGCCCTTCAGTTATCGCTATCCGTTGATTGACGGTCAGGGCAATTGGGGTTCGCCAGATGATCCCAAATCATTCGCGGCGATGCGCTACACCGAGTCGCGCTTGACCGCGTATGCCGCGCTGCTGTTGGCGGAGGTCGATCAAGATACCGTCGCGTGGCAAGCCAATTTTGATGGCACCTTGCAAGAGCCGTGTCTGTTGCCCGCGCAGTTGCCCAATCTGTTGCTCAATGGCAGCACCGGTATCGCAGTTGGCATGGCGACGGACATCTTGCCGCACAATTTGCGCGAGGTCGCGGCTGCCTGCTTGCATTTACTTGATGATCCCGCCGCCAGCGTCGCTGATCTCGTGTGTCATGTACCCGCGCCTGATTTCCCCACTGCCGCTGAAATCGTCACCGCGCCCGCTGATCTGCTCAGAATGTACCAAACCGGCGGCGGCAGCGTGCGCCAACGCGCCCGTTATCACCTCGAACGCGGCGAGATTGTCATCACCGCGCTGCCGTATCAGGTCTCCGGCAATCGCGTGTTGGAGCAGATCGCGGCGCAATTCAACGCCAAAAAGCTGCCGATGCTCGAAGATTTTCGTGATGAATCCGATCACGAATATCCCACGCGGCTGGTGCTCGTGCCGCGCTCAAATCGCGTCGACATCGAGCGGCTGATGCTGCACCTGTTTGCGACCACCGATTTGGAGCGCAGCTATCGCGTCAATATGAACGTGATCGGGCGCAACGGTCGCCCGCGAGTGATGACGCTGCACGACATTCTCAGCGAGTGGCTACAGTTTCGCCGTGAGACGGTGCGACGGCGGCTGGCGCAGCGGCTGGCGCAGGTGCAAACGCGCTTACATCTGCTGGCGGGCTGGCGCATCGCGCTCTCCCAGCTCGACGCGGTGATTGCCATCGTGCGCGATGCCGATAACCCTAAAGCGTTGTTAATCGACACGTTGGCGCTGACGGAGGTGCAGGCGGAAGCGGCGCTCAATCTGCGCCTGCGCCAGCTCGCACGTTTGGAAACGACGGCGCTGCAAACGGAACAAACCGCGCTGATCACTGAGCAGGAGGCGTTGCAGCGGCTGCTTGATGAGCGCGAGGCGTTGAATCAATTGCTCCGCACTGAAATCAGCACGGCAGCGGCGCAGATGGGTGATGCGCGGCGCTCGCCGCTGGTGGTGCGGGAAGCGGCGACGGCATTGGATGAGACCGAATTGGTGCCGAGTGAGGCGGTGACGGTGGTGCTGTCGGCAAAAGGTTGGGTCCGCGCTGCCAAAGGGCATGAGGTTGATGCTGCGGGTTTGAGTTATCGCGCCGGTGATGCGCTGTTGGCAACGGCGCGGTTGCGCAGTCATCAGCAAGCGGTGTTTCTGGATTCCACTGGGCGCAGTTATTCGTTATTGGTCAATAGCTTGCCGTCAGCGCGGGGGCAAGGCGAGCCGCTCACCGGTCGCTTTGATCCGCCAGCGGAGGCGCAGTTTATCGCCGTGTTGGAAGCGCCAGCAGCGGCGCGTTATCTGCTGGCGGCGGATACGGGCTATGGCTTTATTGTGCGGCTGGAGGATTTGATCGCCAAGCCGAGGGCGGGAAAGACGGTGCTCAATGTGACTGCCGGAGCGCAGGTGTTGCCGCCGGTGTTGCTGCCGCCGGAGCAGTTGGCGCTGATTCGCGTGGCGGTGGTGAGCAGTGCGGGTTATTTGCTGGTGTTTGCGGCGACGGAATTGCCAGAGCTGGCGCGAGGCAAAGGCAATCGGTTGATGGGTATTCCGGCGCTGAAATTGAGCACGCGGGAGGAAATTGTGCTGGCGCTGACGGCGATTCCGGCGGGTGGCAATTTGACGGTGGTGGCGGGGCAGCGGACGTTGACGCTGAAACCGACCGATTTGGCGGCGTATCACAGCGAGCGCGGGCGGCGCGGGCGGTTGTTGCCACGCGGCTTTCAGCGCGTTGAGGCGCTGCGGGCGGGCGAGTAGCGGGTGGACGCCTGTTTTGGCATTCAATCTGCTAACAGGCGCTCCATCCGATCAATGACAAGCTGAGAGATGTCGCGTGGAACCACAAATAAGCAATGACGTTGTTTTTATTTTAATTGGTGCGGTCATGGTATTGGCGATGCACGCTGGCTTTGCGTTTTTAGAACTCGGCACCGTCCGCGCTAAAAATCAAGTCAATGCGCTCGTTAAAATTATGAGTGATTTTGCAATTTCAACCATCGCCTATTTTTTCGTTGGCTACAGTTTGGCGTATGGGATTGATTTCTTCACTGGCGCAGAAATCCTCAAAGAAAACAACGGTTATGCGTTGGTTAAATTCTTTTTTCTCTTGACTTTTGCGGCAGCGATTCCCGCCATCATTTCAGGTGGAATTGCAGAACGCGCTCGCTTTTATCCACAATTATTTGCCTCATTTTTAATTGTGGGTTTGCTGTATCCATTCTTTGAAGGATTGGTATGGAATGGCAATTTTGGATTGCAAACGTTAATTGAAACGACCTTCGGCGCACCCTTTCACGATTTCGCTGGCTCCGTCGTGGTACACGCCGTTGGCGGCTGGATCGCATTGGCGGCGGTGCTGCTGCTCGGCTCGCGCAGCGGGCGCTATCGTCACGACGGCAGCATGACCGCGCATCCGCCATCGTCGATCCCATTTCTCGCGCTGGGCGCGTGGACGCTGACGGTAGGCTGGTTTGGATTCAATGTGATGTCAGCGCAAACTGTCAACGCAGTCAGTGGCTTAGTCGCCATCAATTCGTTAATGGCGATGGTCGGCGGCATCTTGGCGGCGCTGGTCGTGGGCAAAAACGACCCCGGCTTTTTACACAACGGCCCGCTGGCAGGATTGGTCGCTGTCTGTGCGGGTTCCGATTTAATGCACCCTTTAGGTGCGCTCGTCACCGGAGCCATCGCCGGCGCGTTATTCGTGTACGCCTTCACCCTCACCCAAAACAAATGGAAAATCGACGACGTGCTCGGCGTGTGGCCATTGCATGGACTGTGCGGTTTATGGGGCGGACTGGCGGCAGGCATTTTTGGATTGCCGCTGCTCGGCGGCGTGGGTGGCGTCACTTTTGCCGCGCAAGCAGTCGGCACCTTGGCGGGAGTATTGATTGCGCTGAGTGGCGGTTTTGCGATTTACGGCCTGATTAAAGTCACGCTTGGAATGCGTTTAAGTGAAGAAGAAGAATATCTCGGTGCCGATCTCAGTATTCATCGCATTACCGCGCAACCTGATTATAATCGCGGCGAGGTGTAACGCACCTCATTGCCAATTCACACGATTGAGGAATGGAATAATGCACCAGTCATCATTGCAATTCGCAGCGCGGATTACCCTGTTATCGACTGCTTTGTTTACTGTTGGCGCTTGGCATTCTGCGAATGCAGCGTCGGCCTGCAAAGGTTTAGATGAAACCGCGTGCGCGGCGAATACGGAGTGTCGTTGGCAAGCGGGTTATGCCCGCAAAGATGGGGCGCAAATTGCTGCGCATTGCCGCGCCGTGCCGAAGAAAAAGGAACCGGCAGCGACTCCCGCGCCAGCCGCAGCGCCCACTCCAGCGGATGCGGCTCCGGTCGCACCAGCAGCGGTGGTGCCGAAAACTGCTGTTACTGCGCCGCCGGTCGCAACTCCGGCAGCGCCAGCGCCCAAAACCACGCCATAAGCGCAACCTGAGTTTTTTGCGTGATCTGCCGGTTATTTGAATTAACCGGCATTTTTTTGTCTCGCGTACCACTTGCAGCGCATGAGATGCCACTTATCTTGATTGTGGTGTAGTCTCAAAACCCGGCGCTTGCCGCCCCGCAAGTGCTGTTTCCTGTTTTTTTCAACCTGACGGAACCCACACGATGAGTAATACCGGACGCCCTCACAGCGCACATTCGCTTGACAATCATGGCCTGTACAACCTCAACACGGTGCATTGGAATTTGCCCACTCCGGCGCTGTATGAACAGGCGCTGCGGGCACACGAAGGCGTGTTGTCGCACATGGGACCGCTGGTCGTGCGCACTGGTCATCACACTGGACGCTCGGCCAACGATAAATTCGTCGTCGAAGAGGCGACCAGTAAAGACCATATTTGGTGGGGCGAAATCAATCGCCCGATTGATGAAGAACATTTCGATTTATTGCATCACCGGCTGGCGTCTTATTTACAGATGAAAGACGTGTATGTGCAGGATTGTTTTATTGGCGCAGACCCGAATTATCGGATGCCGGTGCGTATTGTGTCGGAATATGCGTGGCACAGTTTATTTGCACGGAATCTCTGCATTCAACCCAGCCACGATGAATTAACGCAGATCATTCCTGAATTCACCGTGATTGATGTGCCGCGTTTTCATGCCATTCCGTCGGTAGACAATACCCGCAGCGAAACATTCATCATGGTGAATTTCGCTAAAAAATTGGTGTTAATTGGCGGCACCAGTTATGCGGGCGAGATTAAAAAATCACTGTTTACCGTGATGAATTACATGATGCCATTCCGCGATGTATTGCCAATGCACTGCTCGGCGAATATCGGCCCGAATGGTAAAACCGCGCTGTTTTTTGGTTTAAGCGGCACCGGCAAAACCACGCTATCTGCAGATGCAGCCCGCACGTTAATTGGTGACGATGAGCACGGCTGGAGTAATGAAGGCGTTTTCAATTTTGAAGGCGGCTGTTATGCCAAGATGATTCGGTTATCGCCCACTGCCGAGCCAGAAATTTATGCCACCACGATGCGGTTTGGCACCGTGTTGGAGAATGTCACGGTTGAAGCAGAAGATCGCCGTTTGAATTTAGATGATGAATCGCTGACTGAAAATACTCGCGGCGGTTATCACATCAGCGCCATTCCCAATGCAAGTGAGAGCGGAATGGGCGGTCATCCCGACGCTATTTTGTTTTTAACCTGCGATGCGTTTGGTGTTTTACCACCGGTAGCGCGATTAACTCCAGAACAGGCGATGTACCATTTTATTTCTGGTTATACCGCTCGCGTTGCTGGCACTGAAAAAGGCGTTACCGAACCAGCGCCAGTATTTAGCGCCTGTTACGGTGCGCCATTTATGCCGCTGCATCCGCAAAAATATGCCGAATTATTAGGCAAACGTTTGACGGAACACGGCACCAAGGTGTGGCTGATTAACACTGGCTGGAGCGGCGGCGCGTATGGCGTCGGGCAACGGATGCAGATTCCGCACACGCGGGCGATGGTCAACGCGGTATTGGATGGCAAGCTCGACGACGTACCGACGCGCTTGGATCCGATTTTCGGGCTGCAAATCCCCGAAACTTGCCCCGGCGTGCCGGCCGAAGTGCTTGATCCGCGCCAAACGTGGCCGGATGGAGCGGCGTATGACACGCAGGCACGCAAATTGGCAGGAATGTTCCAAAAGAACTTCACCAAATTTGCCGATCAGGTTGATGAACGCATTACCGCCGCCGGGCCGAAAGCAGATTGAACGTTGCGCAAGACTGCTGGTGAAGTGCTAAAACTGTTTAGAGCGTAAGGAGAGGAAACACTGATTAACGTCAGTGTTTCCTAAAACGGCTGAATTGGCAATGTGTACAATAGGATAACCATCAAGTGATTCAGTTGATTATGCGACCGCTGCTAACTCAAAAGGGCATTATTAATATCGTTATATCTTGTTTATGTGTTGCGCTGCCCGCTTGGGCAGTGAGCGCCACGCCGCAATTAGATTCTGTGACATTGCAGCTTAAATGGAAGCATCAATTTCAATTTGCCGGGTATTATGCAGCGCAAGAAAAAGGCTTTTATCGTGACGCTGGTTTAGATGTCACAATTATTGAAGCAGCGCCGGGTATTGATTCAACGCAAGAAGTCGTCGCGGGTCGCGCCCAGTTTGGCGTTGGAACCAGCGAACTTATTTTGAATCGCTATCGCGGCGATCCGGTGATTGTATTAGGCGTGATTTTTCAACATTCTCCGCTCAGTTTGGTGACGCTCGGTGATTCGGGAATTGATCACGTTCACAAGCTCGTCGGTCAGAAAGTGATGATAGAACCAAGTTCAGCAGAATTGATTGCTTATTTGTATCAAGAAGGTTTCACACAAAAAGCATTTGTGATGGAGCATCACAGTTTTGATTTAAGTGATTTGCTCAATGGCAATACCGCTGCCATGTCGGTTTATGCTACAGATGAATTATATGAACTCCAACAATTGGGACGCACCTATAATCAATTTAGCCCACGCATGAGTGGCATTGATTTTTACGGCGACAATTTTTTTACTGTCAACAGCCAGCTAGAACAACATCCTCAGCGAGTTAAAGCCTTTCGAGAAGCAACCCTGCGGGGATGGCGTTATGCCATGCAACACTCGGATGAAATTGTGCAGTTAATTTATCAAAAGTATTCGCAGCGCCACAGTATGGCGCATTTGCAATTTGAAGCAAAAGCGATGCTGGATTTAATGCGCCCAGATTTAATTGATCCCGGTTATATGAATGTCGGACGTTGGCAACACATTGCGCAAACCTATCATTATTTAGGCATATTGCCTGAGCACTTCGACGTCACAAAACTGCTGTATATTCCCAATCCAGATTTAGATTTAGAAAAATTAAGAGTGACGCTTTACTATGCCGCAGCAATTTTGCTGGTGTTTGCGTTAGTTATTTTAGTACTGTTTTATTTTTATCGCCGCGTAACGATCAGCGAAGCAAAATTGAATACGATGTTTCATCATGCGCCGCTAGTATTGATTATCCTAAATGATAAAAATCACATCCTCAACTGGAACTTTGAAGCTGAGAAAACTTTTTTATGGACAGCGGTTGAGGTGATTGGTAAAAATGTATCACTTATTGTTCCCGCCAGCGAACGTGAGTCAGTACAAAACGTCTTTGCGACGGTGCATAGAGAACAGCAAGTGGTGCATCACGAAAACTTCAATGTGAAGAAAGATGGACAAGAGATTTTGTGTGAGTGGATTAACGCCCCGTTCAAAAGTCAGAGCGAGAAATCTAACTTTATTATTTGCATGGCACGTGATGTTACAGAAAAAAGGGCATTAGAAAAAAACCTAGAACAAGCCGCACACTACGATCATTTAACCGGTTTACCCAATCGCGCTTTAATTTTGGAGCAACTGAAAAAAGCACTTGCTTTAGCAGAACGGCATCAGACCAAACTAGCACTGCTGTTTTTTGATTTAGATGGTTTTAAGAAAGTGAATGATATTTTAGGACACAAAGCGGGAGATTTATTGCTCCAGTTTGTTGCCAAGCGGTTATTGCAATCAATTCGAGAAATGGATTATGTGGGGCGATTGGGTGGCGATGAATTTTTGATTATTTTGCAGGATATAGGCTCTTTAGAAAATGCTCAAGAAGTCGGCAATAAGTTATGTCAGTATATTGCGCGACCATGTCAACTCAATGATGAAGAAATCGACGTACATGCCAGCGTGGGCATTGGGATTTATCCCGATGATGCTATTGATTTCGATGCGTTAATTCACCACGCGGATCAGAAAATGTATCAAACTAAACTTCGGAATAAAGTTGTATAACCTGATACGCTCAGATACAACTGTTTAACCCTTTTTGAACAAAGGGAATCGAAACCGCCGCTTTTCCCATTCGGGAACGAGCGGTTTTTTTATGACTGCACTGCGAGTTTTTTATAATGAATCAAATCAATTGCCTCACGATTACCCGTCCCGATGATTGGCATGTTCATCTGCGCGACGGTGCGGCACTGGCGGCGGTCGTCGGTCACACCGCCCGTCAATTCGCCCGCGCCATCATCATGCCCAATCTCAAGCCGCCTGTGGTCACAACGCAACAGGCGCTGGCATATCGAGCGCGGATTCTGGCAGCACTGCCCGCTAACAGTGACTTTCAACCACTAATGACACTGTATCTTACTGACCACACTTCGCCTGCCGACATCGTCACCGCTCACGCCAGCGGCGCGGTATTCGCCTGCAAACTGTATCCAGCCGGCGCGACCACCAATTCTGACAGCGGCGTCACGGCGTTGTCGCATATTTATCCGGCATTGGCGGCGATGCAACAGGTGGGGCTGCCGCTGTTGGTACACGGCGAGGTGACGGCGGCGGAAGTCGATATTTTCGACCGTGAACAACGCTTTATGGAGGAACAACTCGCGCCGCTGGTGCGGGATTTTCCCGCGCTCAAGATCGTGTTTGAGCACGTCACGACCGCTGAGGCGATGGATTTTGTGCGCGAAGGCGCGGACACCTTGGCTGCAACCATTACGCCACATCATTTGTTGCTCAACCGCAACGCGCTGTTGGTGGGCGGCATTCATCCGCATCTGTATTGCCTGCCGGTGTTGAAACGAGAACGGCATCGGCAGGCGCTGCTGACGGCCGCAACCAGCGGACATCCGCGCTTTTTTCTCGGCACTGACAGCGCCCCGCACGCGATGAGCGCCAAAGAAACCAGTTGCGGCTGCGCCGGAATTTACAGCGCCCACGCCGCGCTGGAGGTGTACGCAACGGCATTTGCGCAAGCGGGCGCGTTGGAACGTTTAGAGGGATTTGCCAGCCATTTCGGCGCAGATTTTTACGGTTTGCCGCGCAATACCGGCACGATCACGCTGTGGCAGGAAACGTGGCAGGTGCCAACGCAATATGCGTTTGGTGATGATGCAATTGTGCCACTCAATGCGGGGCTGCCGTTGCAATGGCGGATGAATGAATGACTATAGAAATGACGCAGTTGCATTTGTAGCCACCTGATTTTTTGCATTTATTCTGCATAACACTGAGCGTTATTTTGATAATAAATCAGGTGGCTATCTGCTAATTCAATCTATAACCAACGACCAGCTATACTTCAATGACATCTCGTCCATCATGCGGAAAATTGCCAATGTTTAATCGTTATCAGCTCCTTCGGTCACTAACACGCTGGGCAGGAATTGCTGCCTTACTGTTGACCATTCCAACTCACGCTGCCGGTCTCAACGACACTGGCATTATCACTTGCTCGAATGCCGATATTAACGGCTTTCCGTGTCCGGTCGCCGGTTTTCCCGGTCAAGATGCTGAATTCGGCACCAACACATTTGATTTCACCAAATTGGATGCAGCGGGTAATGATTTGCCAGCAACCGCCACCAATCACACCTGCGTCCGCGATAACGTCACTGGGTTAATTTGGGAAGTGAAAACAAATGATGGCGGTTTGCGCGATCAAAATAAAATCTACACTTTTGACCAAGCCGAGAATTACGTTAAAGACGTCAACGCTACTCATGTATGCGGATTTAAGGATTGGCGAATGCCAGATGTGAAAGAACTGCTCGGGATTACCGATCAAAGTCACACTCATCCTGCAATTGATTTCAACTATTTTTTGAATACGCCAAATAACGGTTTTTGGTCAGTTTCTCCCTATGTCAACGACTTGGACTATCTGTGGAACGTGGATTTTAACGATAGCAGCGCCAGCGTCAGCAATCTGAGCAACGCCAGCCACGTTCGCCTCGTCCGCGGTGGTCAGTTTTTAGACACCTTTGTTGATAATGGTAATGGCACCGTAACTCAAATGAATACTGGGTTAATGTGGGCGAAGTGTAGCGAAGGTCAAACGGACAGCGATTGCACAGGCACGGCAACGGAAATGAATTGGAGCGCCGCTTTAACTGCCGCGAATGAATCCCTTCTAGGCGGCTACAGCGATTGGCGGTTGCCTAATTTGAAAGAGCTACAAACTCTGGTTGATTACAGCCGTTACAGTCCCGCAATTGATAGCAGCTACTTTCCAAATACGCCGGGTGCGTGGTTTTGGTCTGGCTCGCCCTATGCCGACAACTCGGGTGACGCATGGATTGTGGATTTCTACGGTGGATACGCTAAAAACAGCAGCCGGATTAGTGCGCTGTCCGTTCGACTCGTTCGTAGTATTTTTTATTTAACTGTTAATAAAATCGGCAACGGCACGGGAACGGTGACGAGCAGCGATGGCAATATCAAATGTGGAGCCACCTGCATTGCCAGTTTTAATAGCGGCAACAGTGTGATCCTCACCGCCATCGCTGCGAGCGGTTCGATATTCAGTGGCTGGAGCTGCGCATGTACCAATAAAACTGGTGATTGCACGGTGAACATGAACGCAGCGCAAACTGTCGCTGCTAATTTCAGTACTGCGCCAATTCTTAAAAAACTATCCATTAACAAATCTGGCAATGGCACGATCACCAGTTCGCCAGCAGGAATCAGTTGTGGAGCTACCTGTAATAAAGAATTTGCCATCGGAACTGTTGTCACGCTCACTGCAAAACCGGATACTGGTGCGACGTTTATCGACTGGAACAACTGCTCCCCCCTTGATAAAAAACCGCTGCAATGCACGGTCAAACTCGCTACCAATAAAAACGTGACCGCAACGTTTGGAAAAAATGGAGTTGCAGATATTAAAATCACTGAGATCAAACTCACGCCAACGTCACCCGATGCGAATGGCATTTTTAGTGCCACCATCAGCGTTACCAATCAAGGTTCCGCATCTGTCAGCGGTGGTTATTTGGATATATGGGCAAATCAACCAACCGAGCAAAAGTGCGGCGCATTTGGTGAAGAATGGATTGACATTGGTGTATTAGCTGCCGGAGCAACGAAAACCTTTACATTGAACTTGCGTTCAAATGGCGCTGGTGCTAAAAAGCTCCGTGCTTTTGCTGATAGCTGGTGTCAAGCGCCAGAATCAAATGAAGACAACAATCAACTGACTAAAAAATATACGGTAAAATAATCGCCATTGCTGTTTTTAGTGTCACCGCTCTCTTTTTATGAAAGAGAGCTTTTTATCTTGAGGAGTATCCTGATGTCGATTCCAGATGCTATCGTAGCAATCACACATGATGAATATTTAACTGGCGAACAACTGAGTCAGATTCGGCATGAGTATGTCGCCGGACAGGTGTTCGCAATGGCAGGGGCGAGTGAAAAGCACAACCGGATCACGCTTAATCTTGCCTTTCATTTACGCGCCGCAGCTCGCGGCACACCCTGCGGCGTGTTTATGAATGATATGAAGGTGCACATCGCCACGCGGGATATTTTTTATTATCCTGATGTGGTATTGACGTGTGATACCGACGACCGCGAACCATTTTATAAAACCACGCCCTGCTTGATTGCCGAAGTGTTATCACCTTCGACAGAATTAACGGATCGGCGGGAAAAGCTGGTGAATTACCGGACGTTGCCATCATTGCGTTATTATTTACTACTTTCCCAAGATCAGCGGATGGTTGAGTTATATCAGCGCAATGAGAATAAAGCGGGGGAATGGTATTATTTTTGTTATGACGACACGGGCGAATTGTGCTTAAACTGCCCGCCGTTAAAGTTACAATTCACGGTGGCTGATTTATATGAAGATGTCGTTATGCTCTAAACGGCATTTTTTACGCAAAACAGCGATCATTGCCCGCGCAATGTTTGCCTAAATCACAAAAAAACCGCCGCACTTGATGATTAAAGTGCGGCGGTTCTTTGTGTAAAAGCGAACTGGTTTAAGTCGTTACTTCACCGTATAGTTTTTAACCAGTTGGTTGTTGGTTTCATTCGATTCAATGAACGTGCATTCGCTATCCATAAAAGCGCGTAATTTTTTGGCACCAGCACTGCGCACTTCCAAAATGAACGCAATGGTTTTAGATTCACCCGGTTCTAATGGGTCAATTTTTTTCCAATTGTCGCTCTTTGCGTTACAGGTTTGCAGCGTTGCTTGATCCGCCCAAACATCAAGATAACCGTTATTACTTTTAATGTCGCCAGTATTCTCAACCGTAATTACAGCAACAAAATTGCTATTTGCAGTGGGCGATACCGGATTAATGACAATACTCATCACGCGCACATCAGCGGCGGTTGCTGCCGTATCTTTTGTACCAAACGTTGCGGTCACGGTTTTGTTATTGCTCATGGTGACGCTACAAACCAGCGGATTGGTAGTGAATGCCAGGCAACCAGACCAACTCACAAAGGTTGCGCCAGCATCTGGTTTAGCAGTGAGCGTAACGACTTCGTTGCTGGCAAATTTCACCGCACAAGCGGAGACAGTACCGCATGTAATGCCAACTGGATTGCTGGTCACGCTGCCATTGCCGGCTTTACTGATTGAAAGGCTGTATGAAGTCACGGGTGCAACAATAGGTGGAGTAATAAATGTTGCTTTAATCGTTTGCGCCGCGCTCATAGTCACCGAGCAGATGCCAGTGCCCGAACAACTGCCGTCACTCCAGCCGTTAAAGGTATAGCCAGTTGCGGGTTTGGCAGTGAGTTTAACCAGCGTTCCACTATTAAAAGTTCCGGTGCAGATGGTGCTATTGCTATTGCAGGTCATTCCAGTCGGATTGCTAGTGATGGTGCCGTCACCAACTTTGTTAATTAAAAGACTAAAGGTTGATGCAGTCACAAAGGCATCTGTGCCTTCAACTGCGCCGATGTCAACCGTGCTGTATTCAATACGCGGAGCGCCGCGTTGATCGGTAGTGGTGTCTGCTGGGATTAAACTATTGCTGCCAGCATCCAAGGCTTGGCTACGCGCAACGAGAAGATGTGTGTGCGTTAGACCGCCGTTATCGGCTAATGGAGCAATCGCAGTTGTAATGTCACCAACAAGAATAATGTCGTCGTCTGCGGGCGTAGCATTAACCAATCCTGAACTACGGTTTTGACCGAATAAGTTGTAACCCAAAGATGAAAAATTACCTTTCAAACTCATATAAATTTCTGCACCAGAAAGTACGCCATTTCCAACAACCAAACTATTGCCAATTGACACTTTATTACCAGAATAAATCCCGCCATTGTATAATGAGATATTACCGGAAATTGTACTGCTGCTAATTTTTAAACTGCCGGATTTGTTGTAAATTCCACCACCATAAGCAGCGGTTATAGTATTACCGGAAATTGTGCTGTTACTAATTGTTAAAATTCCGGATTCATTGTAAATTCCACCACCATTTTTAGATGATTTATTGTCGGATATCGTGCTGCTATTGATTTCTACGCTACCTGAAACGTTGAAAATCCCTCTATCGTTGTTGTCGGAAATAGTGCTGCCATTAACGATTAAACTTTTTCCATTGCTATAAATACCAGATTTTACATTAGCAGAGATCGTGCAATCGTTGATAGTGAGTTTTCCTTGGTTTTCGATGCTATATAAACTGTTGGCTATTTTCAGGTTAGAAATCGTTACAGTTACAGCTTCGCCAACTTGAAAAACCGTATTTACAATACTGCTAGAAATAGTCATCTGGTCAGCGCCGGGACCAATCAGTTCAAGGTCATCCGTTATTTTTATGGTGTTCACAATTAGCAAACTGCCAGTGACGCCAGACGCAAACTCAATCTTGTTGTCAGCGTCCGGTTGCGCGTTCGCGTCAATAACAGCTTGGCGCAGTGAACCGGGGCCTCTGTCGTCCAGATTGGTGACAATGAAGGTTGCAGCGCCAGCTGAGACGCTGAAAAGGCTGGTCAGCAGGGCGATAATTCCCGCCCGGCGTAGATAGGAACGTGGAAAACGCAGTGAGTCACACATGAAATGCTCCTGAAGAGATGAATTGACATGCAGGGAAAGTATAAACCCATAACGCAAGCGTGTTATTGCGTAAACTCAATTTATTATAAACAGATAACACCATACAAGGTTATGTCGCGCTGTGTGACTGATATGCCGCGTTTTTCTATTCAAAGCGCACAGCCTCCCCCTCTCGCTTGCTAAACTCAACACGACTGCTGACTCAACTTTTCCCAACACAGCTATACTAAGCGCCCGCATTTATTAATTCTGATTGCCGCTGCGCAAGCTGCACCGCTGGAGTTTCCTCAATGAAATTAACGTTTTTATTCAGGCTGGCGGTGAGCGCCACCGTTGCCTTGTGGCTGCTCGGCTGCGAGCAACTGCCCGGCGGAGCCAAACCCGCTGCCGCGCCGCCGCCCATGCCCACGCCCGAAGTCTCCGTCATCACCGCCACCACGCAGACCGCGCCGTTGACGCGGGAATTGGTCGGACGCTTGGCAGCAACACGCATCGCGCAGGTGCGGGCGCGAGTGGCAGGCATCGTGTTGGAACGGGTGTACACCGAGGGCACCGATGTCAGTGCGGGCGCGATCTTGTTCAAAATTGATCCGGCGCAGTTGCAGGCCAAGCTGCGAGCCGAGGAAGCTGCGCTCGCCAAAGCGGAAGCCGATGCCACCAATGCCGCGTTGACGGCGCGGCGTTATAACGAATTGCGCGAAAAAAAAACCATTTCTCAACAAGATGTCGATACCGCGTTGGCGACTGAACGCACGACGGCTGCCGCAGTGATGCAGGCGCGGGCGAATCTCGAAAGCGTCCGCCTTGATCTGAGTTACGCCACCGTCCGCGCTCCCATTGCCGGTCGTGCGGGGCGGGCGTTGGTGACGGAAGGCGCACTGGTGGGGCAGGGCGAGGCGACGTTGATGACGAGCGTCGAACAAATCGACCCGATTTACGTCAACTTCAGCCAATCGGTGCGCGAGCTGGCGGAATTGCAGCACAGCGGCAAATCGACCGCGAAACCGAAAATCGAAGTCGTGCTGGCTGATGGCACGACCTACGCCGCCACCGGCACCCTTGATTTTTCTGATCTCGCCGTTGATCCGGGCACCGGCGCAGTGTCGCTGCGCACCACGCTGGCCAATCCCCAACACGCGCTCTTGCCGGGCATGTTTGTCACGCTGCGCCTGACTACCGGACATTTGCCCAATGCGTTTGTCTTACCGCAAGCCGCCGTGCTGCGCGATGCCAAAGGTGCGGCAGTGCTGGTGTTGGGTGCGGATGGTCTCGTCGCACAGCGGCGGGTGGAGACGCACGGCATGACCCGCAGCGAGTGGATTGTCACTGGTGAACTGCGCGACGGTGAACAGGTGATTATCAGCGGGCTGCAAAAGGTCAAACCCGGCGCTCCCGCCAAACTCGCTGCGCCCAAATCTGCGCCAGCCAACCCCGCGCCAGCGAAAAGTTAGGAGCTTCCGCCATGCCCCGTTTTTTCATTGACCGCCCGATTTTCGCGTGGGTGATTGCGATCCTCATCACCCTCGCTGGCAGCATTTCAATCTTCCTGTTGCCGGTGTCCGCCTATCCGCCGATAGCCCCGCCGCAAGTCAGCATCAACGCCAACTATCCCGGTGCGAGCGCCGAAGTGCTCGAAAAAACCGTCACTTCCGTGATTGAGCAGCAACTCACCGGCGTTGATAACCTGCTGTATTTTGATTCCAGCTCGCGCTCCAACGGCTCGGTGCAAATCACCCTGACTTTTGAGACCGGCACCGATCCCGACATCGCGCAGGTGCAGGTGCAAAACCGCTTGAGCGTGGCGGAGTCGCGCTTGCCAGAAGAGGTGGTGCGCAACGGCATCACCGTCGCCAAAGCCAACGGCGATTTTTTGATGGTCGTCGCGCTCAAATCGAGCGATCCCGCCATCGACAGCAACGCGCTTGATAACCTGATTGCCGCGCAGATTCTTGATCCGATTCGACGCTTGCCCGGCGTCGGCGGCGCAACCCAATTCGGCTCAGGTTATGCGATGCGGATCTGGCTCGATCCCGACAAATTGCGCGGCTACGGTTTAAGCGCCGCGTCCGTCCTCGACGCGGTGCGAGCGCAAAATATCCAAGTCGCAGCCGGTTCAATTGGCGCGGAACCGGCGCTGCCCGGACAAGGCTTCACCGCGTCAGTGAGCGCCGCCAGCCGCTTCACAACGGTGGAGGAATTCGGCGACATCATCCTGCGGGCGAATGCCGACGGCAGCCATGTGCAATTGAAAGATGTGGCGCGGATTGGGCTGGGCGCAGAATCGTTCGGGCGCGAGGTGCATTTGGCGGGTGATCCGGTCGCCGGTTTTGCGATTCAGCTCGCGCCCGAAGCCAACGCGCTGGATGTCGCCAAAGCGGTGAGCGCCAAGATGGACGCATTGGTGCGCTATCTGCCGGACGGCGTCGGCTGGGTGATTCCGTATGACAGCACGCAATTTGTGGAGATTTCGATCCGCGAGGTGGTGAAAACGCTGGCGGAAGCGGTGGTGCTGGTCTTTTTGGTGATGCTGCTGTTTTTGCAGAATTTTCGCGCCACGCTGATTCCGACCTTGGTTGTGCCGGTGGCGATCACCGGCGCATTTGCCGGCATGTACGCGGTCGGTTTTTCCATCAACGTGCTGAGTTTATTCGGATTAGTGCTGGCGATTGGCTTGGTGGTCGATGACGCGATTGTGGTGGTCGAAAACGTTGAGCGGCTGATGCGCGAGGAAAAGCTCTCGCCGCTAGAAGCGTCGCGCAAAGCGATGGATCAAATCACCGGCGCGGTGATTGCGATGACGCTGGTGCTCGCAGCGGTGTTTCTGCCGATGGCGCTGGTCGGCGGCAGCGTGGGCATCATTTATCGCCAATTTGCGCTCACGATTGCGATTTCGATGGGCATTTCGGCGCTGATGGCGCTGAGTTTCACCCCGGCGCTGTGCGCGACGCTGCTGCGCTCCAACCACGACCGCCCGAATTGGTTTCTGCGCGGGTTTAACAGCGGCTACGGCTGGATCGCCAAGACGTATCTCAAGCGCGTCGGCGCGGCGCTGCGCCATGTGCCACGCTGGATGGTGGCGTTTATCGCGCTGGTCACGCTCGCCGGTTATCTGTACGTCAATTTGCCGACCAGTTTTTTGCCAGAAGAAGATCAGGGTTACGCCTTCGCCATCGTGCAATTGCCGCCCGGTGCCAGCAAACAGCGCACTGGTGCGGTGCTGCGCAAAATGGAGGGCATTTTGAAACAACATCCCGCAGTGGATCGCGTCTTACACGTTGCCGGATTTAGTTTTATTGGACAGGGTGAAAACGTCGGAATGGGCTTTATTCGTTTGAAAAAATGGGAACAGCGCATCACTCCCGCCGAACAAATTAAAGCGTTTATTCCCGCTGCCAATGGCATGTTGCAGTCAATTCAAGAAGCCCGCATTTTTGTTGTGAATATGCCGACGGTGCGCGGATTGGGACGTTTTGGCGGTTTTGATTTCCGTTTAGAAGATCGCGCCGGTTTAGGTCATGCGCAATTGAGTCAAGCGCAAAATGTATTACTCGGCGCAGCGGCGCAACAACCGGCATTAGCGGGAGTGCGCCCGAATCAATTAGAAGATGCGCCCGAAGTGCAATTCACCGTTGACCGATTACAAGCGCAATCAATGGGGCTGGCGCTGGGCGATATTTATGGCGCAATTCAATTGATGCTCGCGCCGGTTTACGCCAACGACTTCAATTATCAAGGGCGTGTCTTAAAAGTGTTATTACAAGCAGATGCCGCATTTCGCAGCCGTCCCGAAGACCTTAATCGCTATTACATTCCGAGCAGCAACGGCGGTTTAGATGACATGGTGCCATTAAGTAGCGTCGTCACCGCCACTTGGCACACTGCGCCGCCAGCAATTGATCATTACAACGGCTACGGCGCAATTCAAATCAATGGCGGCGCATCGCCCGGTCACAGTTCAGGGCAAGCAATGGCGGCAATGGCAGGAATTGTCGAAAATGAATTGCCCGCTGGAATTGGTTATGAATGGTCGGGCGCATCATTACAAGAAATCATCTCAGGTAAACAAGCGCCGATTTTATTTGGGCTTTCATTGCTGGTAATTTTCCTAGCATTGGCGGCGTTATATGAAAGTTGGTCAATTCCAGCAGCGGTGTTGTTAGTGGTGCCGCTCGGCGTGTTGGGCGCATTGAGTTTTACTTGGCTGCGCGGATTAGAAAATGACGTGTATTTTAATGTTGGCTTGATTGCGGTGATTGGGTTATCGGCAAAAAACGCGATTTTAATTATTGAATTCGCCAACACGCTGCGCCAAGCAGGACACAGCTTATTAGCCGCAACCTTGGAAGCCAGTCGGCTGCGTTTTCGCCCGATTTTAATGACCTCAATTGCCTTTATTTTGGGTGTTTTACCGCTGGTGATTTCTACTGGTGCAGGCGCAAATAGTCGTCATGCCATTGGCACCGGAGTGATGGGCGGTATGATTGGCGCAACGCTGTTGGGCGTGTTATTTGTGCCCGTTTTTTATGTCATGGTGCGGCGATTATTAGGTGATAAATTAGAATGAACACTGCGCTCAAATTTGCCCAACATTGGAATACGCCATGAGCACAAAGCCAGTGCCGTTGACCGTATTAGCATCCTTTTCTGGCAGCGGTGGCGTTGAACGGATGTTAATCAATTTAATTCATGGTTTTGTCGCTGCCGGACACGCCGTTGATTTGGTATTAATTCGCGCCAATAGCCCGCATTTAACGCAATTGCCCGCCGCAGTGCGTGTCATTCATTTGCATACGCGCCACACCATGACGGCAATTCCTGCTTTAGCGCATTATTTATTCACGCAGCGCCCGCCGGTGCTATTCGCTGTCAAAGAACGCGCCGGTCAAGCGGCGGTGCTGGCGCGAGCGTTGGCGCGGACGGACACGCGGCTGGTGTTGCGGCTGGGCACCAATTTATCGGCCGCGCTGGCGACGCGGACTGCACCGGAACGGTGGCTGCGTTATGCGCCGTTGCGCCTGCTGTATCCGCAACTCCATCATATTATTGCAGTTTCTGAAGGCGTCGCCGCCGACACTGCGCACCTTGCCCGCCTGCCCCGCGACCGCCTCAGCGTGATTCGCAATCCGGTGATCACGCCAGAATTGGCGACGCAGGCCGCCGCGCCCTGTCCGCATCCTTGGCTGGAACCCGGGCAGCCGCCGGTGATCATGGGCGCGGGGCGGCTGCAACGACAAAAGGATTTTCCGACCTTGCTCCGCGCTTTTGCGCAATTGCGGCGCGAGCGCGACTGTCGGCTGATCATTCTCGGCGACGGCGGCGGACGCGCACAATTAACTGAATTGATTGCAGAATTAGGCTTAACTGCCAGCGTCGCGCTGCCCGGTTTTCACGCCAATCCGTATTGTTGGCTGGCGCGAGCGCGGGTGTTTGCGCTGTCTTCCGCGTGGGAAGGTTCGCCGAATGTGTTGACCGAAGCATTGGCGCTCGGCGTGCCAGCGGTGGCGACGAATTGCCCCAGCGGGCCGGCAGAAATTCTCAATCACGGGCAATACGGGCGTTTGGTGGCGGTGGGCGCGGCGGATGAATTGGCGGCGGCGTTGGCGGCAACGTTAATTGCACCGTTACCGGCGGCGGTATTAAAAGCGGCGGTCAGTGAATACGAACAAAGTAATAGCGCGGCACAATATCTGCGCATTTTAACCGCATAAAAAAACCCGCAACCTTGCGGTGCGGGTTGATAAAACATTGCAGCGATTTAATACACAAAAGGGATAAACTTACGCACCCGCTGCGCATATTCAGTATATTGCGGATGGCGCTCAGTGAGCCACACCTCTTCTTTTCGCGCTTTATAATCAAAAAACATAAAGCCAATCACAAATAGCAATAAATGCGACACGCTGAAACTATACAGCACCCAACCGCCAGCAATAATTAACTGGCTGGCATATAACGGATGACGCACCCAGCGATAAATGCCATGCTGCACGAATTGATTGTGATCAACGGGATACGGTAATGGCGTGAGATTGTCGCGTAAACTGATCATGCCCGAACCGACAAATGCGATTGAAATCAATCCCGCAACAAACCAGATGATTTTGCGTGGTATGGCTAAAACATCTAACCATTCTTGCAGCGGAAATGGATGCCAGATGGGAGTGGCAATAAACGCAAATAGCAATACAAATTGCAGCGCGACCAGATATTCGCCGCGTTGACCCTGCAAAAACGAAAAGCGTGACATCAAAATTCTCCCACTTGAATGAAATAAAACGGCAATCCTGTACTCATTCTGCACTGGTTATATCGGTGCTATTGCATTCGGAAACCACCAGCCATTGATCGAGCCAATCTTGTACTGCTTCCACGCCTTGGCGTTCTAATGCCGAAAACAATTGCACAGTGATGCGTCCATCGCTATGTGCTGCGCCGGCGTCACGCTCTACTGCGAGCTTGGTTGCCATGGTTGCGCCGCGTTTTAATTTATCGGCTTTCGTTAATAACAGCAAAATTGCCAATTCAGCGCGTTGTCCCCACGCGAGTAGCTGCCGATCAAATTCAGTTAATGGATGGCGAATATCCATCACAATCACCAAACCCACTAATGATTGACGCTTTTCTAAATAGTGCGCGAGATGCTGTTGCCATTGCAATTTAATGCTCTCAGAAACTTTGGCATAACCATAGCCGGGCAAATCGACTAACCGGCGCTCGGCATCCAATTCAAAAAAGATCAATTGCTGCGTGCGTCCGGGCGTTTTACTGGTACGCGCCAAGGCTTTTTGATGACAGAGCGCGTTAATGGCGCTGGATTTACCCGCATTAGAACGACCCGCAAATGCAATTTCACGTCCGCTATCGTCTGGCGTTTGATGTAATTGCGTGGCCGCAGTGAGAAAATGAGCGCGTTGATAAAAAGAGTTCATTATAATGATGACATCACAGATGGTGAATTGCGGAGCCAATGCCCTGATTGACCGCCACTCTTTTCTAATAGGCGGACGTTGGTGATGGTCATGCCGCGATCAACGGCTTTACACATATCATAAACCGTTAAAAGACTGATTTGCACCGCACATAATGCTTCAATTTCTATTCCGGTTTGTCCAATGGTGGCGACGGTTGCGCGGCAATACACCGCTGCCGCTTCTTTTTGCGTTTCAAAGTCAATTTCAACCTTGCTTAACGCTAATAAATGACACAAAGGAATTAATTCAGAAGTGCGTTTAGCGGCCATAATACCGGCAATTCGCGCCACACCAAGTACATCGCCTTTCGTGTGATTACCATTGGCAATTAACGCGAGCGTCGCAGGTGCCATCGTGATCCAACCTTCGGCGACGGCAAGACGCGCCGTCGCCGGTTTGCCGCCCACGTTCACCATCTGCGCTGCGCCACTAGCAGTGAAGTGGGTGAGGTGTGACATCAGAATGCCGGTTTTTCTGGTGCGTTTTCAAACATTTCGACACTGGCGAGAATTTCCTGACAGGCTTCTTCACGTCCCGACCAGCCGACCACGCGCACCCATTTTCCTTCGTCTAAGTCCTTGTAATGCTCGAAGAAATGCGCGATCTGATCGAGCAAATGTGCCGGCATATCGCGGAAGCTCTCAACGTTGCGATAGCCCTTAAACAGCTTGTCAATCGGCAACGCGAGAATTTTGGCGTCGTCGCCAGATTCGTCGGTCATTTTGAGCACGCCGATGGGACGACATTTGATCACCGAGCCGGAAATCAGCGGATAAGGCGTCACCACAATCACATCCACCGGATCGCCATCAGGCGACAACGTGTGCGGAACGTAGCCATAATTGCAGGGATAGTGCATCGCAGTGGACATAAACCGGTCAACGAACATCGCGCCGGTGGTCTTGTCCATTTCATACTTCACCGGCTCGGCGTGCGAGGGGATTTCGATGATGACATTGATGACATGTGGCACGTTATCGCCGCGAGAAACCTTTGATAAATTCATGAAAAAATCTCAAGATTGGAAATGATGACGCCGAACAGCACCGCATAATTGACGGCTGCTCGGCGTGGGGTTGTGGCGCTAGTGTAAGCGATAAAAAGTGTTAATCATAGATCATTCAAACTGCGACCAGCGATGCCGCTACAATAGCCCATCAATTTTGCCCAATAACCGCGATACTCATGGATATTATTTCACTATTTGCTGGCGCTGGTGGTTTAGATTTCGGTTTTCAACAAGCCGGATGGCGTATTGCGTGGGCAAATGAATATGATCGTCACATCTGGCAAACGTATGAATATAATCACCCCCACACGCTATTAGATCGCCGCAGCATCACTGCGATTGCTGATGCTGAGATTCCCGCCGCGATGGGCTTAATTGGCGGGCCACCGTGTCAAAGCTGGAGCGCGGCTGGTGCATTGCGCGGCATTCACGATCAACGCGGACAATTGTTTTTTGAATTCATTCGGATTTTAAGAGCCAAGCAACCGTTATTCTTTTTAGCAGAAAATGTCGCCGGAATGCTATTGCCGCGTCATCACACTGCGCTACAAAACATCAAATCCCTTTTTGCTGACAGTGGTTATCACCTTGCATTCAAACGCTTAAATGCTGCTGATTATGGCGTACCACAAGAGCGCGAGCGCGTCTTTTTTATCGGTTATCGCCACGATTTAAACCTATCGTTTCATTTCCCAGAACCCAGCACGGCGGCGCGTGATAATACGCTAAAACATGCAATTGCTGATCTCCAAAATAATGCTTTACCGGCATTGTCGCATCAATACAGCAACGGCGATTGTTGCGCCGTTCCAAATCACGAATATCTTACTGGTGGTTTTTCCAGCATTTATTTATCGCGCAATCGGGTGCGAGCATGGGATGAATTGTCGTTTACGATTCAAGCCAGCGGACGTCATGCGCCGCTGCATCCGCAAGCGCCCAAAATGGAATTGATTGCACCAGATGTGCGGCGTTTTGTGCCCGGCAGTGAACAATTATATCGGCGGTTGAGTGTGCGTGAATGCGCCCGTATTCAAACCTTTCCCGATACCTTTATTTTTCATTATCAAAATCTCGCAGCCGGGTATAAGATGGTTGGCAATGCAGTTCCACCGTTGCTGGCATATCATCTCGCTTGCGCTATTCTGGCACAACTCAAACCGTATTTAACGGCGCACGCAAACAGCCCCATTTCTGTATTAAACACCGGAGTCGCCGATGTATCAGCAATTCACAGTAATCATTGAACGCGAAGGTGATGGTTACGTTTCTCTTTGCCCGCAACTTGATGTCGCCAGTCAAGGCTTTTCTATTCAAGAAGCCCGCGATAATTTACGCGAAGCAATCGAGTTATTTTTGGCAACAGCAGCACCAACGGAAATCAATGAACGGCTCAAACAGGAGTTTTATGTGACACAATTAGAGGTTGCGGTTAAGTAGTTTGTTTATGATTCCGGTCTTGCAAGAACTTTATTTGAATCTTAACTCTTAATTAAAATCACCATTTACTCATGCCCACCATTTTACTCATTCGTTTAAGTGCCATTGGTGACATTGTATTTGCCTCACCATTGATCGCTGCATTGCGCCGTACCTATCCACAGGCGCGAATTGTGTGGTTGGTACAAGCAGAATATCGCAGCTTGCTCGATCAACATCCTGATCTTGATGAAGTGATTGCGTGTCCATTACGGCATTGGCAGCATTTATGGCATCAGCGACGTTGGGGCGAATTGATGCGCGGCATTTGGGCGCTGCGTGGTCTATTGCGCAGTTATCAATTTGATTTAGCAATTGACTTGCAAGGTCTATTAAAAAGTGGGCTATTGACGTGGTTTTCTGCTGCGCGTGAGCGTATTGGTTTGGGTTCACGCGAGGGCAGCCAATGGTTAATGACGCGCCGCGTGGAGCGCGGCGGGGTGGCGACGCAGATTGGTTCTGAATATCGCTATCTTGCTGAAATCCTTGGCTTATCAACTGAGCATTGGGCAATGGCGGTGCATTATGGCGCGAGTGAAGCAGAATATGTCGCTGATTTCATGCGTGAAAAACAGTTGCAACACGGTTATGCCGTGCTCTGTCCGTTTACCACGCGCCCGCAAAAACATTGGTTTGACGACCGCTGGCGCACGCTTGCCGAGCGGTTGCAGCGTGATTTGGGCGTGAGTGTGCTGGTGCTCGGTGGTCTTGCCGAACGTCCGGCAGCGCGGAAGTTGCTGGCTGCGAATGATGCGCAACTGATTGATCTGGTGGGAAAAACCAGTTTAACGGAGGCGACGGCGCTGCTTGACCACGCCGCGCTGGTGATTGCGGTGGATACCGGTTTGGGACATATCGGCGTCGCTCTCAACACGCCAACGGTGTTGCTGTTTGGTTCGACGCGCCCGTATCTCGATCCCGGCTGCGCCAGCGCCCAAGTGCTGTATCAGGCGCTGCCGTGCTCGCCGTGCAAACGGCATCCCAGTTGTGAGGGGCGGTTTGATTGCCTGCGGGCGATCAGCGTGGAGGCGGTGCTCGCAACAGCGAAACAGTTGATTAGCAATGAAAATTTTGCACGTTGAGGCGGGGCGACATCTGTACGGCGGCGCGTTGCAAGTGCTGTATTTGCTGCGCGGGCTGGCGGCGCGTGGTCACACCAATCTGCTGGCATGTCCGCGCAATTGTGATCTTGCCCGCGCTGCCGCAGCGGTGGCGGAAGTGCATGAGCTGGCGCTGCACGGCGACGCCGATGTGCTGATGATTGGACGGTTATGGCGCTTGATTCGGGCGACGCGACCAGATTTGGTGCATATCCACAGTCGGCGCGGGGCGGACGTGTTTGGGGGTATGGCGGCGCGATTGGCGGGAGTGCCGGTGGTGTTGACGCGGCGCGTGGATAATCCCGAATCGCGCTGGCAAGTCGCTGTTAAATATCAACTATTTCAGCGCGTGATTGCGATTTCTGACGGCATCGCCGAAGTGTTGCGTACCGAAGGATTGCGGCCGGAGACATTGCGGATGGTGCGCAGCGCCGTTGCTGCGCCCGCTACACCGCAACCGCTTGATCGTGCAGCACTTCGAGCGCGGTTGGGCGTGAGCGCCGACGCGCTGGTGCTTGGCGTGATCGCGCAATTGATCCCACGCAAAGGGCATCGGTTTTTACTCGCCGCGCTGCCGAGCATTCGCGCCGCACATCCCAACGTGCAGGTACGATTTTTTGGACAGGGCGCGTTGGCGACTGAATTGCAGCAGCAAATTGATCGCGCTGGCTGGCGCGACTGCGTGCAATTGATGGGTTTTCGTGATGATTTAATTGCGCTTTTACCGGCGCTGGATGTGGTGGTGCATCCGGTATTGATGGAAGGTTTGGGCGTGTCGCTGCTGCAAGCTGCCAGCGCCGGAGTGCCAACTGTGGCGAGTCGCGTGGGCGGAATTCCCGAAGCGGTGCGCGATGGCGAGACTGGCTTGCTGGTGCCGCCCGGCGATGTTGCGGCATTAAGTACGGCAATTAACGCGCTATTGGTGAATAATGAACTGCGGCAGCGGTTAGGTGCTAATGGTCGAATACGAATGCAGCGGGAATTTGGAATTGATGCGATGGTTGAGGGCAATCTAGCGGTGTATCAAGAAGTGCTGAGTAATAATTGATTATCGACAGTTACGGTGACGTTTGCGCCATGCAACAAACGTCACCATAATCGACGTTATGCAGATGTTGTTAATAACCGCGTTCTGAAGCCAACCATGCCCGCTGCCAATAATAAAAGCGTACCGGGTAGCGGTACATTGCCAGTTAATGTGAACTTATAAGTACTTTTGTTGCCATCAATCACCGCTACTGGACTTTCTGGCAAAATCATCGACAGAACACCGCCATTAGAAAAGGTCACGCTGAATACTGAGTTTGGCGCACTGCCGTTATTGAAGAGAACAGTATTAAATGTATCCCATTGGTCATAGACCGCATCAGAATCAATATCAACTGAAAACAAGTATGATTCTGTGCGATTAAATCCGTTGAATGACAAACTAATGTTGTCAACTCGGTCAGTACTTCCACTGTTCCGCGTTACAGTATAATTGCCGCTAGTTGGATAAACGCTATCTTCGTTATCAAAATGTCGAGTAGTATCCCCAATCGTGAAATCAAAACCAACAATATCAAGACTGGAGCTGGCTAAATTGGATAATGTCCAGCCAGAAACATTTAAAGTGTGACCATAACTACCAACAACAGAGCTACCAGTAATCTCCAGTTGTGCGCCTACCGGATACGCCTGCGCAGTGCCGAAAACTGCAACAGTTAATCCCAATCCAAGCAACGATTTCGTGATGTTATTGAGCATTTGATACCTCATTGAAGTGATGAGCCAAGATGAATAATGAAAGCAAGCGCGAAACTCTAAGCAAAAATAGTTCCAAAGTCGTTTTTAGTATTGAGATCAAAGTGATATAGTTTTAACTATTTGCAACTTCCACAGCACACGCGCTTAGTTGTAAAAAAAGCTGACAGTAATTGTGGTGTTTTTGAGGATATTGCAGGGTTTTTCTATCATTGCACTGTAAAAAAAGCTGACAGCAGCCCTTATCACGTTATTTATGCGGACAATTGTAGTGCCACAAACAGAGTTTATTTCACCGCGCATCGGCTTTATCAGCCTTGGTTGCCCAAAAGCAACCGTTGATTCTGAACACATTTTGACGCAGCTCCACGCCGAAGGGTACGCGCTGCAAGCGACGTATGACGACGCCGAATTGGTGATTATCAACACTTGCGCGTTTATTGAGACGGCAGTAGAGGAATCGTTGGCGGTCATCGCCGAGGCGCTCACCGCCAACGGTCAGGTCATCGTCACTGGCTGCCTCGGTGCCCGCGCCGAGCTGGTGCGCCAGCGGTTTCCAGAAGTATTGGCCGTCACCGGGCCGCACGCGCTCGCCGAGGTGATGACTGCCGTTCACGACTATTTGCCCGCGCCGCACGATCCCTTTCTCAGTTTGCTGCCGCCACAGGGCATCAAGCTCACGCCAGATCATTACGCCTATCTCAAAATTTCCGAAGGCTGCGATCATCGCTGTCAGTTTTGCATCATTCCGCAACTGCGCGGCGGTCTGGTCAGTCGTCCGCTCGGCGCAGTGCTGGATGAAGCGACGCGCTTGGTGGACAGCGGCGTGCGGGAATTGTTGGTGATCGCGCAGGACACCAGCGCCTATGGCGTTGATGTGCGGCATCGCACTGAGATTTGGCAAGGACGCGCCCTGCGCACCGATCTGACCACGCTGGCGCGGACGCTCGGCGAATTACCGGCGTGGATTCGGCTGCATTACGTTTATCCGTATCCGCACGTCGATGAGCTGATTCCGCTGATGCGCGACGGCGTGATCCTGCCGTATTTGGATTTGCCGTTGCAGCACGGCAGTGAGCGGGTGCTGCGGGCGATGCGGCGACCGGCAGCGACGGAACAGATGCTGGCGCGACTGGAGCGTTGGCGCGAGCAATGCCCGGAGTTGGTGGTACGCAGCACATTTATCGTCGGTTTTCCCGGCGAGACCGAGGCAGAATTTACGCAATTGCTGGAGTTTTTACGCGCCGCGCAATTGGATCGCGTCGGCTGTTTTCCTTATTCACCAGTCGCCGGTGCGACCGCCAACGCGCTGCCCGATCCGGTGCCGGAGCCGGTTAAACAGGAGCGGCTGGAGCGATTTATGGCGCTGCAAGCGGACATCAGCCGCGAGAAATTGACGCGGCGCATTGGGCAACGGTTGACGGTGTTGGTGGACGCGGTGGAGGAGGACGCGATCATTGCTCGCAGCTACGGCGACGCGCCGGAAATTGATGGCGAAGTGATTATTCCGGGCGCGTGGGACATCGACGTTGGTGATTTTATTGAAGTTGAGATTACTGACAGCGATGCGCATGATCTGTGGGCGGTGCCGGTGGATGAAGCGCCGTGAGCGTTGGCAACAGCGAATCCGGTTAGGGATCAAAGTGCAATCCGTTTTACAATGTTGTTTTAATGCTTTTAATCGTTCTCTCACTCAAATAGCGCCTGTTTATCATGTCTGATTCTGAAAACTTTGAAGACCTCCTCAAGCAATTCGATCAAGCCCATCCGCAAACGCGTAAAGGTGCGCCCACGATTGGCGACCGCGTGCGCGGCACCATCGTGGTGATTGGCGACACTCATGCGTTTGTCGATCTCGGCGCGAAATCAGAAGGGCGTCTGGAACTGGCGGCCATCACTGATGCGGAAGGACAACTCACGCACGCGCTCGGCGACGTGATCGAAACCAACATCACCGGCAAGGATGAAGAGAGCGGAATGCTGCTGCTCGGCACCCAGCACGGGCAGCGGTTTCACGGGCTGGATGAAGTGGAAAACGCTTATCGGCAAGGGCTGCCAGTTGCCGGTCAGGTTAGCGCCGCCGTCAAAGGTGGCGTCGAAGTGCAGATCGCCGGGTTACGCGCTTTCTGCCCCGCCTCGCAGATGGATGTTCGCTTTGTTGAAGACATGACGGAATTTGTCGGGCAACGCTTCGATTTCCGCATCACCAAATTTGAAGGCGGCCGCCGTCCCAACTTGGTCGTTTCGCGGCGGGCGCTGGTGGAAGAACAGCAGCGGACGCAAGCGGCACAACTCCGAGCGCAACTCACTGAAGGCGCAGTGCTTACCGGCACCGTCACCTCGCTGAAGGATTACGGCGCATTTGTCGATCTCGGCGGTTTGGAAGGCATGATTCACGTCAGCCAGCTTGCGTTTGGGCATATCAAACATCCCAAAGAAGTGCTGCAAATCGGGCAACAGGTGGAAGTCAGCGTGTTGCGGATTGAGCCGCCGAGCGAGAAAAACAAACGTGAAAAGATCGCGCTGTCGATTCGCGCCCTCACCCGCGATCCGTGGCAGGACGCCGTCGCGCAGTTTCCAGTCGGGATGCACGTCACCGGCACCGTTTCGCGTCTGCAACCCTTTGGCGTCTTTATCGAACTCGCGCCGGGCATCGACGGGCTGGCGCACATCAGCGAGCTGGGCGCACCGCGTCGCATCAGTCATCCCAGCGAAGTCGTCACGCTCGGTCAACAAGTGGAAGCCGTCGTGCGCGGAGTGGATTTAGAACGCCGTCGCATCAGCCTGTCACTCAACACCAAGGCGCAGCTCACGGAATCGGCACCGGCTGCTCGCGCCGTCGCGCCAGAAACGCCCGCGCCAGCACCGGAAAAAACCATCGGCAGCTTCGGCGCGTTGCTGCAAGCCACCCTTAATAAAAATCGCTAATTGGCGACTCCAGCTTTGGCGAGCGCCGTTCTGCCGCCGCTCGCGCTGTACATTCATCTGCCGTGGTGTGTCCGCAAGTGCCCGTATTGCGACTTCAATTCTCACGCTCATCCCGCCCCGCCGCTGGAGCGTTATATCCAGCACCTGTTGGCGGATTTGGATGTGGAATTGCAACAGCCCGTCATCACCTCGCGCCAGCTCATCTCCATTTTCATCGGCGGCGGGACGCCAAGCCTGTGTGCGGGCGCGACCATGCAAACGCTGCTTGACGGGATTCGGGCGCGGATGACGCTGGTGCCAGAAGTGGAGATCACGCTTGAAGCCAATCCCGGTGCTGCGGATGCCCGGCGTTTTGCTGCGTATCGCGCCGCCGGTGTCAATCGCCTGTCAATTGGCGTGCAGAGTCTGTCAGCACCGCAGTTGCGGCGCTTGGGGCGCATTCACGATCCCGCCCAAGCGCGTGCCGCAGTTGCTGCGGCTCGTAGCGCCGGGTTCGATAATCTCAATCTTGATCTGATGTTTGCGCTGCCGGAGCAAACGCTGGCAGAGGCGGCTGCTGATATTGAAGCAGTGCTGGCGCTGGAGACCGAGCATGTGTCGTATTACCAGTTGACGCTGGAGCCAGACACGGCATTTGCCACCCGTCCGCCGCTGCTGCCAGATGCGGATGTAGCGGCGGAGATGGCGCAGCACGGGCGGGAATTGCTGGCGCTGGCGGGTTTGGCGCAATACGAAGTCTCTGCGTTTGCGCGTCCGCAGCGGCAGTGTCGCCATAACTGCAATTATTGGCGGTTTGGCGATTATCTCGGTCTGGGCGCTGGCGCTCACGGCAAGGTGACGGAAATCACGGCGAGCGGTTGGCGCAGTTGGCGGACGCTGAAACAGCCGCTGCCGGAGGCATATCTCGCCGCTGCGCCACCTGCGTTGACGGTCAGCCGCAGCGCGTTGAGTGCGGACGAATGCCGGTGCGAATTTGCCTTAAATGCGCTGCGTTTAACGGATGGTTTTGACGCCGCGCTGTTTGCGCAAACAACCGGGCTGCCATTGGCGCTGCTGACGGCGACGGTGACGGAGGCGGTGCGCGATGGACTGCTGACGTGGCATGACAACTGGATTGCGCCGACTGCGCATGGGCGCGATTTTCTTGATGATCTGGTGTGTCGCTTTGCGTGAAATAAGGCGGCAACACCTTGAACCGAAACGCAGCAATTGTGCGCAAGTTAGCGCAAAGTTGCAGCACTTTGAGCGCAATGATAGCCTTGCGCGTTTCCCTACAATTACAACGCCCACTCGTGGCAAGGATTGAATCTCATGAAAACCACCATTCACCCCGAATACGCCGAAGTTAAAGTGATTTGCAGTTGTGGCAATGAGTTTGTCACCCGTTCCACCAAGCGCAAAGATTTGCATATTGAAGTGTGCTCGGCCTGTCATCCGTTTTATACCGGCAAGCAGAAGGTATTGGATACTGCGGGACGGGTGGATAAATTCCGCCGCAAATACGCCCGCTAAATTGCATTGCAGCGCGGAATGTTTTTAGAAAACTTCCGCGTTTTTATTGCGCCATTTCCACGCCCTTTTACCTCGCCGCAGTTTCATCGTTTTATCATCTGCGTTTTTTAGAATTGCTCCCGGTTGATTGCTGGCAAATGCCACAATTCATCGCGGATGATCCGCACTGCGTTGATAACGCAAACTCCCAATTAAAAAGGCAAAGTCTCGTGAAAAAAATCACCATTGTTGGTGCCGGTCGCGTCGGTGAAACGACGGCGCAAATTCTGGCAGAAACTGAATTATGTCGTGAAATCGCACTATTTGATGTGCGCGAAGATGTTCCCGAAGGTGTGGCGCTGGATATTTTGCAAAGCGCACCTTTTTTTAAGTTTGATGGCGTCATTCACGGCAGCAATGATCCGCGCATTTTGCAAGATTCTGATTTAGTGATTATCACCGCCGGTTTTCCGCGCCAACCGGGCATGTCTCGCGCTGACGTGTTGGAAAGCAACGTGCGCATCATTGATCAAGTGACCGATCACATGCTGGCGTATGCCCCCAACGCGCTGGTGCTGGTGGTTTCCAATCCGGTCGATACGCTGACGTATCGCGTCGCGCAGCGCACTGGCTGGGGACGAGCGCGGGTATTTGGTCAAGCTGGCGTGTTGGATGCGTCGCGGATGGCGAGTTTTATCGCGCAGGAAACTGGTTTTTCGACCCGCGACATCACCACGCTGGTGCTCGGCGGACACGGCGACACGATGGTGCCAGTGACGCGCTTTTGTACGATCAATGGCGTACCGATTGCGCACTTTTTATCGGAAGAGCGGATCGCCGCCATCGTCGAACGCACCCGCAAAGGCGGCGCAGAAATTCTCGCTTTGCGTAAAAATTCAAGTGCTTATGACGCTCCCGGCGCGGCAGTGGCCACGATGGTTGACGCCATCGTCAATTATCGCCGCCGCGTGCTGCCCTGCGTCGCCCTGCTCGACGGCGAATACGGCGAGCGCGATTTAGCGATGGGCGTGCCGTGCATTTTAAGCGCACACGGCATTGAATCCATTGTGGAATTAGAGCTGAATGCCGCCGAACACGCCGACTTCGCCCAATCAGCGCAGGCAGTGCGAGCCGACATCGAACGGCTGCGCGACCTGAGTTAATCCAACTGGCGCGGCAGACCACCTTGCCGCGCTTCAGCTCGCAATCCTTTGAAATACAATCGTTTTTTGCAGCGCGGCATCATGTTGTCGCGCCAATTCCCCCGCATTTCAGTTCAAGCAACCTAGCGAAATCACTCAAATTTGTTATCTTTGAGCCACATGCTTGGCGACAACTTTTGACGGCGCTGTCACCGTCTCAGCGAGAACACCATGTTTGGATTTGGGCGCAAAAATAATCCCCTTCTCGGCATCGACATCAGCTCCACCGCAATTAAAGTTATTGAACTTTCTTATAAACCGAATAAAGCCAATTCAACGGCGAGTCAATATCGTTTAGAACATTTTGCGATTGAACCCTTGCCGTTTAATGCGGTTGCTGAAAAAAAGATTGTTGATCCTGAAATTGTCGGGCAATGCGTGCGCAAAGCCGTGATTCAATCTGGCACCAAAACCAAACGTGTCGCCATTGCCGTCACCGGCACCACCGTGATTACTAAAGTCATTTCCCTTTCTGCGAATTTGACCGATGCTGAAATGGAAAGTCAAATTCAAATTGAAGCCGATCAATATATTCCGCACCCGCTTGAAGAAGTCAATTTAGATTTTGATGTCATTGGGCCAACGCCAAATAATCCGGCGCTAGTCGATGTGTTATTAGCAGCCTCGCGCCGTGAAAATGTCGATGATCGGGTGGCGGTGTTAGAAATTGCGGGTTTATTGGCAACGGTTGTTGATATTGAAGCCTACGCGATGGAAAATGCCTGTTCTTTGCTGATTGAGCAAGGTGATCGCGCTATTGTCGCAGTCGTTGATATTGGTGCCGCCAATACCATGCTATATGTCATCAATCAGGGACAGATTATTTATACGCGGGAGCAAAACTTTGGCGGACAGAATTTGAAAGATGATTTACAACGCCGTTTAGGAATTTCGCGTGAAGACGCCACGCAAAAAATTCTGGATGGTGATTTGACGGAACCGCTCGAAAAAGAAGCCTTAGATGCTTTCAAAGAATCACTCTCGCAACAAATTGGTCGCGCTCTCCAATTCTTTTATTCGGGTACCACGTTTAATCATGTTGACCGCGTGATCTTAGCGGGAGGATCAGCGAGTTTGCCGCGAATTGATGTGTTTATGGAAGAACGCTTAAAACTTCCCACCAGTATTGCCAATCCTTTTGCGCAAATGCCATTAGCACCACAGATCAATGCCAAAGAATTATTATTTGAAGCACCCTGTCTGGTAGTTGCTGTTGGTTTAGCATTACGCAGCTTTGATCCACCGCGAGGATAACAGCAAGTGGCACGCATTAATCTTCTTCCTTGGCGTGAAGCGGCGCGACAACAACGCCAGCAAGAGTTTTTAATTGCTGGTGGGATCGCGCTGGGAATCAGTTTAGTTATTGCGCTATTTGTGCATCTATTTATTGAAGGACAAATCAGTAATCAATTGGGGCTGAACGATTATCTCACTGCTGAAATCGCCAAGCTGGATATCCAAATCAAAGAAATTAAAGATTTAGAAAAAACGAAAGAAGACCTCACCTCGCGGATGGAGGTGATTCAGCAACGGCAAAAAAGTCGCCCGGAAATTGTACGGTTGTTTGATGAATTAGTCACCGCACTGCCAGAAGGCGTGTATCTCACGTTATTGCAGCAAACTGGTTATAGTGTGCGCTTAGAAGGACGCGCCCAATCAAATGCGAGGGTGTCAGCGTTTATGCGTAAAATTGAAACGTCACAAGCGATTGGCAAACCGCGCTTATTGTTAATTGAAAACAAAGATAAAACGGACACGGGATTGAGCCATTTTAGCTTAACTTTTAGTCAAATCACTTCCGCCGATGAAGAAGAGAATAAAAAGACTAAAAAGCCTGCTGCTAAAGCCGCTGCAAAATAACGTTACATTCACCATTATTATGGCGTCTCGTCATGGATTTGAATGACATTGATTTTAACGATCTTGATCTCAGCGGTTTTGGTGAGTGGCCAATTCCGGTAAAGGCAGTCACCATTTTGATTGCCTGCATCGCGCTGGGTGGTTTGGCGTACTATTTTGACAGCCAAGAACAACTGCTGCGTTTAGAACAAGCGCAAGAAAAAGAAACGGAATTGCGCTCGCAATTTGAAGCCAAACAAAGCAAAGCTGCCAATCTGGATGCGTATCGCCAACAGCTTGCAGAAATGCAGGAATCTTTTGGGGCGATGTTGCGGCAATTACCTGATAAAACTGAAGTTGCCTCGCTGTTAGTTGATGTCTCACAAACTGGATTGGCAAATGGCTTGAAATTTGAACTCTTTCAGCCGCGTGACGAATTAGTGAAAGAGTTTTATGCCGAATTGCCAATTGATATTCGCGTGACCGGCAATTATCACGATTTTGGGCGGTTTATTAGCGGGTTGGCAGCATTGCCGCGTATTGTCACCGTCCATGACGTTAAAATTATTGCGGCGGCGGTAAAATCGGCCACTGAAGCCAAAAAAACGCCGAATCCTATTCCCCAATTAACCCTTGAGGCGACAGTCAAGACGTATCGTTATCTTGAGGAGAGTGGCAAATGATGCGCCGTTGTCTATGGTTAGGGTCGATTGTGGCATTCTGTGTCATACCACTGTTTGGTTGTAGTAATAGTGATATGACGACATTAGAAAGCTATACGCAGGAAGTGAAACAGCGCAAACCACGACCGATTGCGCCCTTGCCAGAAATTAAACCCATTGAGACCTTTGTGTATACGCCGGGTGAGCGGCGCGATCCCTTTGTTCCAGACGCGCAGGCAATGCCAGTTGAAGAAGAAAAACCCATTGAAAGCGAATTGGCACCTGATCCAAATCGTCGCAAAGAAGAATTAGAAAATGTGCCGCTAGATTCATTACAGATGGTTGGAACTCTTAGCCTTGAAAGTAACAACATAATTTTGGGAATTATCCGAACAAAGTGCGGAACCGTTCACACTGTAAAAGTGAATAACTACTTGGGATTGAATAACGGTCAAATTATCAGCATCACTGAGACTGAGATACAAATAAGGGAAATCGTTGCTGACATACCAGGTCAATGGCAAGAACGAGCTGCTGCTCTTTCATTAAGCGAATCAATTGAGGATAAAAAAAGTGGTTCATGTAACTAAATATCACCGTTGGCTCGTTTTACTTATTTTTTCACTTTATTCATTTGCTTCAGCACAAGCAAATGAATTAATTAGCGTGCAACCATCGGCGTTACAGGGCAATCAAGTACAAATTCAACTGACTTTTTCTGCGCCAGTTGCAATGCCTAAAAATTTTTCTATTCAAACGCCAGCGCGAATTATGCTTGATTTCACTGATGTCACCAGTAAACTTGAGCGGAAATCAATGCCGATTGGTGTTGGTGCAGTGCATAGTTTAGTGGCAGTTACTGCGGTAGAGAATGGGAGTGAACGAACGCGAGTTGTCTTAAATCTCACTGATTCCTTGCCTTATAAAGTCAGTGCCGCAGGAAATCAGGTGACAGTATTGGTGAATGCACAAAATACACCTGCACCGGTGGTAATGGATACACCACCAGCACCTAATTCAATTCCAGCAAATCAAGCACCTCCTCGTGCAACGACTGCGGCGAATGGCGCAGCAGTGCGGGATATTAATTTTCGGCGCGGCAATAATGGCGAAGGGAGCGTGGTAATTCGGTTGCCGAATGCAAATACTCGCGTTGCTGTGCGTGAAGAAGGTACTCGTGTATTGGTTGATTTGTATGACACAACATTACCGAAAAAGCTATTTCGCCGTTTAGATGTGACTGATTTTGCCACGCCAGTGACTGCGGTTGAAACACGCGCTAATGGTCGCAACGTATTGGTTGAGATTCAAACCAGTGGCGATTTTGATCACATGGCGTATCAAACGGATGATGTTTTTACACTAGCCGTTCGCCAACTAACACAATCTGAAAAAGATGACAATGAAAGTAAAAACAAGGTTTATGGTGGAGAACGCGTAACTTTTGAGTTCCAAAACATTGAAGTACGTCGTGCTTTGTATTTATTATCAGAAGTTATGAAAAGAAATATGATCGTCACAGATACAGTTGTGGGCGAGATAACGTTAAAACTTAGTCAAGTTCCTAGTGAAGAAGCATTAGATATTCTTTTACGGGTTAAAAATCTTTCAATGCGCGATACTGGCAGTGTAATTTTGGTGGCTCCAGCAGCAGAATTAGCAGCGCAAGAACAAATGCAAGCTGAATCAACGCAAAAAATTGAAGAACTTGCTCCCTTAAAAACAGAGTATATTCAAATTAACTACGCTAAGGCAGCAGATATTTCAGCGTTTTTAACTGGCGGCGCAATTCATAAAGAATCAAAATCAACGACTAGCGATTCAACTACCAGTGCTGGAATGAACAAAAAAGCGAGAAATAGAAGCGGCACAGAAAATATGTCTTCTATGGAAAGCGATTTATACAAAGGCTCAATTTTAACGCCCGGTCGTGGTAGCGCCACTTTTGATGAACGTACCAACACTTTAGTCATCATGGATACAGCAGTGCGAATCAATGAAGTTAAAAAAATTGTGGCGCGATTAGATGTTCCAGTGCGCCAAGTTCTCATTGAATCGCGGGTGGTAATTGCAAATAATGATTTCGCCCGCGATTTGGGAGTGCGTTTTGGCGTTTCCGGTTCGATGGGTTCAGTTGGTAATAATGAGTTGATGGTAGCAGGCGGACAAAATGGGAGTCTTGCCGTTAGTGGTTTTGATAAAGGTCCATTTGGTCTCAATCTTGATACTGGAACCCCGTATAATTCAGGGCTCATTGATGCGAATGGCAACCAAACATTGGTGAGCAATCTTCCCGTTAGTGACCCATCTGGAGCGGTCAATTTTTTGCTTGGTAAAGTGGGCTCTTATTTATTGCAACTCGAATTATCAGCCATGCAACGCGAAGGACGCGGTGAAATTGTGTCTAGCCCGCGTGTCATCACTTCAGATCAAAGCCAAGCAAGCATTAAAGTTGGACAAGAAATTCCCTATAAAACTGTGTCTGATGAAGGAACTAAAGTTGAGTTTAAGCCAGCAGTTTTGCAGCTTGATGTGACTCCACATATCACGCCCGATGATCGTGTTATTATGGATTTATTAGTGAGTAAAGATTCCGCAGATTATGCTAATCAAACGACTGACGGCGTGCCAATTAACACGCGCTCGGTAAAAACTTCTGTATTAGTTAGCAATGGTGAAACGGTTGTTTTAGGCGGCGTCTTTGAACGGCAAAAGTCGTTTCAGAAAGAGCAGGTGCCTTGGTTGGGTGATGTGCCGGTATTAGGGCGTTTATTCAAAAGTGAAGCGCGTTTAGATAATAATAACGAACTCCTCATTTTTGTAACGCCGAAGATTTTGAAAGGCGATATGGCGAAAACTGGCAAGCAATAAATCAAATGGACTTTCAGTTAATTCAACAAGACGGTTTAGCGCGGCGCGGGCAATTGCATTTCGAGCGCGGCACGGTCGCAACGCCCGCGTTTATGCCCGTCGGCACCTACGGCACCGTCAAAGCGATGACGCCAGAGGAATTGCGCGATGTCGGCGCGGAAATCATCCTCGGCAACACCTTTCATCTCATGCTGCGCCCGGGCACCGAGGTTATTCGCGCCAGCGGCGATCTCCACACATTCATGCACTGGGAGCGCCCCATCCTCACCGATTCCGGCGGTTTTCAAGTATTTAGCCTCGGCGCGTTGCGCAAAATCACCGAGGCCGGCGTCCACTTCAAATCGCCCATCAACGGCAGTCCAGTCTTTCTCAGCCCCGAGGTGTCGATGCAGGTACAGCGCGAGCTGGGCGCAGACATCGTGATGATTTTTGACGAATGCACGCCTTATCCGGCGACTGCGGCGCAGGCGCGAGCGTCAATGGAGCTGTCATTGCGCTGGGCGGCGCGGTCGCGGGCAGCGCACGGCGATAACCCAGCGGCGTTATTCGGGATCGTGCAGGGCGGCATGTATCCGCAGCTCCGCGCTGAATCGCTCGCGGGCTTGATGCAGATCGGTTTTGATGGCTACGCGATTGGCGGGCTGTCGGTCGGTGAACCGGAAGCGGAACGCTTGCAAGTGCTTGATTTTCTCGCAGATAAATTGCCGACTGAGCGCCCACGTTATTTGATGGGCGTTGGGACGCCTGAAGACCTCGTGGCGGCGGTGCAGCGCGGGATTGATATGTTTGATTGCGTGATGCCGACGCGCAACGCTCGCAACGGTCATCTGTTCACGCAGCACGGCACGGTCAAAATTCGCAACGCCGTCCATCGCACCGCGACTGCGCCGCTCGATCCGTTGTGCGAATGCTACACCTGCCGCCATTACAGCCGCGCTTATCTGCATCATCTTGATAAATGTAAAGAAATTCTCGGCGCTCGGCTGGCAACCATTCACAACCTGCATTATTACCAAACCCTGATGCGCGGGCTGCGCAACGCGATTGCTGCCGGGCAACTTGCCGCTTTTGTGCAGGAATTCAAACGCTTGCGCCAGACGCCGGTTGATGCGGACTAACGCGCCAGCCGCTTTTTCATTCTGTCATTCTGACTTGTTCCGATGCCTCAAATCACTCTGTACACCACCTTGATTTGCCCATATTGCCACCGCGCTAAACGGCTGCTGAAACGCAAAGGCGTTGTTTTTCAAGAGATTGCGGTTGATCGTGATCCGGCGCAATTTGACATCATGGTCAACCGCAGCCGCCGTTACACCGTGCCGCAGATTTTCATTGATGATCGCGCCATCGGCGGTTATGACGATCTGGCGCTGCTCGACGAACGCGGCGAACTCGACGCACTGCTGGAGCTGACGCGATGAACGCAGCGAGTGAATTAACCGAATTGCGTTTAGATAAATGGCTGTGGGCGGCGCGGTTTTTCAAAACGCGCCCGCTGGCGGTGGAGGCGATTAACGGCGGCAAAATTCAGGTCAACGGGCAGCGTGCGAAACCGAGCCACAGCGTGCGAGCGGGACAACAGTTGACAATTCATAAAGATAGCTTGATTTGGGACATCGAGGTGCTGGCGCTCAATCGTCAGCGGCGACCGGCGAGCGAGGCGGCGTTGTTGTATCGGGAAGAGGAGGCGAGTCGGGAACGGCGAGCGGCGGCGATGCAGGAACGGCGTGATCTAGGCAGCGGTGACGCGACTAAACCGAATAAACGCGAGCGGCGCTTAATTCAACAATTTACGGGACGCGGTGAGACGAATTGACGGCAATGGTGACCATGAACGGTAAAACTGCGTTGATTACTGGCGCAAATTCGGGTTTAGGCAAGGCGTTGGCGCTGGCGTTGGCGCACGAGGGCTGGCGCGTCGGGCTGGTTGCGCGGAACGCGGAACGCGGCGCGGCGGCAATGGCGGAGATCGCGGCTGCCACCGGCAATCAGGAGTTGCATTTATTCGTCGCAGATTTGGTGGAGCAGACGGAGATTCACCGCTTGGCTGCCGAGGTCAACGCGCAGTTTGCGCAGTTACATCTACTTATTAACAACGCGGCAACTGCGTATCCGACGCGCCAGCTCAGTTCTGATGGGATTGAATGCGCATTGGCGGTGAATCATTTAGCGCCATTTTTATTAACGCATTTATTATTGGAACGCCTCAAAGCCAGTGCGCCAGCGCGAATTGTGACGGTTGGCACGCGAATGAATACGGCGCTGGAATTCAATGATTTGCAGTGGGAGCGGCGGCGCTATCGGCAACAGCAGGCGTATGGGCAATCGAAGCTCGGCAATCTGCATTTCACGTTCGAGCTGGCGCGACGATTGGACGGCAGCGGAGTGACGGCAAATTGCGTGTTTCCGGGTGTATTTCGCTCAAATCTCGGCGGCACCGATGGAGCGCAGGGTTGGTTTTGGACGTTGGTTGCAGCGGTGTTGGGCTGGGCGCTACCAACGCCAGAGCAGGCGGCGCTGCGGGTGTTGTTTGTGGCCACTCATCCGCTGGTGGGCGGAATCAGTGGCACTTATTTTGGGAATCGCAAACCGTTGCGAGCACCGGCGCAGGCACTGGATGTGCGTGCCAATCGGCAATTATGGCGAGCCAGTGAAATGCTGACCGGCATCTTGCCGTTGGCACCCGGTCCTCTGCGCCAGCTCAGGCCATGACGGACAGCCCGGTTTGATAAGTAGAGGAAATGCCGGCGCGAGACTGTTGTTGCGCCGGTTGTGTCTGCCCATACGCATCCATCAATTGCATGATGCGCTGTTGCAACGCATCCCCAGTGCTTTTACTGCTACCAGTTGTTGTCGCAGCGGTGGTCGCGGTCGTCGTGACAGTTGTTGCTTCATCAGTCGCAGCGGTTGCTGTCGTTGTGGACTCGGTTTGGCTGGTTTGCAAAATCGCTGCTAACGATTCTGCCGCACTGACGACGCCATCACCATTGGTATCGCTTGGATCAAGCAACGTTGCTGCCGTCGTGGTATCCGCTGACTCAGCAGGAGGTGGCGGCGGGGGTGGGCCACCGGGACCGCCCGGTCCGCCTGGACCACCCGGTCCGGCACCACCCGGACCGCCCATGCCCTGAGCATATTGAGCGCCATCCGCCAAATTTTGCAGAGCGCCCGCAATTTCCTCGGCAGTTGCTTGCCCATCCTTGTTGCCATCAAAGGCAGAAAACACTTCCTCCGCATTCTGCACCGCCGACGTGCTATCGGTTGCAGTTTGCGCAAAAGCAGCTTGCAAATCAGTTACTTCAAGATAACCCTTCTTTTGAGTATCCAGATTTGCCACGAGGGTTTCGGCTGCTTTCAACGGGTCTGGGCGTTGTATTCGCGCCAGATTAGGCATCATTGATGCGCCACTAATTGCATTAACCATTACAACCTCCGTATTCACATAAATAAAACTGAGCGCAATTTTCGCTCATACCAACAGTGTATTCCTCAGTATAGAACACACTCCCATTTTACGCTTCACAAGGTGGACGATAATTCGGGTCTTTGGGATTAAGAAAAATGAAATGAAATTGCCCCGGTTCAATTTCCACATAATCCATCGTCGCTTGATCGAGTAATGGCACCTGCTCCGGCGTCATCACCACCGCAATCCCTTCACAAGTCAAGCGAATATCATCCTCAGTGTATTCATCAAAGCCCATACGATACACAATTTCTCCATCTGGCTGCTGGGCTGCTGCCAACCGCAATGACATTCCCTCAGTGCCGCCCTGATGTGCCGCTTTCAATACCTGCGCGGCAGCAGTTGCTGTGAGCTTAAACATTGCAAACCCTTATCTGTTGATGATCAAGTGACGAGAAATTATGCCACGCTTTGTGCAGTACTTGCGCTAAACGCCAGCATCTGCGCCCGGCAGTTTCAACTGACAACTTGTTGGCGGTCGAAAGCACTATCAAGGTAAGAGTTGACGATCTTGGTAACAACCTAGATACTCGCTGACGCAAGAGAATGATAAAAATACGGTTTAGTATCACCAACGAGGGGGTTTTATTGATGATTCGGCGCACATTCACTTCCAGCGTATTGCTATTCGCGTTTCTATTGAGTCCCAGCGTATTCGCGGCTGGGTTTTCACCGTTTATTCAAATCGCAACCGTGCCAGCCGTATGGAAAAACGGCAAGGTAGATGCGGCTGCAACCTATAAACGAGCGGCTGATATTGCATTCACGATTGCTGCTTTTGTGGTTAAAAAAGATGAAGCAGTATTAGGCTTATCAGAGAGCAATTGGGTATTAGGTGGCGTGGCAGAAAGTGCAACCATTAAAGATGCTGACATTAAAGCAGCTATTTTAGATGTCCCCACCACTCTACCCATCAATCCCAATCTTGCCGTTTCAGCAACCAATACCAAAAAGATCAACATTCTCGAAGTCTGCAATCAGGTGTTTGCGAGTAAAGCATTGGGCGTCACTCCGGTAGTTGGCACCACTCATGTCGCCAATGGTCATTTACATGCCACCGCTTTACCTTGTGAAATTGCAATCTACGCAGATGAATACGATATTAAAATTGAAATGCTGAATGCCGAAGCAATTTTCAGTTTATTCTTTACTGATGTGTTATTCAGTAAACAGATGCAAAACCAAGCCTTCGCAACAGAACTGCAAAAGTTGCCAGCGCAAGTCAACGCCGAATTGCCAGCCATTGTTTATCGGGCGCTCACCGATGCAAAAATTGCCTATTTAGCGGATGATTGGTCTAAAGGACCTTGGTTTAGTGATGAATGGGATATGGTACGCGCTTTGTTATCAACGCCCATGAATTCACCTTATGTGCATTTCACTTATACCAAAGCGGATGGCAAGGTCTTTTCAGATGATGACGTGCTGACGATTGCAAAAACAATTATTGCCACCTTAACTGTGAACGGTACTGCCAGCGCGGGCATTCATGATGTTGCATTAGAGGCGCAATTGAGCACTGGTTCACAATGGCGGTCAGCGCGTCCTGCTCCATTATCATTACCCGGTGGAATTAAACTGATTGAAGGTTGTTCACCACTGTATGCAAAACAGGCGCTGACCACTGGTTTTTATCATGCCACCGCTTTGCCGTGTGAATTGGCAGTAATGAAAACTGCGGATAGCAAGCAGCTTTTAATTAGCTTCCTTGATCCGCATTTTATGTTTAACGCTTTGTTTTCAGATGCTTTTGCGCGGATGACGGAAGAGCAATTGACCGCCTTTGCAACGCTGCCAGATGTGGTTTTAGCTGATTTGCAGACTATTGTAGATTATGCGTTAAACGAGAAATTGCCAGCCAAAGGAATTGAATTAACAGCGCCAGTATCCTTCTATTACGACATGCTGCCGTTCTGACCGTCGCGCAAAATTTTGCCAATAAAAAACACGCTGCGGCGTGTTTTTTTTCTCCAGAGAGCGGGGCAGTTGCTTGAAATTAAAGCAGATCAAACAACGACATCTTGTTCATTTCGATGTAGGTTTTTTGTGCAGCTTCTAACACCACTTCTTGCAATTTGAACCGGCTGATTGCTTCCGCATAATCAAGATCGCGCACCTCAGAACGGGTATTGGATAAATCCAAAATGCGCTCCGCATTCAATTCTGTTTGCGTGTCTAAAGTTGCTAAACGCACGCCAACAGTGGTGCGAATTTCACTGAATTGCGCCAGACCAGAATCAACATTGCGCAAGGCAATACTGCTGGCTTTTGACAGCATTTCCCGATCTTTTTCAGGCGATAGCGATTGTTCAAATGCGCTGGCAATATCTTCTAATGTTTGAAAAATACTAACCTGAGTGACGGGACGCGAAATCACTTCATCGCCATTCGCGGGCGCACCTTCAATCGTGATTTGACGACCAGCAAATTCAATGGGTTGATTGGCGGGAGTTGGTGGCATAAATACCCCGCCCGCGTCGGTGCTGCCGTAGGTGCCGCTAATTAACGCACCGTTGTTATCGCGCACGGCGTGACCATCCATATCCAACACGTTATATTCCACCGCGCCCGGATGCGTTGCCGGATAGCTGAATTTAATTCGCAGCGTCTGATCGGCGCTATTGAGCGCGTCCTCTAAATTGGCACTTGCCACCGATGCGACCTCCATCGTGCCGGTATTGGTCGCCTTCGGGACGGCTTCTGTTAATAACCCGCTGCGTTCGGGAATCGCCATAAATACGGCTTCACCGGTATCACCGCCGCGAATTTGACGGTTATTGGTGATGTCGATGGTGCGCACAGAACCCGCGCCAGCAGCACCAACATACGACACCACACCTGTATCGCTGACGATAAATGGCTCCGTATGGGAACGGGTGCCCGCAAATAGATATTCACCATTTGCTTCTTTGAAATTCGCAATACCAATTAAATCTTCGCGCAATTCACGGATTTCTCGCGCCATAATGGAGCGATTTTCATAAATGTAGGTGTCATTACTGCCTGCTACCACTAATTCGCGTACGCGCTGCAAAATGTTTTGACTGGCTTCAATTTGCGTTTCTTCTTGTTCTAATTGCGGGCGCACTAAATCGTTATTGCGTTGATACTGTTCTGTAGTTTTAATAGCGACATCTAATTGCACTGTTTGCGCAGCGGCATTCGGATCATCAGCAGGAGTTAAGAATGTGCGTCCACTCGATAACTGTAAATTTGTTTGATTCAATTTAGATTGAGCGCGTTGCATGGTCGCCAAATTGGAATTGAAAATTTGAGGAGTTGAAATACGCATGGATGACTCCGTTAACCGCGAACCGCGTTGAGCAGGGTATCGAATATCGTGCTGCTGGTGCTAATCACCTGTGCTGCGGCTTGATAGGCTTGTTGAAAGCGAATTAAATTGGCGGCTTCTTCATCGAGATTGACACCAGATACTGCCTGATATTGGGCTTGCGCGGCGCTTAATAGGGTTTCATTGGCTTCATGCGCAATTTGCATGTGATACGTTTCAGAACCAACGTTAGATAACAAGCTGTTATAGCTGCCGTGAAAAGTTTCTTTACCGCGCACCAAAAACGTATCTTGCAGCGCCGTCATCGCCAGCATGTTGCGGTTATCACCGTTGCGCCCCGCGCTGAGATCAAGCGTGAACGCATCGTAAGCGTCTGGTTCGCCTTGGATATCCAGCTCCCAACCGTCACCAACCACCGTCGTGGTTTGGGGTTCTTCCGTTTCCAGCGCCGTTTCCGTGACTGCGACCGTGAACACCTCGCCATTTTCCGGGGTGCCGCGAATCCGCATTTCCCAACCTTGGGTCGCAATCGTGGTCACGCCCGAAGGATCAAGCGTGAAGCGTTCGCCGCCGACGCTAAATTGCTGTTTAGTGGCATCAAAACTCACCAAGGTGCTGGGATTTAAGCCGATTTGTTCGGGATCGGTGACGCGGAAACTCTCCACCGTTGCCCCGCCCACTTCGGCACCATCGCTGATGCTGATCAAATTCACTGCGTCAGCGTCTTGATTGACCACGATGGCGGCGGGTTTGGCGCTCGCGGCACTGGCATCAGTGATGCGCAGATCAATCAGTTTGGCGCTGCCCGTGTTGTCAGCAGCCACTAACGCGCCGGAAGCCGCTGCGATCAACTCTGGATCGTCAATGACGACCTCCAATTGACTGGACGCCGTGCGGGTCGGTTGAATCAACCAGGTATCACCATCTTCGGGAGCGCCAGCCAGAATGGCGGCAGGATCAATTTGCAGTCCGTCGCCAATCAATACATCCGGCTGCGTGGGATCAGGAGTCAAGGTGACGACTGCATTGGACGGCTGGCGCGTCAGATAAAAATTTCCGCTGTGATATTGCAGGCGGTAATCGCTGGCGCTGAGAGCGGCAACATCGACAACCGTCACCGTTGGTACCGCGATCTCGGCGTTCGTGGGTTTGGGATACACCTCAACTGCGGGCAGCGTGAACAAATCGCCGCCAACATCACCGTTTAAGTCCAGTCCCAGCTTGTTTTGCTCATTAAAGCGCGTCGTCAACGTCAGCCCGATCAAGCCCAGCGTGTTTTGGGCAACATCAATGACATTGGTACGACTGTCGATCAAGCCACCGAGTCTGCCGCCGCTGAGTTGGCGAGTGACATTTGCGGGCGCACCGTTGGCGTTGACTTGCAGACCAATATCCACGTTGACCGGATCGCCGCTGAGATGATCGGTCAACAATTTGCGAGCATTGTTGCCCATCACCAGCGTTTGCCCGTTGCCCGCAAACACGTTGACCGCGCCGTCGTCTTCCATCGTGATGCTGATGTCAACCCTTTCTGCCATCTGGTTGAGCAATAAATCACGTTGATCGAGCAGATCATTCGGCGGTCCGCTGGTGCCCATAAATCCGCCGCTAATGCGACTGTTGAGATCGGCCACCTTTTGCGCAAACTGGTTGAGTTCTCCCACCGTTGCTTCAATTTGCCCGTTAATCAAACTGCGCTGTTCATTGAGTTGCTGATTCACGGTGTTGAGACGTCCGGTGAACGATTCCGCCGCTGCCAGCAAGGTGATGCGAGCGGGAAGCGAGGTGGGATCATCGGCAACATCTTGGAGCGCGGCGGAATAACTGTTTAATACCGGCGTCAAGCCCGTTGTTTCATCGGCAAGCAAATTATCGACGCGCTGCGCAAACTCCAAGCGGACGCTGGTATTGGTGTTGATAGTGAGGGTGTTACGCAGTTGGGTATTGATGAGATTGTCGCTGATCCGCTGCACACTGGTGAGCCGGACACCTTGACCGATGTAATGACCGACACGTTTTTGCGGTGTCTGCTGCGTCAATTCCACCCGCTGGCGGCTGTAGCCTTCGGTGGTCGCGTTAGCAATGTTATGGCTGGTGGTGGCTAGGGCACTTTGGGAAGCCATGACCCCAGAAACGCCCGTGCTGAGAATACTCATCGCAATAACCTTAAATTTGATTGACGCACAGCACTCTGTCCGTCAGCCCAGCAAGCGCATCTCGCGGCACATCATTAACCCCCCGCAAGGACTGAAACATTAACTCTCAGTGGTTTTATCGGCGCGAACGCTTGAGACTTGAGAAGTCGCTACCACTTCAGATGCGCTCAGGCTGCCAAATCGGTCACGAATTCCCAACACCTTGGCAGCATAACGCGGATCGGTCGCATAACCCGCTTGCTGCAAACCGCGAATAAAATCCGCGCCGTTGGTGCTCGCCAACGCTTTCCCATAACGCGGATTGCGGCGCAGAAATGCCACATAATCCACAAACGCATCCGCCGGACTCTCATAAGCACGAAATTTTGCCCGCTCGCGTTGCGCCACGCCGTTGCGATATTCCAGCGTCCCCACCGCGACCGAAGCGCCTTCCCAGCGCGAATCAGCCTTGATTCCAAACAAATTAAAACTGCTGCTGCCATCAGCGCGGCGCGGAATATGTTTACCCCAGCCAGTTTCTAACGCGCTCTGCGCCAGCAACACATCCGTATCCATTCCCAACGTCTGCGCCGCCTGCTGCGCAAACGGCTTGAGATACGCCACAAACTCCGCCGGCGTGCGCGGCGGCCACTGCGCTTGACCTTGAAAAGTGGTCAACGGCTTCACCTGATTTGACGAAACGCTGGCAGTTGTGGGCGCAGCGGCTGGCGCAGCAGCGTCAACACTTTGGCGGTGCAGCGGTTTCAGCGCCTGATTGCGCTCTGGCAAGCGCAAGGTCTTCGGATCACGCTCACCGCTCACCGTCGTCGCGCCAGCACTGACTCCGGTGGGAGAAAGCTGGCGCATCAACAATTTGCGCAAGCCCAGCCCTTCACCTTGGCTCAACGCCGCTGCAATCTGTTGATCGTGCAGCTCTTGATACATTTTGCTTTGTTCAGAATCAAAGATGCCACCGCCGGACGAGGCAGCACGCATCTGTTTGAGCATTTGCCCAGTCAACAGCCCTTCAAAGGCACGCGCCGTGGCTTCTAACGCCGCGGGATCGCCGTTGCGGGCAGAGGTTGCTAACGGCTGCAAGCTCTTCGGATCGCTCACCAGCCCGCCGCTCGCGCCAGTCGGCGCGGCAGCGCTGGTCATCAGCCGGGTTCCAAAAGGTGCGGTGGCGGACAACATGACGGCTTAAATCACAATCAGCTCGGCGCGTAACGCCCCGACTTCGCGCAACGCATCGAGAATGGCGACCAAATCACCGGGCGCTGCCCCGACTGCGTTAATCGCCTGCACGATGTCACCCAGCGCGGTGCCGGGCGCAAACAGAAACATGCGATTTTTCTCTTGTTTCGCACCCACCTGACTATCGCTGGCAGTGGCGGTGCGCCCGCCGGAGCGTCCATTGGGCTGCGACGCCACTGGCGTTTCTTCAATCGTGAGAGTGAGATTGCCGTGCGTGATGGCGGCAGGTGTGACCTTGACATCCGCGCCAATCACCAGCGTGCCGGTGCGGGAATTGATGACCACACGAGCCGCTGGTGCGCCGGTGGCGACGTTGAGATTTTCCAGCGCCGACATAAACGCCACCCGTTGCCCGCGTTTGGTGGGAGCGCGGACCTGCACTGAAGAACCATCTAGCGCCTCGGCCACGTCCTTGCCAAAGCTGCGATTGATCGCCTCCACCATTTGCGTGGCGGTGGTGAAATCCGGTCGCCGTAAATTGAGCACCAGCGCGTTGCCATCGCCAAAAGTATTGGGCACCTCACGCTCCACCGTCGCGCCGTTGGGAATCCGCCCCACGCTGGGAACGTTGACCGTGATGCTGCTGCCGTCTTTACCTTCCACGCCAAAACCGCTGACGATGAGATTGCCCTGCGCCATCGCGTAGACCTCGCCGTCGATGCCTTTTAATGGCGTCATCAGCAAGGTGCCACCGCGCAAACTTTTCGAGTTACCGAGAGAGGAAATGGTGATGTCGAGCCGCTGTCCGGGTTTGGCGAACGGCGGCAAGTCGGTCGTAATCATCACGGCAGCGACGTTTTTAAGCTGCGGATTGACGTTGGGCGGGATGGTGACGCCGAGCTGACCGAGCATGTTTTTCAGACTTTGCACGGTGAACGGCGCTTGCGTGGTTTGATCGCCGGTGCCGGTGAGACCGACCACTAAACCGTAACCAATCAATTGGTTATCGCGGACGCCAGCGATGGTGGCGAGGTCTTTGATGCGTTCGGGAGTGCCAAAATCGTTGGGATTAAACGATTCATTGCCGGCGGAGAGCTGGGTCATGCCGCAACACAGCCCAATCAAGCACAGGTGGCGGAGGAAGTGGCTGAATTGACGCATGGCGAACCTCGCTGTGGGGGTGTCGCCGCTGCTGGTTTAGAACGGCCACACCGGATGATTGAAGAACCGTGATAACCAGCCGGGGGTGTTGCTGTCTTGAAGGGCACCGGTGCCGCCGTAATAGAGTTGCGCATTGGCGACTTGAATCGACTGCACGGTGTTGGTGGCGCTGATGTCAACCGGACGAATGATGCCGCGTAACCGCACGAATTCATTGCCTTGATTGATGCCGAGCCATTTTTCGCCCTGCACGACCAGATTGCCGTTTGGCAACACTTCGGCGACGGTGACGGTGATTTCGCCGCTGAGTTGATTGCTCTGGCTGGAATCACCAGCGCCATCAAAACTGCCGTCGTTGGCGCTGCTGGCGCTCAAAATCGGCAATCCGCCTGGGATCACATCCCGTCCAGCAATATTAAGACCACCAATGCTCATATCGTTTGATGAGCTTTTTGTCGTCGTGGTCGCTGTCGATTTTTTGGCGTTCGTGCGTTCTGCCAACTGCACCCGCACCAGATCGCCGACGCGACGCGCTTTGTAATCTTCAAATAACCCTTGACTGCGGGTGGTTTGATAAATCGCGCCATGATTGGCGGCAGACGGCAGCGGCGGTTGTGGCGGGATCGGACGATAGTCTTGTGAATCGCCGGGTTTCGTTGACGTGAGCGCAGCGCAGCCGCTCAATCCGAGCGCGATGAGCAGGAGTGTGGAGCGCGTGAGCTGGCGCATGGCAAGCAGAAGTTGGGATTAGCGAGCGAGGTTGTTATTGACGAATTGGAGCATCGAATCGGCGGCAGCGACGGCTTTGGAATTGACCTCATAAGCGCGTTGGGTTTCGATCATGTTCACCAATTCTTCCGCCATGTTGACGTTGCTGGTTTCCAAAGTGCCCTGCACGACGGTACCGATGCCATTTTGACCCGGATTTGCGGACTGCGCGGTGCCAGAAGCGCCGGTTTCGATGTAGATATTTTCGCCCATCGCCTGCAAACCGGCGGGATTGACGAAATCAGCGAGCTGGATCGTGCCGATCTCTTGTCCGGCTGCCTCGCCGGGAATCTGCGCGGAGACGGTGCCATCTTTGCCAATCGTCACTGACAGCGCGTTGGCGGGAACCGTCAAGCCCGGCTGCAACGGATAGCCGTTCGACATGACGATCTCGCCGTCAGCATTGAGCTGAAAAGTGCCGTCGCGGGTGTAACCCATCTCGCCGCTAGGCAGCAGCACTTGAAAAAACCCGCGCCCTTCGATGGTCATATCGAGCGCGTTTTCGGTTTGCACCATGCCGCCTTGTGTGAACAGCTTTTCAGTAGCGACGGTGCGCGAACCCATGCCGAGCATCAATCCTGATGGAAGCTGTGCCTGTTGCGTTGCCTGCGCGCCGGGCTGGCGGATGGTTTGATAAATCAAGTCTTCAAACACCGCCCGACTCTTTTTGAAGCCGTTGGTGTTGACGTTCGCCAAATTATTGGCGACCACCGCCATGCGCGTTTGCTGCGCGTCGAGCCCGGTTTTAGCGATCCAAAGTGATTGATTCATAAAAATTCCTCGCAGTTAGGCGTGGCGCTAACTGCCGCTAATTCCCAGCAGGCGATTGTGATTTTGTTCGACGTTGTTGGCAGCATCCATCATCTTGATTTGCAACTCAAAATTGCGTGACAGATCAATCATCTCCGCCAGCGCCGACACCGTATTGACGTTGCTGCTTTCCAACGCGCCACCGATCACGCGCATCGTGGCATCGGCTGGCAGCGCCTGCCCATTCCGCGCCCGAATCAAGCCATCTTCACCGCGAAACAACGCCTTGAGATCAGGATTCACCAGCCGAATGCGATCAATGGCGGTCAGCGCGTTGGCACCAGAACCGCCGGGGCGCACTGTGATCGTGCCGTCGGTGCCAATTGAAAAGGCTTCATTTGGCGGCACGGCAATCGGTCCGCCGCCGCCGAGCACTGCTAAACCGCGCTCGGTGCGCAAAATGCCAGTGGAATCAACGTGAAAATTGCCAGAACGGGTGTAGGTTTCGGTGCCATCGGGCGCTTGCACCGCGATAAAACCGGGACCATCGAGGGCGATGTCCTGCTCGCGTCCGGTGCTTTGCTGCGCCCCGAGCGAAAAATCAATTGCCTCATCGCGCACCTGCACATAATCACGGGAATCAAATACGGGGCCACGAATTGGCACGGTATAGGCGTCACCCAAGGCTTGGCGAAAACCATGCGTATTGGCATTTGCCAAATTTTGGTGATTGATTGCCTGCGCATAGAGGTTTTCTTTTGCGCCCGACATTGCGAGATAGAGAAAACGATCCATGATTCAATTGCTCCGGCAATCAATGTTGTATTCAAATGACTATTGCAGATTCAGAATAGTTTGCACCATCTGATCGGCAGTAGAAACGGTTTTTGCATTCGCCTGATAATTGCGCTGCGCAGTGATGAGATTCACCAATTCTTCGGCAACATCAACATTAGAGGCTTCGAGGGCACCAGATTGTACCGAACCGAGTTCACCATTACCGGGCGCGTCATAGGTATGTTCACCAGACTCAGCAGTTTCAATCCAAGCGTTATTTCCGATCACCTGCAATCCTTGCGGGTTATTGAAATTCGCCAGCGCCACCTGTCCTAGTGCTTTTGATTGACCGTTCGTATAGCGAGAAAACACAATGCCATTCGCATCAACTTCGAGACCACTCAATCTTCCCACTGCATTGCCATTCTGGCTCAATTCATTCACCGTGTATTGCGTTCCAAACTGCGTCATACCAGTGAAATTGACAAAAACCGTTGTATCTACTAATGGTGGCACAACATCTGGGTTTTGCACGGTACCAATTTGAGCACCGTTATCAGGTTTATACAACGCTAAATCTGGAAATGGAAATGCTTGCAACTCATCTACAGCGGGCGTCACCAAATTGCCAGTGGTGTCAAAGGTCAACGATATTGGTGTAAGCGTATTAGGACTTGCGGGATCAGCCCAATCACCTAAATCTGCATACACATTCCATGTCAATGGTGTTTCTGTTTTTTGGAAATAGAACGTCATATTACGCGGCAACCCCAACGTATCGTATACCGTTGCCGAGGTTGAGTAGTTGTAAGTATCTGGATCGTTTTGATTGAACGTCACCAAGGTGCCGTTAATATCACGGATTGCCTCAGCATCAGAACGCAGGTTGATTTTAGAAACGACCTTACCAGTTGATGTTGGCGGGAAATTTTCTAACGGCAACTGCAAACTTTGTAGGTTGCCAACATCAAACTCTGGATCATTTAATTCTGGTACAAATACGCCCTCAGTCACGGCATAAAGATTGTCATCTTTGCGCGGATAAGTCTGTAACTGTTGTCCTTGGCTGTTTACAACATAGCCATCTTGATCCACCTGAAACGCACCAGCGCGGGTGTAAGATTTACTGCCGTTTTCGTCCATGATAAAGAAGCCTTGCCCACTAATTGCCAAATCCATGACATTGTCACTGTAATCTAGTGAGCCTTGGGTGAATTGCTGTGGCGTTGCTGCCAGCCGCGCTCCAGAACCAATTGCCGTTTTACTAATGCTGCCGTAAGACTGAACGAATAAATTAGCAAACTCAGCGCGAGATTCCTTAAATCCCACCGTGCCAGAATTTGCAATGTTGTTGCCAGTCACCTTGAGGTCTGCTGACGCGGCATTTAATCCCGTCAACCCGATATTAAAAGACATGTGATATTCTCCTGTTTCATTCAAAAGCAGTGGCTAAAAAACAAACTAACCAATACGATAAACATCGGCAAAACTGATATTACCAAGCCCTTTAACATTGAGCTTCAAACCGCCGCTTGTGCTGTCGTAGGCTACATTCTTTATCTGACCATTCAACAACGTTTCAAACGCTTCTGTTTTACCATCAACTTGACCAGTAATCTGAAACGTATAAGCGCCAGCCGGTGCCGGTTTGCCACTATTATTCAGTCCATCCCAGCTAAATTCTTGTAATCCAGCACTTAAACGACCGAGATCAACATTACGAATCAATTGTCCACTGGCGTCGGTGACGCTCACGGTCACTCCTTGTGTTGATGAAGGCAAATCCACCGCACCATTTATCCCTTCCCCTTCAGACAAGGTCGCGGATTGCGCGGGTGCAAGCACATTTTTACTTACTAACACTGCCGCTTGCAGCGCCTGACTTTGATTTAATGATAAAGACAGGGCGCTAAATTCTTTGGTTAATGATTCAATTCCCGTAACGGTTGAAAATTGCGCCATCTGACCAAGGAATTCGCCATTTTCCATTGGTGCCAATGGGTCTTGATTGGTCAACTGCGTGGTCATTAACTTAAGGAAATCATCTTGCCCAAGTTTATCATTTTTTTCTTTTACAACAGGCGTTGATGAATACGTTGTTAGTCCAATGCCAGTGTAGGCTTCTGCGGATACATTTGCCACGAGTGATACTCCTAATTCTGACCAACTTGCAGGGTACGTTGTAATAATTGGCGCGCAGTCGTCATTACTTCCACGTTGGCTTCATAGCTGCGAGATGCTGACATCATATTTGCCATTTCTTCAACCACGCTAATTGCTGGTCGAAAGACATAACCGTCGCCATTCGCTTGGGGGTGATTGGGTTCATAAGTTGGAATTGGTTGTGACGGAGCGTCAACAATATCAACCACGCGCACTGGCATTGCTGCTTGATCGGGGTCTTCTTTATCCAAAATCGTTTGAAATAACACCTGTTTGGATTTATAAGTTGCATCCGGTGTTTTAGAGGCAGTATTCGCATTTGCTAAATTCGATGCAACCGTATTTAAGCGGATAGATTGCGCAGTGAGCGCCGAGGCGGAAGTATTAAAAATGCGAAACAAATCACCACTCATGGCATTACTCCTTACGCAACGCAGCGCGAATTCCAGAAACGCGGCGACTTAAAAATTCAAGCGTGCTTTGATAGTGCATCGCATTATCTGCAAATGCTGCGCGTTCCAATTGCGGGTCAACGGTATTCCCATCAAGTGCAGGCTGGGCAGGAATACGATATAACAATGTTGGCGTAGCATCGACAGTGCGCCCGGGTAATTCCAAATGATTTGCCTGCGTTTTTACAATGTCTAATGTATTTCCTTTATCAACCAGCGTGGCTAATAAACCGCGCACATCAAAATCGCGTGACTTATACAATGGCGTATCAGCATTGGCGATATTTGATGCCAATAATTCCGTGCGATGCGCCTGTAATGTCATTGATGCCGGCAAGATGCCAAATGCTTTATCTAATGACAGGCTCATAGTCGAGTGCTCATCGCCAATAAAAGCGTATTGATCTGTGATGACATAGGAATCAGCAAAGGTTGTGCCAGTTGGGTTCAGGAGATGCCAATTCATCGTGGCGTTGTCGCGCCATTGCAGCCACCAGTGTTGTTATCGGCTGCTGAGGATGTCCGCTTGAGCGGCGGGGATGGAAATGAAAAAAGCTGAAGAAAAAGCGTTAGTTAGCGCCGGCGCAACATTGAGCCTTGCGGGGTGCGCAGAATTTCAAACGCATCGGTGTAAGAACCAACTGCTTCAGAAGCGCCGACAAACAGATAACCGCCGGGATCCATCTGGCGGGCAATGCCGTCAAAAATTCGACGTTTGGTATCGGTAGAGAAATAAATCAAGACGTTACGGCAAAATACGATCTCAAATTTTCCCAACGCGGTGTAGGAATCCATCAGATTGAGCTTTTGAAAGCGCACCCGCTGTTGAATATCCGCTTTGATGCGATGTCCGTTGGGCATCGTTTCAAAAAACCGCTGCCGCCGTTCTGCACTCAGCCCGCGCACGATGCTGAGACCGTCATAAATCCCCGACCGCGCTTGTGCTAACACGCCTTCCGACAAATCAGTCGCCAAAATGCTGACTGGTACCAACTTCGACGGATGACTGGTTTCCCATTCGTTCACGATCATGGAAATGCTGTAAGGCTCCTGACCGCTTGAGCAGGCCGCCGACCAGATGCGAATCGGCTTTTGTTTAGCTGCCAGCTCAGGAAAGACGATTTGTCGAAGCATTTCAAACGGATAGTTATCACGAAACCATGAAGTTTCATTGGTGGTCATCGCGTCGATGACCCGCGATTTCAGCGTCGGATCTGCCGAACGCCGCAAGGCACGCAATAGGTCTTCAACCTTGGCAAAGGCGAATTCATCGAGCAGACGCGACAGGCGACTAGAGACGAGATATTGACGGTTTTCACCGAGCACCAAACCACAGCAATCGGCAAGAAATCGGGAAAACTCGGCATAATCCTGCGCATCAATCACGGCTGAACCTTTGTGCTATGGACATCAATAAGGGAAACAACAGCCGCGCCCAGCGTTATATTGGGGTGCAGCAGGTTGCAATACGCGCATCAATTATGTTGGTCGCGCATGTTTAAGCACCGTTGATGCCAATTCATCAGGATCAAATTTGGCTAAAAACGCATTGGCACCAGCGCGTTTAACCATGTCGTGATTGAATTGACCACTGAGGGAAGAATGCAAGATGACATGCAAGTCTTTTAACTTATTATTTTCCCTAATTTTGCGGGTTAGTGTATAGCCATCCATGCGTGGCATTTCAATATCAGCAATGATCATCTCAATCGTGGAATTGACCAAATCTTCAGCGGCAAGTTCTTCGAGATATTGTAGTGCAGAAGCGCCGTCGGAGCGCGTTTCGGTGCGGAATCCCATTTCCAAAATGGCGCGTTCAATTTGCTTACGCGCCACCAATGAATCATCAACAATTAAAATCCGCCGGTCGTGATCTAAGGTTTTTGCTTGCTTTTGTACGTCTTCAGAAACGTCGCTTTTCAAATGATTGATTTGTGCAAAAACGCGCTCAACATCAATAATTTCTACCAAACGATTGTCCACTTCCGTCACTGCGACGAGATAACTCTCGCGTTCCGTACCCCGCGGCGGCGGTTTTACGGTTTCCCAATTCACATTCACAATACGATCAACCGCCGATACCCAAAATCCTTGTACGGAACGATTAAATTCAGTCACGATGACTTTTGCATCCAGATCATCGGCTGCTGGTTGTCCCGCCAAGCCAATTGCGAGCGCCAAATCAATCACCGATACCGTGCGCCCGCGAATGTTGGCAACGCCGCGCACCGTCGGATTGGAGCCGGGCAAATGACGCAAGGTGGGTTTGGCAATGACTTCGCGCACCTTAAACACATTAATGCCGAAGGCCTGTTTATTACCAAGATGAAACAACAATAATTCCATGCGATTATGACCAACCATACGAGTGCGTTGGTCAACATCATCAATAAAATGACTCATCAACAGTTCCCCAGATCAACAGTGATCGCGTTTAAGTCTAACAGGATGAGCGCGGCGCTTCTCGGCCGCCAGCGTTTCCGGTTGCGTTGCGCATGGCAAGGGTTGCGAACTTGGTTTGGGATCGGTCTGCTCCTGTGCAGTGCCAGTCTCAGCGCCCAAAGCGCGGGCACGGAAGAAGCGGCAATTGAACCATTGGAGCGGATTATGGCGACAGTGCGCTCCTTTGTGTTGGCATCACTCGGTGACGCGGCGGCAACCGCAACGCGGATTGACATCGGTCAATTAGATAGCCGTTTGCGCCTTGCTCGCTGTGCGCATCTGCCGACTGCTCAACTTGCGCCCGGTTCTCGCTCCCTCGATAACGGTACCGTCAACATTCGTTGCACGGCTCCGGTGACATGGTCAATTTTCGTGCCAGTGCAAGTTGAGCGAGAAGTGGCGGCGGTGGTCGTCACGCGCCCGTTGTCGCGCCAGCAGGTGATTACTGCCGCTGACGTGCGTTTAGAAGCGACCAGTTCGGCAAAACTTGCTAACGGCTATTTCGACACGCCAGAAAACGTGATCGGGCTGCAAACGAAACGGGCGCTGCTGCCCGGGCAGGTGCTCAATGATGCGCTGCTCACGCCCGCCAAGGTGGTGAAACGGGGGCAACAGGTCACGTTGATTGTGGTCACGCCCGGCGTGACGGTGCAGATGAAAGGGGAAGCGTTGGAAGATGGGGCGGTGGGGCAGCGGATTCGTGTGCGCAACAGTACATCCAAACAGATCGTAGAAGGTGAGATTGAGGCATCGGGGATGGTGCGATTACAGTTGTGAACTGCTACAACAGTGCGAACTGGTCTACAGTTTTCGCATCACCAGTCGTTATTGGACGCAAGGCTTGTGTTGATGCAAATCACAACTTTTTTCTGAAATCCAACTTAACGGAGGCAGCGAGACGAGCGACCTCACCGCGCCATGCACGGGGCGCTATTCCGCCCCGCCCTAAAGGTCAAGTTCTCGCGTAAAAATTATGAATATCAACGGCATAACCAACATCAGTTATCGCACTGAGGTGTCATCCTCAACCAGCAAAACGCGGCTCACTGAACCAGCCAGTACCGCGCCCGCCGTGAGAAGTGGCGGCACGAGCGAATTGCTCACCCTGACGCCGGCAGCACTCACGCTGAGTGCCGCTCGTGATGGAGCGGGTACCGTGCCCTTTAATGAGGAAAAGGTGGCGTCAATTCGGGCAGCAATTGCCGAAGGTCGTTATCCTGCCATTGATAATAAAAAGCTGGCGCAGCAAATTCTTGATTCTGATCTTGATTTTGCTCCGAAGCATTTATTCAAATAATGACCGTCAATTCAATTTAATACAGTCAACGGGTTCAAATTTAATTGCGGCATTCCACTGAGGTCATTGATCAATGAGCAGCCAGCCGACACTCACGCCACAACTGATTCATCATTTCGTGCAGGCGCTGATGCAGACGCTGCGGCTGCTGCAACAGTTGGAAACCACCATGCTGGATGAGACGCGGGCACTCGCCAGCCGTGATCCTGAACTGTTGCAACAAATCGTCATCCGCAAAGAGGCGCTGGTACACGCGGTGGAGCAGGAAACGCTCAAACAAAAGCAAAGTGTTGAAACGGCAGCGTATTCTTTCACCCCGGCTGGACTGGCGGCTTTCTTTGCGGCTGGCGCGGCACCGCAGATGGTGCGCGAGCAGTGGGCGCAGGTGTGTGCGTTGGGGCTGCGCTGTGCGCAACTCAATCAAGCCAATGCCCGTTTAATTGAGCAGGATCGCAAGCGCATTGCCGGTCTGTTGCGCATCCTCAGCGGTGATGACGCACCTTCAGCGACCTACACGCCGCAAGGACGCACACAATCAGCAAGTTCCCGCAGTCGCACCCTGATTCGCGCATAATTCGCGCATAATATGTGGAACACAATCGGCATTGGATTCACAGCTTGTTTAACTTTTTTTTATTAGATGCAACACAGTCGTCGCGGCGGGGTCATCCATGACAGCGACGAATCAGCCCGCAGCGCAGGATGCCAACAGTCATGTCGTCACCAATCCTGAGCGCATCACCGCCGTTCTCCATGAACTCCGCCAACAGTTGGTGTTGGTTGGGGTGCGAATCGGCACCGATGGTCCGTTATACAACTCGCTGTTGGTGCGGCTCGATCCCGAACAGCAACTGCTGTATTTAGATGAAATCAATTTGTTTGATGCGCGTGAGCAGATCGTGCTGGGCACCGAGATTCATGTGTATGCCAGTCTGCGCGGGATCGCCATTCATTTTCAGATGACGGTGGAACGCCTCATCAGCGAAGAGAATAAACAGCTTTACATCGGCGCTTATCCCAAACAAATCAATTATTTACAACGGCGCGATGTGTTTCGTGTCTCCCTGCCGCCTCACGAGCGCCGCAGCGTTGTGTTACAGCACGAATACTCCACAGAAGACTTCACTGCACGTCTCATTGATATTTCAGTAAAAGGTTTTTGTGTGGGGCTGTTGGAAGGCACCCTTGAGCGCAGCTTGTTAAAAACCCGCTTTCGCTATTCAGGCATGGAACTGCCCGGCTTGCGCACCCCGCTGTCTGGACACGCCCGCTTTGTTAATCTCCGTCCGTCAGCGCATTTAGGGATTGTTTCTGCTGGTTTTTATATCCTAGACCTTGATCCGCAAACCGAACGACTGCTCATGCGGGCGGCGCTTTACTATCAACGTGAGGCGCGGAAATTGGAATTTCGCCATGACTGATGTCGCTGCAAGCGGGCGCTGTCAGCGCATTTTCGCAGGTGTTGAGCGATGCCCGAGCCACTGCTGCCTCCTGTAATCAATGCTCGACAACTCACCGCACTTCAAGCTGCCGCCCCCACACCGGCTGCCAAGTTATCTCCCGCTCCTGCGCTTTCACCCGCGCCATCTGCCACCGCCGCGCACACTTGGCTTGACGGACAATTGCGCCAGCATTTGCCCCGCGCCCAGCCGTTGCGAACGACGCTAGAACGCTGGCATACGGCACTCGCCGCTGCCCCTAACACCCAGACCCGCAGCACTGAACATCAATTGTTGGCGACCTTTATCACGCAGTTGCCAACCGCCAAAGATTTGGTGACGCCACAACGCTTGGCGGACACCTTCCAACATTCCGGTCTCTGGCTGGAGGCGCAACTGGCAGAAACTGCGGCGTCGCCGTCACAACCAGCGCCTGATTTCAGTCAAGACCTCAAAGCACAATTGCTGTGTCTTGCCGCCGAGCTGCGAGCAGCCGCCAGCGCCAATCCGTCGCCGCCTCCCGCTGAAGCAACCGAGGTCGCAGTGGCGGAAATTATCAGCAGCGCGATCTTGGCGGAAGCAGCACCGGTCGTTGAGGACGCCTCAACCGCTGACAGCGAGACAGATGCTGACGCGGACTGCGAGGTTGGCGATGAATTGGACTGTGACGACGAGATTGATGAGGGAGATGACGACGATACGGAGCTGACAGTGGATGCTGACGGCGACGATGACGCCGATGCTGAGGATGATGGCGCAGCGACCTTTGCCGACGCGGAAGGTGATCCCAATTCCAACTCAGCAGAAACTGCGCCACAACTGCCTGAAATAATAGAAGAAGATGAAATAACCGCTGCAACGTCCGCTCCGCCCGCCGCTTCTGCTGCGGCAGCCAGTGACCGCGCATCAACGGCACAGGCGCTGCTCCGCGACATTGATGGTGTACTCGGACAGATGGTGACGTATCAACTGCTCAGTTTGGATGCGGCAACCGGACAAGCGCATTGGCAGTTGGAGCTGCCATTTCGAGCGCCCAGCGGGGCGATTTTTACCCTGACGACGGAATTGCACCAAAACCCGCGGCGGGATCCGAGCGGCGCTGAAAGTTGGACATTGCGGCTACAGCTTGATTTGCCGCGCCTCGGCCCGTTGGTGATTCAGCTCAGTGTCCGCGCTGACCGCCTTGATGCCGCTTTACAAGCGGGCACCGAAGCTGGCGCGGCAGTGTTGCAGGAACATTTGGCCACACTCCGCGCCCAATTGCTGGCGCAACGGCTGGAAGTGGCGAGTCTTTATGCTGGCTATCGTCCGTTATCTCCCGCGACTCCGCTGCTGCCGCCGCACTTGGCGCTGATTCGTGAGCTGGGTTGATGACGACTGCTGATCCGTCTCCGTCTCCCGCACCCACGCAGGCGGTGGCGCTCCAGTGGGATCGGCACCGCGCTCCGCGAGTGACGGCAATTGGTGAAGGGAAAACGGCGGAGGAAATCATCCGCATCGCCGAAGCTGAAGGAATACCGTTGCAATCGGATCCAATATTGGTGGCGGCGCTGGCGCAAATACCGCTGGGGCGCGAGATTCCGCCCAATTTGTATCTGGCAGTGGCAGAAGTATTGACGTTTGTATTTTTATTAGAAGGAATTGATCCGTATGCAGAAAACGAATAACAACGCACTAAAAATGCCAATAAAAAACCCCGCTCTTTCATCACAAAGAGCGGGGTTTTTATTGGATCAAAAATTACAGCGTCTTGGCTTGTTCGGCCAGATAAATCCAAGTATCAATCACGGTATCAGGATTGAGCGAAATGCTGCTGATGCCCTGCTTCAATAACCAATCCGCGAAATCTTTATGATCGGATGGCCCTTGACCGCAAATGCCCACATATTTGCCCTGAGCACGGCACGCAGTAATTGCCATCGACAGCATCTTTTTCACTGCCGGATCGCGCTCATCAAAGCTCTCCGCAACCAAACTGGAATCCCGATCTAATCCCAGCGTGAGCTGCGTCATATCATTGGAACCAATTGAGAAGCCGTCGAAATACTCTAAAAACTCATCGGCTAACACGGCATTGGATGGCAATTCGCACATCATAATTAACCGCAATCCATCTTTGCCGCGTTCCAATCCCTGCGCCGCCAATGCTGCAACAACTGCCTTCGCTTGTGCCAACGTCCGCACGAATGGAATCATAATCTCGACATTGGTTAATCCCATGTCATTGCGCACTCGTTTTAATGCCTCGCATTCCAATTCAAAGCACGCTTTGAAATTGTCGGCGATATAACGTCCAGCGCCACGGAAGCCAATCATCGGATTTTCTTCTTCGGGTTCATACCGCTTGCCGCCAATCAAATTGGCGTATTCATTCGATTTGAAATCCGACATCCGCACGATCACGGTATTGGGTGAAAAAGCCGCTGCCAGCGTCGAAATGCCTTCTGCCAACTTGGCAATATAAAACTCACGCGGGCTTGCATACGCAGCAATACGCGGCGTGATCTGCGCTTGTAATTCCGCTGGCAATTGATCGAATTCCAGCAGCGCCTTCGGATGAATACCGATCATGTTATTGATGATGAATTCCAGCCGCGCTAATCCCACGCCCGCATTCGGTGTCGCCGAAAACGCAAAAGCGCGATCTGGATTGCCGACATTCATCATAATTTTAACCGGAATCTCTGGCATCGCGGTTAATTCGATGGTTTTGTAATCGAATTCCAATTTGCCATCGTAAATATAACCGGTGTCACCCTCGGCACAACTGACCGTCACCAATTGCCCTTCTTTCACAATCTCAGTGGCGTTATTGCAGCCAACTACTGCCGGAACGCCCAATTCACGCGCAATAATTGCGGCATGACAGGTTCTTCCCCCACGATTAGTCACAATCGCCGCCGCCCGTTTCATAATCGGCTCCCAATCGGGATCGGTCATATCGGTAATCAGCACATCGCCGGGCTGGACGCGATTCATATCGGCGATGCTTTCCACCACCCGCGCCACGCCCGCGCCAATGCGACTGCCGATGCTGCGTCCGCTGGTCAGAATCGGCGCTTTTTCGCGCAGGATGTAACGCTCGATGATGTTGCCGGAGCGACTTTGCACCGTCTCAGGCCGCGCCTGCACGACGTAAATTTTGCCGTCCATGCCATCTTTTGCCCATTCGATGTCCATCGGACGACCGTAATGCTGCTCGATTTGCATGGCCTGCTTCGCCAATTCCTCCACTTCGGCATCGCTGATGCTGAACAACGGGCGCATCTCTTCCGGCACTGGCTCCGTGCGCACCGGGCTGGCAGCGCCAGCTTCGGCGTACACCATGCGGATGGCTTTATCGCCGACGGTGCGGCGCAAAATCGCGGGGCGACCGGCAGCAAGTGTCGGTTTATGCACATAAAATTCATCGGGATTGACCGCGCCTTGCACGACCATTTCGCCCAAGCCGTAGCTGGCGGTGATGAATACGGCGTCGCGGAAACCAGACTCGGTGTCGAGCGTGAACATCACGCCAGATGCCGCTAAATCGCTGCGCACCATGCGCTGAATGCCAGCGGACAGCGCGACGTTGCGATGCTCAAAACCTTGGTGAACGCGGTAAGAAATGGCGCGGTCGTTGAATAGCGAGGCGAACACTTCTTTGATGCGATGTTTGATGTGATCCAAACCTTTGACATTCAAAAAGGTTTCTTGCTGACCAGCAAAGGACGCATCCGGCAAATCTTCCGCCGTCGCCGACGAGCGCACCGCCCACGACACTTCGCTGCCAGCGGCGGCAGTCAATTGGGCATACGCGGTATCAATTGCGGTTTCCAGCGCAGTCGGGAACGGTTGCTCCAACACCCAGCCGCGAATGCGCGGGCCAGCTTCAGCGAGCGCAGCAACGTCATCAACATCCAGCGTGTCGAGAATGGTTTGAATCCGCTCATCCAAGCCTTCGTGCGCGAGAAATTCGCGGTAGGCATCGGCGGTGGTGGCGAATCCGCCCGGCACTTGGACGCCGAGATCGGTGAGGTTTTGGATCATCTCACCGAGCGAGGCGTTTTTGCCGCCCACGACGGGCACGTCTTCCATTCCTAAGTCTTTGAGCCAGCGGACATAATCGGTCATCGTTTGCGTTCTCTAGGTGGTGAAAAAATGCGAGCCACTCCATCAAACGCCCAAAGCGTCGCCGAACTGCTCGCTGTACGTTTGGTTATGATGCAACTGCAACATGATTAAGATCAATGAAAATTGCTGCACTTGCGAAAAAGCCGTTATTAAATCAGCAATAACGCACCACGCAGGATTTTGATCTGATCCCATCTCCGCATCTGAGCAACCAGACCAGACTTGTATTAACCTTGCTGTTTATTTGACGTTCTAACGATAGGATCAACCTCAATGAGTGAAGTAACCCCCGGCTTGATGCCCGCAGCTTTAAGCAATATCGGCAGCACCAAAGTCATTATCGGCGGCGTGATCGTGCTGGCAATTTTTGGCGTTTCACACGCGATTTCTAACGGCATGATTGGTGCGGAAGCGCCGAGCTTTACGACCGAACAATTGAGCGCCAACTTGGCGCGGATCGGCACCGTCAACCTCACCAAACCCGTCGCACCACCAGCGCCAGTCGCTGCGCCAGCTCCAGCGGTCGTTGAAGCACCAGCTCCGGCAGTTGACGCCGCACCTGCGGCTGAAGCGCCAGCTCCGGTTGACGCCGCACCAGCAGCAGAAGCTCCGGCAGTTGACGCCGCACCTGCGGCTGAAGCAGAAGCGCCAGTAGTCGAAGCCGCACCTGTGGCAGTTGAGACCGCACCTGCGGCTGAAGCGCCAGCTCCGGTTGACGCAGCATCTGCGCCAGCAGCGGAAGCTCCGGCAGTCGAAGCGCCAGCTCCAGTTGAAGCTGCACCAGCAGCTCCGGCAGCAGTTGAAACTGCGCCTGCTCCAGTTGCCGCTCCGATGCCGCATCCGCAACCGGAATGGATGCTGCACATGGCACCACTGAGCACACCAGCGCGGTCGCCACGATAACCTGCCAGCCGTCATCACGCAGTCGTTTGGCTGCGTGATGATCCGTTTTAATCAAATCAATTCAATTATTTATCTTCGCGGCGCTGCCGGAAGTGCTGGCGCAGGATTAACGCTGCGCGGCACGGCAATTTCGCCACTCCACGCTTGCAGCATTTGCACCAGCGGCGCAATCGCCACCGGCTCAGGATCGGTCGATACCGCCCGCGTGAGCAGCCCGCGATGCGATGCCGGCAGCGCGAGCGGCGCTGGCGCATTCGGCAGCGCGAGCGCCTCCAGCGGTAACACGCCATCGCCGAGCTTGGCACCCAACTCTGTCCACCACGCCATCAACGCTTCTTGAAACTCCACCACCGCCGTCGCCTTGACCAAGGCCGCGATGCTGGCGGTCATTTGCGGCGTTGGTGCGGTCAACACGCCACCAATCAGTTGCAATCCCACCGTTTCCGGCCACGCTTGTGCATTGAGCGCAGTGAGCGTGGCGCTGCCGGGCTGCACATCAAGAACGGCAGCAGCGGTGCCATCGCGCAGCGCCGCAAAGAGCGCAAACCGCCGTTCTGTGTCATATAAAAATTGATCGCGCAGTTCCAACCACACCCGCAGTCGCGCCCAGTCGGTGCCTTGATTGGGCGTCGCAATCAGCACCGCGCCGCGCACCACCGCACCCGTGCTGCGCGGCGGACTGCCGACCGGATGCCGCCAGCGGGTGATGAACTCGCGGAGCACCAGCCCGCCCAGATCGTGACCAATCACAATCACCGGGCGTGTCGTCGGCAGCGTTGCCCACCGCTGCGCAAAATCCTGCGTGATCGCGTCAAGGGATTGATCTTGCGGGTAGCGAAATTCCCACACCTCAAAACCAGCGGCATCCAACACCGGAAACAGGTCATGCCAGATGTTGCCGGGCTCATCCATGCCATGCACCAACACGATGCGCGGTTGTCTTGAATTCACCGCCCGCACCCGCTGCTCCAGCCCGTACCAACCATCATTGACGGGAGTGGGCGACTGCGGGAACCAGCGCCGTAATTGTTCCTGCACGATCACGCCCAGCGTGCGATTTTGGAACGTGCGCTGGTGCGAGTCGTTGCCCCACCACGTCAACGGCAGCGCCAATGCAATCAGCGCCAATAAACCGATCAAGGTCGGACGAATCCAGCGCGGCGGCTGGCGCAGTAGGTTTTGACTGCGGCGCTGAGACAGGGGTCGCGCAGCAGAACGAGGCGGTGGTGGTTTCATCAAAAACGATCCTAAACAAGAAAATAATTGCGACTGTGATGCGGCTCAATGGCGTGGCAGTCGTGGTAAAAAAATGACGAACTGCGGCGTGGACAAAAAAATCTGGTTCCAAGCGTTTGGCGTCGGTGTTGCACAAATTAGAGTGACGCAGTTGCGGATATAAGTGATTGATTGCGTTGTCAGTTATTACTGATCGCTAACAACCGTGCTTTTCACTGCCAACCGCCAACTGACAACTGACAACTTTTTTGCAACTGCGCCACCCGTAAGCAACTGTCGCATTCAAAAAACATTCGTGGTAAATATGACACGAAGGCAGAAAAAGTTGCTCTTTTGAGGCAGTTGTGGGCTAAAATGTCTGTGGTTTTACTTTGCGACTTGATCTGGTTCCGTCGCAAAAGCATGACGCTGTTGTTTTTTGCAGACGACTTGCCGCATTGTCAGCGTTGGCTCTTTGGTCAACCATCTTCACTTTTGCAATAGGATTTTGAATATGCACACCTCACTCCCGATGTCACGTTTAGCCACCGCGTTGGTGATTGCTCTGAGTGTGACCGCTCCACTGGCGGCACAGGCAGGCGATGATTACAACGATGAGCATTTTTGGTCAGCGCAACCAGAAGGCACTGCCTGGGTGAATAACTATGATGAATGTTGGCAGAGTTTGCATGGCGATGGCGACTTGTCGCCCTGCACCAAAGCTGCGCCAGTGGCAGCAGTTCCCAAAGAATTCACGGTGCGCTTAAATTTTGAATTTGATAAATACCAACTGAGCAACATCGTCAACGATAATGAATTGCGGCGCTTGGATGATTACATTACACAAGTGAAGGAAACGCCGACCCGCGAACAGATTTCATTGACCGGTCACACTGATGCGAAAGGATCAGATGAATACAATTACCGGCTGGGACAACGCCGCGCTGAGACCGTGCGTGAATACATGGTGAGCAAAGGCGTTCCTGCGAGTGACATCGTGTCAGTAAAAAGTCGCGGCAAGCAAGACATGATTCCCGGGGTTGATATTTATTCAGTTGAGCAACGTCGGGTGAAAATTAACGCCGAATACGACGGTTAATGTCAATCTTCGCTACCAGTTCGCTGTGAATAAAAAGCCGATTTCAATCACGAAATCGGCTTTTTATTGTCTATCAAATGCTCGCCAGTCGCCTTATACCGCCAGCGCCAATTGCGCCGCAATTCCTACATAGGTCGCCGGCGTTAATGCCCGCAATTCCAATTGCGCTGCGATTGGCAATTCTAAGCCAGCAACAAACGCATCTAATGCTGCCGCACTGATCCGCTGCCCGCGTGTCAATTCCTTGAGTTTTTCATAGGGTTCCGCCACACCATAACGGCGCATCACCGTTTGAATTGGCTCGGCGAGCACTTCCCAATTCGCCTCTAAATCTGCGGCTAATCGCGCTGGGTCTGCTTCTAATTTACTGATGCCTTTCAAAGTCGAATGCAAAGCAATGGTTGTATGCGCAAAGCCAACGCCGAGATTGCGCAATACCGTTGAATCAGTGAGATCACGCTGCCACCGTGAAAGGGTTAATTTGCCGGCGAGATGTTCCAAAATCGCATTGGCTAAACCGAGATTGCCTTCCGCATTTTCAAAATCAATCGGATTCACTTTATGCGGCATGGTTGAAGAACCAACTTCACCAGCGACCGTCCGTTGTTTGAAATAACCGAGCGAAATATAGCCCCACACATCGCGGCAAAAATCACTCACAATGTTATTAAACCGCACCACACCATCAAATAACTCCGCCATATAATCATGTGGCTCAATTTGCGTGGTGTACGGATTCCAAGTTAAACCCAATGAAGTGACGAATTCCTGCGCGAGTTCTGGCCAATTCACTTGCGGATAAGCAACGTAATGGGCGTTGTAATTTCCAACTGCACCGTTGATTTTTCCAAGCAAGATCACATCGGCAATGCGTTGACGCTGCGTGCGCAACCGATACACCACATTTGCGATTTCTTTACCGAGTGTAGTTGGCGTAGCAGGTTGCCCGTGAGTACGCGCCAACATGGGTTGCGCCGCATAACGATGTGCAAGTTCACGCAGCGCAGCAATTAATTGATCCATATCCGGCAATAGCACTTGCGCACGTCCTTCTTGCAACATTAACCCGTGTGCAAGGTTATTGATGTCTTCTGAGGTGCAGGCAAAATGAATGAATTCGCTCACCGCTGCCAATTCAGCATTATCAGCGATCCGTTCTTTCAAAAAATACTCAACAGCTTTCACATCGTGATTCGTGGTGCGCTCAATCTCTTTAATGCGTTGCGCATCAGCGAGCGTGAAATTGTCAGCAATGTGATTGAGTAATTGCATCGCTGCCGCAGAAAAAACGGGCACTTCCGCAATCGCAGGATGCTGTGACAAGTGTTGCAACCAGCGAATTTCAACCCGCACGCGCTGGCGCATTAAACCGTATTCACTAAACAGCAAGCGCAATGCCGCTGTGCGGGCAGCATAACGCCCGTCAACTGGTGAAATAGCGGTGAGCGTGGACAGTTCTATCGACATCATTTCATTCCCCAAAAATTGTATTTTTATTTCATCTGTGCAGGCGGAAATTCACCATCTGCCCAAGTACGGCGAGCGGGCACACCCAGCACTGGAATCAATAGCGGTGCGAATTGTAGCAGTGACCAGAGATTGAATTCTAGCGCATCCCAGCCGCCAAATGCGACAATTGCCCATACGATAGACAGCATAAATAACGTATAGGGCGCTAATAATAATTGCCAATATGGGCGCAATGGATGCCGCCAAGGAGCGCAATAATAAATCATTCCACCCGCCACTGCGGTCAATAGCAATCCACTTGCGCTTGCTCGCCATTGTCCTTGCCAACCACACTGCATTGCCAGCGCCGCGACCCATATAAAACCGCCCAGCCAGCCGAGTGTCCAGCCGAATTGTTCACCGCGCCGCCGGTTGATGCGCATTTTTTATTCTCCTGAATTCCGCGCCGCGCCGCCTAATCAGCCGCCGAGCGGAAAATCCAGTATGATTCAACGATTTTTCTAACCAGGTATTCATATTTCTCCGATGGTTACTCGTCTGTTTAAGAAGATTTTTGGGAGCCGCAATGAGCGGCTGGTGAAAACGCTGCTGAAATCTGTGGCGCAAATCAACGCGCTGGAAACGCAGCTCGCGCCGCTTTCCGACGCGGAATTGACCGCTAAAACCGCAGAATTTCGCCAGCGGTTGACCACCGGCGCAACACTTGACAGCTTGCTGCCGGAAGCGTTCGCCGTCGTGCGCGAAGCGGGCAAGCGCGTGCTCGGAATGCGCCATTTTGACGTGCAAATGGTCGGCGGCATGGTGCTCAACGACGGCAAAATCGCCGAAATGCGCACCGGCGAAGGCAAAACGCTGGTCGCCACCCTCGCCGCTTATCTCAATGCGCTGCCTGCCAAAGGCGTACACGTCGTCACCGTCAATGATTATTTAGCGCGTCGTGATGCCGCGTGGATGGGGCGTTTATATCATTTTCTCGGTTTATCAATTGGTGTCATCAATTCATCTGGCGGTTTAGGCCCTGATGTCTCCTCTTATCAATTCGATCCGCAATACGAAGCGCATGAAAATGATGGCGGTTATCGTCATTTGCGTCCAGTCACGCGCAAACAAACCTATGCTGCTGACATTACCTACGGCACGAATAATGAATTCGGTTTTGATTACCTGCGCGACAATATGGCATTTACGCCGGAACAGCGCACGCAACGCGAACCCTTTTTCGCTATTGTTGATGAAGTGGACTCCATTTTAATTGATGAAGCGCGGACGCCGCTCATTATTTCTGGCACCTCTGAAGGCAGCACTGAACTCTATCAACACATCAATAAACTGATTCCGCGTTTAACTCGGCAAGCGCCGATCACCAACGATGAAGGGAAACCTGATTTTGGTCCCGGTGATTATTCAGTTGATGAGAAACTGCGGCAGGTGTATCTCAGTGAAGAAGGGCATGAAAAAGTCGAGCAGATGTTGGTAGAAAGTGGGCTGCTTGATGAAGGCGCAGTGCTATATGATCCCAGCAATATCGTATTGATGCACCATGTCTATGCGGCATTAAAAGCGCATGTCTTGTTTCAAAAGAATGTCGAATATATCGTCCGCGATGGACAAATTATCATCGTGGATGAATTCACTGGACGCACCATGCCCGGGCGGCGCTGGTCAGAAGGATTGCATCAAGCAGTAGAGGCGAAAGAAGGCGTCGCTATTCAATCCGAAAACCAAACGATGGCGTCGATTACCTTTCAAAATCTATTCCGTTTATATCCCAAGCTCGCTGGCATGACTGGCACGGCTGACACTGAAGCCTATGAATTCCAACAGATTTATGGGCTAGAAGTGGTCGTGATTCCCACCAATCAACCGATGATCCGCGATGATCGTGGTGATTTGGTGTATTTAACGCAGAATGAAAAATATCAGGCCATCATTACTGATATTCAGGATTGCGTGCGACGCGGGCAGCCGGTATTGGTGGGCACTGCATCAATTGAAACTTCGGAATTGGTGTCGGCGCTATTAAAACAACACGGCATCACTCATGAAGTGTTGAATGCGAAACAGCATGAGCGTGAGGCGGGAATTATTGCGCAAGCCGGTAAACCCGGCGCAGTGACGATTGCAACCAATATGGCCGGTCGCGGTACTGATATTGTGCTCGGTGGTAATTTAGAGGCGGAATGTGCTGCTGCGGGAGTGAATGAAGATATTGATCACATTCGTACAACTTGGCAAGCGCGTCATGCACAAGTGATTGCTGCTGGTGGGCTGCATGTCATTGGTACTGAACGCCATGAATCGCGGCGTATTGACAACCAATTGCGCGGGCGTTCTGGGCGACAAGGTGATCCGGGTTCATCGCGCTTTTATTTGTCATTGGAAGACAATTTGATGCGGATTTTTGCCTCCGAGCGCGTCGGTAAAATGATGCAGCGGCTTGGAATGCAAAATGGTGAAGCGATTGAACATCCTTGGGTCACGAAGTCGATTGAAAATGCGCAGCGCAAGGTTGAAGGGCGCAATTTTGATATTCGCAAGCAATTATTAGAATATGACGACGTGGCGAATGATCAGCGCAAAGTCATTTATCGGCAGCGCCGGGAATTGATGGATAGCGTGGATATTTCCGAGACCGTTGATGCCATGCGCGAGGATACGTTGCAGGCAATTATCAATGCGCACATTCCACCAGAAAGTTTGGAAGAGCAATGGGATATTGCGGGCTTGACGGCAGCATTAACTGATCTATTCGGCGGTGAGTGGCCAATTCAATACTGGCTGGATAGCGATGACCGTTTGCATGAAGAGAGTTTGCGCCGCCGTATTCACGATACGCTCATTGCCCGCTATACCGAACAGGAAGAACAAGTTGGGGCAGCGCAATTGCGGCAGATTGAAAAAGCGGTGATGTTGCAAACGCTTGACAGTGAATGGAAAGATCATCTGGCGGCAATGGATTATCTGCGCCAAGGAATTCATTTGCGCGGTTATGCGCAAAAGAATCCGAAACAGGAATACAAGCGCGAGGCATTTGAAATGTTTTCGGCAATGCTCGATACCATTAAACATGATGTGGTGACGACGTTGGCGCGATTGCATATTGGCGCTGCGCCTGCGCCGCTTAATTTCGCTCCGCCATTGCCGACGTTTGAATTCAAACATGATGAATTTCATGGTTTTGCGGATGATGAGACTGAAGCGCCAGCCGCTGCGGATGCAGAACATAAAACGGCTCCCGTATCACAACCGTTTATTCGCACGAATGAAAAGATCGGGCGCAATGATCCTTGTCCGTGCGGTTCGGGTAAGAAATACAAACAATGCTGCGGTAAAGCGAGTTGAAAATGAACGGAGTTGAACTTTCATTTTTACCGGTCGCCGGAGTGCAATTGGCGACCGGCGCGGCGGGTATTCGTTATCACGGGCGCGATGATTTGCTGGTGTTGGCACTCGCGCCGGGCAGCAGCGCCGCCGCCGTGTTCACCCGCAATGCCTTTTGTGCTGCGCCGGTCACGTTGGCGCGGCAGCATTTGGCGACGACTGCGCCGCGTTATTTGCTCATCAATTCCGGCAACGCCAACGCTGGAACCGGCGAGCGCGGGCTGATTGACGCGCAGGCTTCGTGCGCAGCGTTGGCGGAGCTAACTGCTTGTTTACCTGAGCAAATTCTGCCGTTTTCGACCGGCGTGATCGGCGAACCGCTGCCGGTGGAGCGCCTCGCGGCTGCGCTGCCGGAGCTGTTGACGCGGCTGGATGCGAGCGCGTGGCCGCTCGCAGCGCGGGCGATTATGACGACCGACACGGTGCCCAAACTGGTCTCGCGTCAATTTGAGTTGAATGGTCAGACGGCGACGGTGACGGGCATCGCCAAAGGTGCGGGGATGATTTGCCCGAATATGGCGACGATGCTGGCGTTTATTGCCACTGATGCCACTGTTGCGCCTGCGCTACTACAACGTTGTTTGGAGCAGGCAGTTGCCGGTTCATTCAACGCAATTACGATTGACGGCGACACATCAACCAACGATTCCTGCGTGTTGATTGCCAGCGGTGCGCTCGGCAACCCGTTGATTGATCACGCAGAAAGTGCCGAATATGCGGCGCTGCAAACCGCCGTTGATGCAGTGTGTCTGGAATTAGCCACTGCGATTGTCCGCGATGGCGAAGGCGCAACTAAGCTGGTGACGGTGCGGGTGGACGATGCGGCAGATGTTGCGGAAGCGCGACAGGTCGCCTACACCATCGCGCACTCGCCGCTGGTGAAAACGGCGCTGTTTGCGTCCGATCCGAATTGGGGGCGGATTTTGGCGGCAGTCGGACGCGCTGGCGTGACGGATTTGGACATCGCCCGCGTGCAAATTGATCTCGGCGACGTGCGAATCGTCAGCAATGGCGGACGCTCGCCGGAGTACACCGAGGCGGCTGGCGCGGCAGTGATGGCGGCTGCGGAGATTGTGATTCGCGTCATTTTAGGGCGCGGAACGGCGGCAGCGCAGGTCTTAACCTGTGATTTTTCTTACGATTATGTCCGCATCAATGCCGAATATCGCAGTTGAGCGCCCACCGCTGCACGTCATGGTTGGCATCATTCGGGACGCGAGCGGACGGGTGCTGATTAGCCAACGTCCGCCGCAGGTCGCGCACGGCGGGTGCTGGGAATTTCCCGGCGGTAAAGTCGAGCGCAGCGAAACGCCGGAGCAGGCGCTGGCGCGGGAATTGGCGGAGGAGTTGGGCATTGCAGTTTTAGCCAGCCAGCCGCTGCGGGTGGTGCGCCATGTGTATCCGCCGCAGACCGTGTTGCTGGACGTGCGGCAAGTGACTGATTTTGTGGGTATCCCGCACGGATGCGAAGGTCAGCCGCTTGACTGGCAATTGCCGACAGCGCTTGATCCGAGCGTCTTTCCCGCCGGAGATCGCCCAATTATCAATCTGTTACGTCTGCCGCCATTGCTGCAAATCACTGACGCTGATCTGGCGCTGGCGCGGGGAATTCAACTGCTGCAATTTCGCGCTCACGACCGCACCGATACCGAATACAACCAATTGGCGCGTCAACTCTTTGCTCGCTGCGAACAGCACGGCGTGCGGCTGGTGCTCAATCGCGCTCCCGACCGCGTCATCAATGTGCCGCGACACGGGCTGCATCTCACCAGCCATCTATTGATGACGCTGACCGCTCGCCCCGGCAGCGCGACCGAATTGATTGGCGCGTCCTGTCACGATGCCGCGCAGTTGGCGCAGGCCGAGCGGCTCGGTTTGGATTACGCGCTGCTCTCGCCGGTACAAAAAACTGCCAGCCATCCCGATGCGATGCCGCTGGGCTGGGCGCGATTTGCGGAATTGGTGGAACCGCTGGCGCTGCCGGTGTACGCGCTCGGCGGTGTGACGCCAGCGGATTTACCGACGGCGCGGGGACACGGAGCACACGGAATCGCTGGAATACGCGGATTTTTTGGAGATTGCTGATGACGACTTTAACGCTTGATTTAACAGCAGATTTACCCGCTCCCGCCCTGATCGCCGCGCAGGTGGCGACAGCGTTGGCGGAGGATGTGGGCACGGGCGATTTAACTGCTGCGCTGCTGCCTGCCGGACAAACGTTGCGGGCGGAGTTAATCACCCGCGAAGCGGCGACGCTGTGCGGAAGTGCTTGGTTTGAAACGGTTTTCAAACAGCTTGATCCGACGTGCTGCGTGAGTTGGGCAGCGCATGACGGCGAACGCATCGCGCCGGGGCAGCGGTTGTGCAGCGTGGAGGGCAACAGCCGCGCATTGCTGACTGGTGAACGCACGGCGATGAATTATCTGCAATTGTTGTCGGGGACGGCGACGCGAGCGCGGCACTTTGCGGATGCGGTCGCGGGGCTGCCGGTGCAGGTGTTGGATACGCGCAAAACCTTGCCGGGCTTGCGGCTTCAGCAAAAATACGCGGTGCGCTGCGGCGGGTGCCACAATCACCGCATCGGGCTGTTTGACATGATTTTAATCAAGGAAAACCACATCTTAGCGGCGGGTTCGATCCACGCTGCGCTCGCAGCGGCGCAGGCGCTGAAGGCGGGAGTGGCGATTGAGATTGAAGTGGAATCGCTCGCGGAATTGGATGAGGCGTTGGCGGGTGGAGCGCAGTTGATTTTGTTAGATAATTTTTCGCTGGCGCAGTTGCGCGAGGCGGTCGCGCTCACCTCTGGGCGGGCGCAGTTGGAAGCGTCTGGCAATATGAATCTGACGACGCTGCGAGCAGTGGCGGAAACTGGCGTCAATCGGATTTCGGTCGGCGGTTTAACCAAAGATGTGACGGCGGTGGATTTGTCGCTGCGGCTGGTGGCGAAATAAAAAAATCGAATGAGCAATTGCCAATTCGACTGCATTTTTCATAACAACTGATGTCAATCAGTGCGTTTCAAGTTCGCTCTGCAATTCTGTTGTCTTTTCTAAAGCCTCTTGGTTAAGCAGTTGCGCGTAAGGAATTGAACGCCGCAGCTAATCGCTTAATACTTCATGTTCACCGCTGTAATTCTGCCAATTTCATCACCTTTGGAGAATGACAATGCTTGACCGACCATATGCGATCTTTTCATGCACTGGTGCGTGGGGCGGATTGCCAATCAGAATTAGAAGTGCTGTCATTTTTATGAACACACGCGATAAAAATCTTGCTCGAATGCGCAACAATCCACTTAATTGGAGAATTGATGATTTGCATCATGTAGCACAGCATTATGGCATCGATTGGCGCAATGAAGGTGGAAGTCATCATGTATTTTCTTTTCCCGGCATAGAAGAAGATGTCTGCGTTCCAGCACATCGTCCTCTCAAGCCTATTTATGTACGGCGTTTTGTAGCACTAGTCGATCAAATCAGGGAATTAAGCCAATGAGTGAAATTAAAATTGCACATGTTGAAGCTCCATATCCGTTTGAAGCATATACCCGCATCGTCGCGCCATTAACGGCAGCAGATGGTGGTGGTTATTTAATTACTTTTCCTGATCTGCCCGGCTGCATGTCGGATGGTGCAACTGAAGCGGAAGCAGTGACTAATGCACGGGATGCGTTTTCGGCATGGATGTCTGCTCGCGCTGATTTAAATAAACCCATTCCCAAACCCACTCATTACGGTGAAACTGCCGCACCAGTGCGCTTGGTGCAGCGTTTACCGCGTAGCTTGCACGCCAATTTGGTGGCTCGTGCCAAGGCAGAAGGAACTTCGTTAAATACGTTAGTCACGATGCTGTTGGCAGAAGGAGTTGAACGCCGCAGCTAATCATTTAATACTTCATGTTCACCGCTGTAATTCTGCCAATTTCATCACCTTTGGAGAATGACAATGCTTGACCGTATGCAATCTTTTCATGCACTGGCGCGTGGGGCGGGATTGATCGCTCTGCTCGTGCTGACTATTCCCGCATCTGCCGCCAGTTAATTTCATTTTTAATGAACACACGACACAACTCAAAATATAAGGAGGAGCAAACCATGCTGTTTAGCTGCACTGCCAGATATACGCCCTTAAACAAGGGACTCGTTGAGTGGCCAGAAGTCGTGACGGAGGGAATTGATCTTGATGATTGTCGCTTGCTACTCCGCGACGCGCTGAATGAAATGATTTTAGCTTATCAAGCACTCGGTCAGGATATTCATGCCAAAAATTAGAGTGCTAAAAAATCGTCTGTTAAAAGCAGGCTGTGTTTGCGAGAATGCAAAAGGCAGTCATACGAAATGGTCGCATCACCTGTTGGTTAATAAGCTGATTTTATCTGGTAATGATGGCGCTGATGCAAAACCTTATCAGGAAAAGCAAATTACTGACTATCTAAAAGAAATCACGGAGGCGCAATGACTCACCATTACAGTATTTTTATTCAATGGTCTGAAGAAGATCAGTGTTACATCGCTTCGCTGCCTGAGTTTGGATCTTACGCACATACGCACGGCGCAACCTATGATGAAGCATTGCAAAATGCCAAAGAAGTATTGACACTGTTGATGATGGAAACCATGCCGTTACCTCATCCAAACACCTATCACTCACATCAAGCTGTTATTGTTTAGCGGCATTTTCTGACGTTTTGCACTCTCGTCCCGCTCGTTCCCACCACCTTGGAGAATGACAATGCTTGACCGTATGCGACCTTTTCATTCACTGGCGCGTGGGGCGGGATTGATCGCTCTGCTCGCGCTAACTATTCCAACTCACGCCGACGGTCTCAACGACACCGGCATTACCACCTGCTCGAATGCCACGCAAAATGGTTTGCCGTGTCCGGTCGCGGGTTTTCCGCGCCAAGATGCTGAATCCGGCAGCAACGGGTTTAATTTCACCAAGTTAGATGCAACGGGAAATGATTTGCCCGCCAGCGCCACCGATCACACTTGCGTCCGCGATAACGTCACCGGTTTGATCTGGCAAGTGAAATTCAGTGATTCATATTACACCTTCAACCAAGCCGCTACTTATACTGGAACTGTTAATACAACTGGCTTGTGCGGATTTAATGATTGGCGAATGCCGAATATAAAAGAATTATTAGGAATTGCCGATCACGGAAAAACTAATCCTACAATTGATACCAATTATTTCCCAAGTACGCCGAGTTCGCGGTTTTGGTCGGGTTCTCCGTTTGCCAACGGCGCGAGCAGCGCGTGGGGCGTGAATTTCTACAATGGCGACGCCTACAACTACAATCGGGTCAGCAACAGCAGCGTCCGGCTCGTCCGCGGCGGACAGTCTTTTGATTCTTTTGTTGATAACGCGGATGGCACCGTAACGCAGTCGAACACTGGGCTGATGTGGGCAAAATGCAGTGAAGGTCAGACGGGTAGCGGATGTACGGGCACGGCAACAACAATGAATTGGAGCACCGCTTTAACTGCCGCGAATACTTCCCGCTTAGGTGGTTACAGCGATTGGCGGTTGCCTAATTTCAAAGAGCTGCAAGCCTTGGCAGATTACAGCCTCTATAGCCCCGCAATTAACACCAGTTATTTTCCCAATACGCCGAGTTTGTGGTTTTGGTCCGGTTCTCCGAGTGCCAGCATCGCGAACGGCGCGTGGCGCGTGAATTTCAACGATGGAAACGCCCTCAACCTCAAACGGGGCAATGCGCTGCTCGTCCGGCTCGTTCGCGGCGGTCTCGCTGCTGTTTCCTTTTTTGATTTAACCGTCACTAAAACTGGAAGCGGTGCAGGCACGGTGACGAGCGGCGATGGCAAGATCAATTGCGGCAGTATTTGCTCTGCCACATTGAATGGCAGCATTACCCTTTCCGCCACCGCCGATGCCAATTCGACCTTCAGCGGCTGGAGCGGCGCGTGTTCCAATACAACTGGCGATTGCACGGTCACAATGTCTGAAGCGCAAACCGTCACCGCGACATTTACCGCCACCGCCACTCACGCCGCCGGTCTCAACGACACCGGCATCACCACTTGCTCAAATGAAACCGAAAACGGCTTGCCGTGTCCGGTCGCCGATTTCCCCGGTCAAGACGCCGAATTCGGCACCAACGGTTTTGATTTTACGAAATTGGACGCTGCCGGAAATGATTTGCCAGCAACGGCAACCGATCACACCTGCGTCCGCGATAATGTTACCGGTTTAATCTGGCAGGTAAAACTCAGTGATTCATTTTTCGCTCCTTACCAAACCGCTGCTTATGCTGAAACTGTTAATTCAACTGGCTTGTGCGGTTTTAATGATTGGCGAATGCCAAATCCAAAAGAGTTAATGGGAATTGCCGATCACAGCCGCTATTCACCGGCAATTAATACCAATTATTTCCCCGATACGCCGAGTTCGGGGTTTTGGTCCGGTTCTCCGCTTGCCGACGACGCGCAATACGCGTGGGTCGTGGGTTTCAACGATGGCAACGCCCACTCCGACGTTTGGATCTATGAACTGTTAGTCCGGCTCGTCCGCGGCGGACAGTCTTTTGATTCTTTTGTTGATAACGCAGATGGCACCGTAACGCAGTCGAACACTGGGCTGATGTGGGCAAAATGCAGCGAAGGACAAACCGGCACGAATTGCACCGGTGATGCAAAAACAATGAATTGGAGCGCCGCATTAACTGCGGCGAATACATCGCGGTTGGGTGGTTATGATGATTGGCGACTACCGAATGTAAAAGAATTACAAGCCTTGGTCGATTACAGCCGCTATTCACCGGCAATTGATACCACTCAATTTCCCAATACGCAGGGTTCGTGGTTTTGGTCGGGTTCTCCGGTTGCCAACTTCGCGAAGTACGCGTGGTACGTGGGTTTCAATGGCAACAACAACTACATCGTGTATGACGAGTTTGGCGATGCCTACTACGGCTACGCCGATCGGGACTACGACCTCCACGTTCGCCTCGTGCGCGGCGGACAGTCTTTTGATCTTTTTCAATTAACCGTTAATACATCTGGCACCGGCAGCGGTAGCGTCAGCAGCAATCCAGCGGGAATTAACTGCGGCAGTATTTGTTCCGCCACATTGAATGGCAGCATTACCCTTTCCGCCACCGCCGATAGCAATTCCGTATTCACCGGCTGGAGTGGTGGCGGTTGTTCGGGCACTGACAATTGCACTGTCAATATGAATGCGGCGCAAACCGTCACCGCTAATTTTGATTTGTTCAGTTATTTCTCGTTTGAATTAACTGTCAGTAAATCTGGAAGCGGCAATGGTACTTTCAGCAGCAGCGACGGGATAATTAACTGTGACCCAACTTGCTGGTCATTTTCGACCGGTTTTAGCGGTGGCGCTATTGTCAATCTTATTGCCACTGCCGATAGCAATTCCGTATTTACTGGCTGGAGTGGCGGCGGTTGTTCAGGCACTGGTTCTTGCACCGTCACCATGAATGCCGCGCAAACCGTCACCGCTAATTTTGCGCCCACCAGTTATTCGCTCTCAATCAATAAAAGCGGCAACGGATTGATTTACAGCGACGACTACAAAATCAATTGCGGTTCGACTTGTTCCGCCAATTTCAATGGTGGCATCATCGTTAATCTCAATGCCACGCCCGATGCTGGCTATATGTTTAGTAATTGGAGCAATGGCTGTACCGGATCAGGCGCGTGTTCAATTCTAATGAATAGCGCAAAAGCGGTATTAGCAACGTTTAATCCTGCGCCGACTTATGCCATCGGGTTAGTTGCCAATCCCAGCGCGGGCGGCAGCGTGACTTGCAGCGTTAATCCAGTAATACAGGGCGGCTCAACAAATTGCACTGCAACGCCAAATACCGGTTACACATTTACTGGCTTTGGTGGCGATTGCTACGGCACGAGTTGCAGCTTGACGAATGTCACGGCGAATAAAACTGTGACGGCGAATTTCACTGCTAAAAAATTCACCGTTAGCACACTTGCTAAGCCTTCAATTGGCGGAAGCGTGAGTTGCAGCGTTAATCCAGTTAGTTATGGCGGCTCCAGTAATTGCACTGCGACAGCAAATGCGGGTTATACGTTTACTGGATTTGCTGGTGATTGCAGCGGCACGAGTTGCAGCTTGACGAATGTCACCAGCAATAAAAATGTGACGGCGAATTTCACTGCTAAAAAATTCACCGTTAGCATACTTGCTAATCCTTCAATTGGCGGCGGCGTGAGTTGCAGCGTGAATCCGGTTGCTTATGGTGGTTCGAGTAATTGCACTGCGACAGCAAATACGGATTATACGTTTGCTGGATTTAGCGGCGATTGCAGCGGCAAGAGTTGCAGCTTGACGAATGTCACGGCGAATAAAACTGTGACGGCGAATTTCACTGCTAAAAAATTCACCGTTAGCACACTTGCTAAGCCTTCAATTGGCGGAAGCGTGAGTTGCAGCGTTAATCCAGTTAGTTATGGCGGTTCGAGTAATTGCAGCGCCACGCCAAACTCCGGTTACACGTTTACTGGATTTGCTGGTGATTGCAGCGGCACCTATTGCAGCTTGAATAACGTCACCAGCAACAAAACTGTGACGGCGAATTTCACCGCAATCACTTATCCAATTAACGCCACTGCGAATCCTTCAATTGGCGGTAGCGTGAATTGCAGCGTTAATCCAGTGAGTTATGGCGGCTCCAGTAATTGCACCGCAACAGCAAATGCGGGTTATACGTTTACTGGCTTTGGTGGTGATTGCAGCAGCACCTATTGCAACTTGAATAACGTCACCGGCAATAAAACTGTGACAGCGAATTTCACCGCAATCACTTATCCAATTAACGCCACTGCCAATCCGTCAATTGGTGGCAGCGTGAGTTGCAGCGTTAATCCGGTGACTTATGGCGGTTCCAGTAATTGCACCGCAACGCCAAACTCCGGTTACACGTTTACTGGATTTGGTGGTGATTGTTACGGCGCGAGTTGCAGTTTGACGAATGTTACTGCGAATAAAATCGTGACGGCAAATTTCAAGTTAACAGCAGGTTATGTGCTTAATGTCATTAAAAAAGGCACGGGATCGGGTGTTGTCACTACTACTGATGGTAAAATCAACTGCGGCATGGATTGCAATGAAAGCCATACAAATGGACAATCAGTCACACTGAAAGCGATTGCTGATGTTGGTTCTGTATTTACCGGTTGGAGTGGCGCTTGTAATGGCTCAAGCACCTGCACGATCAGCATGAACGCAACACAAAATGTTACAGCAACATTTACTGCAACTGCGGTTGATTTGGCAATTACCAATATGGTTATTACGCCCACGACACCAATCATCAATGGTCTTTTTGATGTGGCAGTTACGGTAAAGAACTTTTCTAAAAAAGCATTGGACGCTGGCAGTTTAACCATTTGGAAAAGTCAAACCAAGATCGGTACTTGCGGGGCATTGGGCAATGCACAAACTAAAGTTGGTAGCTTGGCTGCTGGGGCGAGTCGCACGTTAACAGCGCGATTACGGACTCCCAACGCGGGAACTTATACTGCACGGGCATTTATTGATAGCCGCTGCACTACAACGGAATCCAACGAAGCGGATAATCAACTGACCAAAAGCTATACAGTGAAATAATCACCATTTTTAGTGTGATCTTATCAGCCCTCTTTTATTGAAAGAGGGCTTTTTTATTTTAATAAACATCTTGATGTCGATTCCAGATGTTGGAATACAATAATAGATTTATACCCATCGTTGTCAGTGACTTGTTTTATATTTATCGCTGTGGCTGGTAACGCTGTAGCTGAAATCACCGCAGCGCGGCATAACGCCCCGTCCATTCCAGCAGCCAGCACGGTAATTCCGCTGCTGGCATTGCTTTGGCGACAAAATATCCCTGCGCTAAATCACAATCTTGCTGGCGCAGAAATTCCCAATCCGCACGATCTTCCACCCCTTCGGCGACAGCCTTCATCTCTAATTGGCGGGCGATGCCGAGACTGGCGCTAAAAATGGCGTGCTTGGTGTTGTCTTGATTGGCGTTGTGGACGAAACCGCGATCAATTTTGAGTTCACTAAACGCAATATCGCGCAATTGCGCCAGCGACGAATGACCCGTCCCAAAATCATCAATCGACAGGCTGATATGTTTCAGCCGCAGGCGGGTGAGAACGTCCAACGGAATGCGTAAATCGGTCATCAAGCGCGATTCCGTCACTTCTAAAATCAAATCTTGCGCCGCTATTCCCGCATCAACCAATTGATCCAATACAAAATCAGCAAAATCTAATTGCAGCAAATTATCCATCGACACATTCACCGCCACCCGCAGCGCCAGCCCGGCATCGCGCCAGCACCGCGCTTGCGCCAGCGCCTCAATCAACACCACGCGAGTGAGCGCGTCGATCAGTCCGTGCGTTTCCGCCACGCTAATAAACCGATCTGGGAACACCAGCCCGTCGTCGGGATGTTGCCAGCGCACCAACGTTTCCACGCCAACGAACGCACCGGTCGCCACCTCCACCTTGGGCTGGTAATAGTTGACCAGCTCGCCGTTCGCAATGGCGCGTTGCACCGCCGCTGCGCCATACGTTCGCGGAATTTCCTGCACCATTTCTGACATCTGCTCCGACCAGCGCCCCAGCAATATTTGCAACACTTCAGGCTGAATTGGTTTGTGGAGATGTCCTAACATCATCAACTGATGCGCCTGCCCCAGCCGCACCGCCATTTCCAAAATGCGCTCATCCTCACCGCTAAACAGCACCAACGCGCCGCGATAACTCCGCGCCACAAGCTGGCGGATGAACTTCACCCCGTCCATGTCGGGCATATTAAGATCAAGAAAAATCAACCATCTAGTGGTCGGCTGGGCATCCAACATACCCAGTGCCTCTTGACCAGAAGTGCAGGTCTCGACGGAATTCTGTCCGAGGTTGACGAGCTGGCGGGCGAGCAGCTTGAGCTGAAAAGGTTCATCGTCAACGAGCAGAATGCTGGGACTCACAGATCAAATTCCTATTCTGAAGGAAGGGCGGCAAGCACCGCCGCGAGGTCACGCTCGAATATAAGGGCAAGCGCTTGGATAGTAACGGCATTTTGTGCTTTGCCCGCCTGTTCGAGCTGGGTGCAGCTCTCACCTAACGCCAATGCGCCCACTGAACGCGATGAGGATTTCAGCTTGTGAGCGCCATCCGCTACCGCTTGCCAATCACTCCGCACGAGCGCAGCGCGGATTTCTGCTGCCACCCGCTGCGCTGAAATGCGGTAATCCTGCATAAATTCAGCAACCTGCGCCGGATCATCGCCGATCAGCGTCGGTAACACGGTGCGATCTAACACCGCGAATGCCTGCGTTACCGCTACGGCAGGCAGCGGCAGCCACTTCTCCAGCATCGCCTGCAACCGGTCAAGCAACACCGGCTTGGATAAATAATCATCCATGCCTGATGCTTTGCAGCGCACTTCCTCACTTTTCAGCGCGTTAGCAGTCAGGGCGATAATCGGCAACCGCTGCCCCGTCCCTTCGGCGTGGCGAATCGCCGCCGTGAGTTCATAGCCGTCCATTTCCGGCATATTGAGATCAGTCAACAGCAGCGCGTGTTGCCCCGTTTGCCACCGCTCCAGCGCCGCTTGCCCGTTGTCAGCCACATCCGCCACATAACCGAGCAGCGCCAACTGATGCAAAATCACGCTCTGGTTAATATCGTTGTCTTCGGCAACCAAAATCAGGCTGCCGCGCCGCAGCGTTGTCTCATGCGACAACGGCGTCACCGCCGCGTAAACCGCGCTCTCATTGAGCGATTGTTCCGAAGCTGGCGCGGCGCGACCGGCAGCGATGGCAACTGCGTTGAGCAGCGCCCGGCGCGTCAACACGTTGTCGTTGACCCGCACCAGATTGACATCTTCATCGCAGAAATCGCGCCCAATCACGACAAAATGGGTATCGCTGTCGGGATAAGCACGGGCGCTGGCGCGGAGATCATCCAGCAGGGAATTGGCATTGCGGGCGTCGATGACCACGATTGAGCGTCCGGCAGCATGATTGGCAATCCACTGCCGCGCCGTCGTCAGATCGGCAGCGCGGTCAACGAGTGCTTGATCGTAGGTCAGGTAGGTGGCGAGATCGTCAGCAATGCCATCCGCGCTATCCATCACCAAACACGGCAGTCCGGCGACATTGGATTGCACCGGATCACCGCCACCGCATTGTTGCGTCGGCAACGCAAACGGGATGCGCACACTAAACAGCGAGCCTTGATCGGGTTTGCTTTGCACCGCGATTTCACCGTCCATCAAGCTGGCGAGCTGGCGCGAGATTGCCAGCCCGAGTCCGGTGCCGCCGAAATGGCGCGTGGTGGAAGTATCTGCTTGAATAAACGGCGTAAACAGCCGCTCCAGCGTAATTTCATCAATCCCAATACCGTTATCAGCAATTTGAAATTCCAAAATCACCTGTTCAGGGTGCTGTTCAATCAGGACGGCTCGCACCGACACCCGCCCGGGTCGCTCTTTACCACTGGAAAATTTGATCGCGTTATTGACGAGATTGATGAGAATTTGCCGCAGCCGCCCTGGATCGCCGCTCACGGCGGCGGGAATCGCCGGATCGGTAAACAGCGTTAATTCCACGCCTTTTTTCAGCGCCATCCGATCCATGACTTCGCAAATTTGCTCCACCACTTCCGCAACGCCCATCGTCACGCAATCAAGTTGGAGTTTTCCGGCTTCAATTTTAGAAAAATCGAGAATATCGTTAATCACCGCCAGCAGCGCAAAAGCAGAATCGCGGATGATAATTCGCCATCGCCATTTGTGATTTATTGAGGCTGCTTTGCTGCAATACGTCGATCATGCCAATCACGCCATTCATCGGCGTGCGAATTTCGTGACTCATCGCCGCCAGAAATTCGGATTTAGCAAGATTTGCTTTTTCGGCAGCAATTTTGGCGCTTTCCAATTCGACGTTCTTTTGTTTTAACGCCTGATCAAGCATTTCCCGCTCAATTTCGACCTGACGACGAGCGGTATTATCAGTGCCAATTAACAGATAACCGATAATCGCGTTTTGAGCATCGCGCAGCGCCGTCACTGAAACCACTGCGGGAAAACGGCTGCCGTCTTTGCGGATATAAGTCAGCTCATAAATATCCTCGATGCCGCGAGAGGCCTTAAAAATCAACGCCTCAAAGCCGGGCGTAATTGGCGTTGACAATTCGGCGCTCAATTCCTTGGCGCGGACGATCAATTCTTGTGGATCAGAAATATCGGCGGGTGTGATTTGATTGATCACTTCCGCCGAAGCGTAGCCGAGCATTCGTTCTGCGCCGACATTAAAAATCTGAATCACACCCTTGGCATCGGTAGCAATACTGGAAAAATTGGCGCTATTGAAAATCGCATTTTGTAAGGCTTTCGAGGTGTTACGCGCACTAATGTCGCGGATGGTGGTCTGAATCACAGCGTATCGCTCATTAAAGTCTCACGCGAATGTTATTGCTACAGTTGACCTACTTTGAGCTTGTTTTACACAGATTGCCAACGGTATTTCAGAATGAGGCTTAAATCGCCAATCCAGAATCAATTGATTGCGACCAACAAGTAGGATTGAAAGATTTTCATCGTAAAGAAGGAACAGAGCATGAATGAACTCAGTAAATTATACGATACTGATTACAGCGCGTGGACATTACAAACAGCGGAGTTAATTCGCGCCGGTCGTTTTGCGGAATTGGATATTGAACATTTATTAACTGAACTCAGTGATATGAGTAAAAGTGACCGCCGCGAACTTTATAATCGGCTTTTGATTTTGATTGCCCATTTATTAAAATGGGAATATCAACATCACATTTTATCTGAACGCTGGAAGGATTTTGATGGTCGTAGTTGGCAACGCACTATTATTGAACAACGCAAACGGGTTGCCGTGTTATTTCGGCAATCACACGGCCTAAAAGGCGTTGTGGACGAAGTGGATTGCTGAGGTTTATCCTGATACAGTTGAGTTGGCGAGCGATGACACGCAACTGCCACTCGCAACTTTTCCAACGATATGTTCTTATACGCTTGCACAATTACTGGATAAAACATTTTATCCACAGCAGTAATTTTATTCTATTAACGCATTCACCACTTTGGAGAACTACTAATGCGTCACCACCAATCCATTGCTGTATTGACGCGCAGCGCGGGAGTTGCCGCTCTGCTGCTCAGTTTTTCCATCAGTAACGCCGTCGGTCTTAATGATACCGGCATTACTACTTGTTCAAATGCGAATCAAAATGGCTTGCCCTGTCCGGTCGCTGGTTTTCCGCGTCAAGATGCAGAATTTGGCAGCAACGTATTTACTTTCACTAAATTAGATGCTGCTGGCAATGAATTGCCCGCCAGTGCCACCGATCACGTTTGCGTCCGCGATAATGTCACTCGTTTAGTATGGCAGGTTTACAATAGCAATACGGGTTACACCGTCAATCAAGCGATTGATTATGTTGAAAATGTTAATGCAGCGTGGCTGTGCGGATTCAATGATTGGCGGTTGCCAGAAGTGAAAGAATTGAGCGGAATTGTCGATTATTACGGCAATTATTCTGATCCAACGCTTGATAGTGATGCTTTCCCAAATGCGCCGAATTCGTGGTTTTGGACGGGTTCATCTTATTCCGGCAGCGCGGATTCGTTTTGGTATGTGTATTTCAGTGATGGCGATGTAAATTATGGCGATCCTAATTACAGTCTTTATGTGCGCCCGGTGCGCGGTGGTCGCGCAATTGATACGTTTATTGATAACGGCGATGGCACGGTCACGCAGTCGTATACCGGGCTGATGTGGGCGAAATGCAGCGCCGGTCAAACTGGCAATACTTGTGCGGGTGCTGCAAGTGAAATGGTGTGGAGTGAGGCGCTGAATGCTGCGTACAATTCACGGTTGGGCGGATATAGCGATTGGCGGTTGCCGAATCTGAAAGAATTGCAAGCGTTGGTGAATGAAACCCGTATTGATCCCGCAATTGATACGACTGCGTTTCCGAATACGCCGAGCGCGTGGTTTTGGTCAAGTTCGCCCTATAGCAGTTATTGGAGCTATGTATGGAATGAGGTAAGCTATGTGTGGAATGTGAATTTTTACGATGGTGATTTTTATAATAACTATCAATACAATTTTAATCATGCGCGATTCGTGCGCGGTGGTCAGCCTTTTACTTCTTTTGATTTAAGCGTTGCTAAAAAAGGCAGCGGCACGGGCACGGTGACGAGTTCGCCCGCCGGTATCAGTTGTGGCACCACCTGCGTGGAACGGTTGGGACAGGGAGCCGCAATAACGCTCATCGCCACCCCGGATGCCACGTCCAATTTTGGCGGCTGGAGCGGCGCATGTACCAATAAAACAAGCACTTGCATTGTGAACATGTCAAAAGCTCAAACCGTCACCGCCACCTTCGCGCCCTTGCCCAATGACAGTCTCACGGTCAGCACCGCCGGCTCCGGCAGCGTGACCAGTTCACCGGCGGGCATTCGCTGCGGCACGGCGTGTAGCAAAGCATTTATCAGCGGCACCGCCGTCACGCTCACCGCCACTGCGACCGCTGGCGCGATCTTCAGCGATTGGGCGGGCTGCACGCCGCTTGTGACTAACCCGTTGCAATGTAAGGTTATTTTGAACGGCAAAAAGTCGATCACGGCGACGTTTGGCACGGCAGATATGATCGTCACCGCCATTGCGTTAACGCCAGTTTCACCTGCCGCCAATAGCGCCTTTACTGCCAAGATTACTGTGAAAAATCAAGGCACTGTGAGCGCAAATGGCGGTTATATGGATGTGTGGGCACATCAAGCAGCCAAGCAAGGCTGCGGCGCAGATGGTGAACAATGGCTTGAAATTGGCGTATTGGCTGCCGGTGCAACAAAAACATTTACGGTGTCATTGCCAGCGCAAAAGGCGGGTAATAAAACGCTGCGGGCGCTGGTTGATAGTTGGTGCCAATTACCAGAAACGAATGAAATGAATAATGAGTTTACAACCAGCTATACGGTGAAATAAAAAACAATCGCCGTTAATGCGGTATTCAGTAACGGCACTGCACTTTTTTTGCGCAGAGACAGTGCCGTTGCATTGCTAGGCGTAGCGTGGTTTTCTATCCACATTGTTTCATTGTGAAATCCCGACTCGCCTCACCATGTCCGTTACTTGGCTTAAAGCGCAGCGCCCATTGGCAGGCTTCGCTCTCACCTACACCGTATGGCTCAACACGCTCAACGGGTTATTGGCGATTGCTCAGGCGTGGTGTCTGGCAGTCATTCTCAACGCCGTCATTTTTGACGCCGCCGACCGCACCGCAGTGCTGCCGTGGCTGTGGGGTTTGCTGGGACTGTTGCCAGTTCGAGCGGTCGTGCTGTGGGGCGCAGAACAGACCGCATTTGCGGCAGCGGCGGCGGTACGCATCACGCTGCGCGACCGCGTTTATCGTCATTTACAACTGCTCGGCCCCGCGTATCTCGCCACAGAACGCAGCGGGGCGCTGGTGGAAATCCTGACCAAAGGCATCGACGATTTGGAGGGTTATTACGCCCGCTTTTTACCGGCGATGAGTTTGGCGATGATTTTGCCGCTGGTGCTGCTGATCGTGGTTTTGCCGCTCGATTGGCTGGCTGGCGTGGTGTTATTGATGACCGCGCCATTGATTCCGCTATTTATGATTTTAATTGGTTCCGGCGCAGAAGTGCGCAATCAACGCCAGTGGAAACAATTGGCGCGGATGAGCGCCCATTTTCTCGACGTGATTCAAGGACTCACCACCTTAAAACTGTTTGGCGCAAGTCGGCGCGAAGTCGAAATTATCGGCACAATTTCCGACGATTACCGCGTTAGCACGATGCAAGTATTGCGCATCGCTTTTTTATCTTCAGCCGTGCTCGAATTCTTTGCTTCAATTGGCATCGCCATCGTCGCAGTATTTATTGGTTTTCGTCTATATGGATTGGCGCTGCCAGTGCCACCTTGGTTTGTGGTTCCAGAAATTGACTTTTTACGCGGTTTATTTGTGTTAATGCTGGTGCCTGAGTTTTATGCCCCGCTGCGTAATCTTGGCGCTCAATATCATGCTCGCATGGCCGCCACCGCTGCTGCCGAACAATTGATTCGTCTCTTGGATGCTAAACCCAATCATGCAGTGTTAGCGAATGAACAGCGCACCACTGTCATTCACTTTGCCGCAGAAGAAATGACACGTCCATCAATTGCGGTGCGTTTTGAAGCAGTGGAATTTTATTATGAAGAAGGGCGTCCAGCATTATGCGGAGTCACGGCGGACATTCCCGCGGGACGCCGCATCGCGGTGGTGGGCACCAGCGGCGCGGGGAAAACGACGTTTATCAATCTGCTGCTGGGATTTTTAACGCCGACGAGCGGACGGATTTTGATTAACGATCAAGACCTTGCGCAACTCGATTTGACGACGTGGCGGCAGCATTTGGCGTGGGTGCCGCAGCAGCCGCGTTTATTTCAGGGCAGCATCGCTGACAACCTCCGGCTCGGCGCACCGACGGCGACGTTAGATATGCTGTGTGATGCGGCGCGTCAGGCGCGAATTGATGCGTTTATTGCAACCTTGCCAATGGGTTATGACAGCATTATTGGTGAGCGCGGGGCGGGATTATCTGGCGGACAAATTCAGCGGCTGGCGCTGGCGCGTGCTTTTTTACGCGATGCGCCCTTCGTTATTTTGGATGAGGCGACCGCGAATCTTGATCCCGACAGTGAGCGGCTGGTGCAGGAAAGTATTGATCTGTTGGCGCAGGGGCGCATGTTGCTGGTGGTTGCGCATCGCTTGGCAACGGTGCGCAAGGCCGATCAAATTTTAGTTTTGGAGCAGGGGCGTATTATTGAACAGGGCGATCATGCGACGCTGGCGGCAGCGGGTGGGCGTTATGCGCAAATGATTGCGGCTGATCAAGGGGGAATAAAGCGCGGCGAATAACACGCGCATTTTTAATGTGATGATGTGCGATTTACTGAATACAGAAATCTGAAAAGCAATGTTAAATATGGTGCGCGTGTTGGTTTAATCGGTGCAGTTATTCAATTGATTGCTGACATCGCAACATGCTAATACGCGCCTTATTTTAATCACAATAAAAATGAAGTTTTTGCATTGTCACGGATCAAATAATGACTGAACTTTCCTTGCAAGGCTTTTTAACCGAGTGCGAACGCGAGCAGTTGCATCGCGTGCAAGCGATCCAGCCAGATGGGGCATTGCTCGGCGGGTTGGTCGGTGATCCGCACATTCAATTTGCCAGCGCCAATCTCGCCGCGTGGATCGGGCGAGCGTGGGAAGCGGTGCTCGGCCAATCGTTGCTGGCGCTGGTGCCGAATTTTCCGCCGCCGCTGGTGGGCGTGACCAGCGAAATCACGGCACAGAATTGGATGCTGCCATCACCGGAAAAGCATTTGTATCGTCAACTGTTTAACGGCGTGAACGGTCATTTAGACGGTCTGCTGTCGTGTACGGATACGACTTGGCTGTTGGAGCTGGAGCCGTCGTTGCCGGAGGCGCAGCAACATGAGGCTTATCGTCCGGTGCCGCATCATCTGTATCGAATGCCCTACACCGAAGCGGACTGGACGCAACAGTGTCAAGGTTTGGCGGATGCGCTGCGGTCGGCGACGGGCTTTGATCGGGTGATGATTTATCGTTTTCGTGATGATGAGTGCGGCGAGGTGATTAACGAAAGCGTGATTGACGGGTTGTCGTCGTATCTGGGGTTGCGTTATCCGGCGTCCGACATTCCACAGATCGCCCGCACGTTGTATTTGTCCAATCGACATCGCCAGATCGCGGATGTCAGCGCCGCGCCGGTGCCGATTCACAGTCTCGCCGCGCAGGTGGCGGATTTGAGTTGGTCAGATTTACGCGCCGTGTCGCCGGTGCATCTCACTTATTTACGCAATATGGGCGTGACGGCGTCGCTGTCATTTCCGCTGGTGCTGTATGGACGGTTGTGGGGTTTGGTGGCTTGTCATCATTACAGTCCGCGCCAGTTGCCGCTGTCGGTGCGCGAACGTTGCGCGGAAATGGCGCAGGTGTTCACGCTGGCGATTGGTGGTTATAACAATCATCGGCGGTTGATGGAGGTCAATGGCAGCGATCTGGAGATCATGCGGCTGTTGGATGCGCTGCATGAGGCGGAATATCCGGCGCAGAAGGCGGGGACGAGCGATGGTTTGGTGCATCCGAGTCAGGCGTTGGGACGGGCGCTGCTGTCGTTGGTTGGCGCGGAGGGCGCGGCGCTGATTGATGGTGAACAGGTGATTACGTTTGGAATTGTGCCGACGCTGGCGCAGATTCAGGAACAAGTGCAATGGCTGCGCACCAGTTTGGACGATCAAATTGTTGCGACGGATGCGCTGCCGGAATTGTTGGCTCCGGCGGTGGAATACGCAGATCGCGCCAGCGGGTTGTTGGCCGTGCGGGTGGGGCGCTTCACTCGCGTTGGTCAGCGCATCGAACGGACGTTTTTATGGTGGCGACCGGAGCAGCCGCGCACCGTGTATTGGGCGGGCGATCCGCGCAAAGATGTGCATTTTGATCCCGACACGCAGCATTTAACGCCGCGTTCATCGTTTGAACGCTGGATTGAAACCACGTCCGGTCATTCCGAACCTTGGTCAAGCAGCGATCTGTTGCGGGCAAAGAAATTTCGGAGTTTGGTGCTGCGGGCGGTGAACGCGGAGGTGTTGCTGCACGGTTGACATTAGCAACGCGGAAAAGTGTCAAATTTCCTGACACTTTGTCCGCGTGGCGCACCGGACGCGCCGCAGTGCCACACCAGACAAAAAGGGCGACGTGAATCAACACATCGCCCTTTTTACTTGCAAAAATAACGGGTTAGCTCTTAATCACTGACCGGGCAATTTGTCCGCCCATAATTTGCGCGGAAAGTCACGAGATCGGTGCCGTCAACATCGCCATCCTTGTCAAAATCCGCCCGCACGTTATAACGCGCTTGACCAGTGCGTGATCCAAAAGCAGCGCCAAAGACCGTTTTATCGGCGTCATCGACATCGCCATCACTGTCAAAATTTCCGACACAGAGCGCAAGCGCTGCGGCTGGCCATTCAATAGAATTCACTGCCTTGGCTAAATTGAGCCGCCCGTGTGCGGTCATTCCAGTGAGTGGATCAATTAAATCGGTATTTTCCAAAATCCGGTTAATTCGATCCGCCATTGGTTCTTTATACAGACTTGCCAAGAAACCAATTGCACCAGTGACGTGTGGCGCTGCCATTGAAGTGCCGCTCATCCAAGCGTAATTATGTGTAGGCATTTCCTGACCAATACCGATGTCATCCAAATAAACACCATCGTCTACGTTAGAACTATCGGTATTTAAGACAAATGCAACACGGAAGTTAGCGGTATATAACGCCGGATCAGACAGTGGAATGTTATAGTTAATCCATTCACCATCACTGCTACCAGTAAGACCACCTACATATTGATACCGTTCACCAAAAGTAAGCCAGTGATTTGTTCCTTCCATACTATCACTGAATACAGTTGTGCTATTTACTATAACACTGAAGTCATCAAGATAATAACCATCATAAGTGATCATTTCGTCAGTCCAGAGCACAAAAGAGATTTGCGCTTTATCGACTAAACAGGCATCTGGTAGCACTGCTGTAACCTGCGTCCAATCCGTTAATACAGCACTCACATAACCGACGTAATGATAAATGCCATATTCGCTACTACCACAATATACTCCCAACATATCATAATCTGGTTCAACTGCACCTTTCAGATAAAAGCTGATGCTGGCAGTGCCTGACGCCGCAGCAGAAAGATTTATCTCAGGGCTAATGGTTCCAGAATATGTATTATTGAAATAATTTCCATTAGGACTATCAGACCACGCCTTAGTTCCAGTATGTTTTTGTTCGGTAGTGATTTTCCAAGCACTGGGAATCACATAGTAAACATTCAGAAAATCATAATTGCTTTCCAAATCGTGTTTCACATTAAATCCGAACGATAAACCACTTTTTCCAACCAAGTTAATTGGTCGGCTGATAAGCGCAGTAGATTGATCATCAACATAGTCCCCATCTGGGCTATCCGTCCACGCATGGCTAGATGAAAGTGAGGCGACATCGGTAATTGCCCAAGGTGCGGGTAAATCAAACTCCCAACCATTTGCCCCCGATTCAACATTATCAAAGAACACATCACCTGCTTTAGGCGTGTAAATTGTTGACCAATAGGTGCTTAGAATTGCGCTGCCGGGCGCTCCTAAATCCACTGAAGTTGCACCATAATTGGAATACCAAGCCAGCGAATCAGTATCATCAGTTGCCGCGACGCTAATCACATTAGGTAAATTATAACCCGCCGGATAACTGGGTTTTTTATCATTATCATTTTGTGCATTTCCAGCAGCAGCAACGAAGACAATACCGACATCTCCTAATTTTTTAGTTGCGGCTTCCATGACGTCACTGTAGCAACCAGCACATCCATAAGACGCATTGACTGCCACGATATTTGTGCCCTTGTTTTTCATGGTGAGAACGTACTGCAAGGCGGCTAATTCTGCATCGTCATACATATAGCCATCAGGTGAAAAACTTTGTATCGCCATGATGCGTCCGCGCCAATTGATTCCAGTAACACCCTCACCATTGTTTCCTTCAGCAGCAATGATGCCGGCAACATGGGTACCATGCGCAGCGGTCGGATATGGGTCACTATCACCCGTTCCTGTATCAATCCCGTAAATATCATCAGTGTAACCGTTCTGATCATTATCAACGCCGTCGCCCGCGATTTCTCCCGGATTTTTCCACATATTATTTTTCAAATCTGGATGCCGATAATCAACGCCGGTATCAATAACAGCAATCACCACATTTTCAGAGTTGGTGTGCTGATCCCAAGCATCAATAGCTTGAATATCAGCACCGGAATTTCCTCCCGTTTGTCCGCCATTATTCAATGACCATTGATAACCAAATCCAGGATCATTTGGAGATGTATCACTAATCACCGATGGGCGTTTTCCATAATTCAACGCCACTGCTTGAACGCGAGAATCTCTTTTCAGATTCTTCATTAACTGCGCACTGCCCACACCCTTGCTACCGCGTACTAATGCGAAAACTTGTCCAGTACGCGCCGTCAATTGATCAAAACCCTTGACCACTGTTGCTGCTTTCGCACCGAGTGCGCTACTTGCAGCGGTTTTTGTAACGCCTTTATTAAATAACACCAATACTTCGCCGTCTTTATAATGCGGCTTTTCTGGAGTTGATGTGGTGCCATCTTTAGGAGTCGGCTGAGTTGGCTCAGGAACCGTTAATAAGCGATCACCTTGGGCATTGGGTGTCACGTTATTGGGAACGAGTTGTGAGCGGCTCGTTGGCGCTGTGGGATGATTGAACGCAGGCGCGGGACGATCTTGTTTAAGGGTCATCGCTGCTGGCGTCAGTATTAAACCAGTGCTGCTGGCGGAATATGAGTTCATCGTGGGCAACATGCCGATAATGGCAGCAGCACACAGGGTATAACCCTTAATATGAGGGAAGTGAAAATGGCGCATGGTTATTGCTCCTTGGTGCGCAGTTCAAGACGGTTTTTTGCGATCAGCAGACCTAATAAACCAGAGGCTAATAACAACATTGAACCGGGTTGAGGAATTGTTGGTGCCTCAACATCTAAAGGTGTTCCATTACTTAAAATGAAATCATTGTTGATCCCATCAACAATTTTCACATCCGTTGATGTTGCCGTTGCCGCAATTCCTTGGAACTGTACACTCGCTAAAAGAATGTTATCTCCAATACGAGTATCCACTAACATTCCCGCATTCACGATTAAAGGTGAATCAGTGAACGATGAGAAATTATAAAAATCCCAGCCTTCTGCCTTTGCATTGAGAATTTTTAAGGCGCTGTAGTCATAATCAAGTTCAAAGCCCACGCTGATCAAGCCCGGAGAATCAACTCCAGAAATGTAAATATCTGCCCACGTTGTTTTATCAAAGCCAAGACTAAAACTGCTGTCATAATCACCATCTCGACCAAAATCAACGTTAAAGGTCAGGGCGGCTGATACGGGTAGCGCCAGCGTTGATAACAACACTGCTGCAATTGGAAGCATTCGTTTCGTGTTCATAAAACATTCTCCTATACATTGGAGAAGCACAAAGTCAGTGTTTGTGTTCTCTCAATTACTACGGACAACCCAATTCGCTTGGTTTGCCATTTAGTGATTGCATCAACAATCACTTTGGAGTGGTTAGCAAAAATGAGACCACATCCTAACTCACTCAAATCATTCAAATAAACGCAATAGCCAGATCGCAGGTGTAAAAAAAGCTGACGCTGTGATGCGGTCAGCTTTGATAAAAAATCTCGATTTCGCTCATCAATTCAAAGCGTTAATGACGAATCACGCGATTACGCCCGTCGGCTTTGGCTTGATACACCGCGCTGTCGGCAACGGCAATCATCTGTATCAACGATCCTTCCAGCTCCGTCGTGAAGCCAACGCTGGCAGTGATCGGAACCAATTGTTTTTCTGCATAAAATTCAATGCGCTCAACCGCAGCGCGTACCCGTTCAAAAACCCATTTCGCGTCGTCTTCTTGCTTGAGCACCACCACGCAAAAAAACTCCTCGCCGCCATAACGCCCCACGATGTCGGAAGAACGCAGCGTTTTACACAACGCATTGGCGATCACTTTGAGCACTTCATCGCCCACCAGATGCCCAAAGGTGTCGTTCACGCGCTTAAAATGATCGACGTCAATCATGCCCAGCGCAATACGAAAATGACCGCGCCGCGCATTGGCGTATAGCGTTTCACTCATTTCTAGCGCGTGACGGCGATTAAAAATGCCAGTTAAAAAATCACGGGTGGCAGCATCACGCAAACGCCGTACATATTCAATCATATTCGTGTTTTGCGTGACGCGACAAAAGAATTCTTCTGCTTGAAATGGTTTGGCAATGAAATCATTTGCGCCAGTTTTTAATAATAACGCCGGCAAATTCGGGCGCGACGCATCCGACATGCCAATAATTGCTAAATCTTCCCGCCGATGCTGTTGTCGAATCGCTTCAATCAATTCCAAGCCGTTCATGCCCGGCATATTCACATCTGTGATAATCAGGCTGATATTCGGATGTAAATCAAGCAGTTCCAGCGCCTCTAGCCCATTATTGGCCGTCAGCGTTTGATACCGATAGCTTTCCAATAAACTTTGCAAATACGCCCGAAAACTGCGCGAATCGTCCACCACCAGCACCTTCACTTGGCGGTTGTGCCACAAGCGGCTGATGGTTTGCGCGACCTGTTCAACCTCGTTGCGATTGTGTTTGATGAAATAGTCCACCACCTGCCGCGCCAGCATCATCTCCCGCCGCGCAAAATCCATTGATCCCGTCAGCACCACCACCGGAATGCCGTAATGCCGCACCAAATCAACGATCTCGCCATGCTCCGCATCGGGCAAATGCAGATCGAGCACGGCGGCGAAAAAACGGCTGGCGTGAGCAACGAGTTCCCGCTGCGCGTCGGCAAATGTGGCGGCCTCCACCGTTTTGATGCCGTGCATATCGTCAAGGTAGGCCGTCAACAAACTGCGCATCGCCCGGCTGTCCTCAACAATCAACACCGTGCCAACATCGTTATTTTTATCAAAGGGTTGCATCATTAAAAAGGGTCTCAGCCAGCGCCGGAGGGTAAATTCCGGCGCTGTTGATGGGTTAAATCACTGCTCAGGCGCTCGTGTGCGGTGCCACCGCGTCAAGATGCCAGATGTCGCGGCTGTATTCCGTAATCGTGCGATCAGAGGAGAAATGCCCACTCCGCGCCGTGTTCAAAATGCTCATCCGCAGCCAGCGTTCCCGATCCCGATATGCCAGCGCCGCCTGCTCCTGCACGTCGATATAGTTGCGGAAATCCGCCGCCGTCATCCATGGATCGTGCGGGTTGCGAATCGCAAAGATCACTTGATCGAACGCGCCGCCCGCAAACTGATTGAAATGCCCAGATTCCAACAGGTTCATCACTTCCAACAGCGCCGGATCGCTGGCGATGATGCCGTTGGGATCGTAATGCTGCCGCCGCGCTTCCACGCCCGCTGCCGTCATCCCAAACAGGAAGAAGTTTTCATCGCCCACCTGCTCGCGGATTTCGATGTTCGCGCCATCCAAGGTGCCAATCGTGATCGCGCCGTTCATCATAAATTTCATGTTGCCGGTGCCAGACGCTTCCTTGCCAGCGGTCGAAATCTGCTCGGACAAATCCGTGCCGGGCGCAATCACTTCCATCAGCGACACGCGGTAATCCGGCATAAACGCCATCCGCAGCAGCCCGGCGGTATCGGGATCGCCGTTGATGGTGCGAGCGACGTGGTTAATCAGCTTGATGATCTGTTTCGCCATCATGTAGCCGGGCGCTGCCTTGCCGCCGATGAGTACGCAGCGCGGCGTCCAATTGCGCGTGTCGCCGCGTTTGATGCGGTTATACAAATGGATGACGTGCAGCACGTTGAGGAGCTGGCGCTTGTACTCGTGAATGCGCTTGACCTGCACATCAAAGATCGCCTCCAGCGGAAACTCGACCCGGCACAACTGCGACACCTGCTCAACCAGCCGCTGTTTATTCTCCTGTTTGATCGCGTGCCAGCGGGCGCGGAATGCCGGATCAGCAGCGAACGGCTCCAACTGTTTGAGCTGGCTGAGATCGCGCACCCAACCATCGCCAATCGTCTCGTTGAGCAGCTCGCGCAGCCCCGGATTGCACATCGCCAACCAGCGCCGCTGCGTGACGCCGTTGGTTTTATTGTTGAATTTGCGCGGCCACAGCTCGTTGAAATCGCGGAATAATCCGTCAATCAACAGTTCCGAATGCAGCGCCGCCACGCCATTGACCGAGAAGCTGCCGACAATCGCCAGATATGCCATCCGCACCTGCGGGTCATAACCTTCCTCAATCAACGACATGCGCCGTTGCCGATCCACATCACCGGGCCAGCGGCTGGCGACTTCGGCGAGAAAACGGGCGTTGATTTCAAAGATGATTTCTAAAATGCGCGGCAGCAATTGCCGGAACAGCCGCACCGGCCAACGTTCCAACGCTTCCGGCAACAGCGTGTGATTGGTGTACGCCATCGTTTGGCGCACGATCAGCCACGCTGCATCCCATTCCAAATCGTGCTCATCCATCAATTGCCGCATCAATTCCGCGACCGAGACTGCCGGATGCGTGTCGTTGAGCTGAAAACAGTTGCGCTCGGCAAAGCGGGTGAAGTCGTTGCCGTGCCGCCGAATCCAATCGCGCAACACGTCTTTGATGCTGGCGCTGGCGAGAAAGAACTGCTGGCGCAGCCGCAATTCCTCGCCACATTCGCTGGCGTCGTTGGGATACAACACCATCGTGATGTGTTCAGCGGCATTTTTTTGCGCCACCGATTCGGGATAGCTGCCGGCGTTGAATTCGTCGAGATTGAATTCATCCGTCGCTGCCGCTTTCCACAGCCGCAAGGTGTTGACGGTGTCGTTGCGATACCCGGGGACGGGCACGTCATAGGGCACGGCGAGCACGTCGCTGGTGTCGATCCAACGGACGCTTTTGCGCCCAAAGCGGTCGGTGCTGGCTTCGGTGCGCCCACCAAACGGAATGCGCTGCGTGAATTCGGGGCGCTCCAATTCCCACGGATTGCCGTCGCGCAGCCAGTGATCTGGCTCCTCATGCTGTTCGCCGCCTTCAATTACTTGGCGAAACATGCCGTATTCATAACGCAGCCCGTAGCCGCGCACTGGCAATTGCAAGCTGGCGCAGGAATCGAGAAAACACGCGGCCAACCGTCCCAAACCGCCGTTGCCTAAACCAGCGTCGGGCTCGTTGTCCTGAATTTCCTCCAGCGCCAGCCCCATCTCATACAAACCCTGCGCGACGGCATCGTTGAGGCCGAGATTGAGCATGGCGTTAGACAGCGCCCGCCCCATCAAAAACTCCAGCGAGAGGTAATAGGTGCGCTTGCAATCGGCCTCGTCATACGCATTGCGGGTGTTTTTCCAGCGTTCCACCAGCCGATCACGCAGCGTGATCGACAGCGCCTTGTAGGCGTAATAAATGGTTTGATCGTCGCAATCGCGCCCCAGCGTGTGGGCGTAATAGCGCCGAAAATCATCCGCCATGCCCTCGGCATCCAGTGGCAACGGCGGCAAATCAAAGCAGTTCGCGTTGGGGTGATTTTTAATCAGGTCGGTCAAAGGGGACATGCGGTGTAAGTTCCTAAGTGGTGACATTGGAGTGAGAAGAAGGTGATTATAGTAGCCATTGCTGATACAGGGTGCGAATCGGTCAGCCCGTTTGCGCATCTGTGGCTTGCGTATCCGCTAGAAAATAACCCTCTAATAAATAATGCAGCGGCGTATTCAGATTTTAGCGAATAAAAATCACATCTCATTTTAACAGTATTGAGTCAAACAGCAATGAATCAACGACGCACTTCTGATCCGCTGCGGCATCATCTCACTGTTGCCCCGTCGCCCATTCACGGTCAAGGTTGTTTTGCGCGGAATAGTATTGCTGCTGGCGCATTGATTGGCACCTTTACCGGAACAGAAGTGGATGAAGATGGAACGCATGTGCTCTGGTTTTACGATCCAGAAACGCAAATCTTACAACGGCGGCGCGGTGATAATTTATTGCGCTGGCTCAATCACAGCGACCAGCCGAATGCCGTATTTTATGGATTTGATTTATACGCCAGACAATGGATTGACGCTGGCGTTGAAATCACCATTGACTATAGCGCCGCACCTTAAATTGAGTTGACAGTTGACGGTAAAAACGCTGTTTTTGACTGACAACCGACAACTTTTTTCAACTACGCCGCACCTTAAACCTGCTTTTTTATCATTGGAGTTTTACTGATGCAAAACCGTCCGCTTATTCACACCGCCATGCCCAAACGTCGCTATCGGGTAGGGCGTTATTTTGCGACGTTATTGGGTGACATTGAAAGTAGCGATGAACATTGCTATCACTACATTTTAGCGTTTGTATTGGAAGGACAAAGCGATCCAGTTGTTTACGTTTGCGCGGAAGTCACGCCACCGCCGCAACAAGCAAACGGCGCATATCAATTGCGGGTGATTACAGAAAAGAGAGCAGAAGTCGTCAACATTGCAGATCGCTGGGGTGATTTAGAGATATTCGCAACGCAGGCGCTCAATGTGGGAATGCAATTATTACGCTTGCGACAAGCATTGATTGAGCGGTTGTAACCGCGTATTGCAGTGACGGAAACGCTGGCGCAAATGGTCAGCGTTTCCGCCGGTTTATTTATAACTCTGACTGCTGCGCTAAGATCAATTGGCTATTTGTGTTTTATCTTGCTACTCGCGGCACTATCCATAACTATTAAGCCGCAACTTTGATACCGTCATTTGCCGCTATCTATTCCCAACCTGTTAAGCAACTGATCCGGTGAATAAATTGCTGATTGAGAAAATGGCTCGCGTTGCATGAGCACATCCAAAATGACATTGGTATCAAAAAGAATCTTCAAAGATATTAGGAGTTACGCAGTTGCGAACAAGCCATACAATGGTGCTGATAAATAAAATCGCACGGCACTGCGCACGATCTTATTTTTTGCTTCCATAATGCTTATTCCAGTTCGATAGAAGTAGCGTTCCAAA
>NZ_NRRQ01000008.1 GCF_016583745.1 Chromatium okenii
CAGCAATCCCGCCGGTGAATTGACGCTGCAACTCGATATTTTCGGCTTGGCGCTGACCGGAGTGCGGAAATGATCCGACTGGCGCTGCTGGTGGTGAGCGCAGCATTGATCGCGCTCTTGGGCTGGCAGTGGCGCGAGTGGCCGCCACCAGCGCCAGCCCCGCTCGCGCCAGCAGTCCCGGCACCAGCGCCAGCCGCTGCACCAGAGCCGATTGCACCCGCAGAACCGCTTGATTCTGAGCATTACGCCAGCGTGGTGGAGCGTCCGCTGTTTCGCCCCGACCGCAAGCCGGAGCCGCCGCCAGAAGCTGCGCCCAATGCGCCCGCTGAAACGGTGACGACTGCCGAATTGGAGGCGTTGGATTTGACCGCTGTGGTGTTGACGCCGACGCTGCTGTCGGCCTGGGTGCATGATCCCAGTCAACCGAAACCGCTGCGCTTGCGCCTCGGCGATGATTTGAAAGGCTGGACGGTGGAGCAGATTCTTGAGGATGGGGTGGCGCTGGCGCGAGACGGCGAGGTTTATACCTTGGTGCTGCGCGATTACAGCAAACTGCCTGCGTCGCCACCGCCCGCTGCCCCGCCAGTTCCACCCACGCCGCAACAGGTGCCGCAGCGTCCAGCGCGTGCGCCTGCTGGAATGCCACCACCCCGCGCTGATCGCCGTGCGCCAACCCCGCCGTCGGAGCGTTAATCGCGCTCACGTCTAAATGTTGTTGAGGATCAATGTGATGTCCGTTTTGTTTGCTGCCAACTGCCGCTGGCAACGATATTTCCTGCTCACGGCTGCGGCGCTGGCGCTGACCGCTTGTGAGCGCGGTCAGTGGGATCCGACGCTCAAAATTGGCGAGCCAAAAGGTCATCTCATTGATGCGAAATCCGCGCAGAAATCCGCTGCGTTTCAAGATCGCGGTGGGGTGAATGCGGAGACGATTCCGTTGGGACGCGATGAGACCACGCCCAAAACGGCGGTGGTGCAGGCGGGTAACGGGGTGTTTATGCGCAAGGTGACGCCGCCGCGTGTCGATACGACGCCCGGCGATGTGACGCTGAATTTTGATGGCACCGATCTGCGCGAGGTGGTGAAGGTCGTGCTCGGCGATCTGTTGAAGGTCAATTACACGCTGCATCCGAGTGTGCAGGGTCAGGTCTCGCTGCAAACCGGTCGCCCGCTGCGCCGTGAGCATTTGTTGGCGACGCTGGAGACGTTGCTGCGGATGAATAATGCGGCACTGCTGGCGCGGGGCGGTGAGACCTACGAGGTGGTGCCGCTGACCAATGCGATGTCGGGCAAGGTGCAGACGCAGTTGGGGGAATCGAATCGGGCGCTGCCGTCGGGCTACAGCATTCAGGTGGTGCCGCTGCGCTACATCGGCGCGGAGGAGATGAGCGGGATTTTGCAGCCGCTGGCACCAGAAGGCAGCGTGATTCGTACCGATACGCTGCGCAATTTGCTCTTGATCGCTGGCACCAGCACGGAGATGGGCAATTTGCTGGAGACGATTCGGGTATTTGATGTGGATTGGATGTCGGGGTTGGCGGTCGGTTTGTTTGTGCTTGAGTACGCCAAAGCCAATGACGTGGTGACGCAGTTGCAGGGCTTGCTGACCGATGAGGGCGGTACGAATCCGCTGAAAGGGTTGTTTCGGTTTGTGCCGGTGGAGACGGCCAACGCGCTGCTGGTGGTGTCGCCGCAGGAGCAATACATCCGCCAGATGCAACGCTGGATTGAGCGGCTCGATTTGGCGGAGGCCAGCGGCGATGCGTCAGAACGGCTGTTTGTGTATCGCGTGAAACACGGTGACGCGGAGGCGTTGGCGGGGGTGTTGTCGGAATTGTTTGGCAATGCCGATGACCGCGACCGCAATCAAACCGCTGGCAGCGTTGCGCCGGGTTTGGAACGCGCCAGCATTAAATCGAAAAAGAAAACCGATGGCAGCACGGCTGAGACTGCGTCCAATCAAACCACGCCGCGCACGGCGTCATCACGCGACATCGAAATGTCGTCTAGCGTCAGCATCGTCGCCGATGTGGTGAACAATTCGCTGCTGGTGCGCTCCAATCCGCGTGATTTCAAAAAGATTCTTGATGCGCTCAAACAAGTGGACATCGTGCCGCTGCAAGTGTTGGTGGAGGCGACGATTGTGGAGATCACGCTGGGCGGCAATCTGCAATATGGCGTGCAGTGGGAGCTGTTTGGCAGCAAGTCAAAAGGGCAGAGTCACGTTTCGCTCGACGGCAGTTTGGATGATGCCAAGGTGTCGGGGATTGGCACGACATTTCCGGGCTTCAATTGGGCGGTGATGTCGAATCCGGCGTCGATCCGGGCGACGCTCAGTGCGCTGGCGGGCGAAAATCGCGTCAATGTGCTGTCGTCGCCGTCAATTATGGTGATGGATAATCAAACGGCGAGTATTCAAGTCGGACAAGAAGTGCCGGTGGCGACGACGACGCAGCAAAGTACGGTGACGGATACGGATCGCTTGCTCAGTAGCATTGAATATAAAAAGACCGGCGTGATGCTGAAAGTGAAGCCGCGAGTGACGCCGGGCGGTTTGGTGCAAATGGAGATTGAGCAGGAAGTGAGCACGGTGGCAAAAACCGAAAGTTCGGCGATCAATTCGCCGACGTTTCAAACCCGCAATATCACCAGCTCGGTGGCGGTGCGGTCGAATCAGGCGGTGGTGCTCGGCGGGCTAATTCAGGATCAACGCACCGATGGTCAACAAGGTATTCCGGGGCTGTATCGGTTGCCGGTAATTGGCGGACTATTTGGGGAACGCACCAAAGGCGCAAATCGCACGGAATTGGTGGTGGTTTTGACGCCCAAGGTCATGTCGAGCGATCAAGATATTGAAGCAGTCACTGCGGATTTTCGCAGTAAGGTGCGCGGATTGAAAGCGAAGTTTTAAGCGGAGTTATTGATAAATTTTTTCCGCGCAAAGACTTGTTGACATCAAATAGATGTTGAGTTTTAATTTGATCTCAAGAGAATGGTTTACAGCAATCACTGGCAAATTAACAGTGATACGGAAACTGTTGTATTTGATGGTTGATTTAACATACATGACACAACTGGAGAATCAGAAATGAGTAACGATACGAGTGAAGCAAAAGTAGTTTTCAGTGAAGCAGAAATAGTGTTCATTAAAGAAATGAGATGCAGTGTTACTATTAAAAATCAATGGCGTGTGCCTAGCGTTTTACTATGGGACGACGCAGATGAGGACGGAGATGACGTCGAGCTTGAACTTGGAGATGGATTCGAGGAATCTTATTTATCGGAAATGATATTGAATAGCCCTGTTGCTGTTCTGGTTAGAAGTTACACATACAATGACTTTGGTTCTTACTACACCATGACTGATGGTGTAGAAGAACGAGATATATTATGGAAGTTGCTAAAATTTAATGAGGTTGATTTACCACCCTGCGGTTCAAGTGACCTTGATAGGATGGATTTTGATGTATGGTCGGGATATGCCAATAAATTTACATTTAACGCTCTGAAGTCTAAGGGAAGTCCAGCTGATTCATCAAGATCGCCTGACCATATAATTGCAATAACGGAAGAGAATGTTGCTTTAATCAATTCCATATTTAAAACTCAGGTACAACCGATACATGACTCTATTTGTTTAAATTGTTCACACTCTTTGTCAGAGTTTGAGTTGGATTATTTGTTGTTGATGAATGAGAGAGATGATGATGATTCTTTGTATTACTATGGAGACGAATGTCCTGAAGAAGCAAAAGAACTGACCATGAAAGAAATGATTGAGTTACTTCAGGTTCCGTCTGTTCCATCTAGTTTCGGTGTATTCGTATTCGGAAACACTTGTGACAAATTCGATGATGATGTGTTCGAAGAATTATTAGATGAATATTCTGAGAAAATAGTATCTGAGGATAAGGATGAACAATACAAACAATATGCACGATTGCACGATTTACGTGCATTAACAAGCCTTAAAAAGGTACTTGAGGACAATCGTGAAGCATTAGGAATCGTTTCTGAGTTAGAAGATGTCGGAAACAAACTTGTTGACGAGTACTACATTGGATTTGTTTTCAACTCCACAGGCTCGCTAGAAAACTTAGATGATATTTTTTTGAAAATATCATTTAACTTTTCCAGACTTTACGTCTATGACTTTACACACAAAATAAGGCAAGGCTATAGCGAAGGTGAATATGATACTGGCTCGCTTTCATATAGAAGAAATGACTATGACTATTATTCTGCCTACGAGGGAGATGTTGCTCAGTTATTCGACGTTCTAAAAAATTAGGCATTGAGATTGAGTAAAAAGGTTGCTGATCGCCGGATAGAATACTTTGATGCAGCGGAATTATTTTCAGAAGGTTTATGCGGTAGATGATTTGCTTGATGCAGATTGGAAAGATCGACTAACAAAAATTGAGATTCTTTCAAGGCATCATCACTTCATCCCCACAATAACCTTCTCTTTGTCCGATGCTGAACACAAATTAACCTATCAACAAGTGAGACTTTCACGAAAGTCTTGGACAACAGAAGCGTTACCCTATCTGTTAACGTGTTTGGCGAGCGATCTTGATGAACTTTCTGTCACCGGGTTTATACACGGTGACATTAACTTCAAAAATGTACTTTTTGATGGAAGTTCATTTAGACTAATTGATTTAGAACCTTCATTGCGACAACGGAAGTTAGGAAGGGAAACGCTGATGTACACCCCGCCCTATATTTCACTTAACGATTATCAGCGTCAAAAATTGAGTCAGTTGACTGATAAGATTGGGTTTTATTTTTTATGCGTTAGATTGAGCGGAGGTATTGATAAATTTTCTCCGCGCAAAGAAATGAAACAGATACACGCTGGTCACAGCGTTTTTAGTGCGTATGCAAAAATAGCAGAATGCGCACTAAACGAATTAACCTATAAAGACATTCTGACACTAAAACGTTGATTTGACAGTGCGCCAGTAAACAACGTTCATCCTAAACCCTGCATCACAACTGAAGTTGTGTTTTTCACCTTAAATCTTCAATTGGACTGGCTGATCTGTCGTTTGCCGCAGCAAAATTGCTTGCGTCGCGGCTGCCACCACCGCAACGTCGCCGCGAGCTAATTCGCGCCCGTCGTCGAGCACTAACACTTGATCCACCCAATCTAGTCCTGCCGGTCGATGCGTAATCAACAGCACCGTCCGCCCCCGCATCAGGTGATCTAACGCAACCATCAATTCCCGCTCGGTGGTCGCATCTAAACCTTCCGTCGGCTCATCCAGCAGCACAATCGGCGCATCTTTTAACAAAGCACGCGCCACTGCGATCCGGCGTCCTTGCCCACCCGATAACCGCACTCCAGTCTCACCGACCCAGGTGTCATAACCGTCAGGCAAGGCCGCGATGAAATCGTGAATCTGGGCGACGCGGCAGGCAGCTTCGAGCGCGGCGGGCATCGCGGCTGGTTGCGCCAGCAAAAGGTTGTCGCGGATGGTGGCGTCAAATAAATGGGTGTGTTGACTGACCACTGCGAGGTATTGCCGCAGGTCATCGCCATGAAAGTCCAGAACATCGTGCCCACCAAGGCGCACGGTGCCACTGTCGGCCGCCCAAAAGCGCAGCAGCAAATTGAATAACGTACTTTTGCCCGCTCCGGTCGCGCCGATCACCGCAGCGCGGCTGCCGTGCGGGATGTGCAGGCTGAGGTCGCTCACCGCAGCGCGGTTGGCGTGGGGATAACGGAAGGTGACGTGCTCAAAGCTGAGATCAAAGCGTTGCGGTTGCGGCGAGGGCTGCGACGGCGCGGCAACGGCTGGCGCGGTGTCGATGATTTCAAACAGACGGCGAGCCGCAGCGACGCTGCGTCCGAGCAGTTGCAACGCTTGCGGCAGCGGGATGATGGCTTCAAAACTGGCTAAGGTGAACACGGCCAATAAGGCGAGTTGCGGCGGAGCCAGTGCGCCGCTGCGCACGAGCGGGATTGCGATCCACAGCACTGCGCAGAGGCTGAGACCGGCGCTGAGACTGACTGCCGCTTGCGTGATCCCGCGATCGCTGCTGAACCGCGCTTGGGCGTTGATCAGATGCCGACTCAACGCATCAAGCTGGTTGGCGTGGCGGGCGCTGGCACCATACACGCTCAATTCTGCCATCCCTTGCACGCCGTCAAGCACGGTGCGGCGCAGGGCGCTTTCTTCGTCGATGAGACGTTGTCCGAGTGCTTGTCCCCGCGCTTGCGCCCACCACGGCACCGCGACGCCTGCCAGCAGGTAACAAGTCAGGGCGCTGAGTGCCAGCAGCGGGTCAACGCTGAACAAGAGTCCCGTGAATAACAGAATGCTGATGGCGGCTACCAGCACCGGTACGACGATGCGGACGTAAACGGTATCGAGGGCGTCAATGTCGGCGCGGATGCGGCTGTGTAAATCGCCGCTGTGATAGTTCTGCAAACAGGCTGGCGCGAGCGGTTCTAAATGACGATAAAACCATACCCGCAGGCTGGCGAGCAGCCGCAAAGTGGCTTCATGCGTAATCAGGCGCTCGGCGTAACGTCCGCCGGTGCGCAACAGGGCGCTGCCCCGGATCAGCGCGGCGGGGACGAAATAATTCATCGCTACTCCCGCTGCTCCGGCGGTGGCCATCGCTGCGAGAAACCAGCTCGCTGCCGCCATTAACATCACGTTTGACAGCAGAGTGAGCGTCGCTGCCGCCGTGCCCAGCAGCATCCAGAGTCGATACGGACGAAATAGCACCCAGAGCCGTTTTAATTCAGTCATTTTAGGTTCCAATCCGCAAAAAACTGCGTTGATGAGCGCGGTGACAATTTTAACATGGCAATAAAAAAGGCTTGCACACGGTGCAAGCCTTTAGCGTAATTTGGCGCTCCCTAGGGGATTCGAACCCCTGTTGCCGACGTGAGAGGCCAGTGTCCTAACCACTAGACGAAGGGAGCGTTAAGGTAGTGAAGGATGCGATAATATACGCACATGACGCCGCTTCACAAGCGGCGACGCGCTGAAACCACCCATTCACGGCGGCATTCACGTTGACATTGGCATCTTCCAATGTGACTCCACAGCGTTGCCGCACTGCTTCAAGGAACCCGCTCGACACAAACCTCATGCAGGCATTCGATTCCCACTCGACAGGCACGATCCAACCCGTGATCGTCCCGCGTCCACAACATCACCTCTCCCGCGCCAATATCAGCGACAACGCGCTGAAAGTGTTGTATCGCTTGCGGCAGGAGAATTTCCAAGCCCATTTAGTCGGCGGCGGCGTCCGCGATTTGCTGCTCGGTCACGAGCCCAAAGATTTTGATATTGCCACTGATGCCACGCCAGAACAGGTGCGGCAGGTGTTCCGCAACTGTCGCCTGATTGGGCGCCGCTTTCGGCTGGCGCATGTGCATTTTGGCGCGGACATCGTGGAAGTAGCGACCTTTCGCGGCTGCGATGTCGATGCGGATCCGCTGGATCGGCGGCTCGAAAATGGTCGCATCGTGCGCGACAACATTTACGGCACCATCGCAGAAGACGCGCTGCGGCGCGATTTCACCATTAACGCGCTGTATTACGACATCGCCGATTTTTCGCTGGTGGATTACGTCGGCGGACTCGCGGATTTACAGGCAGGCGTGGTGCGCTTGATCGGCGATCCTGAGCAACGCTATCGAGAAGACCCAGTGCGAATGCTGCGGGCGGTGCGCTTTGCCTGCAAACTGGGTTTTATGATTGAACCGGCAACCGAGCGCCCACTCTTTAGTCTCGGCCCCTTGCTGGCGGACATTTCGCCAGCGCGATTGTTTGATGAAGTGCTCAAACTCTTTCAATCCGGTTATGGCTTAGAAGTGTTTGAAAAGCTGCGCCATTACCAACTGTTTGGGCAATTGCTGCCAGACACGGAACGCTGTCTCGCGCACGAAGAACACGGCTTTCCGCTCACTTTCGTGAGTCGCGGCTTAGACAATACCGATCAACGCCTCCGCGCTCGTAAACCCGTCGCATCAGCATTTTTATTTGCCGTCCTGTTATGGGAACCGGTGCGGCAGCGGGCAGAACAGTTGCAAAACAATGGTTTAGCGTCACTCGATGCGATCTTGCTGGCATCAAGCGAAGTCTGTCAGCGCCAGCAACGGCTGATCGCCATTCCCAAACGCTATTCGCTGCCGATGCGGGATATTTGGGCGCTGCAACCGCGCTTTGAACACCGCGACAGCAAACGCCCCTACCGCTTGCTGACACATCCGCGCTTCCGGGCAGCGTATGATTTTCTGGTGCTGCGGGCGGAAGCAGGCGAGGCGGAGTCCGAATTAGCGGAATGGTGGACGCGCTTTCAAGCTGCCAGCGCCAGCGAACGCAACAATATGATCACGGGAAGTGGCGCTGCCAAACGCCGCCGTCGCCCTCGTCCCCGCCGTCGCCCCGCGCCAGCGGCACTGAAAACTGACAACTGACCACTCAAAACAAACAACCGGAGAGCGTTGCCGAATGTCCACTGCGCCCGTTTCCGTCACGACGCTGACCGCGCTCAAAGCGCGTGGCGAGCGCATCGTGTGCCTGACCTGTTATGACGCCAGCTTCGCGCATCTGCTGGATGCCGCTGGGATTGAGGTGCTGCTGGTAGGCGACTCGCTCGGCATGGTGCTGCAAGGTCACGCCACCACCGTGCCGGTGACGCTAGAACACATGACGTATCACAGCGCCTGCGTTGCTCGCGGACGCACCCGCGCACTCGTCATTGCCGACCTGCCGTTTTTAACCTACGCCACGCCAGAGCAGGCGTTGGTCAGCGCAGCGCGACTGATGCAAGAAGGCGGTGCCCACATGGTCAAATTAGAAGGCGGCACCCCGTTGGTGCCGACCGTGCGGCGCTTAACAGAACAGGGCGTGCCGGTCTGCGCCCATCTCGGTTTATTACCGCAATCGGTGCATCGGCTCGGCGGGTATCGCTTCCAAGGGCGCGATCCAGTGTCTTCCGAAGCCATTCGCCACGACGCGCTGGCGCTGCAAACAGCCGGCGCCAGCCTGCTGGTGTTGGAATGCGTCCCGGCGGCGCTGGCGCAAGACATCAGCGCCAGCTTAACGATTCCGGTGATCGGCATCGGCGCAGGTGCGGGCTGCGATGGTCAGGTGCTGGTGCTGCACGATTTACTCGGTCTCAACGCCGGACGTCCGCCGAGCTTCAGCCGCAATTTTCTGACTGGACACGCCTCCATCGCCGCTGCCGTGACCGCTTATGCCGCCGCCGTGCGCGACGGAAGTTTTCCAGCAGCGGCGGAAACGCCATATTGACGCGGGAACAGCGCCATGCTCCATCTCACCCAACTTGCTGAATTACGCGCCACACTTGCCATCTGGCGCAGTGCCGGTGAACGCATCGCGCTGGTGCCGACGATGGGCAATCTCCATCGCGGACATTTGGCGCTGGTGGAAGCAGCGCAGCGCCACGCCGCGCACGTCGTCGTCAGCATCTTTGTCAATCCGCTGCAATTCGGCGTGGGCGAAGATTTAGCGGCTTATCCGCGCACCTTGGCGGAAGACCAGCGCCACTTGGAGACCAGCGGCTGCGCGTTGTTATTTGCGCCAGCGGTGGCGGAGATGTACCCGCACGGGCAGGCAGCGCAGACGCGGCTTGAAGTCCCTGATTTATCAACGCAATTGTGCGGCGCGAGCCGTCCCTGGCATTTTGCGGGCGTAGCGACGGTTGTGTGCAAACTGTTCAACATGGTGCAGCCCGACGTGGCGCTGTTTGGCGAGAAAGATTTCCAGCAACTGCTGGTCATTCGCCGCTTTGTGCGCGACTTAAATCTGCCGCTGGAAATCATCGGGCTGCCGACGGTGCGCGAAGCCGACGGCTTGGCGCTGAGTTCGCGCAACAGTTATCTGTCACCCGCCGAACGCGCCCGCGCCCCGCTGCTGTATCAAACGTTGACGACCGCCGCGCAATCATTGCAATCCGGCGCAGCGGTGGCGGCGGTGGAGCAGGCGGCAGTGCTGGCGCTACAAGCGGCTGATTTCAAACCAGATTATGTGGCAGTGCGACGGGCGGCTGATCTTGCGCCGGTCACGGCAGCGGATGAAGACTTGGTGGTGCTCGCTGCCGCGCAGTTGGGGCGCACGCGCTTGATTGATAACGTGCGGGTGACGCGCTGATGCTGCATTGCAACATCGACTGCGCTAAACTGCGCACCGAGTAGAAGTGAATAAAAGAAACGTGGTTTTTTAATTCAGGTTCGAGCGGCTTTTAATGGAGATGAATGAGAGATGTATTTAACGCTGCTAAAGTGCAAGCTGCATCGGGCCTGCGTGACACATTCCGAAGTGAATTATGAGGGATCGTGCGCAATTGATGATGAATTGCTCGCGCTGGCGGGCATTCGGGAATATGAACAAATCCAGATTTATAACGTCACAAATGGCGCACGCTTGACCACTTATGCCATTCGCGCTGAAGCCGGTTCGCGGGTGATTTCAGTGAATGGCGCGGCCGCACATCGTGCCGCGCCCGGTGATCGCATCATCATCTGTGCGTATGTGAATTTGACCGAGGTTGAAGCGGAGATTTTCCAACCGGCGTTGGTGTATCTCGATGAAGACAATCGCGTCACTCGCACCAGTGCCGCGATTCCTGTCCAAATGGCTTGAGTTGCTCAGGCTGACGCGGCGTGGAGACGGTTGTGGCGCTCGGCGCTGGCGTCGGCATACAGGCGCAGATATTGCCGCGCACTCGCTTCCCAACTGAAATCCTGCGCCATGCCGGTGGTGGCCAAGCGCCGCCAGCCGTCTGGCTCCTCCCGATACAACCGCAGTGCTTGCCAGATGGTGGCAAGCAACGCCTGCGGCTGGAGTTCATCCACTAAAAATCCGGTGGCGCGACCTTGCGCCAGCGTTTCCGGGGTGCTGTTGACGACGGTGTCTGCCAGCCCGCCGGTGCGGTGAACGATGGGCACGGTGCCGTAGCGCAGGCTGTAAATCTGGTTGAGTCCGCACGGCTCGAACCGCGATGGCATTAAAAACACGTCGCAGCCAGCTTCAATCCGGTGCGCTCGCACCTCGTCATAGCCAATGAACACGCCCATTTGACGCGGATATTGGGCGGCGAACTCGCGCAGCGCCTGTTCAATCGGGCGTTCACCGGCGGCGACGATCATCACTTGAATGCGCGGATCGCGCAGCACTTCCGGCAAAATCGCCAGAATTAAATCGACGCCTTTTTGTTCCACCAAGCGCCCGATGTAGCCGATGACGAAGGCATCTTCGTTGCGCGGCAAGCCAAAATCACGTTGTAAATCAATTTTATTGTCTGCTTTGAGCGCGAACTGGTCGCGGTCGTAGTGGTGCGCGATGAGCGGATCGCTGGCGGGATTCCACACGTCGTAGTCGATGCCGTTGAGAATGCCGCTAAACCGCCCGCCGATCTGCCGCAATAATCCATCTAAACCGCAGCCAAAACGCGGGGTGCGGACTTCGGCGGCATAAGTGGGGCTGACGGTGTTGACGCGGTCGGAGAAGACGATCCCGCCTTTAATGAACGAGAGGCGTTGATGAAACTCCAGCCCGGACAGCGTCCACAACGCCGCTGGCAGCCCGATCCGGTCATAGGTGGCGCGATCAAACAGCCCTTGATAAGCGAGATTGTGAATGGTGAACACGGTCGCCGGGCGCTGCGGCGTCTCTTGCAACAGCGCGGGGGCAAGTCCGGTTTGCCAATCGTTGCCGTGCAGCACGTCTGGCTGCCATTTGAGCGCCGGTAATCCTTGCGCCAGCAGCGCCACGACGCGGCAAAACAGCAAAAAGCGTTCGGCGTTATCGCCCCAATCGCGCCCGCTCAAATCGGTATACGGATTGCCTTCGCGGGTGAACGATTCCGGCGCATCAACCAAATAAATCGGCAAATCGTGATCGGGATGCAGCCCGGCGAGAATCCGCACCGCCACTCGGCAGCCGGGCATTTGTAGTTCGCACACGGGCTGCGCGGCGCGTAATTGCCGCATGGCGCGAGGATAGCCGGGCATAATCAACCGCGCATCGCACCCCAACTGGCGCAGCGCGGCCGGTAAACTGGCGGCAACATCCGCCAAACCGCCGGTTTTAATCAGCGGGTGCGCCTCGCTGCTGGCGACGAGAACACGCAATCCCGGCGGAGTGGGGGAAGTGGGCGAGGATGACAATGACTGCTCCATGACGAGTCCTTGAAAACGGGCGGCGACATTAAATTGAATTGACGGCAGTGCGCGGTCAAATGCGTGAAAATACGGTGTTCACGTTAGCACAGTTTGTCTGCTTTACGGCAGGCTGGTACCGCTGTTGGCAATGAATGATGCACGGATTTTGTACTCCATAATTCACCTCATGGCAGCGCCGCTTTATGCGCATATTAAATGCAGGCAGGGTGTCGATTGACTGAATTAAATATGCAAGCTGCGGCGCTTTCGTATCGGTTATTTTATATGATGAAACCAGCGACTTATCTCATTATATTCAGCGCATTTGTTTTATGCAGTGGACATCATGCGCTGGTGGCGGCTGATGACACATTTTATCTCAATGGTGAATTCAGCACCGGTCAAGATTCTAATCCGGCGCAAACTGCAAAAGCACACGCGCTTAATTTTGCCGATGTGATATTGAATGCTGCCCAACACCTGCGTTTGACCTCTGCCACTGTGACGGTGGGGCTGGATGGTTGGTACCGCGATTATGCAGCGACTGACGCGCTGTCACGCCTGACGCTGCATACCGATTGGGAGCGCGAGCTGGCGCACGGTGCGGGGTTGCTGACCGTTGCGCTGGCGGCAGCGGCGTATCGTGACAGCCTCGTGCCGCCTGATGAACGTGACGAGCTGGCGGCGACGGTGCGTTATGACCACACGCTCACGGCGCGTACTGCGGTGGCAGTGACGGGTGAAACGCGCCAGCTTGCTTATCTTCATGCAGCGGAACTGTGGGCAGGTCGTCCCGGTTCTGAACCGCGCAATGCGTCAGAAATGACGCGCCAGCGCCAACCCGCCACCGCGCCACCGCCCCCACCACCGCGCTCTGCCACCAACCAACAACGCACCGATTGGCGCAACAGTGTGGCGCTGGATGTGAGTCATCATTGGTCGCCCACTCACGCCTCAGTGCTGACTTTGACTGCTGCTCGCAACGCTTCGCCGGTGATTAGTGAGCGGTACGCGCAGCGCGGCATCGGTGCGGAGATGCGCTGGGAACCGCTGGCGCAGTGGGCGCTGACGTTCAATTTGCAATGGTCGCAGCTCCGGTATGACCGTGCCCCGCGCCAGCAAGAGCGGACGGATGAGCAACACGCAGTCGGAGTGGTGGTGCTGCGCCGTCTGCGTTGGCAATCACGCGATCAAGGCACTTGGTTTTGTCGCGTTGATTGGCTGGACAGCGCCTCAACGCGAGATGAGCACAGCTTCCAGCAACAGATCACGAGCTGCGGGTTAGGGTGGACATTTTGAGGTGCCGCGCTGCGCCGAGTGGATTGATGCTGATGCTGGCGCTGCTGTTGGCGACGGCTCCCGCCATGGCTGCTGAATTGGAGCCGGTGCTGGCGCGGATTCTCGCCATTGAACCTGAGCAGGTGACGGTGACGGTGCCCAATGCGGATGCGGCGACCGCGCCAACGGTGCTGAAGATCAGGCTGGAGGCGACGACGCTGGCGCCGGAGTTAGCGCCCGGCAGCTTGGTGCGGTTGTGGCCAAGTGCGGCGGGCACAACTGCGGGAGCACGTTTGATGCCGCTGGAGCGCGGGATGGCAACGGATCGTACTGGCGTGAGAGCGCGGTTACAGCGGGGCGTGCCGCGCCCACCGGGAGGACGACGTGTTGGACGTTGATTTTTCGACGCAGCGGCGGGTGCCGTCACTGTGGCTGGGGCATCTGTTGGTTTTTGGGCTGCTGTTTGCGCTGGTTGTGAGTTGGTTTTTCGTGCAAACCCGCCAAGCACAGCAGGTGTTTTTGGAGGATGCCAGCACGCGAGCGCGGCTGTTGACGGATGCGGTGCTGTTACACACGCAGGGCGCGGTGTTGGCGGAACAGGTGCTGGCGGATATTTTGACGCGCTTTCTCGGCAATTCCGCCCGCTTTGTCATGTATTTGGACGGCGTTGCGCCTTTTCGGGCGGATGAGTTGACCGCCTTTGCGGAGGAGGCGGGATTGTCAGTGATTCATCTGATTCGGGCGGAAGATGTCGTGCAGGGCCCGCCGGGGTGGCAACCGTCAGCACCGCTGGATTGTCAGCGTTTAGAGCAACTCATTCGTCTGCCGGAGGTGCATACGATTGTGTTTGGCGTAGCGGCACCACCAGGCTGCGTGTTGGTGGGTTTGGATAGCCGCCACACGGAAGCATTGGAGGCGGCAATTGGGTTGCCCAGTGCGTTGGCGGCAGTGGCGCAATTGCCGGGCGTGGTCAAGGTGCAATTGGCAGGCACCCCGCGGGCGCTGACCATTCCGCCAGCGCCACTGCCGCCGATCACGATGCGGCAATTGGCGGACGGGCGGACGGTTGCTCACGCCGTCGCTGCCGTCGCGGGAACCGAGCTGATGCTTGATTTAGATGCCGGCTCTTTGTTGACGATGCGACGGCGGCTGTGGTGGCAATTTCTGGGATTCATGCTGGCGCTGGGCAGCGCGGCGGGCGTGGGTGGCTGGTTGTTATATCGCCATCAACGCGGACACGAGCGGCAGCGGTTGGCGTATGAGCGGCAGTTGTCGCGCCAGCGCGAGGAGGCGAGTTTGGGACGGGCGGCGGCGGCGATTGCGCACGAAATCCGCAATCCGCTCAATGCGATGGCGATGGGTTTGCAGCGGCTGCAATGGGAAGCCGATGGATTGCAGCCAGAACATCGGCGCTTGTTGGAGATCGTGCTGGCGGCGGTGGAACGCACCAATAAAACGGTGACCGGATTGCTTGATTACGCCCGTCCGTTGCGTCCGCAGGTGCAGCGGCTGGCGCTGGACGTGGTGGTGCGTGAACAGGTGAGCTTGTATCAGCATCAAATTGAGCTGCAAGCAACGGCGCTGCATGTGCGGTTGCAGCCGCACACTTGGATCAATGGCGATCCCGATTTATTGCGGCAGGTGCTGGATAATTTGCTGCGCAATGCGCTGGAGACGGCGGCAGTTGGGGTGCTGGAAATTGAGGTGAGCCGCGTTGCTGACAGCGCGTTATTGCGCCTCAGCAATGACGGTTTGGAGCTGGCGGCGTCCGAGGTGGAGAACATTTTGGAGCCTTGGTTCACGACGAAACCGCTGGGCACGGGGCTGGGGATGGCGATCTCGCAGCGAATTATCACGGCGCACGGTGGGCAGTTGACGTTGACGGTGCCGCAGCCGGGGCGCTTGTGTGTGGCGGTGGCGCTGCGGGCGGCGACCGCACAATCAACCGCATTGGGCACAAAAAAAGCGGCTGCGCATGATCGCTAACCGCTTGAATGTATATTTGATTTGGTGCGCCCTGCGCGACTCGAACGCGCGACCACCTAATTAAAAGTCAGATGCTCTACCAACTGAGCTAAGGGCGCTAAAGATCGCGTATTGTAGTGTGCTCTCGATTTTATTCAAGCGGCGTTACCGTGATTCGCCACTTTACGCGCTGATGTCGCCATCTTACCGCAGGTCATTTTCATGCTTGACTCAATTGCCAATGGTTTGCTCGCCACCTTGGGACGCTTTGATGACGCACTGCTCGTCATCGGCGGCTTCTCCGTTTTATTGTTTGGCATATTCATCAGTGCTTTGATTTTGATCGCATTACGGCGAGCAGAAGCCTTTTATCATCACGCCCCCACGCTGCTGACCACCTTTGGCATTCTCGGCACCTTTCTCGGTATTTCGACCGGATTGCTGCATTTTGACGTGAACAACATTGAGGCCAGTATTCCGCTGCTGCTCAACGGGCTGAAAATGGCGTTTATCACCAGTATCACCGGCATTTTTTTAGCGGTGATTTTGCGTTTGACGCTGGTGTTGGGGCCAGAACGCAGCGGCGCGGCATCTGCGGCACCCGCCGGCAGTCCAATTGGCACGCTGCTGCCGGAAGAATTGACCCCGGCGCTGGTGCTGCAACATCAAGTGATGATGGCGGATGCGCAGTTGGCGGCGACGCAGCAAATGGTGGAGCAAATCGCGCAACTCGACGCCCATCTGGTGCAAACGCTCGAGCAGCACCACGCGCAACAATTGGCGGCATTTCAACAATTTGCCCAACAATTGAGTGAAGTCGGATCGCGCCAGCTCATCGTCGCGCTCGAGGCAGTGATCCGCGATTTCAACACCAATCTTGGTGCGCAATTTGGTGAAAATTTCCGGCGGCTGGATGCAGCGGTGGAGAAGTTGCTGCAATGGCAGGAACACTATCGGCAGCATTTGGAAACGCTCGGGCAGCAATTGGATCACGCTCTCAGCGGCGTCACCCAGTCGGAAGCCAGTTTGCACGCGCTCACGGAACAAACGCGGCACATCTCGCGTTATATCGAAGATCAACATCACACGATGAGCGAGCTGCGGCGTGAAAGCATCGCGTTGGAAGCGTTGCTGTCCAGCATTGCCCAATTGCGCGACCGCGCAGATGCGGCGTTTCCGGCGGTGGATCAGCGGCTGAAACAGATGCTCGATAGCATTGAAACGGCGGTGATTTCGGCGCTGACCGCGCAGCAACGTCTCAGCGGCACGCGCCCGTCTGAACTGACCACGGGGAATCCGCTATGACTGCGCCATCGCGCCGCCCGTCCGCGTCGCCAGAGGATGAATTTCACTGGATCGCATTATCGGATTTGATGTCTTCGCTGATGATGATTTTTCTATTTTTGGCGCTGCTGTATATGTTGCAAATTAAACAAAATCATGCAGTTGTCGCAGAAGTACGCATGACGGCAGTGGAGGCGCGGCGGGCGATTTATCAGGCATTGGAGCAGGAGTTTCAAGCGGATTTGCGGCGCTGGAATGCGGAGTTTGATCAAACGACGTTGACGCTGCGCTTTCGAGAGCCAGATGTGTTGTTTGATCGCAATTCGGCGCGGATTAAGCCGGAATTTGAAGCGATCCTGCGGGATTTCTTACCGCGTTACGTCGCGCAGTTGCGCCGATTTCAGGACGTGATTCGGGAAATTCGCATTGAAGGACACACGTCGAGCGAGTGGAATCTCGGCAGTAGCGCGGTGGAGGCGTACTTTGCCAACATGGAATTGAGTCAACAGCGCACGCAGGCGGTGTTGCGTTTTGCCTACGGTTTGGAGCCGTTGCAGGCGGAGCAGTGGTTTCGACAGCGCATCGCGGCGGTGGGGTTGTCATCTTCGCGGCTGATTCGAGATGCGGCGGGGCGCGAGCTGCCGGCGGCGTCGCGGCGGGTGGAATTTAGCGTGTTGACGGATTTTGAAGCGCGGTTGCTGGCACCTATTCCGGCGGCGGTTGATTCACGTTAATTTGAGTTGTCAGTAAAAAACACGGTTGTCGCTGACAATTGACAACTCAAAAAACTGCATTTGATTTTGATTAAATAACCCATTGGCGAATGAAATAAGGTAATGAACGCATTTATTCCCGGACAACGGTGGTTGAGTACGACCCAAAGCGAACTCGGTTTGGGTGTGGTGGAAGCGGTGGAAGGGCGACATGTGCGCATTGCTTTTCCCGCCAGCGGTGAAACGCGCCTGTATGCGATGGCACAAGCGCCGCTGGCGCGGGTGGAATTGCACGTCGGCGAGCGCATCCGCGACCGCAGCGGGCAGTCGTTGCGGGTGATTGGCAGCCGCGCCAGCGCCGGTCTCATCACCTACGAGTGTGAAACGCTGGATGGGCAAACCTGCGCGGTGCCGGAAACGGCGCTTGATGATCGCTTGCAGCTCAATCGTCCGCAGCAGCGGCTGCTGGCGGGGCGGGTGGATGCCGCGCACTGGTTGCGGCTGCGGCATCAGACGTGGTTGCAGGGAATGCGCGAGGCGCAGTCGCCAACGCTGGGGCTGCTCGGAGCGCGTGTCGCGTTGATTCCGCATCAATTGAGCGTAGCGGCGGAAGTGGCGGGACGTGAAGCGCCGCGAGTGCTGTTGGCGGATGAAGTCGGGCTGGGTAAAACCATTGAAGCTGGCTTGATTTTGCAGCGGCTGCTGTTGACCGGACAGGCGCAGCGCGTGTTGATCGTGACGCCGGAACCACTGCTGCATCAGTGGCTGGTGGAATTGCGCCGCCGTTTTAATTTGCGCTTTGCGTTATTTGACGATGAGCGCGTCGATTTAACTTTTGGCGGCAATCCGTTTCAAGACGAGCAGCAGGTGTTGTGCAGTTTGGACGTGTTGCTCGCCAGCCCGGCGATTCAACGCGCTGCGCTCGCCGGACAGTGGGATGTGCTGGTGGTTGATGAAGCGCATCACCTCGGCTGGTCGCCCACTGCCGTCAGCGCCGAATATGCCTTGATTGCGGCGTTGGCAGAACGCACGCCCAGCGTGTTGCTGTTGACGGCGACACCAGAACAGCTCGGACGCGCCGGGCATTTCGGTCGGCTGCGGTTGCTTGATCCGGCGCGGTTTCACGATTTAGCGGCATTTGAAGCGGAAACAGCGGGTTATGCACCAGTTGCGCAGTTGGCGACGCGCTTATTGGACGACCAACCGCTGACGGCGGCAGATCAAACCTTGCTGCAAACGCTGCTGGATGACAGCGCACAACTGCCCCGCGCCAGCGTGATTGCGCGACTGCTGGATCGTCACGGCACCGGGCGCGTGTTATTTCGCAACACTCGCGCTGCGATTCACGGCTTCCCCGAACGCCAATTGCTGGCGTATCCGCTGCCGGCGCTCACTGCATCTGACGCCGCCGCGCCAGCGTCATTTGACACTGATCCGCGCCTCAATTGGCTAATTACGACGCTGCGCGAGCTGCGCCCGGCGAAGGTGCTGCTGATTTGCGCTCACGCGCAGACCGTGTTGGAACTACGCGAAGCGCTGCGCCAACGCGCTGGCATTCATGCCGCCGTTTTTCACGAGCACATGGACATCGTTGAGCGGGATCGCGCTGCGGCATATTTCGCCGCCGTTGAGGATGGCACCCAGATTTTGCTGTGCTCAGAAATCGGCAGCGAAGGGCGGAATTTCCAATTCGTTCATCACCTTGTGCTGTTTGATTTGCCGCTGGAGCCAGATGTGTTGGAACAGCGGATCGGTCGCCTTGATCGCATTGGACAAACCGAAACCATCCGTCTGCACGTTCCGTATCGCGTCGGCACCGCTGACGCTGTGCTGTTCCGCTGGTACGCCGAAGGGTTGAGTGCGTTTAACGCGATTTGTCCCGCCGCCGCCGGCGTTTATGCGCAGCTCAAACCGCAATTGCTCGCAGCACTCGCTGATCCAAGTCTGACCGATGGGCTGATTGCGGAGGCGCAACGATTGACGGCGCAACTCAACGCTGAACTCGCCGCCGGACGTGATCGCCTGCTGGAGCTGCATTCGCATCATCCGCAACGCGCCGCCGCGCTGATCGCAGCGTTGGAAGAACGCGACGCCAGCGGCGAAGTGGCGGCGTATATGCAGCAGTTTTGGGATGCGTTTGGAGTCGATTTTGAAGACGGCAGCGGCAGCGCGGTGGTGGTGCGCCCCGGCACGGAAATGCTGCACGACAGCTTCCCGCAGTTGCCAGAAGATGGATTGACAGCAACGTTTATCCGCGCAGCGGCGCTGGCGCATGAAGACCACGCCTTTTTGACGTGGGAACATCCGATGGTGCGCGAGGCGATGGAATTGCTGACCGCCTCCGATCTCGGCGCAGCGGCAATCACTTTGGTGCGCAACGGGCGCTTTGGACAACCGACGCTGTTGCTGGAATTGCTCTACATCGTGGAATGTCTCGCGCCGCCAGCATTGCACGTTGGGCGCTTTTTACCGCCGACGGTGGTGCGACTGGTGCTCAATGCAGCGGGTGAGGAAGTGACGGCGGAGTTTGCGCCAGATGCGCTGGATGGCGAGTGCCTGAGTCATAACGCGGAATTGGTGGAGACGGTCATCACCTCGCAGCGCAGTCGTTTGCTGCCGCTGTTTGAGCAGGGCGAACGGCTGGCGCACGCGGCGCTGGGCGCGTTGACCGCGACGGCGCAGACCGAGCTGCATACGCAGCTCGGCGCGGAGGTGGAGCGGTTGACGACGCTGGCGCTGGTCAATCCGACGGTGCGGGCGGATGAAATTGGGCGATTGCAGCACCGCCGGGCGCAGCTCACGCTGGCATTGACGCGAGCGGAGGTGCGATTGGATGCGGTGCGGCTGGTGGTGATGATGTGATGGTTATGGCGCGACGGGGTGGCGCAAATTGCGCAGCAGTTGCCATTGAAAGCGCAGTTGCTGGTGCGCCCAAGGCGAGAAACGCGGCAATTGATACGAATCGCAGTCGGCGGTTGCGGCACCCCAAGCGGTTGACACGGCACCGGCAAATCCCAACTCGCGCACGGTATCAACATCGCGCTGGGTGTAATCGCTGCCGGGTTTGCCATTCGGATAGGCAAACAGCGGGATGTCAGTGTCCAGCAAGTGCTCCAGCCGCGTTTTGCCCCGCGCAATGTCAGCTTTAGCGTCAGCGGCGGTGAGCGTGGCGAGAATGGGATGGCTGGCGGTGTGCGCTCCGATGTCCATGCCGCTGCGGTGCAGAGTGCGCAATTGGGCGCTGGTGAGCATCAAATGATCCGGCAGCGGTTCGGAAGTCAGCCGCGCTGCGAGGGCGGCAACGCGGGTTGTGCGGGCGGGTTGTGGAAGATATTTGAGCTGCGACAAGAGGTTAGCAATTGCTTGCTGCCGCTTATTTAATGATGTTAAATCGACGGAATTGAGACTAAGATCACACAAATCGTAGTGGGTTGCGGGGGCACGGCGCACCGCTTCAATGACGGTATCATTAAACATGCGCCCGCCGTCGAGATAATCGGTCGCAATAAAACAGGTGGCAGGCATAGAATGGCGCTGCAATACGGGTAACGCCTGAATGAGGTTGTCGGCATAACCATCATCAAAAGTAATACACGCGGTGCGTGCTGGCAGAGTGCCATTTTTGAGTTTTTCAAGTGCTTTATTTAATGGCAACACATGAAACAGCGGGGCGAGCCACCTGAGTTGTTGATCGAACGCAATCACGTCAGGAATGTCGGGTTGCAGCGGGTCTGGTGCAGCGAGAACGCGATGGTAGATTAGAATAGTTAAGCGTCCGCGTATTCCGGCGGGCGATAACAAATGGGTTGCAAAACGCAGTAAAGATGAAGACATGTTGATAACCGATGTGACAATAATGAGCAATGATAACTGTTGGTTAGAACGATGACGAGCGTTCGCCGTGCTTTAGCGCTTTCCCTTATTGAGCGTTATTTGCTTATTGTTATTTCCCTGCTGTCAAATATCTTACTTGCTCGTTTATTAACTCCAGAAGAAATTGGTCTTTATTCAGTCAGTCTTGCCGTGATTGGTATTGCTCAAGTTTTACGGGATTTTGGGGTGGGTAATTATCTTATCCAAGAGAAAAATCTCACTGAAGCGCATATCCGCACCGCCTTTGGATTTACATTAGTTATTGGTGTTGTTTTATTTTTTGTTACTTTTTTTGTTGCACCATCAGTTGCTCAATTTTATAACGACATGCGAATTGCGCAGACCATGCGTATTAGTTCGTTAAACTTTTTGGTGATGCCATTTTGTACGATTTCGCTATCGTTATTGCGACGCGATATGGCTTTCAAGCAAATCATGGTTGTTTCACTACTCGCAGCATTTGTTGGTTTTTGTGTCACCGTTAGCTTGGCGTATGCAGGATTTGGTGCAAATAGTATAGCGGTTGGTGCAGTCGCTACGAATATCGCTACTGGCATTACTGCTTGGCTTGTGAGAAGCAAACGGCAGTTGTTGCTGCCTAGTTTTTCTGAATGGCATGTCATTTTGAACTTTGGTGGGCAAAATACACTTGCGGGAATTGTTACCACCATTGCAATGGATATTAACGATCTCGCTTTGGGTAAAATTCTTGGCTTTGCTCCCGTAGCTATGTACAGCCGTGCTCAAGGATTGATGAATCTGTTTCATCGAGATGTGATGACGGCGGTTAAAGGTGTTGCTTTTCCTGCCTTTGCTAAGGCGCATCGTGATGGTGAATCACTTGAAGAAAATTACATTAAAAGCGTAACCGTAGTGACTGTTATTGCTTGGCCATTTTATGGGTTCACCGCGTTGTATGCACTGGAACTCTTACGTTTGTTATTTGGATCACAATGGGATGAAGCAGCACCACTTGTTCCTATATTCTGTTTGGCGGGAGCTGTTGTGGTGACATCGAGCTTAGTTTTAAGTGCAATTATGGCAACTGGTCGAATTGATTTAGTTACTAAATCAGAACTGATTTTTCAACCGTTACGCGCCTTGCTTGTTGTTGGTAGCGCAGTTATTTATAAATCATTATTCGCTTGTGCAGTAGCTTATTTAGTTGCTTTTACGATTCATCCACTGTTACTATACACATTTAAGGCACGTTGTATTCCAAATAACTACCAAAGTCTGTTATCAAATCTCTGGTTGAGCGCAAAGGTAACGCTTTTTGCCCTGACCTTACCTATTATTTTATCTATTCATGCAGGTTTTGATCGTGACGTTCCAGTGGGTTATCCTGTACTGATAACTGCCACTGCAGCATGTCTTTTGTGTTGGTTTGTAACCTTATTTATTCTTAAGCATCCTTTAATAAACGATCCTTTATTTAAACAATTTCGTGTATTAGGATCATGATAAAATGAAAATCATCAGTGAAAACCGATTACGCAGAATCTGGCATCGCCTTTTTCCTGTATTGAATAAAAAGTTTATTATTATCAATATCAACTATATGGGTCTTGGCAATCGACTAAAGTTACTAGCCTCATATCATGCTAATTATGGATTAGACGATGTTACCCTCCTCTGGAATCAGCGTGGTTGGGTGAACTGCCGATTGTCAGACATTATCCACATTGATGGTGTTAAAAACTTCAAAGAGTACTCGATGCCTCTAAACGGGTTTCTCCCGCCGATCATCACACATCCTGAAAAGAAAACATTTCGTGAGCGAGCATATTGGCGCTTTGATATTGATGATGACTTATCCGATGAATTTTTAATTACGCGCTGGGGAAAGACATTTCCTGCAATTGATTTTTGTTTTGAACGAACGCCGCAAAAATATCTTGACCGTTATCTCGCATTTTTTGCAATGCTGAAACCTTCAGATGCAGTTCAAAAACGCATTATAGAAATGCAATTAACCCACAATGATGTATGCGTTCAGGTTCGCAATACGACTGATCCGAAAGACCATCCAAACGTCCCCAAACTAGAATCAATTGTCGAACACATGCGTATATTTCCAAGTAATACGCGATTCTTTATTTCGACAATGGATCGATCAATTTCCAATTTCTTTTATGATGCGTTGCCGAATCGTATCCTTGAACTTCCTAACAAAAATTACCGTTCAATGATCGATGCAACTGCCGATCTTTACTTATTGTCAAAGGGTGAACACTTAATTTTTCCAAATGGCAGTACTTTTGGTGAGGTTTCTTGGTGGCTCGGTGGTGGGCGGCAAAAAGTCACTGTGATGCCAGCAGAAATTATTATGACTCCCTCCTCTTAATCATCTTTTAAGATTTACGTTCAGAGCGGTCTTAAATGACAATAAACATTGGTCTTGTCGCCACTTGTCTTAATACCCAGCACATTCGGGGCATGGGTAAATATGTGTTTGAACTGCTTCAGCAATCTGCTACTGAATCAGATTTGCGTTGGTGTGCATTCGCAAATAATCCGAGTATTCCTTTAATCGTGCCTGAAACGGCGCAGGTTGAACGTGCTGTGTTTAATTTTCGCGGAGATCGTTTTCATTTGTGGGAACAGATCGGACTGCCGTGGCAAGCTCTCAAACACCAAGTCGATTTATTGCATTGCACTGAAAATTCACTCCCGCTATGGCAACCTAAACCGACAGTTGTGACGCTGCATGACACGATTATGTGGGATGAACCGCAATCATCGGACAATACGGTTTATCTGAATAAAATCTTGCCAGCAGCACTCGCAAAATGCGCGGCGATTATTACGATTAGCGAATCATCGCGCCATGATATTCTTGCGCGTTGGCCGTCTTTCGCTTCTAAATTGACTACGATTTATCACGGCATTGCTTCTGAGTATTTCACTGAAAATGTCTCTACGCCTTTGCCGACAGATATTCAAACAGCTCTCGCGCAGGCACCATATCTCCTCTATTTAGGCGGTTCAATGGCGCGAAAACGCTTTAGCTGGGCGTTGCAGGTGATCGCGCATTCCCATCACCCTTCCTTAAAATTGGTTGCTTGTGGCTTTAGTGCGGAGGCAAGGCAACAGGCTCAAGCAGATTTGCCCGCTGAATTACAAGGAAAAGTATGCTTTGCTAATTTTTTGTCCGACGCTGAACTCCGTGCGCTTTATCGCGGCGCAACTGCAGTTCTTTATCCAACGCTTTATGAAGGCTTCGGTTTTCCCGCGTTAGAAGCTCAAGCATCCGGCGTTCCGGTGCTGTTTAGTGCGCTGGGCAGTTTGCGCGAGTTAATCGGTCCACTGGCTGTGGTGCTGCCGCCAAATGACCTAGACGCTTGGCTTGCTGCGGTCACCGATGTGCTGGCGATGGGCGAACACAGGCAGAAAAAGGCAGAAGCAGCACAACAGTGGGCGCAGCAATTTAGTTGGTCTGCCTGTTTCGTAAAGCATCTGGCGGTGTATCGACAGGTTTTCGCGCAAGCGGGCGGGCAGCGCCGATGAGTTCTCACATTTCTATTACCGTCATTCTTTGCACTTGGAACCGCGCTGAGCTGTTGCGCGTGACTCTGGAGTCGTTGCGCGGGCAGTTGGGTTGCGAGTCATTGGACATCGACATCATCGTGGTCGATAACAACTCGTCTAACGCTACGCAAAATGTGGTGGAAAAAGCTGCGGCGGACTGGTCGTTGGGGACGCTACGGTATGCCTTCGAGCCGCGTCAGGGTAAGCAATTTGCGTTGAATACAGGTATCCGGTTGGCTCAGTCTTCCGTGCTGGCGTTTTCAGATGACGACGTGACTTTTTCGCCAAACTGGCTGCGACGCATTGCGCAGATTTTTCAAGATGAACGCATCGATTTGGTGGGCGGAAAAACGCTGGTTCTGTGGCCGGAGAGCGGGCAACCAGGTTGGTTTGATTCGAAAATGTCAGCAATTGTTGCGGGTGTGGATATCGGCGGCGAGCGCCAGCTCGATCCGCCCCCCGTTGACTACGCGCCCGCCGGTACGAATTTGATTGCCCGCCGCCAATTATTTGATCGGGTCGGTCTGTTTTCTGAAAGCCATTTTCGGCACATGGATTATGAATTCGGGATGCGCTGTCGGCGGGCGGGTGCGCATGTGATTTATGACCCCACGCTCGTGGTGCATACCCCAGTCGCCGTCGAGATACTGACCAAGCGTTATTTCAGACGTTGGTCATTTAAAGCCGGCATCAGTCATACTTCGGAATCAAACTTAAATCTTGCAACCTTATTTGGAGTGCCACGCTGGATTTACCGTCAAATCGCAGCAGATGTTATTTATTTGGCGCTGCATTTTTTGCAAAGCGGGGAACCCGAATTTTTTTATCGTGAACTACGAATTTGGCGTCATGTTGGCACCATTACAAGTTGCTGGTTAGCGCAACTGACACCACGCCGCTATGCGGAATGGGTAGAGAAGCGTTCGCAAAAGAAAGCTAATCTGTATTAGATACTACACTTTTTCTGTTCCGTTTGTGGATAAAAAATAATGAATCAAATTCCATTAGTTTCCGTCATCGTGCCAGCTTATAATTGCACGAAATACATACCAGAAACTTTATCCAGTTTGTTTAACCAAGATTACCCTAATATCGAGATCATTGTAGTCAATGACGGATCGAAAGACGATACGCTGGAACTTCTCAAAAGTTATGGAAAAAAAATTGTTTTAATCGATCAAAATAACGCTGGAGCGCCGGGGGCACGAAATGCAGGAATACGCGCAGCGTGTGGAGAATTTATTGCTTTCTGTGATTCTGATGACCTTTGGGCATCGAACAAAGTTAGCAGTCAAATAACGTATTTAAATCAGCATTCAAGTGTGGGAATGGTTTACTGTCATTGGCATGTTTGGGCACCGAATAACGATGGAATTTTTGTTATGCCTTTCGGTTTTGGTCGTGAGGATCACACTCAAGAGACTGACCCTGATAAATCTGGGTGGATTTACCATAAATTGTTGCTTGACTGTATCTGCCTTACCAGTTCAGTTATGTTTCGCAAAAGCACTATAGATAAAGTGGGATTTTTTGACCCTAGTTTGTGGAATGGCGATGATTATAACTATTGGCTTAGAACATCTCGCATTACTGAAATACATAAACTAAAATCATCTTTGGTACTTTATCGAATTCTCCCACAAAGTGTCGCTCGTACACCGACAAAAGTTCACTACGAGTATGAAATTCTTAAAAAAGCGATTATACTTTGGGGGGTAGCGAGTCCAGATGGGCATAAAAATAATGTTGGAGAGCTTAGAAACCGCTTTGCAACCATGCGATTTGGGTTTGGGTTTCTCCATTTCAAATCAGGTGATCCCATGATTGCTGTCATGTCGTTTTTAAGTTCCATCCAGCATAAGCCATTTTGGTATTTACCTTGGGCTTATTTGTTAATGAGCTTATGGAAACGCCTTACCTTTGCTGCAAATGCGGTTTTAACAACTACTTTTTAATCCAAACTTCGGTGAGTACACTATGTCTCTCAAAGATTTTCATATTCAAAAACGTACTTTAGTGACTGGCGGCGCTGGTTTTATCGGATCCCATTTGTGCCGACGGTTACTCGCGGAAGGGCATGATGTGATCTGCGTAGATAACTTTTATACTGGAAATAAAAGTAACATTGTGGATCTTTTGGACAACCCGTTTTTTGAGTTGATTCGCCATGACGTTACATTTCCGTTTTATATTGAAGTTGATGAAATCTATAACCTAGCCTGCCCTGCTTCTCCAATCCATTATCAGTTCGATCCTGTGCAAACCACCAAAACCAGCGTTCACGGGGCGATTAATATGCTGGGGTTGGCGAAGCGCCTTAAAATTAAAATTTTTCAGGCTTCGACCAGTGAAGTTTATGGCGATCCCAAAGTTCACCCACAAACTGAAGATTATTGGGGTAATGTCAACCCCATTGGGATACGTTCCTGTTACGACGAGGGTAAACGTTGCGCTGAGACTTTATTTTTTGATTACCGTCGGCAACATAATCTCCCGATCAAGGTGGGGCGGATATTTAATACTTACGGTCCCAACATGCATCCACATGATGGAAGAGTTGTTTCAAATTTTATCGTTCAGGCACTGCAAAATAAGCCAATCACAATTTATGGTGCTGGAAACCAAACCCGATCTTTTTGCTACATTGACGATTTAGTCGAAGCGTTCGTGCGATTTATGAGAACTGGTGACACGGTTACTGGACCACTGAACTTGGGCAATCCATGTGAGTTCTCTATTCTTGAGCTTGCCCAGCAAGTAATTGCTTTAACAAATTCTTCGTCAGAACTCATTTTTGAGTCTTTGCCCAGCGATGACCCTACCCAACGTAAACCTGATATTTCTTTGGCGCAGCAAGCTCTGGGTTGGGAACCAAAAGTGCAACTTAAAGAAGGGCTGATTAAAACTATTGAGTATTTTCATAAGCTACTCGATTAGTTTCAGCGTCTTAGTTTTTATAAGCGTTGCGGAATCAGTGCGATCAGCTTGAGTAAACAGAGCAGGATTAGACTGATAAATTTTATAGTTTGATTGCGGAAGTTTGTGAATAAATAACTGCATTTGTCGATCATTAGCGCCCAGAGTGTTACTAATTCCGTCGTAAAGTTTCTGGGCAAAATTTTGTGTGATGATATAGGCTTCTGCTGTTGTTAGAACGTCTGGCATCTGCGTAAATGACACAGAACGACGAGACAAGCGATTATCAAGAAGATGAGACAGTTTGCGAAATACTTTAACTTTAACGCTTTCTCTTGCCCAAAAGTTATAATCGTTGAGCCATACTAAATCAGCGTCTTTTGGCAAACCGTTTAGTGCCACTTGAACCATTTTTGCGTCAATCCCATCAAGAAGCCTTGCATCATCTTCAAATACAACCGCTATTTCTTTATCGTTAGCGATCTGATGCCAACATTCAAGATGACTGAGATTACAACCAAGGTGCCCGCGTAGATGGTCAATCTGGGCGAGATTTTGTGGAGAAACACGATGTCGCAAACTGTCTAAATTAAGCTTTTCTCCATCCACACCATGAACCAATGTTAACTCAAATATACGATTTAATTGATGGCTGTGCATGTGTTTCATAAAAGCAGACCAGCGATCCGGTCTTTTTTCCAGACTGATTACATAAGCACGCATACTTAATCCCTCAACTATGTCAGTTTGGTTTTCTTGGCTTTTGAAAAGCCGGCATATTCAAGGAAAGGAACCTTTGGATCGCGTTCCCAACCTTTAGTTTCCACCCACTTTTTTGCTAATACTGCTATAATCATCATATTATAAGGCAAATCAAAATAGGCTAAACTTAAAAACGCACCTCCGACAAGATAACCAACGAGTCCAACTTGAATCATTGCTCCTAAATCACCAGCCCATTTAGCTTCAGGGACTTTTTTTGTATGCTTTCTAAGCCAATCGCCAGAAAAATAAGTTGAAATCCAAAGTATTGAAAAAATAATAAGACCTACATATCCGTGATTTCCAAGAATTTGAAAATAAATGCTATGCGCGGCTCTTGGTTGATTGTCATACACGCCATATTGTGAAAAAAATTCTTGGTAGGCATAACCCATCCCAGCACCCGAAAGATTTTCATTCGCAACACCTATGGCAACTGTCCAAGCATTGATACGCTGATTTGCTGAAGCATCTTCTTCATAAGTCTCGATAGTTTCCATACGCGACCACCATTCTTCCGGCATCATCGGCAGCAATGCAAGCATGGCAACAACAATTAATACACCCATTGATCCTTTTTTACTGCTACGCCACCAAAAAATTGCGAGCATTGCAACGAGTGCAAGAAGAGCGCCTCGTGAATGACTGCCCAATGCTGCTGCCGCACAGAAAAACATTACACCACTCATCAAATGACGCTGCCAACCATGTTTAAGCTGAAGTTGTAAAAAATGTACGAATGGAATGATTGTTACTAGTGCCAAAGCCATTTCATTGTTACCCTCGATAAAGCTGCCTTCAGGTCCCCAAACGCGATAACTCCCTCCAGTTAAAACCGTAAACAAACCACCTTTAGCGCCGAGAATAGCGAGTGATCCCGCTGTTATCCATACGAATGCCATGATGTGATATTTGTTATTCAGTACGGCAAGTGCAATAAAAACCATTAAAAATATCTTAAAAGAGCGATTCCATAAATCAAAGTCACCTTCAGGATCATAGCCAACAAGCCACGAAATTGTCATCCATATCACAAAAATTAACAACCACCAAACTGGTGCGCCTTTAAACGGTGATTCTTTTTCTTTAGTAAATAAAAAACCAACTAACGTAAAAAGACCCGCAATCATCGCAACCGGTGCAGTTGCTGCAAAACCATAGGTATAACGGTGCGGATTCATAATACTGAGCCAATTCCACAGCATGATGCCAATCCATGGTCGTCCTAACGCCATTATTGCAAGCACACCAATAATTGCTACAAGCAAAAGATCACGCATAATTAAACCTTAGATTTAGTATTCACTTACACACCGACCGAAATAACGCAATCTGCCCCTGCGTTGTCATTTCCCAATCAAATTGTTCTGCGTATTTTCTCACTGCTGCCCGATCAGGATAATTTCTGCTTAACGATTGAATACCCTCAACAAGTGCCGCAGCCGTTCTTTCATGAATAATGCGCCCAGCAATAGGCGATTGTACAACTTCTGGTGTTCCGCCAACAGCCGTTGCGACCACTGGCGTTCCACATGCCATTGCTTCAAGTAATACATTTGCCCAACCTTCGCGGCTAGAACATAGTAGCAATATATCCGCTGCGCTATACCACTCTTTCAATTCTGTTTGCGGACGCGCCCCCGCAAAAATAACACGATTGATGACTGCAAGCTGTGCAGCTTGTTGCTGTAACTTTTCACGCTCAACACCATCCCCAATAATCACTAATGTTGCTTCTGGTAATTGCTTTAATGCTTCAATCGCAAGATGATGACCCTTTAATTCAATAAGATTACCCACCGACAACAAAATCTGACTTACTGGAATATCCAATCGCAAACGTGATTCCAATTGATTTTGTGGCGTAAACCGCTCAAGGTCAACACCGTTGCGTAAAACATGGGTTTTATGCGCATCGCCACCCAGTTGAACAAGCGTATCCATGAGTGCCTTGCACACGCCAATTGAACCCGTTGCGCGTTGTTCAGCCCACTGAATTAAACGGCGCGGAATTGCATAACGCGGAATTAAATTGAGATCGGTGCCGCGAGCAGTGATAAACAACGGCTTATTAAACCATTTCGCCAATAACGCTGCTGCAACACCATCAGGATAATAATAGTGCGCGTCAATGACATCAAAATCAAACCCGCTGCGAATGAGATGAGCAACTGTGCGCCGCGCACTCAATGCCAGCGTAAATGGCGCGATATTCATACCAATTTTTGGTGGTAATACATAGCGAGGATGCCAAACTTCAATTCCGTGATGCACTTCATAATGCGGTATTTGCGCAAATTGACTCCAATTACCAAATTGCTGATGTTTGAACGGAAACCAAGGTACTGGTGCAATTACTTGTGTGGTTACTTCTTGTGTAGCTAATAAATAACGCAAGCGGGTCTCAACAAAGATGCCATGATTAGGTCGAATGCTATTAGGATATAAAGTAGAAAACAGTAATGTTTTAAGCGGACGTTTTGAAAAGTTAGGTTGTTCTTTCATAACTGTTGCGCCTATTTTTAACAAACAAAATTAATAAATATGTAATGGGATACTTATTGCAGCCCACTGTTGTTCGTCACGAATAAGATGCTGTTCTAAATCACCAATGCCACTGTCATCGGTATCAACCCATTCGCGCAAAAAAGCACTTCCAGTCAATAAATCAATCGCCAAGCGTTCGGTTTCATATTCGTAGTGAAAGTTGCGCCACAATGGATAATCTGGATATTCAAGACGCACACTTTTGAAAAAAAGCGCCATAAAACGATAAGGCTTAAAGTGATGATGTTGATAGGCTGCGCAATCGGTGTGAATTTGTAAGCCAGCACATAATTGATTGGCATATTTATGAAATGTTGGTTTGAACCAACATGGACGAATAAGAGCACCAGTCATCCAATCGCAGTTAGTTTTTTCCATACGCCGTATAATGCGCCCAATATCTAAATCAGGTGCCCCAACTAACTCCAAAGCGGTTGTGGTGCCGCGCCCTTCCGATAAAGTAGTGCCTTCAAGTAATACGGTGCCGGGAAAACAACGCGCCATATTAAGACTTGAAGCATTGGGGCTGGGATTCACCCATGCCAATTGATGAATGGGCCAGCCAAATCCGGGTGCGGCAGCAGGAAAGTATTCGCGCATTTGAATCACCTGGAATTCCAAGCTGAGTTGACGCTCATTAATAAACCATTGCGCTAATTCACCTAATGTTAAACCGTGTCGCATTAACAACGGTCCAATCCCGACAAAACTTTCCCAACCCGGCTCTAATAACGTGCCTTCTAATGGACGTCCAATAGGATTGGGGCGATCTAATACCCATAACGCTTTATGATTTGCGGCGCACGCTTCAATGAAATAACACAGCGTCGTGACATAGGTATAAATGCGCGTACCAATATCTTGTAAATCAACCAGCAATACATCAAAACAATCAAGCATGGCAGGTGTTGGATAACGCACTGTGCCATAAAGACTGTATACGGGAATGCCATGCTGCGCATCAAACGCATCTGGAGTTTCCTGCATATTATCTTGTTGATCGCCGCGCATTCCATGTTGCGGGCCAAAAGCAGCAACGATATTTAAGTCGTTGAATGCCATTAACGCATCTAAACTATGCTGCCCGCTGCGCGTCATTGATGCTGAATGACCTAATAACGCCAGCCGCCGTCCGCGTAATTGCTGCCGCAGAGTGGGTTCTTCTAGTATGCGATCAATTCCAAGTGTGATCATTTTTTAATCCAATTGCGCATTAGCGCAAATGTTCAATATATTTTGCGCTACCATGCAGCGTTAATTGCACCGCAGAACCGCTGGCAATAAACGGCGCAGCAATTCCTTCAAAGCGCAATTGGCAGCGAATATGCCCGCGACTGACTAATGGAATTGGCACCATATCGCGGTAAGTGTAAATGTTGTCATCAAGATCACCACCTAAACACCGCACTGCACCTTCCGGCAATTGCGATTCTAATACCGCTTCCTCTAATACCAATTCTCCCGCTTGCCACCAGCGCGTCCGCTCGGCGGAACCAGTCAGCGTTTTAATTAAATCAGCGCGGTCAATGCGCAGCCGTAAACTACCGTGCTCCAACTCAATTGCTGAAATTTCACAATTGGTGAGTGTTAAACTGAAACTGTCCACAATTATTCCTTATGCGTTGTTGATTCGGGTTCCGCTTCATTTTCAAGGCGCAATTCTTTAATTTTTCTGGTCAAGGTATTGCGTCCCCAGCCTAAACGTCGCGCCGCTTCTTGTCGCCTTCCTGCCGTATGTTCCAATGCGACTTGAATTAAAATCCGTTCAAAAGTTGGCAATGCCGTATCTAATAATGCTTCCTGCTGTTGCGTCAGTCGTTGCCGCGCCCATCGCCGCAGCGCCGGTTCCCAAGCCTCATCATCCGTTGTTTCTGCCAATAGCGGATTCAATTCTGGCGGCAAATCTTCGGCATGAATTTGTTTACCTGCCGCCATGACCGTCAACCATCGCGCTGTATTTTCTAATTGCCGCACATTGCCAGGCCAATCCAAACGTTGTAATTGTTCAATCGCAGTCGGTTGTAATACTTTTGGGTCGCAGCTTAATTCAATTGCGGCTTGCGCGAGAAAATGCCGCATGAGTAATGGAATATCTTCGCGGCGGTCGCGCAGCGCCGGCAGGTGAATACGAATGACATTGAGGCGATGAAATAAATCTTCGCGGAATCGCCCTTGCTGCACCAGCGTTTCTAAATGTTGATGCGTCGCAGCGATGATGCGCACGTCCACCCGCAGCGGCGCGACGCCGCCCACCCGATAAAACGCGCCATCGGCGAGCACACGCAGCAGCCGCGTCTGCATTTCCGCCGGCATATCGCCGATTTCATCCAAAAATAGCGTCCCGCCGTCGGCTTGCTCAAACCGCCCTTCCCGCCGCGCCTGTGCGCCAGTGAACGCGCCGCGCTCGTGACCAAATAGCTCAGATTCCAGCAAATCACGCGGAATTGCCGCCATATTCAACGCAATAAACGGACGTTCGCTGCGCGGGCTGTGGCGATGCAGCGCGTGCGCAACCAGCTCTTTGCCAGTGCCCGATTCGCCGTTAATTAACACGGTGATGTGCGAACGCGCCAGCCGTCCAATCGCTCGAAACACCTCCTGCATCGCAGGCGCTTCGCCAATGATGTCGGGCGTTTTCACCGCTGCAACCGTTTCGGTGCGCTCTTCGCGCCCACGCCGACAGGCTCGCGTCACCTGCGCGACGGCGTCATCTAAATCAAAAGGTTTGGGCAGATATTCAAATGCACCGCTATTAAAAGCGGAGACGGCGCTATCCAAATCGGAATGCGCAGTCATTATAATAACCGGCAATTGCGGATAGCGGGCGGAGAGTTGTTTTAATAAATCAAGCCCATCAATACCGGGCATTCGGATGTCGCTGAGAATGACATCAGGTTGTTCATGTTGGAGTGCTTCTAAAATGCCAACGCCATTAGAAAAACAGGTGACGTGCATTGCCGCTTTACGCAATGCACGATCCAATACCCAGCGAATTGAACGGTCATCGTCGATGACCCAAACTTTCGGTTCTTGCGCCATGCGCCGACTCCAGTGGCAAATAAACAGTAAACGTGGTATCGCCGGGGCAACTGTCGCATTCAATTAAACCGCCGTGTTGACTAATCAATTCCTGCGCAATTGGCAGCCCCAATCCGCTGCCGCCCACGCGCCCGGACACCATCGGGAAAAAAATCTGATCGCGGATGTCGGCAGGAATGCCCGCGCCATTGTCGTGTACCTGCGCTTGTAATACGAGCCGATGCCGTTGATTGCCGAGTGTGAATTGGCGCAATACGCGGGTTTTTAATTCAATTTGCCCCTGCACTCCGGCAGCGGCAGCGGCATTGCGCACCAAATTAAGAAAGGCTTGAATTAAACGGTCGGGATCGGCGCGGCAGTCGGGAATACTCGGATCATAATTGCGCACAATCGCGGGGCCAGCGGGCGATTCCGCCAACATCAGGCTGCGCACATGTTCGAGCACGTCGTGAATGTTGACGGCGCGGCAACTGGGCAACCGATTCGGGCCGAGCATTCGATTCATCAGCGCCTGCAACCGGTCGGCTTCATCAATGATGATGCGGGTGTATTCACGCAAACTCGCGTCCGGCAACTCCTGCTCCAACAATTGCGCCGCGCCGCGCAGCCCGCCGAGCGGATTTTTAATTTCGTGCGCCAGCCCGCGCAGCAGCGTTTGCGTCGCCTGATGTTGCGAGAGCAAATGTTCCTCGCGGGTGATCCGCAACTGCCGATCTACCTGATTGAGTTCGACCAGCAACGCCCCGCCGTCATCGCTCGGCGCGAGCGGCAACACGGTGCAATTCACGGTTTTGGTGCGCCCGTCGGCGACGCAGATATTGACCTCGCGCTCGGTGAACGGGTGGCGAGCGGCGAGCGCGGCGATCAAACGTTGTTCGACATTGGTATCGGGGCACGGCAGCAGCGCGGCAGCCGGTTGACCGATGAGATGACGGGCGCTGATTTCAAACAACATTTCAGCGGCGGGGTTGAGATAAGTCAGGCGCAGCGTCTGGTCAAAGAGCATCACCGCTGTATTGAGATGATCGAGGATCATCCGTTCGAGAGTGGCAGCGGGCTGGATTGTCATGTGAGCGAGCACGTCCGGCGGGAAATCAGAAAATACGAGCAGTGATTGAAATCGAAGGCGCATCCCTGCGCCAGCAATCAATTCCGTGCGAATTACAAGCTGTAATACATATCGAATTCAACTGGATGCGTAGTCATGCGCAACCGTGTCACTTCAGTCATCTTCAGCGCGATGTAGCTGTCAATCAGATCATCAGTGAATACGCCGCCGACGGTGAGGAAATCCCGATCTTTATCCAGAGCTTCCAATGCCATATCCAACGAATGACAGACCGTTGGAATTGCTTTGGCTTCTTCGGGCGGCAGATCGTATAAATCCTTATCCATCGCATCGCCGGGATGAATGCGGTTTTGAATACCATCCAAACCGGCCAACATCATTGCCGAAAATGCGAGATATGGATTGCCGGTTGAATCAGGGAAACGCACTTCAATCCGGCGACCTTTCGGGCTGGCGCTGAATGGAATCCGAATGGATGCCGAGCGATTGCGAGCAGAATACGCCAGCATCACCGGCGCTTCAAAGCCGGGCACTAAACGCTTATACGAATTGGTGGACGCATTCGTCAGCGCATTCAAAGCGCGAGCATGTTTAATAATGCCGCCAATGTAATACAGCGCGGTATCCGATAAACCGCCGTATTTATCGCCAGCAAATAAGTTATTCCCGTCTTTGCTCAACGATTGATGAACGTGCATTCCGGTGCCGTTGTCGCCAACGATTGGCTTGGGCATGAAAGTCGCAGTTTTGCCATAAGCGTGAGCGACGTTTTGAATCACATATTTGGTGATCTGATTCTTGTCAGCGCGACGCACCAGCGTGTCAAAGCGCGTGCCGATTTCGCATTGCCCGGCGGTGGCGACTTCGTGATGATGCACCTCAACTGCGACGCCCATTTCTTCCAGCGTCAAACACATCGCAGCGCGGAGATCGTTGAGTGAATCGACTGGCGGCACGGGGAAATAACCGCCCTTCACGCCCGGACGATGTCCCATGTTGCCATCGGGGAACACGCGCTCGGAATTCCAACCGGCTTCCTGCGAATCGAGCTTGCAGAAGCAGCCGCTCATATCCGCGCCCCAGCGCACGTCATCAAACACAAAGAATTCTGGCTCCGGGCCAAAAAACGCGGTGTCGGCGATGCCGGTCGATTTCAGATAAGCCTCAGCGCGTTTGGCAACCGAACGCGGATCGCGCTCGTAACCGGTCATCGTCTCCGGCTCCAAAATGTCGCAGCGAATAATCAGCGTATTTTCATCGGTGAACGGGTCCATCACCGCCGTGTCAGCTTCTGGCATCAACACCATGTCGGAGGCTTCAATGCCCTTCCAGCCGGCAATTGAAGAACCATCAAACATCTTGCCGTCGCGGAACATTTCCGCATCGACGACGCTGGCAGGCATGGACACATGCTGTTCCTTGCCGCGAGTGTCGGTAAAACGCAGGTCAACGAATTTGACTTCGTTGTCTTTAATCATCTGCATCACATCGGTCATTCAAGTTTCTCCGCTTGTGGCTAAAAAAAGCGTCGCAAGCGCGGCGACGCCCAACGAAATTGCTCGACTGGCAACATTAGCAATCATAGCGCCAAAGATTGCCAGATGATTCTGCTTAGACCGCGCCGGTCGCAGCGCCAGCTCCATCGCGCTCAAATCGTGCGCCGCGCCAGCACTGCGCCCCAAAACTGCGCAGCGCGTTGTCGTTTTAACGAATCAACCGCAACCGATATACTCACTCACAACCTTCTCGCCGTGTTTTGAGGAACTGCTTTTGAGTCTCGCCACCGAAGACCTCTCGACCTTTCAAGGTCTTATCTTTGCCCTGCAACGCTATTGGGCGGAGCTGGGCTGCGTCGTCGTGCAACCGTATGACATGGAAGTCGGCGCGGGCACTTTTCATCCCGCCACCTTTCTCCGCGCCATTGGCCCCGAACCTTGGCGCAGCGCCTACGTCCAACCCTCACGGCGACCGACCGACGGGCGCTATGGCGACAATCCCAATCGGCTCCAGCATTACTACCAATTCCAAGTGATGCTCAAACCCTCGCCGCCCGATATTCAAGAACTCTATCTCAACTCGCTGCGCCAGCTCGGGCTTGATCCGCTGGTGCATGACATCCGCTTTGTCGAAGACAACTGGGAATCGCCGACGCTCGGCGCGTGGGGCTTGGGCTGGGAAGTCTGGCTCAACGGCATGGAAGTGACGCAGTTCACCTATTTTCAACAAGTTGGCGGACTGGATTGTCGCCCCGTCACCGGCGAAATCACCTACGGCCTCGAACGCATCGCCATGTATTTGCAAGCGGTTGAAAGCGTTTATGATTTGGTCTGGAGCCGCTCACCCGCTGGCATCGTCACTTACGGCGACGTGTTCCATCAAAACGAAGTCGAGCAATCCACTTACAACTTTGAATACGCCGACACTGCCGCGCTGCTGAGTTGGTTTGACACCTGCGAGCGCCTGAGCACCGAATTGGTGGAGCGCAATCTGCCGCTGCCGGCGTATGAACAGGTGCTGCGGGCATCGCACACCTTCAATTTATTGGACGCTCGCGGCGCGATTTCCGTCACCGAGCGCCAGCGTTTCATTCTGCGCGTGCGCACCTTATCCCGCGCCGTCGCTCAATCCTATTTCGCCCGCCGCGAGGCGCTCGGTTTTCCGCTACTGGCGGCAGCGCAGGAGATAACTGTTTGAATACCTTGGCTGATCTGCTGATTGAAATCGGCACGGAAGAATTGCCACCGCTGGCGCTGCCGACGCTGATCAATGCGTTTGCTGACGGGCTGCGCCAGCAATTAAAAACGCACGGCATCGCGCACGGCGATTTAGAACAATTTGCTGCGCCGCGCCGATTGGCGCTGTTGATTCGCGCCGTCGCCACGCACCAGCCGGAGCAAATCACCACCCGACGCGGCCCCGCAGTCGCCGCTGCGTTCACCGCCGACGGACAACCGACGCCAGCCGCGCTCGGCTTTGCGCGGTCGTGCGGAGTGGAATTCGCCGACTTGCAGCGCGAGGAAACGGAAAAAGGCGCGTGGTTGAGCTTTTGCAGCCAGCGCCCCGGCTTGGCGACCGCGCAGCTCGTGCCGGCGATGACCGAGGCGGCGCTCGCCGGTTTACCGATTCCCAAACGGATGCGCTGGGGCGCAGGTGAAGCGGAATTTGTGCGCCCGGTGCAGTGGATTTGTCTGCTGCTCGGCGACGCACCAATTGCGGGCACGGTGTTGGGCATCGCCGCTGGCGCGAGCACTCGCGGCCATCGCTTTCATCATCCCGAGCCGATTCCGCTTAAAAATGCCGCTGATTACGCCGAGGCGCTGCGCGACGGCGGCTTTGTGGAACCGTCATTTGCGCGTCGCCGCGAGCTGATTCGGGAGCAAGTGACGGCAGTCGCAGCGACGGCTGGCTTGCAGGCGCGGATTGATGCCGAATTATTGGAGGAAGTGACGGCGCTGGTGGAATGGCCGCAGGCGTTGCTGTGTCGTTTCGACGCCAGTTATTTGGAGATTCCGCCGGAAGTGCTGATTGAAACGATGCAGCGCAACCAGAAATACTTCCCGCTGGATGACGCCGCTGGGCAGTTGCAAGCCAGTTTTGTCGCCGTCACCAACTTGGTCAGCCGCGATCCGGCGCAGATTCAAGCAGGCAATGAGCGGGTGATTCGGCCGCGTTTTGCGGATGCCGAATTTTTCTGGACGAAGGATTTGACGCAGCCGTTGAGCGCGTTTGCCGAGCGGCTAGAAACCGTCGTTTTTCAAGACAAACTCGGCACGATTGCCGCCAAAAGTCGCCGCGTGGCGCAGTTGGGGCAAACGCTGGCGCTGCATTTCGATCTTGAGCCGGCGTTGATTGCCCGCGCTGCGCAGTTGAGCAAATGCGATTTGGTCACGGCGATGGTGTACGAATTCCCGAGTTTACAAGGCGTTATGGGACGTTATTACGCCGAGCGTTCCGGCGAAGCGCCGGAGGTGTGCGCGGCGCTGGCGGAGCAGTATCAACCGAAATTTGCGGGCGATGCGCTGCCGGCGAGCAATTGCGGCAAGGTGCTGGCGCTCGCCGAGCGGATTGACACGCTGATCGGCATTTTCGGGATCGGGCAACGTCCGACCGGAACCCGCGATCCGTATGCGCTGCGCCGAGCGTCGATTGCGGTGCTCAGGTTATTGATTGAAAACGATATTAATCTTGATCTGCGCGAGGTGTTGCGCACGGCTGCCGCTGGTTTTGATGCAGGCGTTCTCGCTGCCGACACGGTGGAAACGGTGCTGGCGTATGTGTTGGAGCGGCTTGATGGCTATTACAGCGAGCGCGGCGTTGCCAGCGATACGGTGGCGGCGGTGCTCAGTTGCGGCGTGACCAATCCGTGCGATTTGGATCGGCGGATCGCAGCGGTGACGGCATTTCGAGCGTTGCCAGCGGCGGAAGCGTTGGCGGCAGCGAATAAACGCATCCGCAATATCTTGAGTAAAACCAACGCGATAGATGCGCAGCCAGTTGATCCGGCGTTGCTCACCGATCCGGCGGAAATGCGGCTGGCGGCGCGAGTTGCTGAATTGAATGCGGCAATTCAACCGCTGGCGGCGCAGCGCGATTATCTCGGCGTATTGACGGCGGTGGCGGAATTGCGCCCCGAAGTGGATGCGTTTTTCACGGAAGTAATGGTGATGGCTGAAGATGCGGCAATTCGCGCTAATCGGCTGCGCTTATTGCATTCATTGGCTGAATTGTGTTCACAAGTGGCTGATTTGTCGCGGTTGCAAGCAATGGTTGCTTAAACTATTTTTTGGAAAAGAGCGCAATTGCTGCCGGTTGCCAAGTCTCGCTCATTCTTCAACTACGGAAGAAAATGATCATGCGCTGCGCACCTCGTTTGTTCGCTAATGCCGGATTGACCGCCGGGCTGCTGGTGTCGTCGTTTGCGTGGGCAGCGCCGCAGCTTTCCGTATTTGGCACCTTGGGCGCAGCGGTTTCCGATCAAGACTTTGTGTATCAACGGCATCTCACCGATAACGGCACCGTTATCCACGACAGCTTGTTGGGGCTGCAATTGGACGCGGCGCTGAACCAACAGGTGCAGTTGACGGTGCAAACCAAGTTCGCCGCCTCCACCCATGATGATAATGCGTGGGAGCCAAGCCTGAGCTGGGCGTTTTTATCGTGGCGACCGGATAACGATATGCTGCTGCGGGTGGGCAAGTTGCGGCTGCCGCTGATGTTGTATTCCGCCAACAGCGACGTGGGCATGACCTTTCCGCTGGCGCGGATGCCGCAGGAATTGTATTCGTTGCTGCCGAGCACGGATGTCAAAGGGTTGGCCGTGTCGAAAACGTGGTTGCACGCGACCCGCGAGTGGACGCTGGAAAGTTATCTGGGGGAGACGCGCAGCGATTGGCGCTACTTTATGCGGGAGGAGTTGTTGCCAGAATTCACCCCCGGGACGCTGTATATCGGCACGGAGATGACGTTGGTGGGGGTGGTGTTGGCGACGAGCAATGATGACAGCACTTGGCGGATTGGCTTTCACCACGCGGAGGTGGAATCTGATTATGGTGCGCTGCCCAGTGATTACCCCTTCGTGCCCATTGCGCCGGGCATTGGCTATTTCAAAGTCTTTGAGGCGCTGCCGGGGCCACCGGTGCCCACCGTAGAAAAATTGCTGGTTGATGTGTTGACGGTGGGGATGGACCTTGCGCTGCCGCACGACTGGCGGGTGCTGGGCGAATATGGGCGGCGGCGCATCAGCAACGCCATCATCGGTCCAGACACCAGCGCCGGTTATCTCGCACTGCTCAAAACCATCGGGCGCTGGACGCCGTATGTGTATTGGGCGGGGATTCGTTCCCACAAGGACGCGCTGGGGCTGTATCAAAAGGTTAATCGCAATCGCGTGCCGGAGTTCATTCCTGATGCTGCTCTGCTCAACGCCACACAACGTCTTGCAGCGGATTTGCAGGGCGCGGTTGACCAGTATTCCGTCGCCTTTGGCGCAACGTATCGGCTCTCACCAACCAGCACTCTCAAAACGGAATGGTCACACACGCGCACCGGCGCAACGTCTTATATGGTTGATGCGCCGTTCGCCGAAGAAAACGGTGGACGTCAAATCAACGTGTTCTCGCTGTTGTATAGCTTCACGTTTTAAGCCCGCATCACCGCAGCGCGTAATCCAACACCAAGCCCAAAAAGATCACCATTCCAACGTAATTGTTATTCAAAAAGGCTTGAAAACAGCGCAGCGGCTGGCGGTCGTGAATCAACCATTGCTGATACACCGCGCAGCCCGCCGCAATCAGCACCCCCAGTTCAAACCAGATGCCGCGTCCCGCCGCCAAACCCAGCGCCAGCACCGCGCCGAGAAACATCACCTGCAACACGCCAATCACCACCCGATCCCACGCACCAAACAGAATCGCCGTCGATTTAATCCCCACTTGCACATCATCCTCACGATCCACCATCGCGTATTGGGTGTCGTAAATCAGCGCCCACAGCAGCGTCGTCGCAAACAATAACCACGCCTCCAGCGGCACCGCCGTCGTCACCGCCATAAACGCCATCGGAATTGCCCAGCCAAAGGCAGCGCCAAGAAACAACTGCGGCACATGCGTGAAGCGCTTCATAAACGGATAAATAAACGTCAGCGCCAGCGCCACCACCGACAGCGCCACCGTCTGCCAATTCAGCAATAACACCAACCCAAATGCCGTCACACTCAGCGTCAGAAATATCGCCACCGCTTCGGTTGGCGTCACCGCGCCGGTCGCCAGCGGACGCTGCTGCGTGCGCGTGACGTGCCCGTCCACTTTCCGATCCGCAAAATCATTGATGGCGCAGCCCGCCGACCGCATCAACACCACGCCCAGCACAAAAATCATCACGATGAACCAAGGCGGTTGTCCGGCACCTGCCAACCACAGCGCCCACAGCGCCGGCCACATCAGCAGAAAAATGCCAATCGGACGATTGAGCCGCACCAACACCAGATATTGTGCCAAGCGTTCGCGTCCCGTCTGCGGACGCGCCGAACCGATTTCTACATTAGGGAAAGTCATGGAATACGTCTTTACAATTTAGGAATGACACAGTTGGACTTTTCAATAGTTCAAGTTGTCGCATTAAATACGCAATCACCATTGACTTACGAAGAGCGGACACGTTTACGCAAACAGGCTTCAATATGCGCTTCCAATACTTCGGGAGTGAACGGCTTGGCAACATAACCAGTCACACCAGCAATGACGGCATCTTTCACCTGCGCTTGACTTTTTTCTGCCGTCACCATTAACACCGGCAAGCCTTGCAATTCTGGATTAGCTCGCACAGAGCGCAACACTTCCAAACCCGTCATGCCGGGCATATTCCAATCGCAAATCACCATGTCGATATTGTCTTTTTCCGCCAGAACTTTTAGCGCCCCTTGCCCATTTCTTGCTTCGAGAATATCAAAAATTCTCATTTGATTTAACACCGCACGAATAAACATTCGCATCGACGCCATATCATCAACAACGAGTATCTTTAAGGCGCGGCTGTTTTTAATATCCATGTATCATCTCACTTCACTTAACACTAGCGTTTCGTATGGTTAAAACGCGGTTTCATTCAAGCCATCACCGTCTGCAATGAACAACTGCTGCACCTGCGCAACCATTTGCGTGAATGCCTGCTGCGCCAGCGGCGAGAGTTGATAATTGGCATAATCAAATGATGCACCACCAGCCGAGATTAAAAAACTCTCAGGAACTCGTCCATACAGCGCCGCGCACCATGCCAATAATTCTTGCGGATTCAGAAAATGTGCCATTGATGACAGCGTATCGCCATTGGGCGTCAATCGCTGACATCGCACTTCACCTGGTGCCGCATCAATTGCCGCATCCACAAAGATCACGCGCTCCTGCGCAGCTAAATCTGCCACTAATTCCGCAGTTAAAATATGACGGGAGAGCGCGCTCACGCCGGGCGGCAATTCACAGCGGGCGAAATGATCAGCCACCAAAGGCCCAATCGCATCATCGCCACGAATAGGGCTGCCATAGCCGATGATTAACGTCTTCACCGCTTATCCTTGACTGCTGCGGATGAGCGTATCAATCACGGTGCCCTGTGCATTTTTTAATTCAATATGCAGCGGCATTTGCCCAAAAGCATGTGACGCGCAGGATAAACACGGATCAAAGCAGCGAATCACCGCCTCCACCCGATTTAACATGCCTTCTTGCAAATTATTACCGTCCACATACGCCTCAGCAACTTGGAGAATGGCTTGATTCATTGCCAGATTATTGTGTCCGGTCGCAATAATAAGATTCACCCAGTTAATTAACCCGTCGTCATCAATGCGATAATGATGAATTAAGGTGCCGCGTGGTGCTTCTGAAATGCCAATCCCGACATTACGATTGCTGCGAGCACGCGCACGCACGCGGGCATCAAGAATACTCGGGTCTTTTAAGTGCCGTTCCATCATTTCAATCGCATAAATGCTTTCTACCAATCGCGCATAATGATAATGAAAGCTGCTGGTGATGGGACCGGATTCTTGGAGCATGTGGAATTCAGCCAGCGCCACATCTGCATACGGTGTCCCGCAGGCTTGGGCATTATTTAATCGCGCCAGCGGCCCTACGCGATAAATGCCTTGCGGATAGCCTTGCGGTTTGTAATACGGGAATTTCATATAACTGAAATCCTCAACCGCTTCTCCAATCAGGCGCTCGTAATCTTCCAGCGGCACCATATCTTCAACAATACGACCTTGCGCATCTTTAATGCGTAACAAACCGTCGTAATGTTCCAAATTACCCTGCGGCGTCACTAAACTTAAAAATAGCGTGGGGACGGTACCAAAATGATTGGCTTCATCTTTGAATTTAGGCACCAGCGTTTTGAAAAACGTATAAGTACGCCGCGCAATATCTAATGCTTCTGGCAATAGCGCGAGCAGCGCGTCGCGTTTTTCTATCGTCAACGCTTCATTAACGCCGCCGGGCACCACCCAAGTCGGATGAATCTTTTTGCCGCCGAGCGTTTCAATAATGGTTTGTCCAATCTGGCGCAACCGAATGCCATCTCGCGCCAATTCGGGATAATTGCGCATCACGCCAAAAATGTTGCGGGTGGCGGGATCGGAATCCCAACCAAATAGCAAATCCGGTGACGATAAATGAAAAAATGACAGCGCGTGCGATTGTAAAAACTGCGCTAAATTCATAATGCGCCGCAATTTTTCTGCGGTCGGCGGAATACTGATAGCTAATAAATGATCGCAGGCTTTATTAGATGCTAATAAATGACTGACCGGACAGATGCCGCAGGTGCGGGCAGTGAGTGCGGGCATTTCGCGGTAGGGGCGACCTTCGCAAAATTTCTCAAAACCGCGAAATTGGGTGAGATGAAAACGCGCATCGGTGACTGCGCCATCATCATCGAGGTGCAAACTGATGCGGGCGTGACCTTCGATGCGCGTCACTGGTTCAATACTAATTGTGCGGCTCATGGTGATTTCATTCCTCAACTATTCGACGCCGTAACCGTTAGTTTTCTATTCTGAACGGTTATTGCTATTTTTAGCGCAAAGTAAACTGTTTTGTCAGTGTCACTCAATTGCTTGCTGGCGCGGGGCGGATCAACTTTGGCACAAGCGTCACGCGCGACTATTGCCAATTGTGCGCGATGGTATATCTTTTATCACGCAACGGCAGTTGCGCCATTTCATCCTGATTGCATTTGGAGTTTGATCCATGATGAACCAACGCTTCATTCCCTTTATTTGCACCGCAGTAGCGGCACTCAGTCTGCTGCCGCTGCCCGCTCACGCTTTCAAATGCCTGCCGCTGTACGGCAACTGGTGCGGCCCCGGACATCCCAACACGGTGGCGCTGCCGCCGATTGATGAGTTTGATGCCGCCTGTATGCGTCACGATTTGTGCCTCAATTCACCCGCCCCCGTTGGGCTGTGCGATCACAATTTTGTGATTGAAATCAATCAATTTGCTGCACAAGTCGGCTATCTGCCGCGACCGTTACAGTGGGCGGAATACCTCATTCGCCTCAAATCTGGCGGCGGTTGGGGCGGAATGCCGCTCCCGCTGCCGCATGACGCCGCCGGGCTGATGTCCAGCATTCTCAAGCCGTGCCCCTGACATGCGCCGCACTTTTTATATTGGCATCGTGCTGCTGACAGTGCTGGCGCAGCAGCCCGCGCTGGCGGCAGACATTCCCAGCGCCGCCGGTGCTTGCGTGGGCGGGCAAACCGAAACCACGCCCTCCACTGCGTTTGCTGCGCTTGATGACGGCAGCCGCGTCCGCCATGCCCCCACCGAATTGGAGTGGCAACGCTGCGCCTTGGGGCAAACTTGGGCAGCGGCTGAAAACCGTTGCGCCGGACGTCCCAAAACCTTCTCTTGGCTGCAAGTCGGACGTTTGACGCCGCTGTTGACCGAGGGCTGGCGGCTGCCAACTGGACAAGAATTGATGAGCATTATTGAAAAATGTCATGTCTCACCCGCGATCAATCTGCAAGTTTTTCCCAATACGCCATCCGCATTATTTTGGACTTCATCAATAGATAGCGGCGGCGTTGAACGCATTTGGAGCCTGAGTTTTTTTAGTGGTTTAGCCTATCGTTCCAGCACGCTTCAAGCAGCGCGAGTGCGTTTGGTGCGCGGCACTTTCAAACCACCGCCGCCAGAATCGGAACCGGCGAATTAACGCAGCAGCGCCACTTACCAGGGGCGATATTCCAAATCAGGAATATCTTCGCGCTGAAACACGGCGGGTAATTTCAGCAACAATGCTTGCAATGGCGCAAATTCTAAACGGCAACTATACGAGGCTTTGGCGGCTTCAATTGGCAATTCCAACCAATACTCGGTCGCACCCGCCCGAAAAATTTGCAACACATTATCCTGCGCATCAATTAAACCAAGATAATCATCTTCACTCTGCAAACGCGGCAATAACTGTTCGCAAATCGTGCGGGCAGTCATTTCAATCGCATTCACCGACGATACCGCTTCGCCGCTACGCTCAAATAAATAAAAAACACGATAGTGCATTACGCAATCTTCCTATTGAAGTTCACCATACACGGTCAAAATTTTGCGCCACATCCGCGCACCCAATCACATGACGCGGTGGCAGTATTGAACAGTTGAGGTGGTTGCGCATCTTCTGACAACTGACACGCAACTTCTCGCACTATTCTGATGACAATCAACCATCTGCGGGTATCACAGCGCGAAAAATTGCCCGCGCCGCCGCCTTTCCGTGCTTAATATACGCTTGATTTTCCGCGTTCAAATCGTTTTGCTAACCACCAGCCCTGTCGATGTTTGCGACCACTTGAGCCTATTCACCCGTGCCATTTTCGTCATTGACTGACGCCGATTCCATCCTGCGCCTCTTTCGAGCGCGGGTGTTCAAACCGACCGAAGGCGTCTTCCTCTTTCATCCGCGAGCGATGGAACGCCTGATCGCCGAGCATCTTGCTGCGCACGGTTATGAGACCTCCGTCCCCGCGCTGACGTATTACTTGATGGCGGCAACGGACTTTTTAAGCGGCCTCGAATCAGAAAATCCCGAAGCCCTCGCCATCATCGAAGGTCTCAATTTACCCGCGCAGGTGATTTTGCTCCCGATGCCGGTGGAGCAACGGTTAGATGCCGCTGGCTTCACCCGCCTGCTGCGCGACTATTGGGCGCGGCGATTTGAAGCGGAAGTAGCGCGGACGTGGCAAGCCGAGCGCGATCTGCGCCGCGATGACGCCACCAGCGCCCTGAGCGCGTTAATCGGTGCGCCCGCGCTGGCAGAAATCCGCGAATTATTAACCCGCGATGCCGTCATTCCCGCTGGTCTCAGCCCCGCCCTCATCACCCGCAGCTTCGTCGCCTTGATTGTCCGTCTGCATTATTTCAGCCCCGGTGTGCGCGGCTTCTTTTTTCCCGCAATTCCCGACTGGGCAGCCATTGACGACTGGCTACACGCCAGCGGACTGCACTTAACGCCCGCACCATCTGCCGATCCGCTGCCGACGTTATTACAACGCCTCCGCCCGGATGAACGCTGCGGAGCCGCAGCCCAACCGCTGCGCCTGCCCAACGATCTGCCTTATGCCCGCACTGATGCGAGTTGGCAGCCGCCAGAACGCCAAATCGCCGCGCCACCAGCGCCAGCTCCCGCGCCAGCAACCTGTGAACCCACTCATGCCTGTCCGTTACAGCGCCGCACCTGTGCCGCCGCGCAAGCCCTGAATGCTTGCGACATGACGCCAACGCCCGTCACCACTTGGCGCGGACGGCTGCGCGATGTCGTGTTAGGCAGCATCGCCCCGCTTCTCGACATCCTCTTGGCGCTGCCGCGACCTTTTTGGTGGCGCACCGGCATTCCCGCCGTCGTGACCGAATTACGCTGGCGCTGCGCCCTGCTGCTATTACGCCACGCCCTGCGCACGGCGGCAGCGGCTGAACGCCGCGATCAATTTGCGACCGTGATTGACCAGTTCGCCGCCGCGCAGCGCCGTCTTCACCATCTCGACACCACCTGCGCGGATGCCAGCACACCTTTAGCGGAACGCTTGGCGCAGCGCCGACGAGCGGCTGAACGCGCCTTGCCGATGCTGCTGGCGCAGCAGTGGAATTTAGACGCCAGCAGCGCCCACGAACTCAGCCAGCTCGTCAGTCATCTGGGTGCAGCCAGCCTTGCTCCCGCTGACACCTGGACGGCGCGAACCCTGCTGCACGATTTAGAGCGCGTCTTGTTGGAAAGTCGCACGACGTATTACGAGCTGCGCCCGCTGGTGTGGATATTGAGCATGGGCAAAACCCACCTGCGACAGGTGTTGCCCTTTCAAGCCAATCTCAAAGCCCTCCGCGCTCTCGACACCAGCTTGACGCGCTTAGAACAACTCGGCTGGGAGCCGCTCTTGGTGGAACGCTTCCATCAGCCGCTGCACCAACTAGCGCAGCAACTGACCGTCCACTTGGAACAGCAGCTCAAACCGCATTTGCAGCACGCGCTGACCGCAGCAGGTTTTTGTCCCCACGATCACCGCGAGGCAATCGCCGCGCACAAGGTGCTGCGCGAGCTGCTCGACGTGATTGAACATCGCCGGCATCTCAAATTCACCGACGTGCGCGACATCGTCGCCCGCAACCTGCTGCGCCTGCCGGATTTCACCGCCGCCGCGCTGGTCAACGGCGACCGCTTGGCGCAGTTCGACCGCAGCGCCGCCCACACGCTGCCGGGCGTGTACAAACCCGGCGAGTTTTATTTGAAAGGATTGCAGCAACTGGGCGCACCGCTGTTCGGCACCGCCGTTGGACGTCTGATCTTGGCGCATCTGATTTTGCCGTTTGGATTCGCCTTTTTGGGCTTAAAAACGCTGCACGTTTTGATTGACGTATTGACGCATCACAGCGTGGATTTAACCCCGCTGTGGCTCGTCATCGCCGTCGGCACGCTGATAAACGTGATCGTCCACGCGCACGGCGTGCGCACCATCTTGCTGGCGCTGCTGCGCGGGCTGTGGTGGGGCGTGCGGCTCCTGCTTTACGACGGTTTACGCCGCCTCCTGCGCTGGCAACCGCTGCTGCAATTGCTCGACACCACCGTCGTGCGCAGCGTTGATCGCCATTTACTGCGTCCATTTTTCGTTGGCAGCTTTTTATTAACGCCAATTATCGCAATCAATAGCCTTGTTGCGGGTGAATTAACCACGCCAGAACTCTCTGTTTTTGCGTTAGCATTAGCACTTGGTACCTTGGTACGCAATACGCCAGCCGGTCGGCATTTACTCGATGACACCGCCAGCGGTGTGGGGCGCGTGGTGCGCATTGTCAATCAAACTCTCATTATTGGTTTAGTGCGCGAACTCATCCAATTTTTCAAAGAAGTCACGCGCCGCTTTCAACAAGGCTTGCATTGGATTGAAGAATTATTGAGTCATCGCTTAGGTGAATCACGTTTAGAGCTTATTATAAAAGCCTTATTGGTACCGATTTGGCGGCTGATCGATGCAGTGATGCAATTTTATGTCACTGTCTTGGTGGAACCGCAGGTCAATCCAATTAAACACTTTCCTCTGGTGACAATTGGGCATAAATTGATGTTGCCATTTTTTCCGCTCATCACCAGTTTTTTGCTCACCGTCACCGCCACCATTTTACCAAAATGGGTCGCTTATCCCGTCGTTACTATCACCGTTTTATTATTGCCGGGCTTGGCTGGTTTTTTAGTCTGGGAACTCAAAGAAAACTGGAAACTGTACGCCGCCAATCACCGCCATCCGCCGCATCCAGCGGTTGGCAAAAAAATGAAAAGCTCGTTTTTCAAAGAGAAATGGCGCAAATTTACCGGATTGAAATGGCGGCTGCGTCATGCGTGGTCATGGCGCTGGTTCACTAAAAAAGCGCCCGTGCCCGTCGTCTCCGCACCACCACTTCAGCCCGTGCTCATTGAATGTGCGGCAATTGAATTAGCAATTATTGGTCATCACGGCGAAACGATGCGGGGCTTATTACAGCGCGGTTTTCACAGCGGCACATTACCCAAAGCCTTTGATCGGTTACGGCGCGTGTTGCGCACGCAAATTCGCACGGGAATTGATACGCCGCAGCGCCTGCGCGATGCTCGCCGTCATCTCGCCGAGATTGAACGCGCCATTTGTGTCTTTTGTGAGCGTGAATTAGCGTATGCCTTGCGCCGCCGGTGCCGCGAACCCAATTGCGGTCTCGCTCGGGTGGAAACGCAGCGCCCGCGTTTAGCCACTGCCTCATTTGAATTGAAGTTAATGTTATATGGAACAACTGCCACGCCGACGGCGCTCACCATTCACTTCTTTTTATTGGAACCGGATTTATTTTTAACCGTAACGGTGGGCGGCGATGGCAGTTTATTACGCGAACAGTGCTGGCAACAACTCAGTGAAGATTTACAAATGTTTAGCGGTCGCGCTGGCGCAAAATTGATGATCGTACACGATCATTTACCGACACCTTAATTGCAGTTTTTATTGCACTATTGGAATTCATGGCATGTCCAGAAAACGTCAATCACCGCCAACTGAAGTGGTCGAGGCTGACATCACTGCGCTCACTCACGAGGGGCGCGGTCTCACGCATATCGACGGCAAAACCGTCTTCGTGGACGGGGCGCTGGCGGGTGAGCGGGTGCGCTACCGTTACACCCGCATTCAGCGGCATTTTGATGAGGCGACGGTGGTGGAAGTGCTCCGCGCTGCGCCGGAACGGGTGACGCCGCAATGTCCACATTTTGGTCTGTGCGGCGGCTGTAGCCTGCAACATTTGCACGCGGGAGCGCAGATTGCGGTCAAACAAGCGAGCCTCGCTGACCTGTTGACGCGCATCGGCAAGGTGACGCCGAGCGCATGGCTGCCGCCGGTGGTGGCGGAATCTTGGGGCTATCGCCGTAAGGCGCGGCTGGGCGTGCGTTATGTCCACAAAAAAGGGCGCACCTTGGTCGGATTTCGGGAGCGCCACAGCGGATTTCTCGCTGATTTGAGCACCTGCGCGGTGTTGCATCCCAGCATCGGCACGCGGTTGACGGCGCTGGCGGCGACGCTGGATCAGTTGAGCATCCGCGAGCAGGTGCCGCAGGTGGAGATCGCAGTTGGTGATGCGGCGACGGTGCTGGTGCTGCGGGTGATGCAGCCGCTGAGTGCGGCGGATGAGCACTTGTTGCTGGCGCTCGCAGCGGAGGAACAGTGGCGGCTGTATGTGCAGGAAGGCGGGGTGGAGACGATCCGCCCGTTGCCCGGGCAAGCGGTTGATTTATATTATCAATTTCCGCATTTGGGGCTGCAATTGGCGTTTTTGCCGCACGATTTCACGCAGGTGAATGGGGCGCTTAATCAGCTCATGGTGGCGCAAGCGTTGGAATTGTTAGCGATCCAGCCGCACGAGGCGGTGTTGGATTTATTTTGCGGGCTGGGCAATTTCACCTTGCCGCTGGCGCAACAGGCGGCGCGGGTGATTGGTGTGGAAGGCGACGCCGGTTTGGTGGCGCGGGCACAAGCCAATGCTGCCCACAATCAGCTTGATAATGTGACGTTTTATGCGGCCAATCTCGATGGCAGCTTGGAGCACCAGCCGTGGCTGCAAGAGCGGTTCACCGTCGCGCTGCTTGATCCACCGCGCAGCGGGGCGCAGGCGGTGCTGGAGGTGTTACCGCGTTTGGGCGTTGAGCGCATTGTGTATGTCTCATGCAACCCGGCGACGCTGGCGCGGGACGCCGCCCAGCTCGTCAGTTTGGGCTATCGGCTGCACGCGGCGGGAGTGATGGATATGTTTCCGCACACTGCGCATGTGGAGTCGATGGCACTTTTTTATCGAGCACACGAGTTGGGTTGCGATTAGCATCGCGTCACCATTCACTTGCCGCGAGAACGTCCGTTGAACCTCGCCTTGATTTCTCATCCTTCTTGTCAAGCCCATCGCATGGGTGCGCATCATCCCGAATGTCCCGAACGTCTGTACGCGATTCAAGATCGGTTAGTCGCGTCCGGGATGGAGATGTTGGTGACGCATTACGACGCGCCAGCAGCGACCATTGAACAGCTCACCCGCGTTCACGATGCCGATTATGTGCAACGCATTTTTGCTGCCGCGCCCACCGGCACCGATCCGCTGGCGCTGGTGTGGCTTGATGGCGACACGGCGTTGAATTGCCACACGCTGGAGGCGGCGCAACATGCTGCTGGCGCGGCGATTTTAGCGGTGGATTTGGTGCTGAGTGATCGCCACCACGCCGCTTTTTGCGCGGTGCGTCCGCCGGGGCATCACGCCGGACGTCGCACCAGCGGCGGCTTTTGTTTATTCAACAATCTGGCAGTCGGCGCGGCACACGCGCTGGCGGTACATGGGCTGGAGCGCATCGGGATTGTGGATTTTGATGTCCATCACGGCGACGGCACCGAAGACATTTTCAGCGGCGAGGCGCGGGTGCTGCTGTGTTCGAGTTTCCAGCATCCGTTTTATCCCGGCACCGGCGCTGACAGCACCGCTCCCAACGTGATTAACGTCCCGCTGCCGCGTTTGACTGACGGCGCAGCGTTTCGGGCGGCGGTGGGCGCAGCGTGGCTGGCGCGATTGGATGCGTTTGCGCCGCAATTGCTGATGATTTCCGCTGGTTTTGATGGGCATCTCGAAGACGATATGGCGCATTTCAATTTGCACACTGCCGACTTTGGCTGGCTCACCCGCGAGATTCATTTATTAGCCCGCAAACATTGCCAAGAGCGGGTGGTGTCCTGTTTAGAAGGGGGATATGCGCTCTCCGCATTGGGACGCAGCGTTGCGACGCATGTAGATGAATTGATCGGGCAGGTGTAACAACTGTCGGATCACATGCCTGCTCTTTCCGCACTTCACCTGCCACAGCAGCGCCGGCGGCGGCGCTGGCAGGGATGCCTCCTGAGCTGGGTTTTGTGGTGGTTTGCGAGTGCGGTTTCTGCGCTCACGCTCGAAGTCACTGTGACTGGCGTCACCGGCGCAGAACGCCGCAACGTGTTGGCGCAATTAGGCATTTATCAAGAACGCAGCGACCGCGAACTCACGCCCGCCCGCCTTGACTATCTCCATCGCCTCGCGCCAGCGCAAATCCGCGACGCCTTGATTCCATTTGGTTTTTATCAAACGCAGCTTGACGCCACCGTGCAGCAACATGGCGACCGCTGGCAAGCGCATTACCACATCACCCTCGGCGCACCAGTCACAATCAGCACGGTGGACTATCAACTCAGCGGAGAGGGCGCGACCGATCCCATCTTTCCGGTCAGCTTACCGCTGCGGCGCGGCGACGTTCTCCAGCACAGCGCCTACGAAGCCGCCAAAGCGCAGGTGCAGGCGTGCGCCGCCCGCGCTGGCTATAAAGACGCCCACTGGCTTATTCACCAAGTGCAGGTTGATCCCGCCACCAACCACGCCGCCGTCCAGCTCCATCTCGCCACCGGGCCGCGCTATTTTCTAGGCGCCGTCACCTTTCAATCCCCGCATCTCGATGTCGGACTGCTGCAACGCTACGTCACCTTTCACGCGGGCGCACTGTACACACCCAACCGCTTGATTCAACTGCAAAGTCGCCTGCTGGGTAGCGACTATTTCCGCAGCGTCGAACTCATCCCGCAACCCACTCCGCCCGGTCCCGCGCACTGGATACCCATCACCGTCGTCACCACCCCCAGCCTGCCAAACCACTACCGGCTGGGACTGGGATATGCCACCGATCTCGGCCCGCGCCTGCGCCTTGATTGGCAACGCCGCTATCTCAATCGCTGGGGACATCGCCTGCGCACCGCCCTGAGCCTCGCGCCAACCGAATCCACATTGATGCTGGATTACCGCATCCCGTTACACGATCCCGCCCGCGATTACCTCAGCATCAAACCGCAATTCAGCGTCACCGAAGAAACCGCGCTCGGCAGCGGCTGGACTCAAACGCTGCAAATTGCCCACATCAGCAGCACCGCCACCGGATGGCGACGCAGCCTTGGCGTTGATTACCGCTACGAAGATTTGGATGGCAACGGGCGCGATCTCGGTGCCACCAACGAACTGGTGCCCACCGTATCGTGGGCAAAAACCCTCACCGATGACCCACTGCTGACGCAGCACGGCTACCGGCTCAAATACAGCCTGCTGGGTGGTTTAGAAGGCGTGTTAGCGGAAGCCACCTATCTCAGCGGAGAACTGCAATACAAAGGCATTCAAGCATTTGCCGATCATTATCGCCTCATCGTTCGCGGCGATCTTGGCGTCACCCTCACCGCCGCAGTGCGCGACCTGCCGCTGAGTCGGCGCTTTTATGCCGGTGGCGACCAATCGCTGCGCGGCTGGGGTTTTGGGACGCTGGGACCGCGTACCGATGACAACCGCGTCAGCGGTGGACGCTACCTCGCCGTCGGCAGCATCGAAATAGAGCGCCAGCTTGCCGGACGCTGGAGCAGCGCCCTCTTCACCGATTTTGGCAACGCCTTTGATCGCCTCAACGCCCCAGCTCCTGAACTCAGCGCCGGCATCGGCGTGCGCTGGGCATCACCACTCGGCCAGATTCGCTGTGATTTAGCCTTCGCCTTGTCAGAAGACCCGCAGCGTCACGGCGTACCACCGGCGCGACTGCATCTCGTGATCGGTCCAGATTTATGACCGCTGCCGCTGCTCCCGCCCCAGCCGCAGTGCCGCCGCGCATTGATCGGAGCGGGCGCTGGCGCTGGTGGCGTCACGTCGTGCTGACGATCAGCGGACGCCTGCTGCTGGCGAGCGGAATCATGCTGCTGACCACCCAAACCGGGCTGCGGCTACTGTGTGCCAGCGCCGAAGCACTTTTTCCCGCACAGCTCCACATCGCGGGCGCAGACGGGCGCGTGATCGGACATTGGCAACTGCACGGCGTCACCGTGAACTTGCCCACCGCCACCCTTCAATTCGGCAGCGTCGGGGTAGATTGGTCAGCGTTATCGTTGTTCACCGGCATCCTGCATCTCGACCAGCTCACCCTGACCGATGTCAGCGTCACATTGCTACCCAGCCCCGCGCCAGCCGTTCCCTTTGCCCTGCCATCGCTGCGCCTGCCATTTCCACTTGAAGTGACGCAAGCAACGCTCACCAATCTGCGCGTTCAGCCCGTCGCGCCCGCCGCCCCATTTCAACTCCAGCACCTGCGTTTAGCCGCGCAGTGGCAAGACACCCAGCTCACCATTCGCCACCTCATCGCGCAGTTACCCGCTTCCGCTCTCACCGTCAGCGCCAGTGGTCAATTGACCGTCACGGGCGACTATCCGCTGGCGCTGGATGTCGGGTGGGAACTCAGCCCCAACACGCCGCACCACTGGCGCGGATACGGGCATGGCACTGGTGATGTGCAGCATCTGCGCTTGGCACTGACCACCAGCGGCGCGATCACCGCGCAGATCACGGGACAGGTGGACGCGCTGCTGACTGCGCCGACTTGGGAAGGCGCGATCACGCTGGAGCCGCTGGCGCTGGTCAGCTTAGAACCGACCTTGCCGCCGCTCACGGTGCAGGGTCAGCTCACCACTCGCGGCACCCTGACGGCGGCTGATGTCAGCGGACAGCTCACGCTGCACCATTCGGAGTGGGGCGGCGCTGATCTCGCGCTTGATCTCGGTTGGCAACCGGCGGAATTGACGCTGCGCACGGTGCAGTTGACGCAACAGGTGCCGCCAGCAGCAGCGGCGTTGACTCCGGCACTGCTGCGGTTGACTGGTCAAATCGCGTTGACCTCGCCGACGCCGCACGCGCAACTGCGCGGAGAGTGGCAGGCGCTGCGCTGGCCGTTGCAGGGTGCGTCGCTGCTGACCTCGGCGCAGGGCGTGGTCACGCTCGCCGGCACTCCGACGGCGCTGGACTATCAGGTGACGGCAACGGCGCTGCTGCCAACGCTCACGCCCGGCGAGGTGCCGCTTCCGGCGCAGTTGGCGATCAGCGGGACGGTGCGTGAGCAGCAGGTGACGGTGACGGCGTTGCAGGTGGAGACGGGAGCGGGAGCGGTGCGCGGACAGGGCAGTTTGGTGCTGATGCCGCAGCCGCGCTGGACGGCGCAGTTGGAGTGGACTGATTTTGATCCGGGGGTGATCGCTGCGGAGTGGCGCGGGCGCATCAGTGGGCGTTTGACCACGCAGGGACAATTGCCCGCAACGACGGAACCAACGGCAGTGCTGATGAGCACGCTGCAATTGGAACAACTCAGCGGAACCTTGCGCGGTGCGCCGGTGACGGCGGCGGGAACGGTGACGCTGGACGGTGACATGCTGCGCTTCACGGAAGTGACCGCGCAGCTCGGTTCTAGTCGCTTGCGTGTGGACGGAATGGCGACTACGGCGGGAGTCAGTGATTTGACGTTGGCGCTCACGGCACCAGATTTGGCGCAGGTGTGGCCGGGAGCGAGTGGGCGGGTGACGGTGAACGGGCGCTGGCGTGGGGCGCTGACGGCTCCGCAGATCACGTTTGCAGTCGATGCGGCAGAGGTGCAGCTTGCCGGGCAGCAGGTGAAGCGATTGGTGGGCAGCGGTGATCTTGATCTGAGCGGGGCGGGGCGGGTGGCGGTGACGGTTGATGGGACTGCGCTGCAATTGGGTACACAGTCGTGGACGCATTTGACGCTGCGCGGTAGCGGACAGCGGACGACGCAGCAGTGGCAGATGACGCTCACTGGTGCCAAGCGGGCGCTGGAAGTGGTGGCAACTGGGGCGCTGCTGCCAGCGGGTGGCTGGCGTGGGACGGTGACGCGAGCGCACTGGCTGGCGCCGGAAACGGGTCGTTGGCAATTGCAGCAGCCGTTGACGGTGGAGTGGCAAGCGCCGCAAGTGACGGCAACGCCGTTGTGTGTGCGGCACGAGGGCGGTTCGCGGGGCTGTGTGACGCTGACCATGCAGACGGCGCAGGATTGGGCGGCGACGCTGGAGGTGCCGCGTTTGGAAATGGAAGTGGTGCGGGCGCTGGTGCCGCCGCCGCTGCATCTCGAAGGGGCGTTGGATGCTCATGGTGTGGTGCAGGCGGTGGCGGGCAAGTTGACTGGATCATGGCGCGGACGCTGGCAGCGGGGGCTGGTGCGCAGTGGCGGTGAGACCTTTGATCTGAGCGGGACGGCGTTGACGGCGGCGCTGACGGCGGCGGGTTTGACGGCGCAGATCGCGGTTCCGGTTAAGGAATTGGGAACGGTGACGGCGGAGCTGGCGTTGCCCGGCTGGGTGCCTGCTGCGCCGCTGCGTGATGAACAACCGCTGCGCGGCAAGATGCAGGTGCAGGTGTTGACGCTGGCGCGATTGGAGCCGCTGGTGCCGGCGCTGGCGCAATTGCGGGGGACGCTGACAGCGGAGATGACGCTGGCGGGGACGGTGGCAGCTCCGGCGCTGCGGGGAAGTGCGCAGGTGCGGGAGTTGAATGTTGAGATGACGGGGCTGGGTTTGGCGCTGACGGAAGGGGCGTTGACGCTGACGACGCCGCTGCCGAATCAGGTGGCGGTGTCGGGGCAGGCGCTGCTGGGCGGGGGACTGGTGACATTGACGGGTGACGGGCGCTGGTCGCGTTCTGATTGGCAGTTGCAGCTCGCAGCCAGCGGTGAGCGGCTGCAAGTGGCGAATACAAAAGAGTATTTTGCGCTGGTGTCGCCGCAACTGACGCTGGAAGTGGGGGCGACGGGGGCGACGTTGGGTGGTGAGATACGGGTGCCGGAGGCGCGGATTCGCCCGCGCACGTTGCCGGTGGGTACGGTGACGGCATCGCCGGACATTGTGTTGACCACCGCCAAACCGTCGTCACCGTTGCCGCTGCGGTTAGACCTGCGGGTGATCTTGGGGCAGAAGGTGACGCTTGATGGTTTTGGGGTGCGCGGGCGGTTGTTGGGCGCGGTGCGGGTGGCGCAGGTGCCGGGGCAGGCGCTGACTGGCGATGGGCAGGTGCAGATTGTCGATGGGCAATATCAGTTGTCGAGTGCGTTGGGGATGGCGGCGGCGGAACTGGGTGCGCCGTTGACGATTTTGCAGGGGCGGTTGATCTTTGCCAAAAGTGCGCTGGATGATCCGGGGTTATTGTTGCAAGCCGAACGTCAAGGCGGTGCCACCAGCGCGGGTGTGCGGGTATTGGGAACGTTGCGCACTCCGCATTTAGCATTTTTTTCCGATAGCGATCCCAATATGACTTCGGCGCAAATGACTAAGTATTTAATGACCGGAATTGCGCCAGCAGATGATGATCGGGCGCAAGACCCCAATTTGGCATTAGGGACTTATTTGACGCCTGATTTATACGGGGAATATGAAACTGGATTTGGTCATGCCCCTAATAAAATGCGTTTGCGTTATAACCTGTCGCGTAGAATTGAGATTGAAACGGAAACGGGCGCACAAAATAGTGTTGATGTGTATTTCAAATTTGAACATTAAACCATCGTGATACAGCCAGCATTTGATACCAGTTTACTCCATCCGCGTTATTGGCTCAGTTGGAGTGGCGTCGCTTTAATCGAACTCTTGGGGCGGCTGCCGTGGCCGGTGCTGTGGGCGCTGGGCGGCATCATCGGGCGCTTGGCTTATTTCATCGTGCCCCAGCGCCGGGCGGTGGCGCGATGCAATCTCGTTTGTTGCTTCCCGCACCTGAGCCGGATGCGCCGTGAGTGGCTGCTGTGGACGCATTTTGGGTGGCTGGGCGTGGCGGCACTCAGTCAGGGCGTGAGTTGGGGCATTTCGCGCCCGCGCTTGCAACGCTTGATTCATTTTCAGCAGCAAGAAATTGTGGCGGCGCAACTCGCGGCTGCTCGCCCGCTCATTTTTTTGGTGCCGCATTTTTTGGCGGTTGATTTAGGCGGAGCGGGTTTGGCCGCATTTATTCATCCCAGCGCCTACATGTATCAGGAGCCGCGCAATCCGGTATTTGCGTGGCGCGTTCGGCGGGCACGGTGTCAATTCGGCAGCGTGGCGATTGAACGTCAAGACCCGCTGCGGAGCTTGATTCGCCTTCTCAAGCGCGGGACGCCGTTGTTCTATTTGCCCGATCAAGATGCGGGACGGCGCGGCATCTGGGTACCTTTTTGCGGTCAACCTGCCGCCACAGTGCCGATGTTGGGACGCTTTGCGGCGCTGACTGATGCGGTGGTGATTCCAACGATCATGCGCTTTGCGGCGTGGGGACGCGGCGTGGAGGTGATTTTTCAGCCGCCGTTGTCAGAGTTTCCCAGCGGCGAGCCGGTCGCCGACACCGCGCAGATGAATCAAGTGATTGAAGACGCGCTGCCGCCGCACGCTGCGCAGTATTTCTGGGTTCATCGCCGTTTCAAAACCCGTCCGCCGGGTGCGCCAGCGTTGTATCCGCCCCGCGTGCGGCGGCAGCGGCGATGACGCAATTGGCACCGCAACATCCGCCGGGGCGCTGGGGACGGCGGCGTGATTGGCTGCTGGGATTCGCGGTGCTGGCGCTGCTCGTGACGGCGGTGGAATTGAGCATCGGCTGGAGCACGCTGCTGGCACCTTGGCGCGAGGTCGCACCGCTGCACCTCGCCGGAGTGTTGACCTTCACCGCGCTCAGTTACGTCCTCCGCGCCGGGCGTCTGCGCACCATTCTCCAGCCCTTCGGCATCCGCCACTTCCCGTTATTGCTGCGTCTCACCATTTTTCACAACGTTGCCAATAACTTGCTGCCGATGCGCAGCGGCGAGCTGGTATTTCCGTGGCTGCTGCAACGCTATTTCGGGAGCAACCTCCTCACGGCGATAACGACCTTGATTTGGTTGCGTTTATTTGATTTGCACTGCCTCGTGCTGATCGCGCTCGCCATTGTCAACCTGCGCGAACCGACGCTGGTGGGCGGGATGAGCGCCGCCGTTTGGCTCGCCAGCTTGGGACTCATCCCGCAGCTCCAGCGGCTCCACACGGCGCACAGATTGCGCGGAGACGGACGCCTGCGGCGCGTTTTGCGACAAGCGGTGCAAACAGCGCCGCAGCACTGGTGGCTCATTGCGCGATTGTATGGGTGGACGCTTTTTATTTGGAGTTTCAAATTCGCTGCATTTGTGAGTTTATTACACTTCTTTTTACCGCTGGCGTATTGGCAATTATGGTTCGCCGTCCTCGGTGCAGAATTATCAAGCGTGTTGCCCGTGCATGGCATCGCCGGCAGCGGCAGTTATGAATTAGCAATGGTCGCCGCATTAACACCATTGGGAATTGCGCCACAATTGGCGCTGGCAGGTGCAGTCAATTTGCATCTTTTTTTATTAGGCAGCACCGTATTATTGGGGGCGCTGGGGCTATTGATACCGGTCAACAATCGCACTGAACGCCACGCAAATTGATGGTGATTAAAGGAGGCAAATTAAATGCGCCAATTGATTTTATTAGTAACGCTGGCAGTGATCTGGTTATTGAGTTATAGCCATCTCAACACCGTCGCTGATGCGCTCATTGCCGCCATGCAATTGACGCGAGCAACGCCATTGGGCGAAGCGGTGCATTTTTTCTGTTATGAAACACCAAAGGTGCTGCTGCTTTTATTGGGCATCGTGTTTGTGATGGGCATCATTCAAACCTTTTTTGCTCCAGAACGCACGCGAGCATTATTAGCGGGACGCCGTTTAGGAGTAGGCAATGCGTTAGCAGCAGCACTTGGCATTGTGACGCCATTTTGCTCCTGTTCGGCGATTCCATTATTTATTGGCTTTATCACTGCTGGAGTGCCGCTTGGAGTCACTTTTTCGTTTTTAATTGCGGCACCAATGATTAACGAAATCGCGCTGGCGCTGCTGCTGAGTTTATTTGGTTGGCAAGTTGCTGCGCTTTATTTAGGCTTGGGATTATTGGTTGCAATCAGTGCTGGAATCGTGATTGGAGCCTTCAATATGGAGCACTATCTACAAGATTGGGTGCGAGCAATTCATTATGGTGAAGACGCAGCACCGCAACCAAACGATGGACTTGCATTGGATTGGACAGCGCGACTGGCAGCGGGTATGAAACACGTCCGCGAGATTGTGGGAAAGGTGTGGTTATATGTCGTGATTGGCGTTGGTTTAGGTGCAGCCATTCATGGTTATGTACCAGAAAATGTGCTGGCTAGTTTTATGGGACGCGACGTGTGGTGGGCGGTGCCAGCGGCGGTATTATTAGGCATTCCAATGTATAGCAATGCCGCTGGAATTGTTCCCATTGTGCAGGCGTTAATTGCAAAGGGTGCGGCACTTGGTACTACCTTGGCATTTATGATGAGTGTGATTGCGTTATCGGCACCGGAATTGTTGATTTTGCGGAAAGTATTACGCTGGCAACTCATTGTTACCTTTGTTGGGGTGGTGGCGACAGGAATTTTAGTTGTTGGTTATGTGTTTAATTGGTTGTTATAACGAAATGAGGTGAAGTGATGAAAGCGGTTAAAATTCTCGGCACCGGTTGCCGTAATTGTCAGACGACGCGGGCATTAGTAGAAGAAGTTGCACAGGCGCTGGGCGTGGCAATTGAATTGGAAAAGGTAGAACGGATGGAGGACATCATGCGTTATCGTATTATGGCCACGCCCGGCGTGGTAATTGATGGCGTGGTGGTGCATTCGGGAGGTATTCCAGAACGCAGCGCAATTGAGAGTTGGTTTCGCGCTGCGGAATAGTTCATTTGTGTTTAACCGCAAGTGCAGCGGTAAACAATAGCCCCCTTTTTCAAAAAGGGGGTTGATTAAAAACGTCGTGTCACTGTTGTGAAATGATTAACCAACGAAGAGCCGTCATTGTAAAGCGAAAAATTGTAAAATACTCATTTTATTTTAGCATTCCCGGCACGAAAAAATATCCAATAAAGGTGCCGACTAAAATACCCAAAATTGCTCCTAATAAAATGCCATACCATTTCATTATCAATGTGCTCCAAGGTGACATGAATCTGCCGCTATTGTGAGGCGAATTGAACGACGGCGGCAAGTGACGCTGCCAGCGCACCGCTTGCCAAGCTGCGAGTGAATGCCTAGACTCCGCCCCCTCACTGCGCGGGTGTAGTTCAATGGTAGAACTTCAGCTTCCCAAGCTGATAGCGTGGGTTCGATTCCCATCACCCGCTCCAGTTTTTCGCCTCATTCCCGCGTGTTTCTCGCCATCACAGGCGCATTCCCCTGTCTGAATTCACTCCCGCTGCTATCGCTTCCGCCTTGCTGAGTTGGTTCGATCAGCACGGTCGTCACACCTTACCTTGGCAACACGATCCCACGCCGTATCGCGTCTGGGTGTCGGAAATCATGCTGCAACAAACGCAGGTCGCAGTCGTGATTCCTTATTTTGAACGCTTTATGGCGCGGTTTCCGACGGTAGCGACGCTCGCTGCTGCGCCCCTTGATGCAGTGCTGGCGCAGTGGACGGGGCTGGGATATTACGCCCGCGCCCGCCATTTACATCGCACCGCGCAACTGTTGTGTGCGCAATATCAGGGCGAATTTCCGCGTGAGATCGCGCAGGTGCAGGCGTTGCCGGGGATTGGGCGCTCCACCGCCGGCGCGATCTTGACCTTCGCGGCCGGACAGTCGCATCCAATTTTGGATGGCAACGTCAAGCGCGTATTGAGCCGCTGTTTTGCGCTAGAAGGATGGTCCGGTCGCCCCGAAGTGACCGCGCAACTCTGGGCGCTGGCGACCAACCTGACGCCGCTGACCCGCACTGCCGCTTACAATCAAGCGTTGATGGACCTTGGCGCGACCCTCTGCACCCGCCGTCATCCCGCCTGTGATCGCTGCCCGCTGCTGACTTTATGCCGCGCTCACGCGCAACAGCGTCAACACGAATTCCCCACCAGTCGCCCGCGCCCACCGCTGACAGAACGCACCGCCTTATTGCTGCTCATCCGCTCGCGCTGCGGCAAAATTGTGCTGCACCAGCGCCCGCCGACGGGCATTTGGGGCGGATTGTGGAGCCTGCCGGAAGTGGCACTTGACGCCGATCCGACGGCGTGGTGTCGCACGCATCTCGATCTCAGCCCGCAACACGTTGAACGCCCGCCCGCTCGTCGCCACAGCTTTACGCATTTCAAATTAAAAATAGAGCTGGCGCGGCTCGTAGTCGCCACCGCCGGAATAATCACTGCCGACCGTTGTTGTTGGTTTGATGTGGCGCAATTGTCCAGCATTGGTTTACCAGCGCCGGTGAAAAAAATCATCATGGCTGATAATGACGCCTTGCGTGCAGCAGAATGTGACAGTGTGCTTTTTCACAATCAATAAAATAACTTACCTTTCGCGCAACCATCGCTAACCGCATAAAATACTCATGATCTCTAAAATACCCAAACCGATAAAAGTTTTAGTGGTTGACGATATGGCATCCATGCGGATGCTGATTCGTGCCGTATTAAATCGAATGGGCAACTTTGAGATTATTGAAGCGGCAAATGGTCGGGAAGCCTTGCAAAAACTCAGCGATAATATCGTTGATATTTTAATCTGTGATTGGAATATGCCGGGCATTAGCGGCTTGGAAGTGTTACATGCCGTGCGCGAAGATATAAAGTTTCAACGCTTGCAAAAATTACCGGTGCTAATGGTTACGGCGGAACAAAGCTGCAATCAGGTACGTGATGCCATTGATGCTGGCGTCACTGGTTATGTGTCTAAACCCTTTTCGCCAGCCATTTTACAGGCGCATATTCAGGAATGCTTAAATAAACGTCCGCGTAAAACAGAATAAATGATTCAGAAAATCCAGCGATAACAATCAACAGCTTCACCCGCAATCATTCAGCACCCGCCCCGGCGTCGGTAATTCACCTTCAATCATAATGGGGCGCAGCGCGTGTAAGATATTGGCAAATAAATGACTGTGCGCAGCTTCTTCACGCGCAAGCAGTGCTTTCATATATTCGCGCCGCGTCGGTTTAGAAAAACACGCCGGACAAGAATCAGCAATCACTGGCAATTTAGCGCGGCTGGCAAAATCGGCCATTTGCCGCTCACGGCAATATGCCAGCGGGCGAATAATCCGCACATCGCCGTCTTGATTCCGATAATGCGCTTTCATCGTCCGCAATTGCCCGCCGTGAAATAACGACATCAATAAACTTTCCGCTAAATCATCTAAATGCTGTCCCAGCGCCAGTACGTTATAATTATTCTCACGACATAAGCGATACATGATTCCGCGTTTCATCCGCGAGCAATAGGCGCAAAATGAATCGCCGCTCATGTGTATTTGCGCTTGTGCTAATAACGGCTGCTGTTCGTAATGCCACGCGATATTGAGATCGGCGTAATACTGTTGTAAGGGCTGCGGATCAAAACCCGGCACTTCGGGATCAACCGTTAATACCGCTATTTCAAAGTTCACTGGCGCATAACTGCGTAAATGATTGAGAATATGCAGCAGTGATAAGGAATCTTTGCCGCCAGAGACGCCAATTAAAATGCGGTCGCCATCGCCAATCATCTGAAAATCAGCAATAGCGCGACCAACTTGGCGCAATAACGATTTGGGTGGTTTTAACATGGTGGAATTAAATTGGCGTAATAGCTTAAACGCGGATTTAAGGGCGCTGGCGCATAACGATAGGTTTCAATTTGCCAAGTGGTGGGCGTCGCAGTGAGCACCAAACAGGAGGGGCCGCCGTGCGTGCGAATGCGCCCCGCCGCGCCCGGATTGAGCACCCACGGGCTGGCGCTCACATCGACGACGAGATGATGGCTGTGACCGTACACAATCGCCCGCGCTTGCGGAAAACGCCCGCGCAATGATTGATGGCGGTCTCGCGCCAGCAATTGATGCCCATGAATCGCCACCAATTGCCCGCCCGGTAAGGGCTGCGCGAACCATTCCGGCACATGTTCCAACAAGCGCCGATCCGCTTCCGGCCATTTCTGCGCCACGTCGTTATTGCCAAACACCGCCAACACCCGCCCCAAACGCGGTTGCAACTGCGCCAGCACCGTCGCGCAGCCGATGTCGCCGCCGTGTACCGCCAGATCACATTGCGTCACCAGGTGCTGAATCCGCACATCCAACATGCCATGCGTGTCGGACACCAGCGCGACCTTGACCTGCGTCATGGTCGCAATGTCGAGGAGTTCTGCCGCCAATGTCAGTCCAACACCAGCGCCAGCTTGCCGGTCACATGCCCCAGCTCCAGCACGCGATGAGCATCTGCCACCTGCGCCAGCGGGAAAGTGTGGGAGACGTGAATCCGCACCGCACTCCGCGCAATCAACGCCGCGCAGCGGTTGAGAATGTCGCCTTGTCGCGCCAGCGCGGTCGCTAAATTGCGCACTTGCGGCGTGAGCATCAGCACCAAACTCAGGCGCAAATTGCGCAGCCGCGCCTCTTTGAAATCGACGCTCGCGCCGGGATCCAAAATCGTCACCAGATCGCCGTAATGCGCCACCGCTGGAATCGTCTGCTGAAACACTGCCGGCCCAACCGTATCCAGCGCGATGTCCACGCCGCGCCCGTCCGTCCACTCGCGCACGGCGGCGACCACATCTTCCTCGCGGTAATTGATGCAGCGTTCTGCGCCAAGTGCCTGAGCAAACGCCGCTTTTTCGGGAGAGCTGACGGTGGTACAGACCCGCGCTCCCGCCGCGACCGCCAATTGCATCGCCACATGTCCGACGCCACCCGCGCCGCCGTGAATCAGCACCTGTTGTCCGGCAGCGAGCTGCGCCCGCTCATGCAGCGCCTCCCACGCCGTGAGCAATACCAACGGCGCAGCCGCAGCTTCAGTCATGCTCAACGTCGCCGGCTTTGGTTGCACAAGTGCTTGATCGATCACGCGATATTCCGCGTGATTGCCCGCTGCGCCACCGAGTCCGCCGTGACAAAACCAAACTGCGTCGCCGGGCTGAAACCGCGTCACGGCAGCGCCAACCGCCGCAATCGCGCCCGCGCCGTCGCAGCCGGGAATCAGCGGCAGCCCCGCCGCCAGCATCGCGCCATTGCGCCGGATTTTGGTATCGACCGGATTGATGCCCGCCGCTGCCAGCTTGACCAAAACTTCCGTCGGCGCAGTGATTTGCGGGAGCGGGCGCTCGACCAGTTGCAGCACTGACGGGTCGCCAGTTTCATGGATTTCAATGGCTTGCATCGTTTTGAGACTCCGCAGTGTTCAGACCAAACGATTGTGACGATCTGTGCTGCTCAACAGCCGCGTGATCGCCTCCACCGCTGGCAACCGCACGCCGTGCCGCGCCACTTCGCGCAGCGGTCGCCGGTACAGATATTCGATTTCTAATTCCCGTTTTGCCAAATAATCCAAACGCATACTCGGCGCATAAGGCTTCATCCGCCGCGTGGTTTCCAGCAACTGCGCGGGAAAATCATCCGCAAATTGCACCCCACACGCCGCCGCGCCCGTGCTCACTTCCGCCATCAATTGCTCCGCCAGTGCCGTCGCCTCGGCGTCCGCCATCAATCCATCGGTGTTCATATTGAGCAGCACCGACAATCCATTAAACGGGATATTCCACAACAACTTACGCCACCGCGCCGTCGTCAATTCGGGCTGAGATTCCACTGGAATGCCGGCCGCTGCGAACGCCGCCAGCAACTGCGGAATCCACGCCGCGCTGCGCTCATCGCGGGGCGCAAAACTGACCAGCCCGTAGTCAAGATGCGCGATGTGACCGTGGCCGAGCTTGTTGGCGCACAGAAAACACAGCCCAGCGATGATGTTGGCGTGCGGAAACCACGCCGCCAGCTCGTCTTCCAGCGTCAAGCCGTTTTGCAGGTTTAACAGCACCGTGTTGTCGTGTACCAACGGCGCGAGCAATTCGGGAAGTAAATGATTTTGCGTGGTTTTTAGCGCAATGCACACGACATCTGCCGGCGGAATCGCCTCATCGGCGGCATACACCGCCACCGGTTGATGATGCACATCGCCGAGCGGCGAATCGACGCGCAGCCCGTGTTCGCGGATAAATGCAACATCGCTGTGCGCGATGAATTGCACCGTCGCGCCGCTCTGCAATAACCGCGAGCCATAAAAACCGCCGAGTGCGCCCGTGCCGAGAATCGTAAAAGAAAGCGCCATAATGTCGATTCCAAACGCAAATTAAGGCAATTGCACCTGCATTGGCGGCTGCCAATCGTTGGCGCGATGTTCAACAATCACCGTCGTAAAAATTCCGCCGCGCACATTAAAAACTGCGGTCAAACGCATAAAACGCGGGGCAATCGCAGCAACTAAATCATTGAGAATCTGATTGGTCACGGCTTCGTGAAATGCGCCCTCATTGCGATATGACCAGATATAATTTTTGAGCGATTTTAATTCAACGCACAATTGCGCGGGCACATAGTCTAAATGCAATTCAGCAAAATCGGGTTGTCCGGTTTTGGGGCATAAACAGGTGAATTCAGGAATGCGCATCCGAATGGTATAATCGCGTTCTTGCTGCGGATTCGGAAAGGTGTCAAGTGATTTGCTGGGGACGCTGGACATGAATTCGCTCTCGTCAACAATAAAAAGCCCCCTTTTGAAAAAGGGGGTTGGGATTTAACCTTTAAGTGGCTCTAACACCGCATCTAAATTGAGGGCGTCGCAATAATCCATAAATTCTTCGCGCAGCCCTGCAATATGAATATCAGCCGGAATGCCGACCGTAATATGCACGGAAAACATTGGCGTTCCGGTATGCGCAGCGGCATAACTGCTGGTTGCCATATCTTCAATGTTGATTTTACGTTCTGCAAAAAAACCCGCCAAATTATTGATAATGCCGGGATGATCTAATGACACCACATCCACCGCATACGGCAATAAATTATTGCGCGTGGTGCGTTCGCCGGTGCGTTTAGAAATAATGGTCATGCCTAAATGACGTTCTAATTCGGGCAGCGCGTGTTCAATTTTGGCGAGCGTATTCCATTTACCTTCCACCAAAAGCATCGCCGCAAACTCGCCACCGAGCACCGTCATGCGGCTGTCTTCGATATTGCAGCCGTGTTCAAGCACGACTTTAGAAAGTTGATTGACGATGCCGGGATGGTCTTCGCCGAGTGCTGAGATCACAAGATAGGTCTTTTGCCGGGTCATATCTGCGCCAAAGGTTGCTGGTTGAAGAGTGAGAGATGGGTGCGGAATCAAACGGGCGGCGAGTTTACCACGCCATCTCACGCCGCATTGACCGCTCAGGCTGGCGACTGCGGTGGGTCGGGTAAATCAATCTCAAGCAAGGCAAAGGCAGCGCACATCGCGGCAGAATCGGCAGCGGCGGCGGCGGTTTGTAGCGTTGCCAGCGCGTGCGTGATGGCGGCAGTGCTCAAACCGGCGTGGCAGCGGGCAACGCGGATTTTCGGATGTCCCGTTGCTACCAGCGCCTCGGACGCATAAAACAGTTCTTCATAGAGCTTTTCGCCGGGACGTAAACCCGTGTAAGTGATGGCAATATCGCGCCCCGGCTCGCGCCCAGACAGCCGAATCATCTGCTCGGCGAGATAGCGAATTTTGATCGGCTCGCCCATGTCGAGCACGAAAATCTCCCCACCTGCGCCCAACACTGCCGCCTGCATGATGAGCTGGCAGGCTTCGGGAATCGTCATAAAAAAGCGTTCAATCTCAGGGTGCGTCACCGTCACCGGCCCGCCCTGTTCAATTTGCTGCTGAAAACGCGGCACCACGCTGCCGGCAGAACCCAGCACGTTGCCGAAGCGCACGGTGATAAACCGACAGCCGCATTGCCCGTCATATAACCGGCAAATCGCCTCGGCGACGCGCTTGGTCGCTCCCATCACGTTGGTGGGATTGACGGCTTTGTCGGTGGAAATCAGCACGAAGCGTTCGCAGCCACTCGCCGCCGCCGCCTCGGCGACGATCCGCGTGCCGATGACGTTGTTGCGCACGGCGACCCGCAGTTGGTCTTGCAACAGCGGGACGTGTTTATAAGCGGCAGCGTGAAACACGATGGCGGGGCGCTCGTTTTCAAACAGCGCGGCGACGGCAGGCGCGTCGGTGATGTCTAACAGATGTCGCGCCAGCCGCAGTTCGGGATGCGTTTCCGACAGTTCCAGCGCGATGCGATACAGATTGAACTCGCCGTTATCCACCAAAATCAGCCGCGCTGCGCCGCTGACGGCGAGCTGGCGCACCAGCTCAGAACCAATCGAACCACCCGCGCCGGTGATCAAAATATCGCGCCCCGCCAGCCCACGATGAATGCCCGTCCAATCCAGCGTGATTTGATCGCGTCCCAGCAAATCTTCAATCGACACTGGCCGCAATTGGCTGAGATGGATTTGCCCGCGCATCAGCCGGTGTAATTCGGGCACGGTGCGAAAAGGCAGCCCGGTGTGTTCGCACAATTCGACTAAACGGCGCATCTCGCGGGCGGTGGCGCTCGGAATCGCCAGCAGCAATACGTCAATGCCCAGTTGGGTGACGAGCGTGGGAATCGCCGCCGTTGCGCCGACAATCGGGACGCCATGCACTTCTGAACCCTGCCGCCGGAGCTTGTCATCCACAAATCCGAGCGGGACATACGCCTGCTGCGGATCGCGCAACAGATCGCGCACCAGCATTTCTCCCGCCCGTCCCGCGCCGATAATCAACACCCGCTGGCCGGCAGACAGCGTGAGGCGATGATCTTTGAGCCAGCGGTAAATCAAGCGCGGGCTGGCGAGCAGCAGCAGTTGCAGCCCGAAATACAACACGGGAATTGAGCGCGGCACGAGCGCGGAGCGATTGAAGATAAATAAGACGAATAAAATCAACGCCGTGCCTGCCAGTGCCGCTTTGCTAATGCGCACTAAATCGGGCAGCGAGGCGAAGCGCCACACGCCGCGATACAGCCCGAATTGCCAATAAATCGTGCCTTGAATCAGGATCACCCACGGCAGCGAGTGCAGCGCCCCGCTGATAAATTCTGGCGGGACGTGATCGAGATTGAAGCGCAGCCAGTACGCCAGCAACCAACTCACGGGCACGGTCAGCAAATCGTGGGCAAAGGCGGCGGTGCGGGAGCGCAGCCGGTCGATCATTGGATTCATGGGAGGGGGAAGTTGTCAGTTGTCGGTTTTCAGTTGTCAGTGGTGCTGCGTTCCACCACCGCGACGCGCTGATGAATCAGTACATACAGCGTCGCCCACGCCGTCAGCAATAACCATTGTTCTGGCGTTGGCAAGCGCGGGGCTGCGACTGCGGATAGTGCGGCGGCGATCATCAGCGCGTAACTGCGCAGCAGCGTGTCACGGTGCGACCAACCCGCCAATACAAGCCGTTGATAATGATGAGAGCGGTGCGCTTCCCACAGCCGTTCGCCGCGCCGCAGCCGCGTCACCAACGTCCAAGTCGCATCAACGATAAAGGGCGAAAATGCCAGCGCCGCCGCCCACAGCGGAAAAACTTCGCGCTGACTGCCCCACAGCGATAAACCAGCGGCGAGTAAACCCAAACTTGCTGCGCCGACATCGCCGAGAAAAATCCGCGCTGGCGGGACATTGCCAGTTAAAAATCCGAGTGCGGCAGCGGCAATGCTCGCAGCCACCAGCGTCAACAGCGGATCGCCGCCCTGCCAACTCAGCAGCGCCAGCGCACTAAATCCGCTCACCGCCATGCCGCCGGCAAAGCCATCTAAACCGTCCATGAAGTTGTACAGGTTAATCATCCACACCACCGCCAGCAGCGTCACTCCAGCCGCCACCACCGGCGGCAGCGCCAGCGTGAAGCCCGGCACTGCCAGCGTCGTCATCGCCATGCCACCGTTCAGCAGCAGCCCCGCCGCCGCGCCGTGTACTAATAAACGCACGAGTGGCGGCACTTGGCGCACATCGTCCAGCAGTGAAATCCCCGCCACCAGCGCCAGCGCCGCGCTCAATCCGATCAATTCAGGTGCAATCGCGTCAGCACCGATCAGCAGCACCGTCAGCAGCGGCACGACTGCGCCAATCAGCACCGCCACGCCGCCGGTGCGCGGAATTGGGCTGGTGTGCAATGACCGCGCATTCGGTTGATCGAACGCGCCCCAGCCCCGCGCCGCCCGTGCCATCAACCACTGCGTTGTCGCGCCACTCAGCACCAGCGCCGCCGTGCTGACCAGCGCCAGCGTCCACATCATGCGAGCTGGCGCACCAATCCGCGCTCAACCTGCTCACGGCAGGCGCTGCCCTGCAATAACTCAATCAATTGCAACGCAAAATCCATTGCCGTCCCCGGCCCGCGACTGGTGACGATGTTTCCGTCAATCACGACCGGCGCATCAATCAACGTCACCTGCGGATAATCCGCCGCCGCGACCGAACCGGGATAACTGGTCGCCGTTTTGCCATCGAGCACTCCGGCATGAGCCAACACCGCTGGCGCGGCACAAATCGCAGCGGCATAACGTTTGGCGGCGTGCTGGCGCTGGATCAGCGCGATCACGCGTTCATCCTGTTGCAAATACACCGCACCCGGCAAACCGCCCGGCAGCACAATCAAATCAAATTCCTGCTCCAGCACCGCATCAAGCGTGGTATCGGCGAGAAACACCACGCCCCGGCTGGCAGTGACCGGACCGGGCTGCAAACTGGCGGTGGTGACTAAACAGCCAGCCCGGCGCAGCAAATCAATCAAGGTCACGGCTTCCAATTCTTCACAACCCGCAGCGAGCGGAATCAACACAGTTGGCATGGGAACAGCTCCGAAATGGGTTTTTGAGTTGCCAGTCACAGCGCACGACTGACAACCGACAACTGCAACTAACGCGGCCGATGAAGAATCGTCAGCCCTTTCAACACGGTCAACGCTTCTGAAAGCTGGAAATCTTCCGTAATCAACGCTTTAACGTCTTTTTGCTGATCTTGCGGCGTTGCTGGCGCTTTGCCTTGCTCAAGATGCCGCGCCAAATCCGCTTCCTTCACCGCCCCCAAATCCTGCTGCGTCAGCGGCTTAAATTCGCCCCGCGCCAGCACGATGTCCGGCGTGATCCCTTGCGCCTGAATCGACCGCCCCGACGGGGTGTAATACCGCGCCGTCGTCAGCTTGAGCGCGGTGGTTTCCGTCAGCGGAACAATGGTTTGCACCGAGCCTTTGCCGAACGTTTGCGTGCCCATCACCAGCGCCCGTTTATGATCCTGCAACGCGCCCGCCACGATTTCTGAAGCCGAAGCACTGCCGCCATTCACCAGCACCACCAACGGCGCACCGTTGAGCAAATCATCCGGCCCCGCGTCAAATTGCACCCGACTCTCCACCTCGCGTCCTTGGGTGTAGACGATCAAGCCCTCCGTCAAAAACGCATCGCTGACGCCCACCGCGCCATTCAACACCCCGCCCGGATTGTTGCGCAGATCAAGCACCATTCCGCGCAACGTCCCGTCATTTGCCTGTTTTAGTGCCGCAATCGCCTTAGCCAGCGCATCCGTCGTCGGCGCTTGAAAATTGGAAATACGGACGTAGCCATAACCCGGCTCCAGCGTGCGACTTTTCACGCTTTCCACCTGAATCATCGCCCGCTCCAACGTCACCTCGAACGGCTGTTGCTTCTCGCCGCGCAGCACCGTCAAACGCACCTTGGTACCCGCCTTGCCGCGCATCAGCTTGACCGCCTCGCTCAAACTCAAGCCTTTCACCGCCTTCTCGTCGATGCGCATGATCAAATCACCGGCTTGAATGCCAGCGCGTTGTGCCGGCGTGTCATCAATCGGCGAAATCACTTTGACGAAACCGTCCTCCAGCCCGACCTCAATTCCCAGCCCGCCGAATTCGCCGCTGGTGCCGATTTGTAAATCACGATAATCATCGGCGTTGAGATATGCCGAATGCGGATCAAGCCCGCTCAACATCCCGCGAATCGCGTTTTCAATTAACGCCCGGTCGGGCGCAGCTTCGACGTAATCCTCTTTAATCCGCCCAAACACATCAGCAAAGGTGCGCAGCTCTTCGAGCGGCAACTCACCGGCAGCCGCTGCGGGCGGATCGACCGGCGCATTTTCATCGGCGCGGCTGCCTGCAACCGGCCAAGCCGCAAGACCAACGAGGATTCCAGCGTGAATTAAAGTGAGCAACGGACGGCGCATCATGGTAGGTACTCGATTGTTTTTAATGAACACAATTGGTTTTTTGTAGTTGGCGGTTATCAGTGCATCGCGGCTTGCTGGTCGCTGGCGCGGCGGCACCACTGCGTCGGATCAAGCGGCTGACCGTGATGGCGGATGGCGAAATACAGCAGCGGTTTATCGCGGCCGCCGCTGTTGCCACTCAACGCAATGTCATCGCCAGTGGCGACCCATTCGCCCAGCTCGCGCAGCAGCGCCTGATTGTGACCGTAAAGCGTCATAAACCCATCGCCATGATCAACCACCAGCAGCAGCCCGAAGCCGCGCAGCCAATCGGCATACACCACGCGCCCATCGTTGACGGTGCGCACCAGCTCGCCTTCTCGCGCCGCCAACAGCACGCCATCCCAGCGCAGTTTGGAATCGGGTTTAGGCGTCCCAAACGCAGTCACCACGCGCCCCTCCAGCAGCGGCCATGACAGTTTACCTTGCCGCTCTCGAAACGGGGCGCGTTGCACATCCAGCTCGGCCCGAATCTCAGCGCGTTGGCGCAGATGTTCTGCCAAGCGCCGCAGCGACTCCGCATCTCGGCGCAGCGCCTGCAAATTCTCAGCGCGACTGGCGATCAGCGTTTCCAATTCTTTCAAAATTTGTGCCCGCTGTTGGCGGATGACATCTGCCTGCTGGCGCAGCGCGTCTTTTTCCGTCATCAACGCCGCCAGTCGCGCCACCTCCGCCTCAATTTCTCCCACCAACGCAGTGATCCGTTCTGCCCGCTGTTTTACCGCCAAAATCCGGCGCACCCGCTCCCGATTGAAATAAGCGAAATACGACAACATCCGACTGGCTTGCGCGGGGTCTTCTTGATTGAGCAATAACCGCAGCCGATCAGCGCGTCCCATGATATACGCCGTGCGCAATAAGTCCGTTAATTGCTCACGCTCCACCTCTAGCGCCGCTTGTTCTTCAGTTTGTCGCGCTTTTAATTCCGTCGCAGCGCGATTTTTTTCTTTAATATCCCGCTCTAAATCACGGGTGGATAAACTCAATTCCGCAATTGTTTTTTCATGTGCTTTTAATTCGTTGACCAGCGCCGCTCGCTCGGTTTCCCGCCCAATCAATTCGGCGCTAATCACTTCGGCTTGCTGTTCAAGCGTGCTCAATTGTTTATCAGAATTGGCAATGGCGGGATCAGGCGCGGCCTGCGCTGTCATCCAGATGGCGCTGAATAAATACAGCAGTGCTCCGCTCCATCCGCGCCGGTGCGCGCGCGGAGGTGCTAACGGAGCCGTGTTGACGCAACCGCGTGAGATGAAACAGCAAAGCAGGTGATGTGACATGCAATGAAACCAAGCGCAGAATCCAAATGCCGCTGCCGCAGTGTTGACGGCGGCTGTGCAGTCGGTCAGATTATTGTGAGTGAATAAATAAGTAGACTTTCCCGAAATGATCAATAACCTGGATCATCCGTCGATGATCCTGAATTCCCCCGCTGATGACCAACCCGGCATGAGCCTTCTCGCCGACGATCACGATATTGATCGTGCTTCGCGGTCGTTAAAAGCGATGTCGCATCCGTTGCGCTTGAAAATTCTGTGTACGCTGGGCGACCGCGAAATCAGCGTACAAGACATCGTCGATCAAGTCGGCACCTCACAAAGCAACATCTCGCAACATCTTGCCATTCTGCGCGATAAAGGCATTCTCGCGGCGCGTAAAGATGCCAATCGCGTCTTTTATCGTGTCAGCGATAATCGCACTTTGCGGTTGATTGGCATGATGCGCGAGGTGTTTTGCCAGCGCGGACGCTGAGATTGCACAATTGATGGTGTTGTCAGTCACGACGGCGCTGCTGACTGATCGCTGACAACTGACAACTGACAACTTTTTTTAAGAGTGAAAACGATGACGTTTTTTAGCCAATTGCTTGAATTTTTAGGAAATCACTGGTTTTTATTTGTCGTGTTGGCCGTGATTGTTGGCTTGCTCATCCACAATCTCATCGTCGGCAATCAAGGCAGCGTCACGCCGCTGCAAGCAGTGGCGATGATGAATCAACAGGAGGCGGTGGTGCTCGACGTGCGTCCGGCGGCGGATTATGCCAAGGGACACATCCTCGGCGCGATCAACCTCCCGATGAACGGCTTTAGCAAACAGTTGGCCACGTTGCAAAAATATCGTGAGAAGCCGCTGATTGTGAGTTGTCGCTCCGGGGCGCAGTCGTCGATGGCGTGTGGGCAATTGCGCAAAGCTGGATTTACCGCAGTGTTTAATCTGCAAGGCGGGGTGCTGGCGTGGGAAAGCGCCGGCCAGCCGCTCTCGAAGAAAAAATCGTAACTGCGTCGCAGTAGCACGCCAGTTATTTTTTAATCTAATCAGGATATTGAGTTTATGACCGAGCACGATCAGAACACCGCGCCCACTGCCGAGCGGCAGTTTTCCGTCCAGCGCGTGTACACCAAAGATGTCTCGTTTGAAGCACCCAACGCGCCGGAGATTTTTCGCGGCGAGTGGAAGCCCAAGCACGATCTCAACATCAATACCAAGATCGTCCAGCTCGACGCGACGCTGTATGAAGTGACGTTGCTGGTGACGGTCACGGTGACGGTCGGTGACGACAAAACTGCGTTTATCGTGGAGGTGGCACAAGCCGGCATCTTCAGTCTGGTGGGCTTTAATGACGCCGAAATTGCGCCGATGTTGGGTGCATATTGTCCGAACTTGCTGTTCCCGTATGCGCGGGAAGTGGTGTCCGATCTCGTGGTCAAGGGCAGCTTTCCGCAGCTCGTGCTCCAACACGTCAATTTTGATGTGCTGTTTGCGCAACACCAGCAGCAGGCACAAGCCGCTGCCGCTGAGGAAGTCAAACATTGAGTCGGTTCGCGCCTGCCACCATCGCTGTTCTCGGCGCAGGATCGTGGGGCACTGCGCTGGGATTGTTGCTGTGCCGCAACGGTCATCAGGTGCGGCTGTGGAGTCACGATGCCGCGCAGATTGACGCTTTGCAGCGCGACGGTGAGAACCGCCAATTTCTGCCCGGTTTTCCACTGCCGCCGCAGTTGATGCCGACGCTCTCGTTGGATGAGGCGCTGGCGGGCGCGACCGAGTGTGTATTGGTGGTGCCGAGTCATGCGTTTCGTCATGTCCTTTCACAATTGCCCTCCCGCTTGCCAGAACACAGCGGCATCGCGTGGGCAACCAAAGGTTTTGATCCCACTACTGGGCAGTTGCTGCACGCCGTCGCCCATGAGGTTTTGGGCGTGGCGCGGCAGTTGGCGGTGATTTCTGGGCCGAGCTTTGCGTTGGAAGTGGCACGCGGGTTGCCGACGGCGGTCACGGTCGCAGCCAATCATCCCGAATTTGCCGGACGGCTGGCGCAGTTGCTGCACAGCGAGCGGTTTCGTGCGTACACCAGCAGCGACATTATCGGCGTAGAAGTGTCGGGCGCGGCAAAAAATGTGCTCGCCATCGCCACCGGCATTGCGGATGGATTGGGTTTTGGTGCCAACACCCGCGCTGCGTTGATTACACGCGGGTTGGCGGAATTGAGTCGGCTGGGCACGGCGCTCGGTGGTCGCGCTGAAACCTTCACTGGCTTGGCCGGAATGGGCGATTTGGTGCTGACCTGCACCGACAATCAATCCCGCAATCGGCGGCTGGGGCTGGCGCTGGCGCGGGGCTTGAGTGTGACGACGGCGCTGGCGGAGATCGGGCAGGAAGTGGAAGGCGTGGTGACGGCGTTATCGGTGCAGGCGCTGGCTGCCGCGCTCGGCATTGATATGCCGATCAGCGAGCAGGTGTATCGGGTGCTGTATGCGCAGGTATCGCCCGAACAGGCGACGGCAGCGTTGTTGGAACGAGAGCCAAAACCGGAACTCGGTTGATTATTAGTGAGCGGCACCGGCAAATGCCAGTTGCCGCCACGCTTCAAACGCGACGACGGCGACTGCGTTGGACAAATTCAAGCTGCGATTGTTGGGCATCATCGGCACATAAATCCGCTGCTCCGGCGGCAGCGCCTCCAACACCGCCGACGGCAAGCCCCGCGTTTCCGGGCCGAATAACAGCGCATCGCCAGGTTGATACTGCGGCGTGGTGTAACAAGTCGCACCTTTGGTGGTCACGCCAAATAAACGCGCCCCCGCTAATTCCCGCAAACACGCAGCCAGTGATGGATGCACCTGCACCTCCGCCCATTCGCGGTAATCCAAACCCGCCCGCCGCAACAGCCGGTCATCCAGCGTAAATCCCAACGGTTCAATGAGATGCAGACGAGCGCCAGTGTTGGCAGTCAAGCGCATCGCGTTGCCGGTATTCGGTGGAATTTCGGGTTCGTATAAAATGAGATTAAACATTGGTTTTGCTGTGGAATTGGGGCGCAGTGGGTGCGGATTGACGCATCTTCTTAAACGCATGGTATATTAGCGATTCGATTTGCACCAAAATGGTCTGCATTGAGACCGCATCCGCAACTGTTGGAGGACACCATCTAATGAGCGACATCGCTGCGCTGAAAACTGAAAAGCAAGAGTTGATTGATAAGATGCTGGACATGCAAAAGCAATTCATCGCTTATGAGCATGAGAACGGCGTTTCTGGTAAAGATTATTGGGCGTCTGATGAAGGATTGCTGGCGAATTATCGCCAAGAGTATATCGACATGGCGAATCGCGTTGTCGATTTGGCACATGAGATTGTGGGTTCTGTGCGCTGAGTATTGATTACCGAATTGCGTTATTAAAAAACCCGCGCTCAACACGCGGGTTTTTTAATGGCGGTTAATTACTTATTCCCATTCAATCGTCCCCGGCGGCTTGCCGGTAATGTCATAGACAACGCGGGAGACGCCCGGCACTTCATTCACAATTCGGCGGCACACCACATCAAGAAATTCATACGGCAGATGTGCCCACCGCGCCGTCATAAAATCCACCGTTTCCACTGCCCGCAGCGCGATAACATGCGCATATTGGCGATTGTCGCCGACCACGCCGACCGAGCGCACCGGTAAAAAGACCGCGAAGGCTTGCGAAACTTGATCGTAAAGATTGGCGCGGTGCAATTCTTCAATAAAAATGTGATCGGCGCGGCGCAAGGTGTCGGCATCTTCGCGCTGCACTGCGCCCAAAATGCGCACGCCTAAGCCCGGTCCGGGAAATGGATGGCGATAGACCATTTCTGCCGGCAAGCCTAATTCAATTCCCACGCGCCGCACTTCGTCTTTGAATAATTCCCGCAGCGGTTCAATTAACTTAAGCCGCATGTGTTCTGGTAAACCGCCGACGTTGTGATGCGATTTAATCACCTTGGCTTTACCCGTTTTGCTGCCGGCTGATTCAATCACATCGGGATAAATAGTGCCCTGCGCTAACCAATTCACATCGGTAATTTTACTGGCTTCGGCATCGAATACTTCAATAAAGGTATTGCCGATGATTTTGCGTTTTTGTTCAGGGTCAGTCACGCCCGCCAAGCGACTTAAAAACAGCGTTTCAGCATCCACCCGAATCACGCGCACGCCCATGTGCCGCGCAAAGGTCGCCATCACTTGATCGCCTTCGCCGAGCCGCAGCAGACCGTTGTCAACGAAGACGCAGGTCAATTGTTCGCCGATGGCGCGGTGCAGCAGCGCGGCGACGACGCTGGAATCGACGCCGCCAGATAAACCGAGCAGCACTTTGTCGCTGCCGACTTGGGCGCGAATGGTCGCCAAGCTGTCGGCGATGATGTGGTCTGGCGTCCACAGGCGGCCGCAGCCGCAAATGTCGTGAACAAACCGCTCGATGATGCGTTGACCTTGGCGGGTGTGGGTGACTTCGGGATGAAATTGAACGCCATAAAAACGCCGTTCTTCATCCGCGATGCCAGCGAGCGGGGCGCTGTCGGTTTCGGCGATGACGGTGAAGCCGGGCGGCAGCGTGTCTACGCGGTCGCCGTGACTCATCCACACATCCAGCAGCCCAAAGCCTTCGGCGGTGGTGTGATCTTCGATGTCGCGCAGCAGCCGCGAATGACCGCGAGCGCGGACTTGTGCATAACCATATTCGCGGTGCGTGGCGGGAATGACGCTGCCGCCGAGTTGCGCCGCCATCGTTTGCAGCCCGTAGCAGATGCCGAGTACGGGCACGTTGAGATCAAACACCAGCGGATTGGCGCGGGGCGTGTCGGTGGCATGAACCGACTGCGGGCCACCGGAGAGGATGATGCCGCTGGGGGCAAAATCGCAGATGGCGCTGGCGTCAAGGTCATGTGGATGCAGTTCGCAATACACGCCAGCTTCCCGCACGCGGCGGGCGATGAGTTGGGTGTATTGGGAGCCAAAGTCGAGAATCAGGATGCGGTCGGCGTGGATGTTGGACATTGCTACGGTTGTCAGTTGTCAGTTGTCAGTTGTCAGTTGTGGGTGCGGCAAAACGGCATCGCCCGCGCAACTGGATGATGTTTAGCATAAAACGCTCACGCGGCAGGCAATTCCCACCGCAATCCCAATACATCTTGCATATCAAATAACCCGCGTTCCTGCGTCATCAGCCACTGCGCTGCTCGCGTCGCGCCCCGCGCAAAATTCAACCGATTTGAGGCTTTGTGGGCAATTTCCACCCGCTCGCCGTCGGCCACAAACCAAACGCTGTGCTCGCCCACGATGTCGCCAGCGCGAATCGTCTCAAAACCAATCGTCGGGCGAGCGCGGGCACCGGTTTGACCTTCGCGCCCGTACACCGCCACTTCCGCCAACTCACGTCCCCGCGCTGCCGCGATGATTTCGCCCATCCGCAGCGCCGTGCCAGACGGCGCATCGACCTTATGGCGATGATGCGCCTCGATAATTTCAACCTCGACTTCCTCACCCAGCACCTGCGCAGCGATGTCCAGCAGCTTGAAACACAGATTAACGCCGACGCTCATATTCGGTGCCAGCACGATAGCGATGTCCGCCGCCGCCGCCGCAATCTGCGCCCGCTGCGCAGCATCCAAGCCAGTGGTGCCAATCACCATCCGCTTGCCCGTTCGCCGACAACTGTCCAGATGCGCCAGCGTCGCCGTCGGCGTGGTGAAATCAATCAACACCTCAAAATCCGCCAGCACCGCGCTCAACGCAGCGTTCACCACCACGCCGCAGCGCCCCACGCCCGCCAATTCCCCCGCATCTGCGCCGAGCACGGAACTGCCGCTGCGCTCGGTCGCCGCACCGAGCGTCAAACCGGGGCTGGCGCTGATCGCCTGCACCAGCGCGTGTCCCATGCGCCCGCCCGCGCCAGCAACAGCAATGCGGATGTCAGTTGTTGTCATCATCACAGCCCCATTTTTTCAAAAAACTTTTTCACGCCATCCAGCCAAGAATGTGATTGCGGATTGTGATGGGAACCGCCTTCTTGCACGCTCGACTCGAATTCTTGCAGCAATTCTTTTTGACGCTCATTTAAGTTAATCGGCACTTCAATCACGGCGCGACAAATTAAATCACCAATTGCGCCACCGCGTACCGGTTTCACCCCTTTATTGCGAATGCGGAATAATTGACTGGTTTGGGTGCCCGGCGGAATTTTTAACATCACCTTGCCATCCAACGTCGGCACTTCCAATTCACCACCGAGTGCTGCCGTAACAAAACTAATCGGCACTTGGCAATATAAATTGTTGTCTTCACGGGTGAAAATCGGATGCGCTTGCACCTGAATTTGCACATATAAATCACCCGGTGAACCATTTTGTTCACCGCGATCCCCTTCACCCGCCAAACGAATGCGGTCGCCATTATCCACACCCGCTGGCACCTTCACCGCCAGCGTTTTTTCCTCTTGAATGCGCCCGCGTCCGCGACAGTGCGGGCAAGGATCGTCAATCACCGTGCCAGCGCCGCGACAATCGGGGCAGGTTTGTTGAATTGAGAAAAAACCCTGCTGCATCCGCACCTGACCGACGCCGCCGCAAGTCGGACATTTTTTCGCCTGCGTGCCCGGTTTAGCGCCGCTGCCGTTGCAAAATTGGCAATCGACTTGCACCGGAATCCGAATTTTGACCTCTTTACCGTTGACCGCATCTTCCAGCGATAACGTCAAGTCATAACGCAAATCCACGCCGCGCTGATTGCGGCGACCACCACCGGCGCGGCCGCCGAAAATATCCCCGAAAATATCAGAACCAAAAATATCGGAGAATGAACTCGCCCCGCCGCCACCGCCAAAACCACCCGCGCCCGCTTCTACTCCCGCATGACCAAATTGATCATAAGCGGAGCGTTTTTTCGGATCGCTCAACACATCGTGGGCGAGTTTCGCTTCCTTAAATTTTGCCTCTGCTTCGCCATCATCGGGATTGCGATCCGGGTGATATTTCATTGCCAAACGCCGAAATGCTTTTTTCAAATCGGCTTCGCTGGCGTTACGCGGAACGCCTAATACGTCGTAATAATCTTGTTTTGCCATATCGTTATATCCAGTCGCCAACAATCATCAAAAAACCGTCATCCTCAACGGCGAAAAGCGCACCGGCGTTGAGGACGCCGGGGCGCTTTTTTTAAGTGGTCAAGCGAAAACCGGCGCGTCATTCGCCGCCTTATTTTTTGTTGTCCTTCACTTCTTCAAATTCCGCATCAACCACATCATCCGCCGCTTTTTTCGGCGCCTCAGATGCAGCGCCAGCATCGCCCGGATTGGCATACAACCGCTCTGCCATCTTGCCAGAGACTTCGCCCAGCGCCTTGGTCAGAGATTCAATCCGATCTTTATCCTCAGTCTTCATCGCCGCTTCTAAATCAGTGATCGCGGATTCGATGGATGATTTCTCGCCGCTCTCAATCTTGTCACCAAGCTGATCCATGGATTTGCGGGTGGCGTGAATCATGGAATCGGCCTGATTGCGAGCGGCAACCAGCGCGTGGAAATGGCGATCTTCCTCAGCATGAGCCTCAGCATCCTTGACCATCTTGGCGATTTCGCCTTCCGACAAGCCAGATGACGCCTTGATGATGATGGACTGCTCCTTGCCGGTCGCCTTGTCTTTCGCCGACACGTTCAAAATGCCGTTGGCGTCGATGTCAAATTTCACCTCCACCTGCGGCACCCCACGCGGCGCGGGCGGAATATCGCTCAAATCAAACCGCCCCAGCGATTTATTGCTGACTGCGCGTTCGCGCTCGCCCTGCAACACATGGACGGTAACGGCGGTTTGATTGTCCTCAGCGGTCGAAAACACCTGCTGCGCCGAGGTCGGAATCGTGGTGTTTTTCTCAATCAGCTTGGTCATCACGCCGCCGAGCGTTTCGATGCCGAGCGACAACGGCGTCACATCCAGCAACAGCACGTCCTTGACTTCGCCGCCGAGCACGCCGCCCTGAATCGCCGCGCCAATCGCCACAGCTTCATCGGGATTGACATCTTTGCGCGGGGTTTTGCCAAAGAATTCCTCAACTTTGGCCTGCACCTTCGGCATCCGCGTCTGCCCGCCGACCAAAATCACCTCGTCGATTTGTCCGGCAGCAAGTCCCGCATCTTTCAGCGCGATGCGGCACGGGTCGATGGTGCGATCCACCAGCTCATCCACCAGCGACTCCAGCTTGGCGCGAGTCAGCTTGACGTTGAGATGCTTCGGGCCGTTTTGATCGGCGGTGATATACGGCAGATTAATGTCGGTCTGCTGACTGGTGGAGAGTTCGATCTTGGCTTTTTCCGCCGCCTCTTTCAGCCGTTGCAGCGCCAGCGGATCGTTGCGCAAATCAAACCCTTGGCTCTTTTTGAAATCCTCAACGAGGAAATCAATGATCCGCATATCAAAATCTTCGCCACCGAGGAAGGTATCGCCGTTGGTGGAAAGCACTTCAAACTGATGCTCGCCTTCAATCTCAGCGATCTCAATAATCGACACGTCAAAGGTGCCGCCGCCGAGATCGTAAACCGCGATTTTTTGATCGCCGCGCCGCTTGTCCATGCCATACGCCAGCGCCGCTGCCGTTGGCTCATTGATGATGCGCTTGACCTCCAAACCGGCGATGCGCCCAGCATCTTTCGTCGCCTGCCGCTGCGAATCGTTGAAATAGGCCGGAACGGTGATCACCGCCTCAGTGACCGCGTGACCGAGATAATCCTCGGCGGTCTTTTTCATCTTCTGCAACACCTTGGCGGAGATTTCCGGCGGTGCCATTTTCTTGCCGTTGATCTCCACCCACGCATCGCCGTTGTCAGCCTTGACGATTTTGTAAGGCACCATGTCCTTATCTTTGGCGACAACCTGATCCTCAAACCGCCGTCCAATCAAGCGTTTAATCGCAAACAACGTGTTGGCGGGATTGGTGACGGACTGGCGTTTCGCCGACTGCCCCACCAGCACTTCACCGTCGTTGGTGTAGGCGATGATGGACGGCGTGGTGCGGTCGCCTTCGACGTTCTCAATCACCTTCACCGTGTCACCTTCCATCACCGCAACGCAGGAATTGGTGGTGCCAAGGTCGATACCGATAATTTTGCCCATAAAACTTCACGCTCCAAAAAGATGTTTAGGGAGAGCGCCGCAGCGCCCAGTCAAGATGTCAAATGGGGAAAAATCCCCGTTAATTCAAGCGGATTGCTCAGGAAGGCGCGGACGACACCAGCACCATCGCCGGGCGCACTAAGCGACCGTTGAGCACATAACCCTTCTGCACCACCGCGACCACCGTATTGGGGGCGACATCGGCGCGGGGCTGCATCGAAATCGCTTGATGAAATGCCGGATCAAACGGTTGCTCCAACGGATCAACCGCCGTCACGCCGAATTTCTCCATCACATCGCCGAGCAATTTCAAAGTTAATTCAGTTCCTTCGCGCAGTTTCTCGACATTCACTGCGGTATCGAGTGCGGCCTGATGTCCCAATTCAAGACTGTCGCGCACTTGCAATAACTCGCGGGCGAAACCTTCTAAAGCAAATTTATGCGCCTTTTCCAATTCATTCACATGGCGACGGCGAATATTTTCCGCCTCAGCGCGGGCGCGTAACAATTGATCGCGCATTTCCGCTGCATCAGCGCGAGCGGCATCACGTTCAGCGACTAATTCTTCTGGCGTGGGCATATCATCTAATGCCACCACCGCCTCTGGTTCTGAAATCAAAATTGCTTCTTCTTGAATCGGTTCTGGCGTTAATGTTTGTGGGTCTGCTTTCATTGATTCATCCTGATTTAAGTTGTCAGTTTTCAACTGGTGATTATATTAAAAAATGACTGGCTTTACTTTAATGAAATAAAAATAGGTTATCATTTTGACAACTGTTTTCACTGCCGCAGCGCCGCTGCCAACAATCGCGCCGTGACATCGACAATGGGAATGACGCGCTGATAATCCATTCGCGTTGGGCCAATCACACCGAGCACGCCAACCACGCGCTCATCAACCCGATAACTGGTCGTCACTAAACTACAATCATCCAACAGCGCATAACCGGATTCTTTGCCAATAAAAATCTGTACACCATTGGCGGCAATACAGCGATCTAAAATATGTAAAATTTCTTGTTTTTGATGAAACGCATCAAACAATTGTTTAATCCGCTCCGTGCTCGCCAATTCACCGAATTCCATTAAATTCGTTTGTCCCGCAATAAAACAATCATCGCGTTGCTCGGCCGCAGCTACCACTTCCTGCGCCAGCGCCGCCGCCCGAATCATGTGCTGATCCATATCAGCATGAGCGTGTTTTAACTCATCCAATAACCGCCGCCGCACCGCGCCAATATCCTGCCCAATAAACATTTGATTGAGATAATTGGCCGCCTGTTCCAATTGCGATGGCGTAAATACGCGATCTGTGCCGATCACGCGGTTATGCACTTCGCCCTCACTTGTCACCAAAATCACCAGCACCCGCGTTTCCGACAGCGGCAGCAATTCAATTTGCCGAAATACGTTGCGATCATGGCGCGGCATCATCACCACGCCCGCCAGATGAGTGACGCCAGAGAGCAAATTGGACGCCGTTTCAATCAACGATTTCGCATCGACTTGCGCATCAAAACGGTTGCGCAGCGCGGCGATGTCATCCGCCGATGGTTCCCGACATGTCAGCAACGAATTGACAAATAAACGATATCCCGCCGCCGTCGGCACGCGCCCCGACGAGGTGTGCGGCGAGGCCACTAAACCCATTTCCTCTAAATCCGCCATCACGTTGCGGACGGTCGCCGGGCTTAATTCCAAGCCGGTATCTTTCGCCAACGTGCGCGATCCCACCGGCTGCCCGTCGCGGATATAGCGTTCCACCAACACTTTCAAAAAGTGCTGCGCCCGCTCGCTCACGGCTGGTTCACTGCGTGATGACTCAATCGTCAAGGTTGATTTACCAATGAAAACAGCGGTTTGAAAAGATCGCCGCTGCGCAGTTGTGCCGCCCGACGCTGGTGTTAGCACTCATAAAGAAGGAGTGCTAACGGCAATTTAGGGATCGCCGTTTACGCTGTCAAGACGCAGTTGGTATCCGCGAAAGCGCGACGGCTTGCGTCAGCGCCGCTAACCGCGCTGCGCGAATCCGCGTGGGAATTTCTGCTGGCGCTGGTGCCGCTCGTGCGATTGCGCCCACATCGACCACCGCCACTGCTGCCAGCATCTGCCGCCAGACCTCAGCTTGCGTGTAGTGGCGCTCGGCATAACCACCGCGACCGCGAAAATCGGCTTCACACGCCGTCAGCAATTGCGCAAACCGCGCTGGACGGCGCAGGGCATCAGTGGCTTCAAAAACCTCCAGCATGGTGGCGGGGCGCAGTTCGGCAACGCGATGAATGATGCCGTGATATTGCGCAGTGAGTCGTGCTAAGTCACGGCAATGATTGGGGATTTTAAGGCGATTGCTCACAAGTTTGACTAATTCGGCGCTGCGGGCTTCGTGACCGTGATGACGTGGCCACAGTTCTGGCGGAGTGGTGCCCTTGCCGAAATCGTGGCAGAGCGCGGCAAAACGCACTTCCAGCTCCGGTGCCAAACGTGCCGCCATCTCCAGCACCAGCAGCGTGTGAATGCCGGCGTCACCTTCGGGATGCCACTGCGCAGATTGTGGAATGCCCCACAGACGATCCAATTCTGGCAGCAGCCGCGCCAGCGCCCCGCAATCGCGCAGCGTGGTGAAAAAATGTGCGGGCTGCGCTTCCAGCAAGGCTTTGGTGATTTCTTGCCACACCCGTTCTGGCACCAGCGCCTCAACTTCGCCGGCGTTGACCATCGCCCGCATCAGGTCACGGGTCTCGGCTGCGACCTGAAATCCCAGCGCCGCAAAGCGGGTGGCAAAACGCGCAACGCGCAAAATGCGCACCGGGTCTTCCGCAAAAGCGGGCGAGATGTGCCGCAGTTGTCGCGCTGCCACATCCGCCAAGCCGCCATAAGGATCAATGATGGTGCCGTTGGCATCCTGCGCCAGCGCGTTAATGGTCAGATCGCGCCGCAACAAATCCTGCTCCAGCGTCACCTCCGGCGCAGCGTGAATGGCAAAGCCGTGATAGCCGGGAGCGGTTTTGCGCTCGGTACGCGCCAGCGCATATTCCGCTTTAGTGTGCGGATGCAAAAAGACCGGAAAATCTTTGCCCACTTGCTGAAATCCGCGCTGCTGCATCTCCGCTGGCGTCGCGCCAACCACCACATAATCGCGTTCCGTCACCGTCCGCCCCAGCACCGTATCGCGCACCGCGCCGCCCACCAAATACACCGTCAAACCATCAGTGACGTTCATCATGGTCTCTTTATTTACATTATCAGTTGCCGTCCAAATTGTCGGTTTGCAGTTGGCAGATGTTGAAAAAAACAACTGCCTCATTTCTGATCGCGCTGCAATTCGTCACATCGCGTCTTCACTGACAACTGAAAACTGACAACTTAAACTTCCGCCAGCCGGTTAAAATCCCCGCCTCACCTATTACGGAATCCTCAATCATGCGCATTTTCGCCTCCTTGCTCGTTTTAATTCTGCTCGGCTTTGGACTGTGGCCCTATTACGGCGTGTATCGTTTAGATCACGCCATCGCCCAACCAGACATCGCCACTCTCGCGCCGCTGGTCGATTTACCGGCAATTCGGGCGAATTACAAACGCCGCGTCACCACCGATGTCAAAACCATCGTGCCGGAGACAGCCAGCGCCGACGCGCAGGGCGTGATGTCGTGGATTGGACAAAATTTAGAGCGGCTCGGTGATGCCGCGCTCGATCAAGTCATCACCCCCGCGTGGGTGCAAGCGACGCTGCGCGAAGCCATCACCAAAACCACCGGCCAAACTCCGGCATATTTGATGGCCGGCATCGACTTTGCATTTTTTGAGTCCTACAACCGTTTTCTCATTCGCATCGGCGATCTGGGGCAACGACCCACGCATGTGCGGCTCACCTTGATCGGTACCGAATGGAAAATCACCGACATCATCACCTCCGGCCCGCTTGATTAACGTCCGCCAGCGCCTCGTCATCCTGAGGAGGTGCTTTTTGTGAGTACTTTTATTTTGCACAAGCTATTCAATTATTTAGCCATCATCAGTATTGCGCTGACAGTCACAACTCCCGTTGCCGCTGATCCTCGCAGCGACTTTCTCGCCGCCGAGTCCGCCTTAAAACGCGGCGACCGCAGCACATTCGAGCGACTCAGCGCCGGTCTGCGTGAGTATCCGCTGTATCCCTATTTGCGCTTTGCCGCACTCGGCAATGATGTGGAAGCACTGCCGGAAGCAACCATCACCGACTTTCTCGCCGTTGATGCCACCTCACCGCTCGCCGCTCGTCTCCGCGCCGTGCAATTGCGCCGGCTCGCCGCTGCCGGACGTTGGACGGAATATCTGCAATTTGATCCGCTGCCGCTGCCAACTTCCGCCTCCACCGACCGCCGTTGTTTATCACTGCGGGCATTGATTGCCACCGGGCGCAGCGCCGAAGCTCTGCCGCACATTCCCGCGCTGTGGTTAGTCGGACGCTCGCAACCGGCAGCTTGTGATTCAGTGTTTCAAGCGTGGCAACAAAGCGGGGCGCTCACGCCGCAATTGGTGTGGCAGCGCATTCGCTTGGCGATGAATGCGGGTGAAAGCGGGCTGGCGCGGTCGCTCGGCACGCTGCTGCCAGAAAACGAGCGGGCGTGGCTGGCGCAGTGGCTGGCGGTGGAGCAAACGCCGACGCTGATTAACGATGCCAACGCTTTGGCGGTTGACCAGCCGCAGCGGGCTGCCATCGTCGCGCACGGAATCACGCGCATGGCGGCGACTGCGCCCGCTGATGCGGTGCAATGGTTGAGCCGTTACCGCGACTGGTTGGCAACTGATCCAGCGGCGGCGGATCGTGCGTATGCCGCTGTTGGGCGGGCGCTGACTCGCGCTGGCAATGCAGAAGGATTGCGTTATTGGGACGGAATGCGGGCGACATCCGACACGCTCGCCGAGCAGGAGCAACGGGCGCGAGCGGCGCTGGAGTTTCAGGATTGGGACAAGCTGGCGCGTTGGATTGCGCAGATGCCGGATTGCGCCGAAAAACGCGACCGTTGGCACTATTGGCAAGGTCGCGCTGAGGCGACGTTGGGGCTGGTGGCGTCAGCGCAGCTCAGTTTTGCGCAAGCGGCAACGGCCCGCAGTTTTTGGGGATTTATGGCGGCGGATCGGATTGGCAAGCCGTATCAATTGAACCATGTCGCCACGCCCGCTGAACCGGCGCGGATTGCGCGGCTGATTCGTCATCCGGCATGGGCGCGGCTGCGGGAATTGCGGCAAATCGGGCGCGAGACCGATGTGCAGCGCGAATGGCGGACGTTGACGCAGGATTTAGAAGCTGCCGATTTACACGCGGCGGCGTATATCGCCGACGTGATGCGCTGGCATGATCGGGCGATTTTCACGCTGGCGCGGAGTGGCTATTGGGATGATTTGGCGCTGCGCTTTCCGCTGCGTTATCAGGACGTGGTGCTGACGCAGGCGGCGCAAACGGGCATTGCGCCGGAGTGGATTTTTGGGGTGATTCGCCAAGAAAGCGTGTTTGCGCCAGCGGTGGTCTCACGTTCTGGGGCGCTGGGGTTGATGCAATTGATGCCGCCTACCGCTGCGGAAGTGGCGACGCGCTTGGGATCAGCGGTGCCATCACCGCAGGAACTGACTGATCCAGCGGTCAATATCGTGTTGGGCAGCGCCTATCTCGCGCAGATGTGGAACGCCTTTCAACACGCGGCGCTGGCGACGGCGGCGTATAACGCGGGGCCGGGGCGGGTGCGCCAATGGTTGCCAGCGCAGCCGCTGGATGCTGATTTGTGGATTGCGCGGATTCCATTTGCAGAAACACGCGGTTATGTCGAACGGGTGCTGGCGTATCGGGTGATTTATGCCGAGCGGCTGGGACGACCGCCGGTGCGTTTGGCGGAATTGCTTCCGCCCATTCCGGCACGCAAATAGCTGTCGTTTTATTGCAGTTGTCAGTGAGCAGCGCGAACGCTTGGTCTTCTTAACCTGAGCAACGTCCAATCAAATTCTGCCCATCTGCCGTCAAGCCCGTCAGCGTTACCGTGCGCAACCGCTGCGCTCCCACCGCGCCAGCGCCAACAATCTGCACCGGCAAATAGTTGGGCGTGTAACCAAACCGCTGCGCTGCCGCACCTTCCGCGCCCTCGCACAACACCGTCACCCGCCGCCCGCACTGCGCCTTGAGCACTTGCTGCGTCAACTGCCGCGCCAAAGCGTGCAATTCCGCGCTGCGCTGCTGCTTGACCGTCTCCGCCACCGCGTCTGGCAACGTAGCGGCAGCAGTGCCAGCGCGTGGTGAATAATTGAAAATATGAATCTGCCCAAACGCCATCGCCTCCACAAAAGCCAATGTGCGCTGCCAATCCTCTGCCGTTTCACCCGGAAAACCGACGATCACATCGGTGGTCAGATTCAAATCCGGCACCAGCGCCCGTCCGCGAGCGACCAATTGCGCAAAATCAGCAGTTTTGCAGCGCCGCGCCATTCGCCGCAGCACCGCATCTGAACCACTTTGCAGCGGCAAATGCAGATGTGGCATCAGGCGCGGATTGGCAAACAATGCCCAAAAATCATCCGTCAAATCCCAAGGTTCCAGCGAGCCCAGCCGCACTCGCGGCACCGTCGTCACCGCCAAAATCTGCGCCACCAGCGCGGTGAGGTCAGCACCGTCGGCGCTGCGATAACCGCCGAGATGGACGCCGGTCAACACCACTTCTTGAATGCCTGCCTGTTCCCAGCGCCGGATCGCTGCGATCACCTCTGCGACCGACCGACTGCGCTCCGCCCCCCGCGCTTGGGTGGTAATGCAAAAACTGCATTGATAACGACAGCCGTCTTGCACCTTGATAAAAGCGCGTTGGCGCTGGCGCAGCACCAGCGGCAGGCTGCCCGTTGTCAGCGCAAGGTCAGTGCTGGCTGGCGCACCACCTTCTAAAGGGGGGAGATATTGAGCGATAAATTGATCTTTCTCTTGATTTACAACGATCTGCGTCACGCCCGGCTCCCTCGCCACCGCCGCCGGTTCCAACGTCGCCCAACAACCGCTGACCACGAGTTGTGCCTGCGGATGAAGGCGATGCTGACGGCGTACGAGCTGGCGCGATTTGCGCCCAGCGGCAGCAGTCACCGCGCAGGTGTTGAATACGATGATGTCCGCCGGAGCGTCAGCAGCGACCAACTCCCAACCGTGACGCCAGCAGGCATCCGCCCACTCTTGGATTTCCGCCTCATTGAGCCGACAGCCCAGCGTCAAAAATTGAATGCGGGGAGCGCGGGGCACGACTGCCAACTATCGCACCGACGCCAGCGGACGCTCCGCCCGCGCTCGCGCACAGCTTGGGCACAATTCCCGCGCCAGCGAAATCGCCAAATGCGGCGGCAAACGCCCGCGAATGAAGTCCCGCTGCGCCGCCGTTTGCGTCGGCACCCCGCAGGCAGAACAGGTCAACAACGGCTGCTCGCGCACCACCGTGCCCGTGATGACGGTGCGCCGCATCCCGTCGCTATCTTCAAGCCGAATCGCGCCCGTCGGACAGACTTGGGTACAAGCTCCGCAGCCGATGCACAGCGTCGCCGGACGGATGAAATCGAGATACACCAACCGATTTGCTGGCGTTGCCGCCATCCGCAGCGCCTCCACGCCCATCTCGCTACACGCCGCCACGCACAGCCCGCAGCCAATGCAACTATCGCAGCGCAGACACCGCTGCGCCTCCGCCAGACTCATCGCCGCCGTCAAACCTTCCTCAATCTGCACATAATTGCCCTCGCCCAGCACCGCTGCGACCGGCTTTTCTGGCATCACCGTGCGCGGCGACTGGCTGCGGCGAGCAGCCGCCACCGGCAACGGCACCACTTGCGCCCGCCGCTGCGGAGCTCCCCAAAGGGAGGTTGAGGGGATTTGAGATTGGGCAGTTGGGGAGATTTGCAGCCACGCATCCATCGCCGCTGCTGCCAGCTTGCCGGAGCGGATCGCCTCCACCGCCGTGCGCGGCCCTAAGTGCGCATCGCCACCCGCAAACACGCCCGGCACACTGGTCATCTGCGTCAGCGGATCCGCGACGATGAACCCGCGCACCGTCTCCACGCCGCTGCCATCTAACAGCGTCACATCCGTGCCCTGTCCGACCGCCAGAATCACCTGATTGGCCGGCAGTCGCAGCAGCCGCTCGGCATCAAAACTGGGTGCAAACCTGCCCTCGTCATCCTTCACTCGCAGGCAGAATTGAAAGACCGCCGTCCCATCCGCCTCAACGCGCAGCGGCCCCCAACTCGGATATAACTGCACGCCCTGCGCCACCGCCGCCTCAATTTCATGGTGACTGGCCGGCAACTCCTGCCGCCGTTCCAGCGCGACCATATCAACGTGCGTGGCACCCTGCCGCAGCGCGGTCAGCGCCACATCGACGGCGACATTGCCGCCGCCAATGACGACCACACGCGGCCCCACCCGCACCGCTGCGCCGTTGGCACTGCGCACCTCGCGCAGAAAATCAATGCCGCCGAGCACGTTGGGACCATCGCCGCCATCAAGCGGAATCAGGCGCGATTTCTGGGTGCCGAGCGCGATGAACACCGCGTCATAGTTCGCCCGAAAAGCCGCGAGCTGTTCCACCTTGGCAGCGGTGTGAATCGTCACGCCGAGCGTGCGGATTTGCTCCAATTCCTGCTCCAGCAATTCCGCTGGCAGCCGGTAGGCCGGAATGCCATAGCGCAACATCCCGCCCGCCTCTGCCTGCGCCTCAAATATCTCCACCGCGTGACCTTGCAACCGCAGGTAATACGCCGCCGCCAATCCCGCCGGGCCAGAGCCGATGATGCCCACGCGCTTGCCCGTCGCCGGTGCCAGCTCGGGATGCGGATAACCGCCTTCTTCCAAACACAGCTCGGCCGCTCGCGCCTTCATCGGACGAATGAACACCGCGCCATCGTGACTGCCGCGCAAACAGGCCGTTTCACACGGCGCTGGACACACCAGCCCGCACACCAGCGGCAGCGGATTGTCCTGTCGAATCACCGCAATCGCGGCGCGATGCTCACCGCGTCCCAGATGCGCCATGAAGCTGGGAATGTCGATATGTGCCGGACAGGTGCGATGACAGGGCGCGGGTGGGGGGAAGAAGTTGTCAGTTGTCGGTTGGCGGTTGTCACCGCCAACTGTGCTGTCCCACTGCGGGCGAAAATAGCGCAGCGCACTGCCCAAGGTCGCAGCCGCCGCCGCCAATCCCGCCCGCGTCAAGTCCAGCGTCAACGCCTCCAGTGCCCGCAGGTGCGCCAGCTCTCCGCGTCCGAGCGTGAGTTCCGTCGTCAAGCGCACGGCGCGAGCGAGTAAACCGCGCTCCGTCGCGCTCGCCGTCTCCGCCAATTCCCAATGGCGATATAACGCCTGCCGCGTGCGCTGTACCACATCGCCGCCATCTGCCAGCACCGTGATCGTCGCTGGCGCTGGAGCGATGCCCGCTTCCGCAAAATGCAACGGTTCACAGCGGATGTCTGCGGCCGCGAGTGGCAACAGTCCACCCAAACCCGCGTCAAATTGCAGAATCGCATCCGCGCCAGCAGCCGCCATCCCGCCCCAAGTCGCCAATTGTTCGCGCAGGCTGACATGCAGCTTGAGCGCCACCACGCCGGGCTGTTGCCCGCCGCTGCGCAGCGTCAACAAACGGCAGGATGACACCGCGCCCGTCGCAAACAGCAGCGCGATCTGACACCACGTTTCAACTCGCTGCACCAACTGCGTCGCCGTGCTCGCCTCCGCACTGGCGCAATTGGGCAGCGGCTGGCGCTGCACCGTGATCTGGAGCGGCGGCAGTTCAGCACCAAATCGCCGCACCAGCGCATCCAGCGCGTTGAGCAGCACGATCTCCTGTCCGCGCAATGCTGGTGGCAGCCACAGCACGACCTGCTCACTGCCGCGCAGTCCCGCCGCAATCAACACGCCGTCCAGCAGCAGCAACGATGCCTGCGCCAACAGCGTCGCCGTCGCGCCAGCGTTGGGGTCTAAATCAGTCGCATCAATCACCAATTGCACCGCCGCCCGACTGCGCCCGACCTGCTGCCAGTGCGGTGCTAACGGATTACCGCTGCCGCCACAATCCAGCAGACCGGCGTCTTGCACCCGCTGCACCCGTTGCAATGGTGATAACTGCTGCGCCGCAGTGAAGCCGGGCAGCACTGCCGCCAACGTCGTGAGCGGAGCCACCGCCGCCGTACTCGCAGCAGCGAGCCATGTCGGCAGCTCCAGAGCCTCCCTTTGAAAAAGGGTTTTCGCACTGCTCATGGCTGATCTCCGTTGGCGGCAGCGGGCGCTGGTTGCGCCAGCAACTGGCGGGCATAACGCTCGCGGCGCGGATCAGGCAGCGCGGTGGTTTCACCAAACGAGAGGCAGCCGGTCACGCATTTGGTGACGCAAGCCGGTTGTAAACCCGCATCCAGCCGATCCATGCAGTAATCGCACTTGACCACTTTGCGCGTGACCGGGTCCCACTGCGGCGTGCCCCACGGACAGGCGACGATGCAGCTTTTGCAGCCGACGCACAGACTCGCTTCCACAAAAACGATGCCGTCGGCTTCGCGCCGTTGCATCGCGCCGGTGGGGCAGGCGTGGAGACACCACGCCTCTTCGCAGTGAAAACACGGCAGAAACACAAAGCGAATGCGCGGCAAGCCGTCGACTGCGACCAAGCCGCTGCTGATGATTTTGCACGGCGCAGGTCCTGCACCGAGTCCTTTATTGGCTTTGCAATGCACCTCGCAGGCTTGGCAGCCGATGCAATTGGCTTCGTCGTGACGCAGGCTGTAAGTGCTCATGCCGCACCTCCTGCTGCCGCCACCGGGCGGACGTGGACGATGGTTTCCGTCAGAGCGCAGCCGCCGCCTGCTGGATCGAATTCATACAATTTGCCGTGTTGCAGGCGCTGATCCGCGACGCCAAAGCCAACTGCGCGGGTCGCAGCCGGCACCGTCGCGCCGTAGCCGTGCAGCATGAACACCGTTTCGGGATGAATCCAAGGCGTCACCTTGGCGCGGAGTTGGCCGCTGTAAGCACCGCCGCCGTTGATTTCCACCAGCGCCCCGTCAGCGATACCGAGCGCAGCAGCGCGGTCGGGATGAATCCACAGCTCCTGCGCGGGCGCGATTTCGTGTAAGAGCGGATTGTTGAGCGATTGCCCGTGCGTGAGCGTCGCTGCTCGCCCGAAGAGCAGATAAAACTCCGCGCCGCTGGGCGCAATTTTGGCGACATACGGCGGCACACTCGGCAAACCCGCCTGCGTCAGCAGGGCGCTGGTCAGCTCAATTTTTCCTGACGGCGTGGGAAATGTGAGCGGAGCCGATCTCATCAATCCCCCCCTGCCCCCCTTTTCCAAAGGGGGGAGATCAGGGATTTGAGCCCCCCTTTGAAAAAGGGGGGTTGGGGGGATTTGAGATCGG
>NZ_NRRQ01000009.1 GCF_016583745.1 Chromatium okenii
CGCCGCTGTCGATCAGCACATAGTATTCGGTGCTGGCATCAAGGTCGGCGCTCGGATTGACCGTGACCACACCGCCCGCAATCGCGATCTGCGGATCGTCGGCCGCGATGGTGGCGACCACGCTGTTGTCGCTGGTCTTGTAAATGACCAGGTTCTTGCCGGTGACGGCGGTGACGTTCTCGTTGAAGGTCAGCACGATGTCGCTGCCGACCACAACCGCCGTGGCGTTGTCCACTGGGGTGCTGCTGGTGAGCGTCGGCGCGGTGGTGTCGGCCGCAGCAGTGGTGAAGCTCAACGCGGTGGTGCTGCTGATGCCGGTGTAGACGTTGTTCGCCGCGTCCTTAAAGGCGCCGCTGTCGATCAGCACATAGTATTCGGTGCTGGCATCAAGGTCGGCGCTCGGATTGACCGTGACCACACCGCCCGCAATCGCGATCTGCGGATCGTCGGCCGCGATGGTGGCGACCACGCTGTTGTCGCTGGTCTTGTAAATGACCAGGTTCTTGCCGGTGACGGCGGTGACGTTCTCGTTGAAGGTTAGCACGAGGTTGCTGCCGACCACAATCGCCGTGGCGTTGTCCACCGGGACGTTGCTGGTGAGCGTCGGCGGGGTGGTATCAGGCAATGACGCCGACACCATCGTCAAATCGCCGTTAGCAATATCCAGCACTCCGGCAATCTTGCCAACATAGGTCAAATCCTGAGCTGCGATGGTGTTAGCCGCAGATTTTTGGTCAACCAACCACAAGAAAGTGTCGGTGTCGTTATCCATCGCCACGAGAACACGCTCACCAATTGCCACCGTAGCGGTGTCTAACCCATTCAACACCTTTACCGCACCAGCAACGGTATCCACAGCATCCGCTACCGCTGTATCCCAAACTTGGATAAACGCATCAGCGTTGTCAATGATTCCACCCTTAGCAATTTCTTTCAGCGTGTTGCTAATCGCGCCCGGACCATTGTTGAACAACGCCGGATTGAAGCGGATCACATCAGAAGCAGTCTCAAACTGGTTAATCGTGTCACCGCCAGCCACCGTGGCTGTGCCGACCGTACTGCCAGCTTCGATCGCCATTTCCGCTGCCGTCGCGCTGGAGAACATCACCAAGTCAGCAACACCAGCGCCAGCACCCAAATTAAGGGTATCCGCACCCGTGCCACCGCTCAGGGTATCCAAACCAATCGTACCGGTTAGCACATCGTTTCCGGTGTCACCCGTCAGCGAGAGCTCGTCCGTAGGTGCCCAGCCCTGCCACACCCAGTTGCTCGTGTTGAGTACACCCGAGCCGGCAACCGTCGTGATGGTTAAAATTTCCTTATTAGCGTTTAGTTCAGTGATGGTCACAATGTCGGTCGCGCCACCCGTCCAAGCCAGAGTCGTCTTTGCGGCTGCGGCTGTGCCATTGTTGAAAGTGATGCCTTCCACACCAGAGACCGTTGCCGTCGGACCATTGGCAGCATTTCCGGTCACAAACAGCGTGTCATTTCCAACGCCGCCCGCAATCGTGATGAGATCATCAACAGCCGTTCCAGCAGTGGCATAGGTGAACTTGTCATTACCCGCCTCACCGTTGAGGATCAGCTTGTCTTTGCCGGCACCTTCATCCGTAGCAACGTCTGCTGCAAAGGTAATGCTGTCATCACCGTTGCCCAGATTGAAGGTTTGTGTGAATACCGTTGCCGTAGTGTCAGCAATTGCGCTCGTCGTCAACGTATCCGCGCCCGCCGCACCGGTCACACTCAAGTTGCCGGTACCGCCCATCGTCGCCTTCAGAGTGCCGGTCACGCCGCTGAAGTTGTAAGTATCAACGCCGGTGGCATCGCTCAGGCCGCCAGCAATATCCACGATTGTTCCCAAATCCAGATTTGCCGCACCGGAAGCGGTAAACGTCGCCGCCGCAGTTGTTGCAACCGTCTGCGTGATGTTGCCGGTCGTGACATTCGTCCAATCGGCCGTCGTCAGCGTCAAGTTTTCGATCTGATTCGCTGCGATGGTGCCAGCCGTGTAAGTGGTCGTGTTGGCTGTACCGCCGTTATCGACCGCAATCGTCAACGTATCGCCCGCCGCCGTTGCCAAACTCACTGGCGTATAAGCAACCGTGCCGGTGGTCAAACTCTTGTCGGTGGTGAGCGCCGCACCGTTGGGCTGATAGCTGCCGGACAGGTGAATGGTATTGGTCGTTGCCGCCGCATTGGTAAACGCCGCACTGCCCAAGCCAGTCGCCACGCCCAACTTAGTCGCACCGGTCACAGTTGCCAGATTAAGAGCCGACGCTGCCGCACCCGCCACCACCGTTTCAAAGCCAGAAATCGCGCCAGTAGTTGGGATCGTGTTCAGCGTCAACACATCCGTCGTGCCGGTGCCGCCGGCAGCCGTCAACGTGCTGGAGTTTGTCGTCAGCTTCACTGCGCCCGAATTGGCACCTGCGTTGATGGTCGTCACGGTGGTTGGCAACGCATCCGTGATCGTCAAGCCCTGATTACCGCTCACATTCAGCGTTGTAAACGTCGAACCAGCATCCAAACCTTTCAGCGTTGACGCAGCGGTTTCGGTGGTCACATTGACTGTCACAAAACCATTGTTCACCAAGTCATCGAGCGTCACGGTGCCGGTGCTGCCACCGCTGGTCACCACCTTGACGGAATCAGCGGATGTTGCCGTGCCAGCGTTATCAAACTTCACATTCAACAAACTGGAATTGTCGGCAACTTCCAACGCTGCCGTCGCCACTGCGCCGTTGATGGTGAAGGTATCGCTTGCCGTTCCATTGATTGTGCTGCCTTTGACTGCCAACTTCGCCGCGCCGGTCAAGCCCGACGCATCAATGATCGCGCCTGCAACACCATCGCCGCCGTCGATATAACGGAAATTGAAATTTTCAATCAGGGAAGTAGCCAAACCAGCGTAAGTATCGGTGGTGGTCGCAGTCGAATTACCGAGCACGATGGCATTCAGCGCATCGGATGCAGCGGCAGTACCAGAAATGCTATCGGAGACATGCCAAGTGCGATTGGTTGTGCCGGCATCCAACACACCATTGACGATGGTTTTATTGAGCACGCTATCGGTGGCGAGTGTTGTCAGCGTACCGGTCTCACCGAGTACCGTTTTGCTGGTGTCGTTCACTGCCGTCGTGATTGTGCTGGGACGTCCAGCCGCAACGGTGGTACCGGCGGGCAGCGTGCCGAGCGTCATAATGATGTTTTCTGCGGTGGCTTCCGTCAGGCTATCGGCGGTCACTTTCAGCGTTAAGGAAGCGGAACTCGCGCCTGCTGCCATCACAAGATTGCCAGTCGCGGCGCTGCCGGTGTAATCCGTCCCGTTGGTTGCCTCACCGGTTAATGTATAAGGAATGGTCAAGGTTGAACCCGTTGCCACCGCCGAACCGCGTGTCACCGTATAAACCAGATCGCCGCCTTCATCGACCGTTGCCGCACCGGTCAGCGCGATTTCTGCTGCACCCAGAGCTTTACTGGTGTCATTGATGGTTGTCGTCACCGTGCCGGTGGTGATCGTGCCATTGGACGGCGTGCCCAGATTGATGATCAGCGTATCGGTACCATCATCAACGTTATCCGCGATGGTATTCACCGTCACCGAACCGGTTTTAGAACCTGCCGCGATCACGATATTGCCGGTTGCCGTGCCGCTGTAATCAGTACCGGCAGTTGCGGTACCGGTCAACGTGTACGGCACAGTGATGCCACCGACGGGCGCATCCAGCGTCGAAGTCACGGTATAAACCACACTGCCGCCTTCATCGACCGCCGCTTTATCCTGCGCCAAGGTCAACGCCGGCACTGGATCGTTAATCAAACCGTTGACCGTGCTAACTGTCGCCAATACACCACTCGTCCCGGTTGCCAACAGATTCGCGTCATAGGCTTCCAGCCCTTCGGTCGTGGTATCAGTCGCGACCGTCACGTTCACTGTTTTTGGAGCCGTGTCGCCGGGCGCGAATTTCACCTCGGTGGCGCTCGGCGTAAAGTCCGGCGCATCTGCCGAACGCACACCCGTTATCGGCGTTTTGGGCGCAGTCAGATTCAGCGTCATCGTCGTGGGGTTCACCACCACGCCTGTTGGTGTCACCGTGAACGTAATGACGTTGCCTTCTTGGGTTGCTGTGCTTGCAGCGGCACTTGAAGTCAAGGTAAAGGTTGGCTGCTCGGCGTCTTTCAGCAGCGTGGTGGCTGAATTTGCACCTGCTCCCAACACCACGCCAGTGCTGGGATTCAACAACGTTGCGATTAAGGTCTCACCGGATTCAACCGTCGTATCGAAGTTGACGGGAACCGTGATCTGGGCACTGGTTAAACCCGGCGCAAACGTCAGCGTGCCATCGGCAGCCAGCGTTGCTCCCGTTGCCGTCATATTGCTCGCAGCGGTGCCAACATCGCCTGCAACCGTTGCAGTACTCAGCGTTGCCGTACCACCCAGCGCCACTTTAACGGTGGTGGTGGTCGTCTGCGCACTGCTCAAATTAACCGTATAAACCGCGCTCGTTCCTTCCAGCACTGCATCTGTAGGACCCTTGATGGTGAACGTCGGCACTGGCACAAAGGTTGAACCAGTGGTCATGGTCGTATCGACTGCTGCCGGCAGCGGCACTACCGCGCCCGGTGCCACATCGCTCACCAGAGTGCTGCCGAGAGTCATCACTCCTTCAATGTTCAACAAAGCGGCCACACTGCCAGATGAGGTCACAATCTGGGTGCCATCTGCCTGCAACGGAATCGTCGCAATCAGCGTCTTGCCGTCATATACTTGCAAGCCATTACCGGCTTGTTTATAGGTGAAATCTGCAAAAGAACCGGGCAGGTCAACGCGCTCCACGAGCTGATCCGCGACCACGCCGGTAACGCCTTCATTCACAATCAACTTTTGAACGCCTGCCGCGCCATAAACCGTCGCCGTATTACTCAGGGTAAATGTGGTGTCAGTTGCATTAAGATAGACTCTTACCATGAAAATTCTCCAGAGGATTAACAATCAAATCGGCTTGTTTGGCTGCCGCCAGAACAGCGGTGGGCTAATTATATCTGTTTTACTCACATTTGCTGCCAATCAGTGTTGTTTGCTCACAGACATGTCTCACTCCAGACAGTTGAAAGGCTTATCATGTCAGGAAAATTGCAGTAGGTTGACGATTGGATTTGTTGTCATTATCGCCAACATGCCAGTGATTTTAATCGCGCAATTCTAAAGACATCACGCCCGAATGTCACTTGATTAAGATGGTGGTCTGGCGTGTGCCAACTCGCGTACCGCCAAGTCGTCATCAAGTTCAAATACAGAATGGTCTTCATCGTTGATGGTGAGCGCGTGATTGGTTTTGACAATGAGCGTGGTAAGGGCGAAACCCTCAACTTCGAGACTCCTGCTGCCTGTTTTGGTCGTCTCACCCAACGGCGCTGGGCATTGATTGATGCGCTGCTTGGTGCTGGTGAGCTACCGATCCGCGCATTGGCAAGACGGGTGCGGCGTGATGTGAAGCGTGTCCATGAGGATGTTGTGGTACTCGCTGAACTCGGAATTGTGGAACGCACGGCGCAGGGTGGTGTGATCTGTCCCTATGCGGAAATTCGGATTGATATGCACATGAAACCATCTGCTAATGCTGCGTAAATGCTCAATAATTAAGAAAGTGATAAAAGAAGTGATGACAGCAAATGAAAAAATGAATGCTATTTCAAGCGAACGGTTTAAGCCCCGCATTTAGGCGGGGCTGCTCAACTCTCTAACTTTAGTTCAGCTCAATCTCAAACGCGGCGGTGTCGTGAAAAACCCAGACCAGTCAAGCCGATAACCATCAGCGACAAGATACCAGGTGTCGGAACTTCCATATCGCGGGTTTCGATGTAGTCAATGTTTGCATCCCAATTGGCATGGACGCTCGTGAAGGTCGCAGTAAGCGTGTTGACGCTCTTTAACACATTACTATTAGAAAAGGTCGCAAACGGAATGAAGAAATCCAGACCTTGAGATTGATCCGCAAAAGTCTTGCTTCCGATAGCATTGACATTCATTACATCGTCGAAAGCATTGAATGTGATTGTAAGTGCGCGGTCGATAGGATTCGTGAAGGACAGGAAAACACCTTCCGCACCAGCTTCGGTCAAGTTGATATCCAGAATGTCATTCCATTGCATGACAACGATGCCGGTCGCGTTGCCCGAATTACCGATCACCAAAGTCGAGGGATTACCTGAATGACTCTCGGCATAACTGCTGCCCAACAGCCCATTGCGATCCACTGACATCTCGCGGCTGGTACCGATGAAATCGCCGCCCATGATTGTGTTGCTGCTGGACTCGCCAACATTCGCCGGATTTCGGACGAGTTGGCTGTTAGTGAAATGGTCAATTGTAACGCCTGCTTGGACGTTGCCCAGCGTCAATGCTAAAAGTGAGAAAGCCGCGACGGGATGAATAAACGGCTTGAATATGGATTGCATAATGCGAGCGGTCATAAGATGGACTCCGTTCTATTAAGTTGCGTTGTGCGAGATGATTGATGTGCGGCTGGCGAGCGATGCGTATTCAGCCAAGTGATTCCTTTCACCTTTCCGACACGAGCCTTGAGCTGTTTTCTGTTCATGCAGACATCCTAATGAAGTGGTGGTTAAGACATGGCGCGTTCGCCATGACCTGAGCGAGGAATGAAGTCTCTCTGTCGCTACAATTGCAGACTACCTGCCAGAAAAAATGTGATCGGTACGGCGACACACATAAGCAAAGACTCTAGGAAAGTTTTCAGTTGCCAATAATGCGCGTTAAAAATGCGTGGTTATTTTTTCAATCTGTTGATTAAAAAAAGATTGACAGCAAACAAGCAACTTTTTTAATTGACTAGGAGTCACACAGTGCGTTAGCGAACAGACTTTGACGAAGCATCGCCTTAGCCTGATGTGAACGTCGCCGTGTGCAAGTGCTGAAAACAGCACTTGGCAACCAGCGAACCAACGCGCCGTGAAAGGAATATGACGATGAGTCGATTAACCAGCAGTTCAAACAATCGCACAAAACATCTCCCGCCCATTCCCCCATTGGCACAATCGGTTGATCGCCGCGTCTCAGAGGTCAGAGAGCTGATCTGCGAACGTCGGAGAGTCGCCTTGGTATACCGGCGCAGTCAGAGTGACGTTGACCGCAGTCACTTGGAACACATGGATCGTGCGCTTGCCAGCTACAACATTGATATTCCTGGCATTCAACGCTGCGTCGCCTTGCGGAAGGTCTGAAACCATGACACCAGCATTCACCAAGAAAGCGGTGGTGACAGTCATCTTGATCGCTATCGCCGCGAGCGCAGTTCTGACTTGGAATGCCTTGCAACCCTCAAAGCTGGGTGCCGGTTTTGTCAGCGGCAACGGTCGCATCGAAGCCACCGAGATCGACGTTGCCACCAAGCTCGCGGGGCGCGTGGAAGCGATCCTAGTCAACGAGGGCGATTTCGTGCAGGCGGGGCAGGCACTGGCGCAGATGCGGGTTGCTACCCTCGATGCCCAGCGGGATGAGGCGTTGGCGAAATCCCGCCAAGCCGTCACCGCCGTCGCCAGCGCCGAGGCTCAGGTCGCGGTGCGCCAAAGCGACACAACTGCGGCGCAGGCTGTGGTGGGGCAGCGCGAGAGCGAGCTGGACGCGGCGCAGCGGCGTTATGCGCGTTCTGAAACTCTGTCCGAAAAGGGCATGACGACCCGCCAAATTCTCGATGACGACCGCGCCAGCGTGCATGGCGCAGCAGCCACGCTGGCTGGTGCTGAAGCGCAGGTCACTGCGAGTCAGGCTGCGGTCACCGCCGCCCGCGCCGAGGTTGTCGGCGCTCACTCCGGCGTTGAAGCCAGCGAGGCGACGGTCGCCCGTGTCGAAGCCGACATTGAGGATAGTCAGCTCAAATCCCCACGCGCTGGGCGCGTGCAATACCGCATCGCCCAGCCCGGCGAGGTTCTGGCTGCGGGCGGCAAGATTCTCAACTTGGTTGATTTGAGCGATGTGTACATGACCTTTTTCCTGCCCGAGACGGTAGTCGGGCGGGTGGTACTGGGCAGCGAGGTGCATCTCGTGCTCGACGCCGCGCCGCAATATGTCATCCCGGCGCGGGTGTCTTATGTCGCCAGCACCGCACAGTTCACGCCCAAAACGGTGGAGACGGCCAGCGAGCGGCAAAAGTTGATGTTTCGCGTCAAGGCCCGCATTGACCCGGCGTTGCTGCAACAACACCGCAAGCTGGTCAAAACGGGGCTGCCCGGCATGGCTTGGCTCAAGCTCGATACGGGCGCGGTGTGGCCGGCTCACTTGGTCATCAAGGTGCCGGATTGACCACCGCAGCTCCGGTGGCCAGCTTAGTCGGTGTTGGTCTGCGCTATGGCAAGGTGGTGGCGCTCGATAACATCACTTTGAACCTCCCCGCCGGGCGCATGGTCGGACTGCTCGGCCCGGACGGCGTGGGTAAATCCAGCCTGCTGGCGCTGCTATCCGGCGCTCGCGCGATTCAACACGGTCAAATACACGCCTTGGGCGGGGACATGACCAGCGCCGATCATCGGAGCCGCGTCTGTCCCCGTATTTCCTACATGCCGCAAGGCTTGGGTAAAAACCTTTATCCAACCCTGTCGATTGAGGAAAATCTCCAATTCTTCGGGCGGCTGTTCGGGCACCCCGCTGCCGAACGCCGTCGCCGCATCGACGCGCTCACGGCGAGCACCGGTTTAACGCCCTTTTTGGCGCGTCCGGTCGGCAAACTCTCCGGCGGGATGAAACAAAAGCTGGGTCTTTGCTGCGCCCTGATCCACGATCCCGACCTGTTAATTTTGGATGAACCGACCACCGGCGTTGATCCGCTCGCCCGCGCCCAATTTTGGAACTTGATTACAGAAATCCGTTCCGAGCGTTCTGGGATGAGCGTGATCGTCGCCACCGCTTATATGGATGAGGCGCAGGACTTTGATTGGCTGGTGGCGATGGATGCGGGGCGCGTGCTGGCGACCGGCACCCCGACCGAGCTGTTGGAGCGCAGCGGCAGCAAATCGCTGGACGCAGCCTTCATCGCCCTGCTGCCGGAGGAGCGCCGGCGCGGTCATCACGCCGTGACGCTCCCCCCGCTCGCCGCTGGCAGCGACACCGACATCGCCATTGCAGCGCAAGACCTCACCATGCGTTTCGGCGATTTCGTCGCCGTCGATCATGTGAATCTCTCCATCCGTCGCGGCGAGATATTCGGATTCATCGGCTCCAACGGCTGCGGCAAGTCCACCACCATGAAATTGCTGACCGGACTGCTGCCAGCCAGCGCAGGCAGTGCGGAGCTGTTCGGGCAAACGGTTGACCCCAAAAACATCGCCACGCGCCGGCGCGTGGGCTATATGTCGCAGGCGTTCTCGCTCTATTCCGAGCTGTCAGTGCGCCAAAACTTGGTGCTCCACGCTCGCCTGTTTCAAGTGCCGGAGATCGACATTCCGGCACGCGTGGAGGAAATGGTGCAGCGGTTCGGTCTGGTCGCAGCGGTCGATGCCATGCCCGACACGTTGCCGCTGGGCATCCGCCAGCGCCTCTCGCTGGCAGTGGCGATGGTGCATCGACCGGAACTGCTGATTTTGGACGAGCCAACGTCGGGCGTAGACCCCATTGCACGCGATAGTCTCTGGCAACTGATGATCGACTTGGCGCGTCAAGATCGGGTCACCATTTTCATCTCTACCCATTTTATGAATGAGGCCGGACGCTGCGACCGCATCTCGCTGATGCACGCCGGGCGCGTACTGGTCACTGATGCCCCCGCCGAGCTGGTGCGGCAACGCGGCGCGGCAACGCTAGAAGCGGCCTTCATCGGCTATCTGGAAGACGCCGGGGCGCGGGGCGAAGCAGTCACCTCCGCGCCAGCAGTTCCGGCGACCGCACCGCGCACCCACCGCGTTCCTTTCAGCCTGAGCCGCGCTTGGAGCTACGCCTTGCGCGAGGCGCTGGAGCTGCGACGCGATCCCATGCGCGCCAGCATGGCGTTATTGGGAACGGCGCTGCTGATGGTCGTTTTTGGCTATGGCATCAGTCTGGATGTGGAAAATTTGAGTTACGCCGTGCTTGACCGCGACCAAACTGGCTTGAGCCAGAATTACGCGCTCAACCTGTCTGGCTCGCGCTATTTCGTTGAGCGCCCACCAATTACCGACGACCGCGATCTTGACCGGCGCCTGCGTGCCGGTCAGCTCGCGCTGGCTATCGAAATTCCACATGGATTCGCCCGCGATGTCGCTCGTGGTCACAGCGTCCAGATCGGCGCTTGGGTGGACGGTGCCATGCCGGTTCGCGCCGAAACGGTGCGGGGTTATGTGCAGGGAATGCACCAAGGCTGGCTGCTGGAGCAAGCGCAGCATCGGCTCGGTCTGGACGCCGCCGCCACCAATCCCGCCACCATCGCCACCCGTTTTCGCTACAACCCCGACGTGCGCAGCCTGCCGGCGATGGTGCCGGCGATCATGCCCATGCTGCTGCTGATGATTCCGGCAATGCTGACTGCGCTCGCGGTGGTGCGTGAAAAGGAGCTGGGTTCGATCATCAATCTCTACGTCACTCCGGTCACGCGCAGCGAATTCCTGCTCGGTAAACAACTGCCGTACATCCTGCTGGCGATGCTCAACTTCGCGCTGCTGACGTTGCTGGCCGTCACCGTGTTTGGAGTGCCGATCAAGGGCAGCCTGCTGGCGCTGACGGCGGGGGCGCTGCTTTTCGTCACCTTCTCCACCGGCTTCGGTCTTTTCGCCTCCACGTTCACCCGCAGCCAGATCGCGGCCATGTTTGTGACCATCATTGGCACCATCATTCCGGCGGTTCAGTTCGCGGGGATGCTCAACCCGGTGTCCTCGCTCGAAGGCGTGGGGCATGTCATCGGTCTGGTTTATCCCGCCGCGCATTTCCTCACCATCACGCGGGGCGTCTTCAACAAGGCGCTCGGTTTCGCCAGTCTCGAAGCCTCATTTTGGCCGCTCGCGCTGGCGGTGCCGGTGATCCTGATGCTGTCGATTCTGCTGTTAAAAAAGCAGGAGCGTTGAGGATGGCGCATCTCGCCAATCTTTATCGGCTGGGCATCAAGGAACTCTGGAGCTTGGCGCGGGACCCGGCGATGCTCGTGTTGATCGCCTACACCTTCACGGTCTCCATTTATGTCGCCGCGACTGCGATGCCGGAGACGCTGCACAAGGCACCGCTTGCCATTGTCGATGAGGATGGCTCGCCGTTGTCGGCGCGGATCGTCAGCGCCTTTTATCCGCCGCGTTTCGATCCGCCAGCGATGATCGCGTTGGCGGGGATTGATGCGGGGATGGATGCCGGTGTGTTCACCTTCGTGCTGGATATCCCGCCAGATTTTCAACGCGATGTGCTGGCTGGGCGCTCGCCTGTTATCCAGCTCAACGTTGACGCCACGCGCATGAGCCAAGCGTTCACCGGCAGCAGTTTTGTGCAGCAGATGGTGCTGGGCGAGGTCGGCGAATTTGTGCAGGGCTATCGGGGCAGCGCCCCGGTGCCGGTGGAGCTGGCGCTGCGCATCCGTTTCAATCCTAACTTGGAGCAATCTTGGTTCGGGGCGCTGATGGAGATCATCAATAACGTCACGTTGCTGTCGATCATCCTGACCGGCGCGGCGCTGATCCGCGAGCGCGAGCACGGCACCATCGAACATCTGCTGGCGATGCCGGTCACGCCCGCCGAGATCATGCTGGCGAAAGTCTGGTCGATGGGATTGGTGGTGCTGCTGGCTGCGGGCGTGGCGCTGGTGTTTGTCGTGCAGGGTGTGCTGCGCATTCCAATTGAAGGTTCGGTGGCGCTGTTTTTGGTCGCCGCCGCGCTGCATCTCTTCGCTACCACCTCGCTCGGCATTTTCATGGCCACGCTGGCGCGTTCAATGCCGCAGTTCGGAATGCTGGCGGTACTCATTTTGCTGCCGCTGCAACTGCTCTCAGGCAATTCAACTCCACGCGAAAGTATGCCGGAGCTGGTGCAGGACGTGATGCTGGCTGCGCCGACTACGCACTTCGTCACCGCTGCCCAAGCCATCCTTTATCGCGGTGCTGGACTTGATGTGGTGTGGTCGTCGTTTCTCGCGCTCGCCGTGATTGGCGCGGTGTTTTTCACTATCGCGCTCATCCGCTTTCGCCGCACGATCAGCGCGATGGTTTGACGCGCCGCTGCGCCCCTCTGTTCTATAACGCACAGAATGCTGAGGCGGAACTTGTGACAGTTGTCAGTGATCGGTTGTCAGTAAAAAACAGCGTTGTTGACGCTAACTGACAACCGATCACTGACAACTCACTTTCAGGAATCAGCGCATGAGCACAGCGACCCAAACCCTCGATCCCGAACAACTCCGCAAGCTCGATGCGTGGTGGCGAGCAGCGAATTATCTTTCCGTTGGGCAGATTTACCTGTACGACAATCCGCTGCTGAGGCAACCGCTGGCACTTTCGCACGTCAAGCCGCGCTTGCTCGGACACTGGGGCACGACGCCGGGCTTGAGCTTTATCTACGCGCATCTCAACCGCGTCATCAAAGACAACGATCTCAGCCTCATCTATGTCGCCGGGCCGGGGCACGGCGGACCTGCGATGGTGGCGAATGCTTATTTGGAAGGAACTTACAGCGAGGTTTATCCGAACATTTCCCAAGATGAGGAGGGACTGCGGCGGCTGTTTAAGCAATTTTCCTTTCCCGGCGGCATCCCCAGTCACGTCGCGCCGGAAACGCCGGGGTCGATTAACGAGGGCGGCGAATTGGGTTATGCCTTGTCTCATGCTTTTGGTGCAGCTTTCGATAATCCCGATTTGATCGTCGCCTGCGTGGTCGGCGATGGCGAGGCGGAAACTGGCCCGCTCGCCACGAGCTGGCACTCGAACAAATTTCTCAATCCCATTCACGACGGCGCTGTGCTGCCAATCCTGCACCTGAACGGCTACAAGATCGCCGGCCCCAGCGTGCTGGCGCGAATTCCCCGCGATGAGTTGGAGGCGCTTTTTCACGGCTACGGTTACGCGCCCTTTTTCGTTGAGGGCGACGATCCGATGACGATGCACCAGCTCATGGCCACCGCACTTGACGCGGTGGTCGCCGAGATTCAGCGGATTCAGAACGATGCCCGCGCCTTCGGTTTCAAAATCCGCCCGCGCTGGCCCATGATTATTTTGCGCTCGCCCAAAGGCTGGACGGGCCCCAAAAGCGTGGACGGTAAAACCGCCGAGGGTACCTTCCGTTCTCATCAGGTGCCGATGGCCGATATGCGGCATCCGGGGCATCTGGAGATTCTGGACAAGTGGCTGAGGAGTTATCGCCCGGAAGAATTGTTTGACGCCAACGGTAAATTCAACGCCGAGCTGGCGCTCTTAGCGCCACAAGGGGAGCGGCGCATGAGCGCCAATCCGCACGCCAATGGCGGGCAACTGCTGCGCGATTTGCGGATGCCAGATTTCCGCGCTCAGGCGGTGGCGGTGCCGCAGCCGGGGAGCGTGGACGCCGAGGCAACCCGCGTCCAAGGTCGCTTCATCCGCGAAGTGATGCGGCTCAATCCTGACATCTTCCGCGTTTTCAGCCCGGACGAAACGGCATCCAATCGCTGGGACGCGGTGTTCGAGGTGACGGATCGCTGTTCGCTCGCGCAGATCGTCCCCGGTGACGAGCACGTCAGCCCCGCCGGGCGAGTGATGGAAATGTTGAGCGAACATCAGTGCGAGGGCTGGCTCGAAGGCTACCTGCTCACCGGTCGGCACGGGTTTTTCTCCTGCTACGAAGCCTTCATCCACATCATTGATTCCATGTTTAACCAGCACGCCAAGTGGCTCAAGGTGTGCAACGACATTCCTTGGCGACGACCGATTGCTTCGCTCAACTACCTGCTGTCGTCGCATGTCTGGCGGCAAGATCACAACGGCTTCAGCCATCAAGACCCCGGCTTCATCGACCACGTCATCAACAAAAAAGCGGCAGTCATTCGGGTTTATCTGCCGCCGGATGCCAACACCCTGCTCTCGGTCACGGATCACTGTCTGCGCAGCCGCAACTACGTCAACGTCATCGTCGCCGGCAAACAGTCCTCACCCCAATGGCTTGACATGGACGCCGCCATCAAACATTGCACCGCCGGGATCGGCATCTGGTCTTGGGCCAGCAACGATCAGGGCAGTGAGCCGGAGGTGGTCATGGCTTGCGCCGGTGACGTGCCGACGCTGGAAACCTTGGCGGCGGTTGATTTGCTGCGCACACATTTTCCCGACCTGAAAGTGCGGGTGATTAACGTGGTTGATTTGATGAAGCTCCAGCCGCCCGGCGAACATCCGCACGGCTTGAGCGACCGGGATTTTGATCTGCTCTTCACCACCGACAAGCCCATCATCTTTGCTTATCACGGTTATCCCTGGCTGATTCACCGCCTCACCTATCGCCGCACCAACCATCACAACCTGCATGTGCGCGGTTACAAAGAAGAAGGCACCACCTCAACGCCCTTCGATACGGTGGTCAAAAACGCGCTCGACCGCTTTGATCTGGTTGCTGATGTCATTGATCGGGTGCCGCGCCTCGGCTCCCAAGCGGCTTATGCCAAGCAGGCGATTCGGGACAAACTCATCGAACACCAGCACTACATCGCTGCGCATGGCGAGGATTTGCCGGAGATTCAGGATTGGAAATGGGTTGGGAACTAACTGGCAAAACTATGTTCGTTAGCGTACAGAGGTGGTGATTCCACCCTTGTAGAATGGGAGTTGAGTCTGGCAAACCCTTTGCCAGATTGCACCGGGATACACCCCTCCCCACGGAGCTGACCGATGACGACTACTCTCGACCCCAAGAAAAACCATCTGCTTGCCGCACTGCCCGATGCCGAGTGGCAGCGTTGGAAACCACAACTGGAGCAGGTCGAGATGCCGCTGGGTTTAGTGCTCTCTGAATCAGGTCGCAGCCTGACGCATGTGTATTTTCCGATCACCGCTATTGTGTCGCTGCTGTATGTCATGGAAAACGGCGCTTCGGCTGAGATCGCAGTCGTCGGCAAGGAAGGCATCGTCGGCATTTCGCTATTCATGGGGGGCGGAACCACGCCCAGCCGTGCGGTCGTGCAAAGCGCCGGCATCGGTGTGCGGCTGAAGGCGCGGATGATGCTGGATGAATTCAATCGCGCCGGTCCGGTGATGCACCTGTTGCTGCGCTATACCCAGTCACTGATTACGCAGATGGCGCAGACGGCGGCGTGTAACCGCCACCACACGCTGGATCAGCAACTCTGCCGCTGGCTGCTGCTGAGTCTTGATCGTTTGGAGGGCAATGAGTTGGTGATGACGCAGGAATTGATCGCCAACATGCTCGGAGTGCGCCGCGAAGGTGTCACCGAAGCGGCGCTCAAGTTGCAGGAATCTGGTTTGATCCGCTACGCCCGTGGTCATATCACGGTTCTTGACCGCGCAGGATTGGAGAAACGCAGTTGCGAGTGTTACGCGGTGGTCAAGAAAGAGAGTGACCGCTTGTTGCCTGACCGCTTGGCGATTTAAGTGTTTTTTAGACAGCGTTGATCGGAATTCAACGCACCCCGCTGATTTCTGCCCGCTGCCGCCACCGAACCTGCGCCAGCGGGCGAAAACGCGACTTGCCACTTAGGTGAACTCAGGAATGGACGCCATCATGTCCGAGACAAATGAACAGCTAGTTCACGAATTGCGCGTCCACCAGATTGAACTGGAGATGCAAAACGAGGAGCTGCGTCGCACCCAAGAAGCGTTGGCATGGTCGTATACGCGTTATTTCGACCTCTACGACCTCGCCCCCGTAGGCTATCTCACCCTCACTGATGCGGGACTGATTAAAGAGACGAATCTTGCCGCCGCCACCCTGCTGGGCACCTCGCGGGGCAGCTCGGTTGGGATGCCGCTAACGCGCTTTATCCTCCCCGCCGATCAGGACATTTATTACCACTGCCGCCGCCAGAAGTGCAGCGCCGGCGAGCGCAAATCCTGCGAGCTGCGCTTGCAGCAGGTGTCTGGGCAACAGCAGGTCTGGGTTTTTTTAGAAATTGGCTTGGGATTAGAGATGCAGGGCAGTCAACCACTTTGGCGGCTTATTCTGATTGACATCAGTGCGCGTAAATACAGCGAGCAGGCGCTGCTCGACATCAAAGAACGGTTACGGCGGGTAGCGGAGATTGCGGAATTAACGTTTTGGGAATGGGATGTGTACACCAATCAGGTGTTTTTTCCGCCCGAATGGTGGCAGCAAACCGGCTATGCCCTTGAAGAATTGCCGCATCAACTGGATGAGTGGGCGGCTTTGCTGCATCCCGAAGATCGGGTGCGGATTCTCGATGATCTTGACCGGTTCATGGAGACGTATGCCGCGCCGTGCGAGATGCAATACCGGCTAAAGTGCAAGCGCGATATTTATCGCTGGTTCGTCGCCCGTTTGGAGGCGATTTTGGACGCCCAAGGCGTGCTGAGACGGGTGCTGCTGGTGCATCAGGATGTCACCCGGCGCAAGGCATCCGAGGATCGGGCGATTTATCTGGCACAACACGATCCTCTGACTGGTCTGCCCAGTCGCGCCTTACTTGACCAACTCGCCAATCACATGCTGGCGAGCGCCCGGCGGGCAAGTGGTCATCTGGCGGTGTTGTTTTTCGATCTGGATCATTTTAAGTCGGTCAACGACACCTACGGCCATCCGGTGGGTGATCAGCTCCTACAGGGTTTTGCGAATCGGCTGCTGGACGCTTTCCGCGCTGAGGATTTGATTGCTCGGCTCGGCGGCGACGAGTTCATCGTCGTCTTAGCGAATATCCGCGACCGTGAAGATGTGGCGAGCGCGGCGCGAGGTGCAATCGCAGACTTGACGCCCGCTTATCTGCTCGCGGGGTTAGAACTGCGCTGTCTTCCCAGTCTTGGCATCAGCCTGTTTCCGCAAGATGGCGACACCATCGACGCGTTAATCAAACGTGCGGATGCTGCCATGTATCGCGCCAAGCAGATCAGTCCCGGTCGGTATCAGTTTGCGAGCGAAGCACTCGTTTAACGCGCCCGGCGGTATTTCAGCGGAGATCGCGCCAGCGCGGACACGACAAAAATGCCGCTACCGGGCACCTTGTCTCATCGCTGCCTCAAAGCTGAGGCAGCAAAACTGCGTTGCCTGCGACGTTTAGCGGTCGCCGCCAGAACGTTTCCGATCCTTGAGATTCGTGCGCTGCTCATCGGTCAGAACTGCCGCAATGCCCTCACGCAGTTGGGTGCGGGTCATTTCTGGATTCGTCCGCTGCGCATCAAATAACACCTTGATCTGAGCGACTTGATCGTCGGTGAGATCAAGCCGGTCGGTCATCCGATCCAGATCATGCTCCATGCGCGTCTGCATGATCTCCTCACGTTTAGCCCGCTGGATGTCCGTCAACACGGCAGTAATCTGTTTGCGGGTATCCACACGTTGCAGATCACGCTGCGCCTGTTCAGCTGCCATGATCTTGTGAATCTCCGTTTGCTGTACCTCAGTCAGATCAAGGTCTTTAGCCATCCGATCAATGTATGTCCCAACGCGCTGCGTAGGATCAGGACGCCAGCCTTCGTCGGAGCGGGCATAAACCGCGTCAGCACCCACGAGCGATGCGCCAAGAAGTAGGCTGGTGACGGCGGTGATGCTCGTGAGTCCAGTACGAATGCGATGCTGATTCATGGTGAGGATTCCTTAAATGGTGTCTTAGATGATGGCTCAATCAACCTCTGAGCCGATGAGCATCCCTGCTCGGTGGTGCTGCCTTCCGTGTTGGGCTTGACCTGCTTATTTGAGAATCAGGCGATTCTCGACCGAGGTCACATTCTGGGTACCGCGAGCCAAATCCACTGCCCGGTTGATACTCAACTGCGCATCAAGCGTGCCGCTCAACGTCACGACACCGCCTGTGGTGGCGACGTGAATCTGAAAAACTTTCAGCGTCGGATCGCCCAAGATTTCCGCCTTGATCTTGGCGGTGATTCCCGCGTCGTCCATGTAGTCTCCAGTGCGTTCAGCTTCCCCGCTCAATGACGCCTTCGCTGCATCCAGCTTGTCGCTGGCGGTTGCAGCCGCTCGATCCAATTTTTCCCCAGCTTTTTCAGCCGTTCCTTGCTGCTCACAGCCGACGACTCCAAGCATGGCTGATAAAAAAGCGATCAAAAATAGACTCTTCGACGCACTCAACGGCAGACGATCTGTTGTGATTCTCATAGGTGAACCTTGGTACTGAAATGTGAACAATGTGAGCGAATGGCTACTCAATACGTCATCGCGTTTATAAGCGTCCAAGCAATAAAAGAACGAATACAATGAGCAAAACTGTTCCGATTACGCCGCTCGGCGCATAGCCCCAACTCCGACTATGTGGCCAAGTTGGAATTGCGCCCAACAGCAGTAAAATGAGAACGATGAGTAAAATGGTGCCCAGTGAAATAGTCATAATGGCACTTCCATTAAAGTCATTAAAAAGTTTGATTGCAAACCACACCAAAACGGCATGGTCTGAACCCTTGGCAGTGCCAATTCACGCCCGCAACGCGGCGGCGCGAGCGCGAGTTGGTACAGCGATAGATCAGTGGTCATCCTTGCTATTTTTTTTACGATCACCAACGCTTGCCTGAATCTTGCCAGCGTTTTTTTGAACCTTACCTCTAATCTCCAGCGCGTCATTGCCAACTGCTTTGCCGGCAACTTCCTTCACCTTGCCTTTCGCTTCTTCATAGCGACCTTTGACTTGTTCTTTGTTCATTGAAACTCTCCTGAACGGTGAATTGAGAACGACTTGAGCGTGGAATGCTGTTTCCCACTGCTCAATTCACACACTACGCTTCATAAGCGAACGTGCTCGGTGCGGCATCGCACATAAGCCAATTCTTTATTTTTTGATGCGATGCCGTATAAAAAGCATCGGAGGTCTTTATTGAGGATGATTGATAATCGGCGTGGTTACGAAGCGGCTGATAACACGCGGCGGAGAGGTTGATAAACGGTTAGATCGCCGCGCTCTGTGCGTTAGCGAACAGACATTGACTGGATGGTGAGCGTAGTGTGGCGAGCCTTATTATCGTCCCGCTGGCAGATGTCCAGTTTTTGACACTCGGGTTGGGACGCGCTCGCCAACAGAGAAAACGACTGATGTTCAATCAAATACATCAAAATAATTGGATGCTGACCGCATTGATTGCAGCCGCGCTTGTCATCGGTTCAGCAGTCGCTGTTCCCTCGCTGGCGCACGCAGCACCAGATGATGCTGACTGTGCGGCGATGACAGTTGACCGGGTGCGGCTTGCCTGTTACGACCGGGCGAGCAGAGAGCGCGATCTCGTGCAACCGCGCCCACCATTGGCATTTCGGCAGCCGGTGCCCGAGCCAGCAGCGGTCACTGCCCCGGCGTCCTTGATTGATGCAGCGTGGAGTTTTGATCCTGCCTCCCCCCGTTACATGGTCAATCTGTACCGCCCTAACTATCTATTATTTGGGCGCTATACCGACCGAGTTAACGAACGCCCATCCTCGCCTTTGCTTGATCCTGCTGAGGTTCCGCGCCAAGAGCTTGACCCCATCGAGGCACGTTTTCAGGTCAGTTTCAAAGCGCGACTTTGGACGCTTGCTGACCGCCGCTTGAGTATCTGGGGCGCTTACACCCAGCAGAGTCACTGGCAAATCTACAACGGAGAACTCTCGCGTCCGTTCCGCGAAACCAACTACATGCCGGAGCTGATAGTCAGCTATCGACCCGGTCTCGCGTTTGGCGGATTCAATTGGCGCTTGTTGAATGTCGGTCTCAATCACCAGTCCAACGGTCGTTCTGATCCCACCTCGCGGAGCTGGAATCGTGTAATCGCGGAACTTGGGATCGAGCGGGGCAACTTCGCCCTGTTGATTAGACCTTGGTATCGCATCGAAGGAGACGCCAATGAGGACGACAATCCAGACATCCTTGATTATTACGGACACGGCGACATCACCGCTGTCTACAAATGGCACGGTCAGAGCGTCACACTGATGGGGCGCGGCAATCCGAACACCGACAAGGGCGCTGCCCAATTCACTTGGACTTCCCGTCCGCTTCTTGGTCCCTTGCGTGGATATGTCCAAGCCTTCACGGGCTACGGGGAAAGTTTGATTGATTACAACTGGAAGCAAAGTTCAATTGGCGTGGGCGTGATTTTGAGCGATTTGCTTTAAGCGGCACCTTGGCGGTGACTGAATAACGATTTGGAGCGGTTGGTTCGTTCGTTGCGTCCCGTTGGAATGAAAAAAACCAACGGGTTTTGAAAATTGTCCGCGAGCATTCTCAGCCCGCAGTCAATTCAATGCGGTCAGATCAACGTCTAATGGGGGTGATTTTCGTCCCTTCGATGCTGAGACCGACCATGAGACCCTGCTGATCGAAAATGAAGGCGTAGGCATCATCCTTTAATGTCGTTGAGGACAGATTCTTGGCGGCTCCTTCATCTAAAACGACCAAGGTTGGCCCAACTCCGATTTCCCAGCCTTCCGATTTGTCCAGATAGCTCAACGTCTTGTCGTTCATAAGAAAGACGACATAGCTGTAGGATTGAGCGCCAACCTGCCAGCCCCAAGACGCAGATACCGAGTTGTAGTAGCCGGCAACCTTATCGCCTTTCGTCAGAACGCCTTCGCCATAACTGCCGCCGAAAACGAGCCCAGCCTTGACGACACTCGGAAACACCAAGACTGCCCGCGCCGTCTTCGCGATTGCAGCGACTGCGGGATTGGTTTTATACAAGAGCTGTAACGCTTGGGTAGCGTCTCGATTCAGATCGTCCGCCGTCGCAGCAACTGCCTGACCGCCGATTGTGGCTAGTGACACAGTGGCGGCTGCCACGAGCAGGAAACGTGTCATTACGCGTCGTAAATTATTCATGTGTCTATCCTTTCGTGGTTCTGGATGGAAGAAGGCGGTTGGGAACAAGTGACATCAGCGCGACATCCGTGACCGTCATTCATTGAATCCGTCTCCTCCGACCGCGGCGGAGGTTTCTGAATGTCAAACACGAGAATAAGCAGAACCTTGCGCACGTTCTGTTCGCTGGCGTACAGAGCAGCAGGAAAAATCAAGCGCGAAATTGAATGCGAAAAAGTTACAGCATAGTAAATGATATGCTATGCTTTATTGAGTAACGTTACTCATTGCTTATGGCATGAAACCCCTATGTACATTCCAAGTAGAGAAGCTGCAAAAAGGCTTGGTTGCCACCCCTGTACGCTCAGAAAATGGGCAGATGCGGGCAAAATCCCGCATATTCGCACCAGCAGCGGACAGCGCCGCTACGACGTTGACGCCTACCTCCGCATCCAACCCCAGCGCGTTATCATTAGCTATTGCCGCGTGTCTTCATTCAAACAGCGCGATGATCTTGACCGCCAAGTTCAATTCATGCGCGAGAAATATCCACAAGCAGAACTCATTAAAGACATTGGTACTGGACTCAATTTCAAAAGAAAAGGGCTTAACAGCATTTTGGAACGCGCACTGCGCGGCGAGTGCATCCAACTTGTAGTTGCCCACCGTGATCGACTGGCAAGATTTGGCTACGAACTCATTCAACAAATTATTGAGCACAACGGCGGAGAACTCGTGATTCTCGACCAATCTGCTCACTCGCCAGAGCACGAACTTACCAAAGACTTATTCAATATCCTTCACGTTTTTTCATGTCGAATGCCCGGACTCAAAAATTATAAAAATCAAGTTAATCAAGCTCTCAGCGACGCGCAAGCAGAAAAAGATATTTGAGTATTGGATGGCTGTTTTTCGTTATGTTTTTAGTTGGACAATTGATTTTATTCGCTCGTGTCAAAATTGGATGGCAAATAATAATTAGCACGGCGGGACGTAACATTCAAGCAAAGACGGTGCGTTCGCTGCTCAGTTTTTCCCATTACCGTTTTAAGCAATCCATTAAATATAAAGCATTTGAATTCAGTAAACGTGTCGTAATGTCAACGACACATACGCCGGCGGAGCAAATTTTATTCTGCTCTTATTCGGTGCATGAATTGATCGTGATTGAGTCGGTGCGCGTCATTTCTTTATTACGCGCTTTGGTAGCTATGCGGATTGGCAGTTGCGCATCACTGAGCATTACGCAGCAATGCGCAATAAAAAATATCGGTTTACAGGCTCTCAGCAGAGAGAATCATGGTTTAGCGCACGCGGTTACTGATCCAGCAGATCAATGCGTTGACCACGCCTATGTCCAGCATCAAACAGACTTTTCAGGTGGGTCATGTTAGGATTTTGAGCATTGAAGTCATCGTGACGTCGCTTTAAATGCAGATCATCGCCCGCGTCGCAACGCTAAATCCAATACATCTAAGCATTGAAAAAAATCAGCGGGCATTTGGACTTAACAAAAAAGTATTTGGTGTGTTATTCGATGAAAATCAAAAAAAAGAGTTTGTGTGCTGCTTGCTTACTTGCCCTTTGCGGTGCTGCGCCACTGAGTTGGGCGGAATTACCCGCAGCGGGCGACGTTTTTATCGTTCAACAAGCGCCCGATGCGCCAACGGTCTCACTCGGTGGCACGGTGGTCGCCTATAAAGAGGTGACGCTGGCAGCGCAGGTGCCGGGGCGCGTGACCTTCATTGCTGGGCGCGAGGGCGATCATTTTGAAGAGAGCAAGCGCTTGGTGACGCTTGGCGATGAGGAATTGTTAGCGCAACGGCGGGCGTTATTGGCGCAACTGGCGAGTGCCGAGGCGCAATTGCGCAATGCCGATGTGCAATACGGACGTGAAATGGACTCACCGCAATCGCGTACTGCGCCCGGTGGCATGGGTTTACCAAATTTGTTTGACCAGATGTTCACCCGCCCGGCGGAAAGTTTTATGGGTGATCGGGATCGCGGGACAGAACGCTCGGCGGATTTGTTTGCAGCGGGAATTCAGGTGCAGTCCGCCCGCAATACGTTGTTGCAGTTGCAAGCCGAAGTGCAGGCGCTGGATGCCAAACTTCGGGACGCCCGCAGCATCGCGCCTTTTGGTGGCGTGATCGTGAAGAAGTGTGTCGAAGTCGGCGACACGGTGCAGCCCGGACAACCGTTGCTCACCTTTGCGGATGTCGACTATCTCCAAGTGGAGGTCGAAATCCCCGCGCGCCTGCGCGGCGGTTTGAAAGAAGGGCAGATGGTGCAGGCAGAATTGGACCCGGCGGGGCAGCGGGTGCCAGCGCGGATTGCGCACATCTTCCCGATGGCCGATCGTGAGCGTCACACGGTGAAGATCAAGTTTGATTTGCCGCAGGGCGTGTCGGAGCCGGGCATGTATGCGCGGGTGCTGGTGCCCGATGAGACAGCGACGACCGGCACCATTCCGATCATTCCCACCGCAGCGGTGCGTTACAACGGCAGCTTGCCGGGCGTGTATGTGTTGAGTGACAGCGGCGAACCGACGTTGCGCTTGATTCGCGTCGGTGAAGCAGTGAGCGCAAGCATGGTGACGGTGTTAAGCGGGCTGAAAGTGGGCGAGCGCGTGTTGACCAATCCGGGTCCCAATGTCAGCGCGGGCTGGGCAAAGGACATGGGCACGCTGCGGTGATGACCACCGCCAACTGCTTCACTGCCAACCGTCTCGCTTGCCTAGCTCGCCTAGCTTGCCTAGCTCGCCTAGCTTGCCTAGCTCGCCTAGCTTTCAACTGACCACCGCCGGAGTGATTCAATCGTGACCGCTCATTTGCAACCGCCCCTCACGCCACCCGAACTCCCCGAACGCACGCCGCCAGATGACGCCTATTTGGGCCTTGCTGGACGCGCCGCCCAGTTTTTCATCCGCTCGCCGCTCTCACCGCTGTTTTATGTCGCCATGCTGTTAATGGGGATCATGGGACTGCTGCTGACACCGCGTCAGGAAGACCCGCAGATTTCGGTGCCGATGATAGACATCATGATTCAGTACCCCGGCGCGTCCGCGCAGCAGGTGACGAATCTCGCCGCGCAGCCGCTGGAGCGGATCATGAGCGAGATTCCGGGCATCAAACATGTCTACTCGGTCTCGCAGCGTGGGCAAGGCGTCGTCACGGTGGAGTTTGAGGTTGGGCAAAAAATGGGGCCGTCGTTGATCAAGGTGAACGACAAGCTCGATTCCAATCTGGACAAGGTGCCACCGGGCATGTTGCCGCCGCTGGTGAAGAGCAAAGGCATTGACGATGTGCCCATCGTCACGCTCACGCTGTGGTCAAAAGACCTCGATCAAGATGGCGCACCGGATGTCGATGATGGGCAGTTGCGGCTGTTGGCGCAGGACACCTTGCAGGCGCTCAAGCAGGTCAAAAATACCGGCAATGCCTTCATCGTCGGCGGGCGGCGCGAGCAGGTCACCATTAACGTCGCGCCGGAGCGGTTGTCGGGCTATCACATCAGCCTCGATCAGATCGCGCAAACGCTCAAAAGTGCGAATGCGGAAACGCTGGCCGGCGGTGTGGAAACCAGCGGCGCCCATTTCACCGTCACGACCGGCGCGTTTTTGACTGGCGTGGAGGACATTCGCCGCCTCGTCGTCGGGACGTTCAACGAGATGCCGGTGTATCTGCGCGACGTTGCCGAGGTCACGCTGGGCGCAGAAGATTCCGCGCAGTTGGTCGCTTATTACACCGGGCCGGCGGCGGAAATCCCCCCCAGCCCCCCTTTTTCTAAGGGGGGAGATGACACGGCGACGCGAGCGGATGGGCGTCCTGCCGTCACCATCGCCATTGCCAAAAAGGAATTAACCAACGGCGTCACCGTCGCGCAGGCGTTATTGGAGCGCGTGGAAGAACTGAAAGGCACCCGCATTCCCGCCAACGTCGCGGTCAGCGTCACCCGCAATTACGGGCAATCCGCCGATCAAAAAGTCTCCGAGCTGATTCTGAAATTGATCAAAGCCACTTCGTTTGTGGTGATTTTGGTGCTGCTGGCATTCCGGGCGCTGCGCCCCGCCATCGTGGTGATGCTGGTGATTCCAGTCGTCTTATTTATGACCGTGTTTGTCGCGTGGGTCGGCAACTTCACCATTGACCGCGTGAGTTTATTTGCCCTGATTTTTTCCATCGGCATTCTGGTGGACGACGCCATCGTGGTGATTGAAAACATCTACCGGCGCTGGCTCGCCAACGGCTGCACCGATGAAGAGACGGCGGTGGATGCAGTGCGCGAAGTCGGCAATCCCACCATTTTGGCGACCTTCACCGTGATCGCCGCCCTGCTGCCGATGGGCTTTGTCAGCGGGATGATGGGGCCGTACATGGCACCGATTCCGGTGCTCGGTTCAGTGGCGATGTTCATCTCGCTGTTCGCCGCGTTCGTGTTCACGCCGTATCTGGCGATTTCCAACTGGCTGCGGCCGTCGATGCGCTACCTCAAAGCCGCTGAACTCCGCGAGCACCGTGACGCCGAGCGGATGGAAACCTTCTTCCGCCGCATCCTCACGCCGCTGATCGCAGACCCGCGCAAGCGCCGCAATTTCCGGCTGGTGCTGTGGGGCACGTTGGCGCTGGCGTGCTCGTTGTTCTATTTCCAAGGGGTCGCAGTGAAGATGATGCCGCTGGATAACAAGCCAGAGTTTTCGGTGGTGATTGATCTGCCGGAAGGCACCGCGTTACCGGTGACGGCGAATCTGGCGCAGCGGATGGCGGAGACCTTGCGCACCCTGCCGGAGGTGGTCGCCATTCAGCTTTATGCCGGCACGGCGCGGCCGTTCGATTTCAACGGGATGGTGCGGCATTACTATTTTCGCCAAGAACCTTGGCAGGGTGAATTGCAGGTGCAGCTCACCGATAAACATGACCGCGATCGCACGAGCCACGAGATCGCCACCCAAGCGCGAGAGCTGGTGCGGGAGTTGGCGCAGCAGGCGGGAGCGACGATTGCTGTCGTCGAAATGCCGCCGGGGCCGCCGGTGCTGCAATCAGTGGTGGCGGAAATTCACGGCCCCACGCCGGAGCTGCGCCGTCAGTTTGCGCGGGATGTCACTGCTGTTTTTGCGGAAGCTGAGAGTGCGCGGGATGTCGATAATTATCTGCGGACGCCGTATGACTATTGGCGCTTTGAGGTGGACACGGAAAAGGCGGTACGGCGCGGGATTGCGGTGGACACCATCAACCGCAATTTAGCGATGGCGTTGGGCGGGGTGCCGCTGGGCGACATCAAGCAGCAGGCGGGGCGGCAAAGTGGACACGAGCCGATTCAGATCGTGTTGCAGGTGCCGCTGGCGGAGCGGTCACAAATTCACCGGCTGGGCGATGTGCCGATCACGGCGAGCGCCGGCACGGTGCCGTTGAGCGAGCTGGGGCACTTTCAGCGCACGCCAGAAGAAGATTTGATTTTTCACAAGGATTTACGTCCGGTGGAATATGTCGTTGCTGACGTGGGCGGGCGGTTGGCGGCGCCGGTGTACGCGATGTTCCAGATTCAAGATTTGTTGGCTGCGCGTGACTACACCGCGCCGGATGGCAGTAAGCCCGCCGGGGGATTTGAGCCCCCCTTAGAAAAAGGGGGGTTGGGGGGATTTGAAGATGCGTTTTTCTGGCTCGGCCCACCGCCAGATGATGCGCGGTTGTCATGGGAATGGGCGGGCGAGTGGACGGTGACGTATGAAACCTTCCGCGATATGGGCGCGGCGTTCGTGGTCGCGCTGGTGTTGATTTACATCTTGGTGGTGTGGGAATTCGGCAATTTCCGCATCCCGCTGGTGATCATGGCACCGATTCCGCTGACCTTGCTGGGCATCATTCCGGCTCATGCGGTGATGTTTGCGCTGGGGCTGGGCGGCGAATTCACCGCGACGTCGATGATTGGCTGGATCGCGTTGGCGGGCATCATCGTCCGCAATTCGATTTTGCTGGTGGATTTTGCGCTTCACGACATCCAAAACGGCGTGGCGGTTGATGAGGCGATGATCCGCGCCTGCAAAATCCGCACGCGCCCGATCTTAATCACCGCTTTCGCGCTGGTCGCTGGCTCGAGCGTCATCATCACTGACCCGATTTTTCAGGGCATGGCGATCTCGCTGTTGGCCGGCGTCTTGGTGTCAACCGTGTTGACCTTGATCGTGATTCCGCTCGGCTGCGTGGCGGCCAGTAAAGATATGTGCGCGGTTGCCAGCGCTCACGCGCCCGGCGTGGCGTTGCCGTGTCGGTTGCAAACGGCGCTGGCGGGCGCGCAACCACGCGGAATCTGGGGCTGGATGGGTCAGTTAGTGCTGCTGCTGTTTGACGCAGTGCGCGGAATCGGCTTGTTGCTGTTGGACGGCGTGAAAGGCGTGTTACCACGTTCGGAAGCGCCCCCACCGGCGCGGAAGCCAGCACCAACACCTGCGGAGACTGCGGTTGAGGTGGCAGAAGACGTTGCACCGCCTGCTGCTGAACCCGAACCGGTAGCAAAAGCAGCGGCATCTGCTAAAAAACCACCTCGGCGCGGTATCCGCCTCAAAACGGATGATGATGCGGACGCGGATCACAGTTGACGGTGCTCATGCCGCGCTGGTGCTGGCTGGCGTGGGGACTGCTGGCGCTCGGAAGCGTCAGCGCCGCCCCGCCGCCAGTTTCAGCACCAGCGGCAGCGGATTGGCGCGATTGGTCACTGCCGCCGGTACCGGCAGCGCAGGAAGTGCCAGCGGAGCATGAGTATCGTTTTCGCGGTGATCCGCGCCGACAGACGCTGCCGCATGATCCCGCCGGTTATCACTTTCGTCCTTTATCAGAATCAGAACAGCGCCGCTCACCCGCCGTTTGGCGTCCACTGCACTAGCGCATCACGAGAGAAAAACCATGAACATTCAAGCCTTAACCTCATTCACGCTGCTGTTTGGTGCCGCAATTATTGGCACGGCGAATGCCGCCGAGCCGGTGCAATTTGCCGCAGAAATGGTCAGCAGCGGGCCGGATAGTGCGCCCACAACCGGCAAGATGTTTGTCGGCGCGGGGCGCGTGCGGGTGGAGCTGGAACAAAACGGGCAACAGATCGTGCGCATCAGCGATCAAGCGCGACGCGCCGACTGGGTGTTGTTTCCCCAACACAAAGGCTATTTAGAACGCAGTGCGCCTGCTGGTGAAGTCGCGCCGGTGCCGGCGCCGCCGTCGGCGGAACACGATCCTTGTGACGGGCTGCAAGCGGTGACTTGCCGCCGCGTGGGAGTCGATCAAGTGGCGGGACGGGCGGCGGTGCAATGGGAAATGAGCGTGACCCGCGAGGGTAAAACCTTGACCGGCACGCAATGGTTGGATGTCGAACGCGGTTTGCCATTGAAATATGCAATGCCGAATGGACAAGCAATGGAATTAAAACAACTCGGCACGGAAACAATTGCAGGTCGCGCTGTAGAAAAATGGGAAATGACCGTGACCATGCCCAATCAAACGCCAGTACGCACTTTGCAATGGTTTGATCCGGTATTAAAACTCGCGGTGCGCGAAGAATTCACTGGTGGCAATGTCCGCGCCTTGCAGCAGATTACACTGGGCAAGCAACCGGATGAATTATTCCAAATTCCAGCGGATTACACGCGCTTGGAAACACCGCCAGCAGCGCAATAACAATTCAGTTTTTTATTTCATTACAGCACATCACCATGATTACGATTGTTGGTAGTTTGAAAGGCGGATCAGGCAAAAGCACACTGACATTTAATTTAGCGGTGTGGCTCACGCTGGCGGAAAATAAGGTGCTGGTGGTGGACGCCGATCCACAGGCGACGCTGTTGGATGTCATTGACGTGCGGCGGGAAGAAAACTGGACGCCTGCGCTGCAAGCACTTGATTGTAAAGCATTAACTTCAGAAAAGTTGCGGCAAGCAAGTGAAACGCTGATTGATGTTGGCGCAGCGGACATGGAGAGTATGCGTTTGGCATTGACACTCTGTGATCGGGTGGTGGTGCCAGTGCCGCCCTCGCAAGCAGATTTATGGTCAACGCAGCGTTATTTACATTTCATTGCCGCGATTGAACGTGAAAAACCGCTCGAAATTATTGGCTTTATCAATCGCGGCGACACGCATCACTCAATACAGGAAACGAATGAAACTGCTGCGGCGTTGATTGCGTTACCTGGAATTCGTTTTATTAAATCGCGCCTCTCTCAGCGCACCGTGTTTCGTCGTTCTTTTAGCGAAGGATTAGCGGTGTTTGAACTCGAACCACGCGGCAAGGCGGCGCACGAGTTCATGGGTTTAGCGGCGGCACTTTATCCGCATCTTGTCAGCTAGGTTCATTATGACAACTGAAATGCCCACGTCTGAAGACCTCAAAAACCCTGCACATTTAGATGCCCTCAATTCTACCGCTACGGATTCTCAGCTTAATGCGTTTGCAATTGATCGTCTCTCGCAAGCCTTTGAAACCAGCGCCAAACGCTGGGAATTGATTGTCTATCCAACGCTATTTGCGTTCATTATTCTGGCTGCTTACGGCTTTTATTTAATTTTTAGTTTAGCCAAAGACATGCACTATCTCACTGTCAGCGTCGATACGAATATGACCACCATGGCCAATAACGTCAAAATGATGTCAGAAAGCGTGGTACTGATGAGTAATAACGTGCGCACGATGTCCGGCAATGTGGAGTCAATGGCGCAAAATGTGAATACGTTGGAGCCAATGTTAGTCAGCATTCAAAATATGGATCGCTCAATGCAAAGTATGACGCTGGCAACGACATCAATGCGCAATGACTTGGCAGTGATGAATCAAAATATCAGCCGCCCGATGAATTTTATGAACAACATGATGCCTTGGTAGTTCTTTTTAATACGAATCCTGTTTAATGCGATTGTGTAACTCAATCCACTTTTCTATTCACCGACCTCAAAAATCTGAATATGACTGACACCTCAATCTCTGATATTGCCACCTATATGAATGATCTTGGGCAGCGAGCGCGGATTGCTGCTCGTGTGATAGCGCAAGCACCGACAGGTCAAAAAAATACTGCATTGTTGGCGATTGCTGACGAATTAAATCATCACCGTGACCTGATTATGCACGCCAATCAACTTGATTTGGCAGCAGGCGCAGCAAAGGGATTAGATGCGGCATTATTAGATCGCCTTGCGCTGACCCCAGCACGAATTGATGCCATGATTGACGGGGTGCGCGAAATTGCCGCTTTACCTGATCCCATTGGTGCAATTACTGATCTCAATAATCGTCCATCGGGAATTCAAGTTGGGCGAATGCGCGTTCCGCTGGGTGTAATTGGCATTATTTATGAATCGCGCCCCAATGTGACGGTGGACGCTGCGGCGCTGTGTTTGAAATCGGGCAATGCAACCGTGTTGCGCGGTGGCTCAGAATCTTTCGAGTCAAATCAGGCACTTGCTCGCTGCATTCAGCAAGGTTTAGCGCACGCTGCGTTGCCAATGGACGGGGTGCAGGTGGTCGCAACCACTGACCGGGCGGCGGTCGGGGCGTTGGTGACAATGCCCAAATATGTTGATGTGATTATTCCACGCGGTGGTAAAAGTTTAATTGAACGCATTAGCCACGAAGCGCGGGTGCCGGTGATTAAACATTTAGATGGTATCTGCCATGTTTATATTGATGCGGCAGCGGATTTGAATAAGGCTTTTGCAATTGCGCTGAATGCAAAAACGCAACGTTATGGCACTTGTAATACGATGGAAACGCTATTGGTTGACGCTGCAATTGCTGCGGCAATTTTGCCGCGTTTAGCAACGGCATATCAAGAAAAAGGCGTTGAATTGCGCGGTTGTTTGCGTACCTGTGAGATCATTCCTGCGGCATTGGTCGCAACCGAAGTGGATTGGGATACTGAATATCTTGCGCCAATTTTATCCATTCGGATTGTAGATGGTATTGATACGGCAATTGCGCATATCGCGCAGCACGGTTCAGCGCATACCGATGCTATTGTGACGGAAGATTACACGCGAGCGCGGCAATTTTTGCGCGAAGTGGATTCCAGTTCAGTAATGGTAAATGCGTCAACGCGCTTTGCCGATGGTTTTGAATACGGTTTAGGTGCGGAAATTGGGATCAGCACTGATAAATTTCATGCGCGAGGGCCGGTCGGATTAGAAGGTTTAACCTCGGTAAAATTCATTGTGTTAGGCAATGGCGAGGTGCGCGGTTAAACGCTGCGCCGTTGTGAATACGGCAAGGTCGGTAGTTGCGAATATAAGCAGTTAATTCTAGTTCTCGACAAGAATGACGCATCTTGATAAAAATAGAACGGGGCATGAGTGCGACCGCAATTGCGCCGCTCATGTTGTCGTTATTTTGCCACCACGTTAGCAATTCTGGAGTTCTATTGTATGGCACGCATCGTCATTCTTGGCGCGGGTATTTCTGGACATACTGCTGCGCGTTATTTGGGAAAATGGATCGGTAAAAAACATCAGGTGATTGTGGTTTCGCCGAATTCTAAATGGAATTGGATTCCCTCCAATATCTGGGTTGGGATTGGAGAAATGACTGAGCGGCAGGTGACTTTTGAGTTGGCACCCGTCTATAAAAAGGTCAACGTTGAGTTCCGGCAAGCGAAGGCGCTGTCAGTTCATCCCGATGGCAATAGCGAACACGCCAAGCCATTCGTGACGATTGAATACACGGAATTGGCGCGTTCTGGTCAAACCGATACGGTTGAATACGATTATTTAATTAACGCGACCGGCCCAAAATTGAACTTTGGAGCGACGCCGGGATTAGGGCCGGAGACTGGTTATACGGTGTCAGTGTGTACGCCGGGTCATGCGTTAGAAGCGAATGCGCAATTACAAAAACAGATTGAAGCGATGAAGCAAGGTGCAGAACGCACCTTTGTCGTGGGTACCGGTCATGGCATGTGTACTTGTCAAGGTGCCGCTTTTGAATACATTTATAATATTGACCACGCGCTGCGCGAGGCGGGAGTGCGTGAACGCGGGCGTTTGGTGTGGATTAGTAATGAATATGAATTGGGTGATTTTGGTATGGGCGGTGTCCATATCACGCGGGGCGGTTATGTCACCAACGGCAAAATTTTTGCGGAATCGTTGATGGTTGAGCGCGATATGGAATGGATTACCCGCGCCCACGTTAGCAAGATTGAACCGGGCAAGATTCATTATGAATTGCTCGATGGCAGTCAGCATGAACTTGATTTCGATTTTTCAATGCTCATTCCACCATTTGCGGGCGTGGGTTTGAAAGCCTTTGATGCCGCTGATGCCGATATGACCGATCAACTTTTTGCGCCCAATGGCTTTATGAAGGTGGATGCAGATTACAATCCAAAAGCTTTTGAGGATTGGAGTAAAGCAGATTGGCCGCGTACTTATCAGACCCCGCGCTATAAAAACATCTTTGCAATCGGTATTGCTTTTGCGCCGCCGCATCCGATTAGCAAGGTGATGAAAAGCCCCAGCGGTGTGCAAATTAGTCCGACGCCGCCGCGTACTGGAATGCCATCAGCAACGATTGGAAAAGCAGTGGCTGAGAGTATTCGGGACATGTTGAAAGGTGCGCCAGAACCGACGCACACTGCGTCAATGGGTGAGATGGGCGCAGCTTGTGTTGCTTCCACAGGTTCGCATATTTTCAAGGGCACGGCGGCGACGATGACGGTATTCCCAGTGGTGCCTGATTACGATACTTATCCTGAATATGGACGGGATATGAATTTGACGTTTGGTGAGATTGGGTTGGCGGGACATTGGATGAAATACATCCTGCATCACGTCTTTATTTATCAGGCAAAACTGCGGTTTGGTTGGTCATTTCTTCCTGATTGATTTTTCAGCGCGTCTCATCATTCACCGGAGTGCAATATCATGGCTGCAAAGAATAAAGAACCCTATCAACAGGCATATTATCCACCAGTGCCCACGCCTTGGGTGCGTTATATGCGCACGTCGTTTACTTGGCAATTTTATCGTTTTTGGGTGATTAACCTAAAAATTCTGAAATTGCTGTTAAAATCACACAATTGATGGTGGTGTGATTGCGGCAATGATCGGAATTCTTGGCGGCACCTTTGATCCCATTCATTTTGGGCATTTACGCCCGGCGTTGGAATGCCGCCAAGCATTAGATTTGCAGGAAATCCGTTTAATTCCATTAAAGGTGGCGGTGCATCGCCCGCAACCCATTGCCACTGCGGCGCAACGCTTACAATTGTTAGCCGCAGCAATTCGTGAACAAGCCGATTTTGTTGTGGATACCCGCGAATTAGATCGCTCCGGCAGTTCCTTTTCAATTGATACGTTAACGGCATTGCGGGCTGAATACGGCGCGACAATGCCGTTGTGTTTATTATTGGGTGCTGATGCGTTTGCGCATTTTTTAACGTGGCGGCGTCCCCACGATTTGCTCAAGCTCGCGCATTTAGTAGTAATGACGCGCCCGCACAGCGCGGCAGTGACGGAGCCGGCGCTGGTGGCGTTGGAGCGCCAGCACGGTACGACCGCACCTGCGGCACTCGCTGCGGCACCTGCGGGATACATTTTCCGGCAGGCGGTGACGCCGCTTGCCATTTCTTCGACGCAGATTCGCCAGCTCATTGCGAGCAGTTTGAGTCCGCGTTATCTCCTGCCCGAGGCGGTGTTGGCGCTGATTGAGCGCGAGCGGTTATATCGCTGATCACCGCGCCTTTTTGTTTTTTTCGCAATTGAGACAACTACATGCACGTTGAAGAGTTACACCAATTGGTGCTCACGGCGCTGGACGATATGAAAGCGCGGGATGTGACCGTGCTGGATGTGCGCGGGCAAACCGCGATTACCGATTACATGATTGTGGCGTCCGGCACCTCGGATCGGCACGTCAAGGCGATTGCGGAAACCGTCGCCTTTCGTGCCAAGGATGCTGGCGAAACGCCGCTCGGCAGCGAAGGGCTGGCGCAGGGCGAGTGGGCGTTGGTTGACCTCAACGGCGTGGTGGTGCATGTGATGCAGGCGAAGGTGCGCGAGTTTTATCACCTCGAACGGCTGTGGTCGGTGCCACCAGCCACGTCGTTAGCGAAGGCGAGCGCGGAATAACCGGTGCGCTCCAGTCCATCATTCACGCTGATTGCGGCGGTCGCGGCGGATAACGTGATTGGGCGCAATAACGCGCTGCCTTGGCATTTACCGGCAGATTTGGCGCATTTCAAACGGTTAACGCTCGATCACACCATCGTGATGGGGCGACGGACGTGGGAATCGCTGCCCGGCGTGCTCCCGCGTCGCCGCCATCTGGTGTTATCGCGTGATCCGCATTTTTACGCGGCAGGAGCGGAGGTGGTGGATTCGCTGGCCGCAGCGGTGACGGCCGCAGGCGCGGTGGCAGAATTGATGGTGATTGGCGGCGCGACGCTGTACGCGGAAACCTTGCCGCTGGCAACGCGCCTCTGTTTGACCCAGATTCACGGGCACCTTGACGGCGATGCGTGGTTTCCTGCGTGGGATGCGACGCAGTGGCAGTTAGTCAGCCAGAGTGAACAGCCCGCCGATGAGCGCAACGCCTTTGCGATGACCTTTCTGGAGTGGCGACGCGGCGCTGCTGCCAGCATTGTTCAGTCCTCGCCCGGCACGACATAACCCGCACACTGCCGCTGTATTGGCAGCAATGGCAGCGGCTCCACCCGCAGCGCCGTCAACGCCCCGCCCCACAAACAACCGCTGTCAATCGCCCACACGTTCTCGCCCGCGTAATAACCCAGCGTTGACCAGTGCCCAAAAATGATGCGGTCAGCGCGGGTGCGGCGCTGTGGCACCTGAAACCAAGGCACCAGACCGGGTGTTTGGCTGCCGATCTCGCCCTTTTCTTTCAGCGCCAGCCGTCCGTCAGCACTGCAAAACCGCAACCGCGTCAAACAATTGACAATAAACCGCAGCCGTTCCAGCCCCCGCAATTCCGGCGACCACCGTTCTGGTTGATTGCCGTACAGCGCCAGCAAGAATGTTTGATAATTCTCCCCGCGCAGCGCCGCCTCCACCTCGGCAGCGGCGGCGCGGGCGTCTGCCAGCGTCCACTGCGGCGGCAGCCCGGCATGAATCAGCGTCAACTCACGTTCGGCGTCATGGTGAAGCAGCGGGCGCTGGCGCAGCCAATGCAGCAGCTCTTCTCGATCTGGGGCAGTGAGCACGGCATCAAGGTTGCTTTTATGGGCATATTTCAAGTTGCCGGCGGCGAGTGCGAGCAAGTGCAAATCGTGATTGCCCAAGACCACGACAGCAGCAGCGCCCAGCTCGCGGACAAAGCGCAGCACCGCCAGCGAGTCTGGCCCGCGATTGATGAGATCGCCGACGAACCACAGCCGGTCATGCTGCGGATCAAAGGCAAGTTGGTCGAGCAGCGCCCACAGCTCGCGGGCGCAACCTTGAATGTCACCGATGGCATAAAGAGACATAACGGGTTAATCGGCGCGGCTGAGGTCAGTTTGAACAGCAATAGACAGCGCCAAAATGCGGCGCTTTCCTATTGGTAAAAATGACGCAAATTGGTATTGACTTTGCGTTAGAATTTTGATTGAAAGCGCAGGCATTTAACGGCTCCAATGCGGATCAAAGGTCTATTTTTGGGTGGTGAAATTCACATCTTTCTAATTATTTGATCGCGTTGTATCATCTTTTTAACAGTTTACTCGAAGCGACCATCACCATGCTTATTCCTTCCAAACCACAACGGCGAAAGCCAGACCCGTTTATGGTGCTACTCCTGTTTGTCTCAATTGGGATGTGCGTGACCCTGACATATCAGGTCATGCTCTATTCCGGTGCCAGTGACTATCCCATCGCCATCCAAACGCCGGTACCTGCCCCGGCAGCGGTAGGCGGTTGAGACGGTCGCAGAAAGTGATGTCAATCTCTCGTGCCTCACGCCTGCGGGTGGGCGTCATCGGCGTCGGCTATCTCGGCCGCTTCCATGCCTTGATTTATTCACGGCTGGCGGCAGTCGAACTGGTGGGCGTGGTCGATACCGATCTCGCCCGCGCCCACGCCGTAGCGCGTGAAGCCGGTTGTGCAGTGTATGAACACGCTGCTGATCTCATGGCAGAGGTCGCGGCGGTGAGCGTGGTGGTGCCAACCACTGCGCATCTCGCCGTGGCGGCTCCGGCGCTGACCCGGGGCATTCACGTCTTGCTCGAAAAACCGATTGCGTCCACTGCTGCGGAGGGCGCAGAACTCGTGCGGCTGGCGGCAGCGCACGGCGCACTGTTGCAAATTGGTCACGTCGAACGCTTCAACGCCGGAGTGCTGGCGCTGGCGCAACAGATTGATTCTCCGCTGTATATCGAAGCCCAACGCATGGGCAGTTTTGTCGAACGGGCGACGGATGTCGATGTCGTGTCCGATCTGATGATTCACGATCTCGACATCATTTTGTCGCTGGTGCCTGCCGAGATCAGCAGCATCGCTGCGGTTGGCGCTGCGGTGTTGACATCGCATGTAGACATCGCCAATGCGCGGCTGGAATTTGCGAATGGCACCGTCGCCAACGTTGTCGCCAGTCGCGTCTCGGATCACACCACGCGGCGGATTCGCGTGTTTCAGCCGCAGCGGTATCTGTCGCTGGATTTCGTCGCGCAAACGCTTGATATTGCTGCACCGCAGATGGTGGCGGGAGCGCCGCGTCCCGATATTCAGCGCCAGCGGCTCCAGATTGAACCCATCAAACCGCTGGATTTGGAACTTGCCGAATTTGTGCGCTGCGTACAAACGCAGCAGCAGCCGCTGGTGGATGGGCGCACGGGCTTGAAAGCGTTGGAGGTCGCGCTGGAAGTGCAGGCGCGGATTGCCGCTACTGTGCCGCTTGACTGAGTTGTCAGTTGGCAGTTGTCAGTCACAACGGTGCTTTTTACTGACAACCGTCAACTGACAACTTTCTTCAATCGCCAGCCGCAGATTCTGGCGGATCGTCATCACCAAACTTGATCCCCAGCAAACAGCGTCCTTCCTCCTCCAAAGGGCTGACCCACATCACCACCCCGACCCGCGTGGTCACGCTCGGCCATTCCTGCACATTGCATTCAAATGACACCAGCAAGCGCGTGTGCAGCGGATAACAACGATCCGACCAGATGCGCATTCCGCCATCGCTAATATCCCGCGACGCGCTGTCATAACTGCATTTCACCGCTTCGCCGAGCGCAGCATCCATCGGTTTCAGTTGCACTTCACAGCCTTCCATCAGTGAGCGTTGATGCTGGCGGCGATTATCAAATTCGCTAGTTTCCATACACGATTCCACGAGTTTTCCACAATGAAAAAGCGCAACGAATAGAAGTCAACAATTTGTTTTGTATCAATTAACTTCGCATCGAACTGTACGCATCAACGCTATTTTACACCGCTCAATTCGGAGTTTTGAGCAACGCAGATGACGAATAACCTTGCGTGTTATGATGACATCATCATCCTGTTTCGGCCCCAGTTCGCAGATTTTGCAGATGATGGGTGGTGTTTCGCCCATGCAATCACTCTCGCTGTGGCAACCGACGCTTTAATTTTTCTCGCTTGACGCGCCTCCTGCCATGATGTCCGCTCTCCAGACCCCTTATGCCACGCTGCCCGGACGCCGTTATCCGCCGGGTGCCACCGTTGAAGACGACGGTGTTAATTTTTCCATTTTCAGTCGCCACGCCACCGGCGCTGAATTATTGCTCTATGCCAGCGCCAGCAGCGCCGAACCATTTCAAATCGTTCGGCTTGATCCGCAAGTCAATCACACCTTTTTTTCATGGCATCTGCTAGTGGTCGATTTGCCGCCGGGCACCCATTACACCTGGCGCATGGACGGCCCCAATCAGCCACAGGCGCACGGCTGGCGCTTTAATCCTGAGATCGAATTGGTTGATCCTTGGGCGCGGGCAATTAACACCTGCGACTGGCAACGCTTCCGGCGTTCGCGCACCGGCATTCAGCCCCACGATTCGCCCCGTGCTCTGGTGATCGCCGAAGAATACAACTGGGAAGGCGATGTCCCACTGCGGCTGCCGTCAGAACAAACGGTGATTTATGAGCTGCACGTCGGCGGCTTCACCAGCCATCCCAGTTCCGGCGTCACCCATCCGGGCACCTTTCTCGGCTTGATTGAAAAAATCCCGTATCTACAAGCACTTGGGATCACACACGTTGAATTGATGCCGATTATGGCGTTTGACGAGCAGGACGTGCCCGAAGCGGTCTGGGACGCGGGGCTGAAAAATTATTGGGGCTACAGCAGCTTCGGCTTCTTCTCGCCGCATCCCGGCTACTGCGTCACTCCCGAACGCGGCACCCATCTCAACGAATTCCGCGAAATGGTCAAGGCGCTGCACCGCGCTAAAATCGGCGTCATTCTCGACGTCGTGTTCAACCACACCAGCGAAGGCGGCAGCACCGGCCCGACCTTGACTTTCAAAGGCATCGGCAACGAGACCTTTTATTGCCTCGACACGCTGGATAAAGCGAAATATCTCGACTTCACCGGCTGCGGCAACACCGTCAACGCCAATCATCCCATCGTCGCCCATTTCATCGTCGACGCGCTGGAATACTGGGTGCGCGAGATGCACGTTGACGGTTTCCGCTTTGATCTCGCCAGCGCGATGGCGCGAGATGCGGACGGTCGCCCGATGGCCAATCCGCCGGTGCTGTGGGAAATTGAACTCTCAGACACGCTGGCGGCCGCCAAAATCATCGCTGAAGCGTGGGATGCCGCCGGGCTGTATCAGGTCGGTAGCTTTCCGGGCTATCGCTGGATGGAATGGAACGGGCGTTACCGCGACACCATTCGCCGTTTCGTGCGCGGCGATCCGGGGCTGGTGGCAGAAGTGGCGACGCGGCTGTCTGGCAGCAGCGATCTGTATCAAGCCAACCTGCGCCAGCCGATCAATTCGATCAATTTTGTCACCTGTCACGACGGTTTTACGCTGTGGGATTTGGTGTCCTACAACCGCAAGCACAATCACGCCAATTGTGAAAAAGACCGCGACGGCAGCGATGACAACCTGAGTTGGAACTGCGGCATCGAAGGCGACACCAACGATCTGCAAGTGCTGGCGCTGCGGCAGCGGCAGGCCAAAAATTTGCTGGCGCTGCTGTTTTTGAGCCAAGGCATTCCGATGATGCTGGCGGGAGATGAGGTGTTGCGCACCCAGCACGGCAATAACAACACTTGGTGCCAAGACAACGCGCTTGGCTGGTTTGATTGGACGCTGGTGGAGCGCAACGCCGAGATGCTGCGCTTTGTGCGCGGGCTGATTGCGCTGCGCAAACGTCATCCGAGTTTACGGCGGCGGCATTTTCTGTCCGGCCAGCCGCAGGCAGGATCAGATGTGCCGGATGTGGTGTGGCACGGCACCACGCTCAATGCGCCGGCGTGGGATGACCCGCTGGCAGCGACGCTGGCGCTGACCTTGGCTCCGGCACATCAAAGTGAGGCACCGCTGCACATCATGCTCAACATGGGTGATGCCGCGTGTCATTTTGAGCTGCCGCGTCTGCCGCAACTGCGCTGGCGGCTGGATCGCTGGCAGTTGGCGCTGGATACCAGTCGCGCCGCGCCGTTGGATGTCAGCGCCCCGGGCGATCAGATCACGGTGGATTTTGCGCCGCTGCTGGTACGCGCCCGCAGCGTCGTGGTGTTGGAAGGACGCAGCGCCTAGCGCGATCATTGCCGGGCGCTAAAACTGTATTGAGATCAATCGCTTCAATCACGATGACAGGTAGGAAAGACGATGCTGAACCGCTTGCCGATGGTGCGCAAATTGTTGTTTACCTTGGTGCCGCTGACGGTGGTCATGCTGCTCGGCACCGCGCTGCTCGTGCGGATGCTGGTACAGGAGACTGCGACCGCCAATGCGCTCGAATCGACGCGCCAGCTTGCGCACATCGAAGGCGAGCGGATCGTCAGTTATTTGACCCAAGATTTGGCCAGCGTGAAGGCGCTGGCGAGCGTGGCGGCAACGCGAACGCAATTTCCCGACGCCACGCGCCGCGAGTCTTTCGACCAAGTGCTGGCGCGTTATCTCGCCGATCATCCGCATTTGCTGGCGGCGTGGACGGGCTGGGAACCGAATGCTTTTGATGGGCGCGATGCGCAATTTGTGGGCACGGCGGGGCACGATGCGAGCGGGCGTTATGTGCCGTATTGGTATCGCAACGGCGACAAGATCGCGCTGGAACCGCTGGTGGATTACGACACGCCGGGCGCGGGCGATTATTACCTGCTGGTGAAACAAACCCGCAAGCCAGTGATTTTGGAGCCGTATCTGTATCCGGTGGGCGGCGTCACCAAGCTGATCACCTCAATTGTGGTGCCGCTGCTGGAAAACGGGCGCTTTGTGGGCGTGGTGGGCGTGGATTTGCTGATTGCTGAAATTCAAGAAAAGACTAAAAAAATTCAACTTTTTAACGGCACCTTTGCGTTTTTTAGTCATGGCGGCACCGTGATTGCTCATCCTGATCCGGCGCGGCTGGGGCGCAACATGCGCGAGACGGAAGGCGATGTGTTGGGCGAGGATTTGCCGCGTTTCGTTGCAGCAGTGACCGACGTGCAACCCTTTATGGCGCTGCGCCACAGCAGCTTGTATCCAGACGAAACGCTGATTATCAGCGAGCCAATCCCGCTCGGCGACACCGGCGATGCGTGGTCAATTGCGCTGGCGGTGCCGATGGGCAGCGTGTTGACGGTGACGACGCAGTTGATGCAGCAGATGTTGCTCATCAGCAGCGTGGGGCTGGTGTTGATGATCGCGTTGATTTGGCTGTTGAGCCGCAGCATCGCGCATCCGCTGCGTGAGGTGGTTGCCGTGCTGGAAGACATCGCCAGCGGTGAGGGCGATTTGACCCGCCAATTGCCGGTGCAGGGCAATGATGAAATCACGCATCTGGCGACGGCGTTTAATCGCTTTGTTGATAAAATTCATACGCTTGTGCGCCAAACCACTGACGCTGTGACCCAGCTCACAACGGCAGCCGCGCATCTGTCGGACGGCAGCGAAGAGGCCAAGGCGCAGGTGGAGCGTCAGCGCACGGAGACTGAGCAGGTGGCGACTGCGATGCACGAAATGACGGCGACGGTGCAGGAAGTGTCGCGGAATGCCAACAGTGCCGCTCATGCTGCCCGCGATGCCAATCAGGAAGCGGGTAAAGGTGAGCGGATCGTGCAAAACACGGTGGCAGCGATTGAGGCGCTGGCGCGTGACATCGACGCGGCTGCCGAGGTGATTCGGCGTTTGGAAACTGATTCCGACACCATCGGCAAGGTGCTGGATGTGATTCGCAGCATCGCCGAGCAGACCAATTTGCTGGCGCTCAATGCGGCAATTGAAGCCGCCCGCGCTGGTGAACAGGGACGCGGGTTTGCGGTGGTCGCCGATGAAGTGCGCACCTTGGCGAGTCGCACCCAAGAATCCACCAAAGAAATTCAAACGATGATTGAACGGCTGCAAGCTGGCGCAGAAAGTGCGGTTTCGGCGATGCAGCAAAGTCGTTCCCGTTCAGTTGAAACGGTGGCGCAAGCCGGACAAGCTGGCGCGGCGTTGAATTCAATTGCCACGGCAATTGTGCGGATTGATGATATGAATACGCAAATTGCCAGCGCGGCGGAAGAACAAAGCGCAGTCGCAGAAGAAATCAATCGCAATGTGAATAACATCACGCAATCAGTGGAAATGACTGCGCAAGGCTCGCGGACAATTGCCAATTCAAGTGAACAATTGGCGCAATTGGCGAATGGATTGCAAGCGCGGCTGCGTCAATTCCGTATTTAATTGATCACCCCTTTTCACCATTCAATGCCGCGCCAAAAATGTATCAGCAGATGCGATCCCGTGTTTATCACAATTGGCACCTCGCTTTATTCTTGAGCGTGATTCATTTGGCGGCACTGACGCATCCCGCGCCAGCCGCCGCCAATTCAATACCCGCGCCATTTCTTCAAACTCTCCCCATTCCCGCGTGGCTCCCCGCGCCATTGCAACCTTGGCTCCCGTGGGTGCTCGCCACCGACGGTCAAGATCGCCGTCATTGTCCGCTTGATCTGCGCAGTGGCGAACGGCGCTGCGCGTGGGCGGGGCGTTTAGAACTCGATCTCGACAGCAACGGCGGGCATTTTGCGCAAACGTGGACGGTATTGGCGACCACTTGGATCGCGCTGCCGGGCGATGCCGCGCTCTGGCCGCAAACCGTCCGCGACGGCGACCAGCCGCTGCCGGTGCTGCCACATGCCGGGCATCCGGCAGTGCGGCTTGATGCCGGTGAACATCGTTTAACTGGGCAATTTCAGTGGGCGACGGCGACGCTGCCGGATGCGTTGCCGGTGCCAGCCGCGACTGGCTTATTCACGCTGCGCCGCAACGGGCAACTGCAACCGCAGCCGCGTTTGGAGCCGGATGGACGGCTGTGGCTGCGCGATCCGACCGCCGCGCCAGCCGATGCAGCGGGCGATTGGCTGCGCGTGACGGTGCTGCGGCGAATTGAGGACGAGCTACCGCTGCAAATGCGGACGCGGTTGGAACTCACCGTTGGCGGACGGGCGCGAGAAATCCAACTCGGCCCAGTGCCGATTGGCGACGGCGTGCCGTTTGATCTGAACAGTCCGCTGCCAGCACGCTTGGAGCCAGATGGCATGTTGCGGGTGCAGGTGCGACCGGGGCAGTGGACGCTGGAGGTTGCCACCGCGCATCCCGATCTCAACGTCCCACTGACTTTGACGCCGCGCCCCGCGCCCTGGCCGGCGGTGGAGATTTGGGCATTTGCGGCGCGACCAGATTTGCGGCAGGTCACGGTCAGCGGAGCGCCAGCACTTGATCCGCAGCAAACGCAACTCCCGGCGGAGTGGTCAGCGTTGCCGGTGTATCGCCTCGGCGCTGGTGACACGCTGCGGCTGGATGAGCAACGGCGCGGTGATCCGACGCCCGATCCCGACCGGCTGCAACTCAACCGCGAGCTGTGGCTGGATTTCACCGGCAGCGGCTACAGCGTGCAGGATCGGATCAGCGGGCAATTGACGCGCACTTGGCGGCTGGAAGCGGATGCGCGGTTGCAGCTCGGTCAGGTGCAAATCGCCGGGCAAGCAGTGCCGATTAACCGGCTCGGCGACGGCGCAGCGGCTGGCGTGGAGGTGCGACGCGGGCTGGTGAACGTCAGCGCCGATGGGCGTTTAGAGCTGCCAATCAATCAGTTACCGGCATCGGGCTGGGCGCTGCGGTTTGATTCTGCCCAGACCACGCTGCATCTGCCGCCGGGCTGGGACGTGTTGGCGATTTCTGGCGTCGATAACGTGCCGAATACATGGCTGACGCGCTGGACGTTGCTGGATTTGTTTTTACTGCTGATCGTCGTCATCGGCGCAGCGCGACTGTGGGGCGCGAGCTGGGGCGCAGTGGCTTTGCTCGCGCTGGTGTTGACGTGGCAAGCGCCGGACGCGCCGCAGCAAGTCTGGCTGCATCTGCTCGCTGCGACTGCGTTACGCCGGGCGGTGCTGACCGCAGCATTCGGCGGGCGCTGGGTACAGCAAGTGGTGACGGGTTATTGGCGCGGGAGCGTGCTGGCGCTGCTGTTGATTGGCTTGTCGTTTGTTATCACGCAGGTGCGCACCGGCATTTATCCGCAACTCACGCATCCCGCTGCGTTGGCGCGAGCCGGTGACGGTTTTGGCAACGCCGAAGTGCAGTTCGCGCCGCAGGTTTCCGGTTTGACTGAGGACGCAGTGGACGCGCTACCGGCAGCGCCAATCGCCCGCGAGATGCTGTCATCGACAGCGCGGCGCAAGAGCGCCAGCCCAGCTTCAGCACCGCCGCAGCCGTTGGAAGTGATTGATCCGCAAGCGCAAATCCAAACTGGCGTCGGCGTTCCGACTTGGCACTGGCAGCAGGTGACGCTGGCATGGAGCGGGCCGGTCGGCGCGACGGAAGCGGCGCAACTCTGGCTGCTGACGCCGCCGCTGCAATTGGGAGTGGCGCTGCTCGGCAGTCTGTTGATGGGGCTACTCGGCTGGCGCTTGAGCGGTTGGCAACTGCCGCAGCCGACGGCAGCGGGAATGAAAACGGCGCTGGTGCTGATGGCGGCGCTGACCGGCGGGCTGCATTCCGAGCCGACGCTGGCAGAGGAATTGCCGTCGCCAAAGCTGTTGCAAGAATTGCGCGAGCGGCTCCTCGCTCCGCCAGATTGTGTGCCGCACTGCGTGGAATTGGCGCGGTTGGCGGTGCGAGCGGATGCGACTGTTTTAACGCTGGAATTGACGCTGGACGCAGCAACGGCAGTCGCTGCGCCAGTGCCGGGCGGCAGTGGCGCGTGGTCGCCGCAGCAGGTTGAAGTGGATGGCGCGGCGCTGGAGCTGATGCAGCGGGATGCGGCGGGGCAATTGGTTGTGCCGCTCGCTGCCGGTCAGCATCAAGTGATTTTGCGGGGCGCAATTCCGGCGGCAGCGCAGCTTGATGTGCCGCTGCCGTTAGCGCCGCATCTGGTGATGGTGGACGTTGACGGCTGGCGCGTCGCCGGTTTGGAGGCGGAAACGACGGTGACGCAGTTGCAGCTCGTTCGATTGGCGACGGCAGATGCTGCGCCATTGGCGACGCTGACGCAGGAGGCATTGCCGCCGTTGCTGCGCGTCGAACGGCGGTTGCGATTTGGCGTGGAATGGCAGGTGGAAACGCGAGTGCTGCGCTTGTCTGCGCCAGAATTTGCGGTGCTGCTGCCGATCACGCTGCTGCCCAGTGAAGCGGTGCAAACGGCGGGAGTGGCGGTGGTTGACGGGCAAGTGCTCGCGGCGCTGCCGCCGGGCGTGACCGAATTGACGTGGACGGCGCGGCTTGATCCGGTCAGTGCATTGACGTTGACGGCGAGCGCCGATCCGCGCTTGAGCGAATTGTGGACGCTTGATCTGAGCACGTTGTGGCATTTGACTTGGCACGGACTCGCGCCGGTGTATCAACGCGAGCCGCTGGCGCAGTGGCTTCCGCAGTGGCGACCCCGCGCTGGTGAGCAGTTGACGCTGGAGTTGACGCGCCCGCTGGGAGTGCCCGGCGCAACGCTGACATTTGATCGCGTCGCGGCGCAGATCGCGCCGGGGCAGCGCGGGAGCACGGTGACGCTGACGTTGGCGCTGCGCAGCAGTCGCGGTGGAAATCATCTACTGCCGTTGCCAGCGGGCGTTGAGCCGCTGCGAATTGCGCTTGATGGACGGGTGCTGCCGGTGCCAATTGCGGCAGCGGATGGGACGATTGCAGTTGAATTGCCGCTGGTGCCCGGCAGCCAGCAGGTGACGCTGACGTGGCGCGATCCGCAGCCGCTGGGATTTCACTTGACGCCGAGGCTGCCGGATGTGGGACAGCCAGCGGTGAATCTCAATGTGCGGGTGCAGATGCCGACTGATCGCTGGATTTTATTGACGACTGGCCCGCTGCTGGGGCCGGCAGTATTGGTGTGGGGCGTATTGCTGGTGGTGACGGGAATGGCGCTGGCGCTGGGTCGCAGCCGCTTGACGCCGTTACGCACCCGCGATTGGCTGCTGCTCGGCGTGGGGCTGAGTGTGGCGCAAGTGTGGGCGAACCTGTTGATTGTTGGCTGGTTATTTGCTCTCGGCGCACACCAGCGGCAGCGGCAATTGCACACCGTACCGGCGGGCTGGCGTTTGTGGCTGCTGCACACGGGATTGGCGGGATTGACGCTAGCGGCGTTAATTGCGTTGTTAATTGCAATTCAACAGGGTTTATTGGGTTATCCCGATATGCACATTGCGGGTAATGATTCGACTGCGCATGTATTGAATTGGTATCAAGATCGCACAGATAACGCCTTGCCGAAAGTGGAGATTTATTCGCTGCCATTATGGGTATATCGCGCATTGATGCTGGCGTGGGCATTATGGTTGGCAGTGCGCCTATTGAATTGGTTGCGCTGGGGGTGGAATGCCATTGCAGCGCCGATAAAGCATGAGCAAGTGAGTGATGCGCTGGCACATTAAATCCAGTTATCAAATTGGTTTAGTATTCGCGTTGGCGCTGTGGATAACGACAGCGCCCGCATTTGATTTAACCCAAGATGTCCCGAATGCGGTTGAACTTCCCTATTTGCCGCGCTTCGCCAATACGATATTGATTGGCTATGAACAACACGCGGCGGCAACGACTAAAATTCCTACTGCGGCATGGCAGAGTCGCGCTAAAAAAAGCGATTGGGAAGAGGCATTGACGCTTAATGGTGAAGTGACGCGGTTGTTATATCTCGCGCCCCCGAAAGTGAATTCTTTAGAAGTCATGCGCTATTATCAAAAACAGTTAGCGGAGCTGGGGTATCAATCGCTTTTTCAATGCGCGGGTACGAAATACTGCGGGCAGAATGTAGACGATTTTTATAGTAACGCCACGCATGGTAAACAGTTTATCAGCAATTATATTTTGCGTTCCGTGTATTCGGCAGGTTCAGTGCGCGATCCGCGCATTCAGGTTGTGCAACGCTTACACGATGGCACTGAATCTTATGTATTTCTCTTTGCAGCATTGCAAGATAATTATGCGGATTCCGCTGCCGGAGAACGGGTTGCAATTTTTATTGAAGCGGTCGTTACCCAGCAAGCTGCTGCGCCACCGCCAGAATCGTCCTCAACTGCGCCATCTCATCATACAACCGTCACGAATGCTGTATTAAATGCGACGGAGTTGGCGCAGCAATTAACGGATACTGGACGCGCTGTGTTATACGCAATTGAATTTGATGATGCACAACAAACCATCCGCCCCGCTGCTGATGCGCAATTAGAGCAAATTGCGTTATTGTTGCAACAACAGCCACAATTGACGCTGTATATTGTGGGGCATACGGATAATGTTGGCGAATTAAAATCCAATTTGCAACGTTCACAACAACGTGCCAGTCAAGTGATGCAGGCGTTAATTCAACGGTTTAACATTGCCGCTAAACGGTTGGCGGCAACCGGTATGGCACATCTGGCTCCGGTTACGAGTAATGCGGAACCAGCGGGGCGAATGCGTAATTACCGGATTGAATTGGTGGTGAATTAACCGCGCTTATTTTGTCACTGCTGACTTTTCAGTCGTGACGATCTTTTCTTTATTGAGAGTGTGACAATGCAAAGTATTTATATCGCCGGTGCCGGTTCGGGCAGCGGTAAATCAGTGGTGGTGTTGGGGTTTATGGAGCTGTTGTCGGCGGTGAATCAACGGGTCGGTTTTTTCCGTCCGTTTGCGCCGAAAGAAAACGAGCTGGATAATCTCACCGCGCTTATTAAAAGTCGCTATGAATTACCATTTCCCGCTGAAATGTTATATGGCTGCACGGTGGAAACGGCGCGACAATTGATCGGCAGTGGTCATTATGATGAACTGCTTAAACTGATTATGAATAAGTTTAAGGCGTTAGAAGAACGCTGTGATTTGGTGGTGTGCGCGGGCACCAATTATGATGGGTTAATTCCGGCATTGGAATTTGATTTTAATGCCGATTTAGCCATTAACTTTAGTTGTAGTTTGGTGATTGTTGTCAAAGGTTTTGGGCGCGATCCGCAAGAAGCGGTGGATGCGCTGCATATTGCGCACGAATTGATGCGCGAGCGCGGCGGCGATTTTCTCGCCAGCGTGGTCAATGGCGTGGCGGCTGAACATGTGGAGCCAATTAAAGCGTTGGCACGCGATTTGTTAACGGCGACGGAAACGGTTTATGTGCTGCCGCAACAATCGGCGTTATCGCGTCCGACTATCAGCGAAATTCAGCGGGCGCTGGGGGCGACGATTTTGTATGGCGAGGGCGACGCGCTGCATCAGGTGGTGAGTTGTTATCGGATTGCGGCGATGGAGATTCCAGATTTTCTGCGCTACATCGAGGACGGTTGTTTGATTATCACGCCCGGCGACCGCGCTGACATCATTTTGGCAAGTTTGGCGGCGGATGTGTCGTCATCTTTTCCGCGAGTTGCCGGGCTGTTGTTGACGGGCGGACTGCCGCTGGCGGACACGGTGCGGCGGCTGATTGAAGGCTTGCGGCGCACCAAGGTGGCGATTTTGCAGGTGCCGACCGACACCTTTACGACGGTGATGGATGTGCATCAGGTGGAGGCGACGATTTTGCCCGGCGATGATCGCAAAATTGCGGCGGCGCTCGGTTTATTTGAAAGCCAAATCCGCGTGGAAGAATTGCGCCAACGCATTGCGGTGCGCCATTCGGAGCGCGTCACGCCATTGATGTTTGAATACGAGTTGATTCGACGCGCCAAAGCGCGGCAACAGCGCATCGTGTTGCCCGAAGGCAGCGATGAGCGGATTTTACGCGCCGCCGAAATCCTCACCTTGCGCGGCGTGGCCGAACTCACTTTGCTCGGTAATCCCGACAAAATTCGGCGGAGAATCGCGGAGTTAGGGCTAAAACTGGACGGAATTCGCATCCTCGACCCCGTCACGGCACCGGAACGCGAGCGGTACGCGCAAACTTACTTTGAATTGCGCCAACATAAGGGTATTTCGCTGCAAATGGCGCACGATGCCCTCGAAGATGTCAGTTATTTCGGCACGTTGATGGTGTATTGCGGCGACGCGGATGGCATGGTGTCTGGGGCTGCGCACACGACTCAGCACACCATTCGCCCGGCATTTGAAACCGTACGCACCAAACCAGACGTGCAATTGGTATCGAGTGTATTTTTCATGTGTTTACCGGATCGCGTGCTCGTATATGGCGATTGCGCCGTCAATCCAAATCCGAATGCAGCCGAATTGGCCGACATTGCAATTAGTTCTGCCACAACTGCAATTGCATTTGGAATTGAGCCGCGTATTGCCATGCTCTCGTATTCGAGCGGCGATTCGGGTAAAGGAGAAGATGTTGAAAAAGTCCGCGAGGCAGTGCGTATTGCCCGCGAGCGCCGCCCTGATCTGAAATTAGAAGGGCCGATTCAATACGATGCCGCAGTAGATATTGAGATTGGACGCTCAAAAATGCCCGATAGCGAAGTGGCTGGTTATGCCACCGTATTGATTTTTCCCGACTTAAATACCGGCAATAACACCTATAAAGCCGTACAGCGCAGTGCCAACGCCGTTGCTATTGGGCCAGTATTGCAAGGGTTAAATAAACCCGTCAATGATTTAAGTCGCGGCTGCACCGTCACCGACATCGTGAATACAGTAGCGATTACGGCAATTCAAGCGCAGAATGAAGCGGAAATAGTGAGTTGTCAGTTGGCAGTTGCCAGCGCGATCAAGCAGGAGACGTTGTAATGAAAGTATTGGTATTAAATACAGGCAGTTCTTCTATTAAATATCAACTCTTTCTCAGCGATAACTGGCACGTTTTAGCGCATGGTATGCTGGCGCGGATTGGTGAAACCGAGAGCGAACTCAAATTCAATTGGACTGATGCAAGCGGCGCATCCCAATCGCGGCACGCACAATTATCCATTCCAACGCATCAAGCGGGACTTGATTTATTGATAGCCGATTTGCGTGAGCATGAGCTATTAACTGATGTAAATGAATTGGCAGCAATTGGACATCGCGTGGTGCATGGCGGAGCGTATTTTAATCGCCCCGTGGTGATTGATGATGCCGTGATTGCTGCCATTGAACAGATGGTGGCTTTAGCGCCGCTGCATAATCCGGGGCATTTAGTTGGTATTCGGGTTGCCCAGCATCTCTTTCCCACCGTGCCCGCAGTGGCCGTATTCGACACTGCCTTTCATCAAACCATGCTGCCTATTGCATATCGCTATGCAATTCCAGAATTTCTTTATACCGAGCATCAGATTCGCCGTTATGGATTTCATGGCACCTCGCATCATTATGTAGCGAAATGCGCTGCGCTCATGCTGGGTAAACCGCTGGCGCAATGCAACCTGATTACTTTGCACCTCGGTAATGGCGCGAGTGCCTGCGCGATTCAAGGCGGTCAGTGTATTGATACGTCAATGGGTTTAACGCCATTAGAAGGATTAGTAATGGGGACGCGCAGTGGTGATCTTGATCCAGCGGTGGTGATTTATTTAATGAAAAACATCGGTTTAGATGCCACCGCCGTCGATCAAATGCTCAATCGCCAGAGTGGACTGCTGGGCATTTGTGGTGTGAATGATATGCGCGAAATTGAAAGCCGCGCTGCTGCTGGTGATGCGCAAGCAGAATTAGCCATTGGCATGACCACGCACCGCCTGAAAAAATATATTGGCGCGTATTATGCGGAATTGGAACAAGTGGATGCGCTCGTATTCACCGGCGGCATTGGTGAAAACGCTACTGGTATTCGGCACCGCACCTGCGCGGGATTGGAAAACCTTGGCATCATTTTGGATGATGCAGCAAATACTGCGCGAGAATTGAATGGAGCGCGGTGCATTAGTACAGCGGCAAGTCCAGTTCAAGTGCTCGTCATTCCCACGAATGAAGAGTTAGAAATTGCCCAGCAAGCATTAGCAGCAGTGTCTATTAACGTATAACCTGCAAAATCCCCTTTTTTATAAAAGGGGATTTTCGTTTTCATCATAGTAACCGTCAATGTCGTAAACTTCACTGCTAACGGATTCGGTGCCAATATGTGTCTTGCCATTCCTGCTCAAATTACCCAGCTTGATGCTGCTACCGATCAAGCGACGGTGACGCTTGGTGGTATTAGTAAAACAGTGTCGCTGGCGTTAATTGATGACGCCGCCGTTGGTGATTATGTGCTCATTCACGTTGGCTATGCACTCAATAAAATTAGCACCGAAGCGGCAGAAGAAACATTGCGCGTGCTGGCAGAAATTGGTGCAATATAACGCTGCGCTCGCTTGAAATAACAACTTTACCCGCCGGTTGTAATGACGATTGTTAAATTAAGTAAGATTATCCTTGAAGCATTCTGTTGATAACAACAGGCACCACTCATTCCTTTCACTACGGTGTTGATTAAAAATGACTATTCGCACGCGATTTGCTCCATCTCCTACCGGGTATTTGCATGTTGGCGGAGCGCGTACTGCGCTTTTTTGTTATCTCTATGCGCGTAAACACGGCGGGCAATTCATTCTGCGGATTGAAGACACCGATTTAGAGCGTTCAACTGCCGAATCAGTCAATGCGATTTTAGAAGGCATGACGTGGTTAGGTTTGGACTATGATGAAGGGCCATTTTATCAAACGCACCGCTTTGATCGCTATAATGCCGTGATTGATGATTTATTAGCGCGGGGATTGGCATATCGCTGCGATTGTTCAAAAGAACGCTTAGAAAAACTGCGCATTGATCAAATGGCGCACAAACAAAAACCGCGTTATGACGGGCATTGCTGCAATCGGCATATTGATCCAAACGCGCCGCATGTGATCCGCTTCAAAAATCCATCTGATGGCGTGGTGATTGTTGATGATTTAATTCGGGGGCGCGTTCCATTTGCCAATGATGAATTGGATGATTTAATTATTCGCCGCAGCGATGGTGCGCCAACCTATAATTTAAGCGTCGTTGTTGATGATGCCGATATGCGCATTACTCATGTCATTCGCGGCGACGATCATTTGAATAATACACCGCGTCAAATCAACATTTTACGCGCAATGGGACACGAGCCACCGCATTATGCACATGTGCCGATGATTCTCGGTGATGATGGAGCACGATTATCAAAACGGCATGGCGCTGTCAGTGTCATTGCATACCGCGATCAGGGTTATTTGCCGGAAGCATTATTGAATTATTTAGTGCGGCTGGGCTGGTCACACGGCGATCAAGAGATATTTTCTATTGAGCAGATGATTGAATTATTTGATATTGGCGATGTGAATAAAGCTGCGTCTGCATTTAATACGGATAAACTCAATTGGCTCAATCAACAGTATTTACAACACGCCGAACCTCAGCGTATTGCACGGCTGCTCAGTCCGCATTTAGGGCATCTTGGTATTGATCCTTCTACTGGTCCGGCATTAACTGCGGTGATTAAAGCGCAGGCGGCTCGTGCTAAAACGCTGACGGAATTGGCAGAAATTAGCGCCTTTTGTTATTGTGATTTTGCTGAATTCGAGGAAGCGGCAGCAAAAAAACATTTGCGTTTAGTGGCGCGTGAACCTTTAGAACAAATTCGCGCTGCATTTGAATTGCTTGCGCATGAAGATTGGACGGCGGAGACTTTGAAACACACGGTGGAGCGGGTCGCCGAACGGTTACAAATCAATATGAGTAAAGTTGCGCAACCATTGCGGGTGGCAATTGTGGGACGCGCTGCATCACCGGGTATTGATGAAACGCTGCTGTTGGTCGGTAAAGAAGCGACGTTACGGCGAATTGATAAGGCGCTAGAGTATATTACAGCGCGAGGTTAATTTTTATTAGCGCCTCTTGTGTGAAAGAGGCGCTATTGAGGCGCTTTTTTAATGCTCTTGTTTAGAACAATAAAGGAATTAACTGTCGTTAGTGGATCGTTTCATGAATGATTTCAGTGACATCTTAATCAAAATTCGCGGATTAACTTTTCGGCGCGGTGAGCGGTTGATTTTTGATCAGCTTGATCTTGATATTCGGCGCGGTGCTGTGACCGCTGTGCTCGGCCCAAGCGGTAGCGGTAAAACGACCTTGCTGAAACTCATCACCGGGCAATTGCATCCAGATGCCGGCGATATTGAAGTTGATGGTAAAAATGTGCAGCGTTTACCCAAAAAAGAGTTATTTCAGTTGCGGCAGCGCATGGGAATGTTATTTCAAAGTGGAGCATTATTAACCGATTTAACGGTATTTGAAAATGTGGCTTATCCTTTACGCGAACACGCGAAATTGTCGCCATCATTATTGCGTAAATTGGTGTTATTAAAATTGGAAGCAGTCGGATTGCGGGGTGCGCGGGATTTAATGCCACATGAATTATCAGGTGGTATGGCTCGCCGAGTTGCATTAGCACGCGCAATTGCCTTAGACCCGATGATGCTGCTATATGATGAACCCTTTACGGGACAAGACCCTATTTCAATGGGAGTATTGGTGCGGCTGATTCACCAATTAAATGATGCGGCAGGTTTAACCAGCGTTGTGGTGTCACATGATGTGCAAGAAACTGCACAAATTGCGGACGCGATGTATTTGTTATCTGGGGGGCGAGTGATTGCGCATGGAACTCCAGCAGAATTAGCCGCAGATGATGCTGTACAGGTGCGGCAATTTATGGACGGTAATCCTGATGGACCTTTGCCATTTCATTATCCGGCGCTGCCATTAGCAGACGATTTTCGCACGCCAATTCGAGGACGTAGCGGATGGCATTAACGTATTTAGCACAATTAGGGCGCGGCGGATTGAATACGTTGCAACGTATTGGGCGGGCGCATTTATTATTGGCTGCTTGTTTGCTTGGTAGCGGGGCACTGTTGCGGCGTCCCCGCTTATTCACGGCGCAGTTATTCAATATCGGCGTATTATCGTTATTGATTGTCGGAATTTCCGGGTTATTCGTGGGCATGGTATTGGGTTTGCAAGGCTATTATGTATTGGCGCAATTCGGGGCTGAACAAAGTTTGGGAGTGATGGTTGCCACTTCATTAGTGCGCGAATTGGGGCCAGTGGTGACGGCATTATTAGTTGCCGGTCGTGCTGGATCAGCATTAACTGCTGAAATTGGCTTAATGAAAGCGACTGAACAATTGGCAGGTTTAGAAATGATGGCGGTTGATCCGGTGCGCCGCATTCTCATTCCACGTTTATTCGGTGGCATGGTGGCGATGCCATTATTAGCGGCGCTATTTAGCGCAGTTGGTATCATCGGTGGTTATTTCGTAGGCGTGGGCTTGCTTGGCGTTGATGACGGTGCATTTTGGAGTCAAATGCAAGCAAAAGTTGATTTCCAAGAAGATGTCGTTAATGGCATTATTAAAAGCGCAGTATTTGGTTTATTGGTGACATGGATTGCGCTATTCCAAGGTTATGAAAGTATCCCCACCGCCGAGGGCGTTAGCCGCGCCACCACGCGTTCGGTGGTACACGCCGCGCTCGTTGTGCTCGGCGTTGATTTTGTACTCACCGCATTGATGTTTGGCGCGTGATTGCCGCTTTAATCCTCGCCAATGACGCGCTCATCGCGGGGCGCAGATAATAGTTTTTCTGCTTCACCGGGCTGGCTGGCAAAAATCAAGCGGTAATCGACCCCGGCAGTGGTTTCGGCTTGACGACGACTGCGCACCAGCGTCCGCGCATCTTGATAGCGATCAAAGGTTTGCAGCGGCGTGAGTTGGCGCGGTGGGGTGATTTGATACACGAAATACGGCATGGCGAATTGCTCCTGTGCAATTGAATTGAATCGTAAAAAATTTTATTGTTGCTATAAATAGAACCGTGTAAAGATATTTTTGCCGACGTGCTATTGTTCAATTGCCACTCGCAGCGAGCGAGCGGATTATTCCCTTTGCAATCAGGAGCACTAACGCATGATTAAACCCGTCGGTTCTGACACCTTAAAACCGCTGTTCGTTTACGACCCCGATCACCATCACGCACTGTTGCGGGAGGCCGAAACCTTGCCTTCCGTCATCATCAGCTCGCAAGCCGCCGGCAACGCGGTGATGCTGGGCGCAGGTTATTTTAGTCCGCTGTCTGGCTTTATGACCGTCGCCGACGCAGTCAGCGTCGCTGAGACCATGCGCTTGACCAATGGGCGCTTTTTTCCGGTACCAATTCTCTGTTTAATCAATGACTTCAGTGCGATTGGCAGCGCCCGCCGCATCGCGCTGCGCGATCCCAACGTCGAAGGCAATCCGGTGTTGGCGATCATGGACGTGACCGGTTTGGAGGAAGTCAGCGCCGCACAAATGGAAGTGATGACCGCGCAAGTTTATCGCACCCAAGACCCCGCGCATCCGGGCGTCGCCGCGTTTAATAGTCAAGGACGCTGCGCGATTTCTGGAACGATTCAGGTGCTGAATTTCTCGTATTTTCACAGCGATTTCCCCGATACTTTCCGCACGGCGGTTGAAATTCGCAACGAGATTGCCGAGCGCGGCTGGCAGCGCGTGGTCGCATTTCAGACCCGCAATCCGATGCACCTCGCTCACGAAGAACTGTGCCACATGGCGATGCAGCGACTCAATTGCGATGGTTTGGTGATTCACATGCTGCTGGGTAAATTAAAACCCGGCGATATTCCCGCACCAGTGCGCGATGCGTCAATTCGCAAAATGGTTGAATTGTATTTCCCACCCAATAGCGCGATGGTCACTGGTTATGGCTTTGATATGCTATATGCGGGGCCGCGAGAAGCCGTATTACATGCGTATTTTCGCCAGAATATGGGCGCGACTCATTTCATTATTGGACGCGATCATGCGGGCGTTGGTGATTATTATGGCGCATTTGACGCGCAGACCATTTTTGATGAATTGCCAGACGATGCGTTGCAGATTGAAATTTTCAAAGCAGATCACACTGCGTATTCTAAAAAGCTCAACCGCGTGGTGATGATGTGTGAAGCTCCAGAGCATACAAAAGACGATTTTGTATTGCTATCGGGAACGCGAGTGCGGGAATTGTTGGGCAGCGGCATTGCGCCACCGCCAGAATTTTCCCGCCCCGAAGTTGCGCAGATTTTAATGGATTATTATCAATCGCTTGATTGATCGTTGCATCACGACGTTGATTTAACCTCCCCTTAAAAAAGGGAGGTTTTTATAATGAAAAAACCGCCGCTGTGTTCTAAATCACGTCGCGCCACTGCCTACTCAACAACACCGAACTACCGGAAAATCACCACGCGCATTATCATTCTTTACAGTCACACACAACATTATTTTTACAGAGAAAATGATGACTTTAGACCCTAATTTAGTTGTGTATATGCTGTCGTTTTTGCTCGTCAATTCCGGTGCAATTTTGCTGCTGAATTCTATTCAAAATCTCCCCGCACCGCACAACATCAGTAAACAGTATTTTGTTTATTCGTTTGTCTTTTCGCTCATCAGTTATATCGGCTTCATCTCCAGAGTGTGGCTGCCGCTGCCGCTTTCGGTATTGATCACAAACCTATTTTATTTGTTATCTGGTTACAGCGTTTATTATGGCTTGAGATGGCGTTATCATTTACCATGCCCAGTGCAGATCTGGTATTTTTTTGTGATGCACTTGGTGTTATTTAGCTTAATTCAAGTCGCTCTTGCTTTGCGTGAAGATGAATTTCTTTTAGGGTTAAGAATTCAATTATTGAGTGCTAACTTGGGATTTGTGTTTTTCTTGGTATTGCAACTGCTATGGCGTCATAAAGACAATCATCATCGCGGCGAGTTGGTGCTATTTTATGCAGTGTGTTATGTGGTTATCAGCATTGTTGTATTGCATTTTTTTTATTACTGGAAAACGGTGCCGTCATATTACATGGGCTGGTCGTTTGTCGTACAAATTACCATCGTGTTTGCGCTACTCGGCGGATTTTATGCACTATTTTTGAATGATTTGAGTTTGAAATACTACGCTGATGCGATCCGCGATGGCATGACCGGATTGCACAATCGCCAGTATTTTTGTAACGCGATTGCGCAGCGTCAATTCTCCGATGCGGCAGCGTCAGCAACGTGCATCATTATGTGTGATTTGGATAAATTCAAAGAGATTAACGATCAATTTGGTCATGCCTGCGGGGATGAAGTCATTATTGCGTTTGCACAAACGCTGCAAGAACACATTAGAAAGCAGGATTTATGCGCCCGTTATGGCGGTGAGGAATTCATTGTGCTATTGGGTGCAACGGAGTTATTAGAGGCACTGGCTATTGCTGAACGAATGCGTCAAGCCACGTCGGATATTCAACTTGCTGCGCCGTTCAGCGCGGTGCGCATCACGGCGAGTTTTGGTGTGGCGGAGACTAAAAATTCCACTCAATTAAATACGTTACTTCCAGATTTAATTAAAGCGGCTGATGCCAGTCTGTACCAAGCAAAAGCGGCAGGGCGCAATCGCGTATGTGCGGCGGCGCAGCCACTTTAATGCTGATGATGACAGCCGCCCGGCTCGCGGCGTTCAGCCGCTACCGTCGCAAATTGCAATCCCAATCGCGCCAGCAATTCCCGATCTCGCGCTGCCGTCGCATTCGCCGCTGTCAATAAATGCTCGCCATAAAAAATCGAATTCGCGCCTGCAAAAAAACATAACGCCTGCAATTCGTCGCTCATTTCACTGCGTCCCGCCGCCAGTCGGATGTTTGATTGCGGCATGACCACGCGAGCGGCGGCGACCACGCGCACGAATTCAAACGGATCGAGCGCATCGCGTCCAAACAGCGGCGTGCCTTCAATTTGCACCAGCAAGTTAATCGGCACTGCTTCGGGATGCGCGGGCAAATTAGTGAGTTGGCGCAGCATCGACGCCCGATCTTGGCGCGATTCGCCCATGCCGAGAATGCCGCCGCTGCACGTTTTCAAGCCCACTTCGCGCACATGCTCCAGCGTGTCGAGCCGTTCCTGAAAGGTGCGGGTGGTGATGACCTGCGGATAAAACTCCGGCGAGGTGTCGAGATTGTGGTTATAAAAATCCAGCCCGGCGTCTTTCAAGCGTCGCGCCTGCGCTGCGGTCAGCATTCCCAAGGTAACGCAGGTTTCCAGCCCCAGCGCGTGAACGCCTGCAATCATGGCGATGACCTGTTCCAAATTGGTATCGGTCGGATTGCGCCACGCCGCGCCCATGCAAAACCGCGTTGCGCCCGCTGCCTGCGCGGTTCGCGCTGCGGCCAGCACAGCGTCCAGCGCCAGCATTCGTTCCGGCTGCAAAGTGGTGTGATGATGGGCACTTTGGGCGCAATAGCTGCAATCTTCCGCACAAGCGCCGGTTTTAATACTCAGCAAGGTGCTGACTTCAATCAGGTTGGGATCAAAATGCTGACGGTGAATGGTGTGGGCGCGAAACAGCAACTCATGCAACGGCAGTTCCAGCAGGGCAAGGATTTCGGCAAGCGTCCAATCGTGGCGAATGGTGGCGATCATGGGGCAGTTATCAGTGATTTAGTGGTCAGTTGGCTGTGAAATCTACACATCCGCCGTCGCCTGTCCAGTGCTAACTGCCGATGTCGGCGCTGTTATCCACATTATTTCCCGCCACCTGTATTTTGTGCGGCGCAGCGGGAGTCGGCGACCGCGATCTGTGCGCAGGCTGCGCCGTCGAGTTGCCGCACAATCACCACGCCTGCGGGCGCTGCGCTCATCCCTTTGCCACCGCGGAACTGGCGGACACCTTGTGCGAGCACTGCCAGCGCCAGCCGCCGCCATTTCACCGCAGCCTCAGCGCGTTTCGCTACGCCGGGGCGGTGCCATTTCTCATCATCGGCGCGAAATTCAACGGTCAACTGACCTTCATCCGCCTGCTCGGTCAATGTCTCGCCGAGCGCGTGATTGCCGCAGCGCAACCGCTGCCGGAGGTGTTGATTCCGGTGCCGCTGCATCCGCAGCGCTTGCGCGAGCGCGGTTATAACCAATCGCTCGAAATTGCCCGCGTGGTGGGGCGCGAGTTGCAGATTCCCGTGGATTATCAAAGCTGTGCGCGGGTGCTGGCGACCACGCCGCAAACGGAATTGTCGGCGCAAGCGCGGTTGCACAATGTGCGCGGAGCCTTTGCGCTGACGCGCCCGCCGCAGTGGTCGCGGGTGGCGCTGATTGATGACGTGATGACCACCGCCACGACGGTGAGCGAATTGAGTCGGGTGCTGGCGCGGGCGGGAGTGGCGGAAATTGCGGTGTGGACGGTGGCGCGGGCTGGTCAGCAGTTGTCAGAATCTCGTTAGAACAAACTATTTTGCTTAGATTCTGTTGTTGATTCGGCTTTTTCACCATATTTAACGTGTACAGCTTTTTTGAATACTTCTAATGTATTCTCGTGATGACTTAAAAACCATTTGACATGATTTTTCAGATATTGCGCACGCACTTCTTCGTTCGTAAGATCATTAGGAACTCTCTCCATTCTTGGATCAACGCTATCAAATCCATTCAACGGCTCTGCAAGCCGCGCCTTAGTTAATTCAATATAAGTGGGATTCAGTTCAAAACCAATCACATCTCGTTCAAGTTGTTGGCACACTCGGAGCGTTGTTCCGCTTCCAGAAAATGGGTCGAGCACAGTGTCGCCCTGATTACTTGATGCAAGCACTATTCTTTCAATAATACCTTCCGGTTTTTGTGTTGGATGATCTTGTCGGTTCGGGTTTGAATAGTGGACGTGTGAAAACTGCCATACGTCACCTGGATTCGCACCCCTCATGTTATTTTTTTCACGATAAGATTTTTGAGGTACGCGCACGTCATCGAGGTTAAAAACAAAATCTTTGCTTTTATTAAATACGAGTATATCGTCATGTCGTGGTGAAAACCCTTTTGTTTTTCCTATGCCCTGCGTGTAATGCCAAACAACCCAACTGTTAAAATATAACTGTAGGTCACGATCCAAAATTCCATAGAGGTATGAAATAAACCGGACGCCCATGAAAACATAAATAGTTCCATGAGGTTTTAATACTCTTTTTGCTTGTGTAAGCCATAATTTAGTGAACGCCATATACTCATCAAAATCTTTAAAGTCATGGTTATTACCGTAATCTTTACCAAGATTGTAAGGAGGATCAGCAACAATCAGGTCTACAGATTCATCACCAAGCGTTTTTAATTCTTCAAGCGCATCACCACAGCGAAGATCAATTTTTGCCATCACTTTATCCAACCATGTTGTGTTGCATATTCTAACCATTGATTAAATCCCTTCTTTGAAGAAAGAAATTTTTTATCAAGCAATTGACAGAACTCCCAAGTAGTTCGCTCCTGAAGCGATACATAATGGATATCTCTTACTTGAATTTGCCCTGTTCCAAGAGCAGGATTATAACTAATATCAGTGTCAGCGATATATTTAAGATCGTATGCGTTGAATTCTACAACTTCCATGACACCCATCATCATGTGACTACTTTCATCTTTGGAACTATAAACGCGATGTTTAACGGAAAGAATCACAAAAATGTAATCAGGGTCTTGAATATATGCAGTTCTTATTCTTGCAAAAGACGTAATGTTGGGGGATTTACCACTTCCTTTTATATCTTTAGACGTAGCTTTCACATCCACATGACCAGTGACAACGGAATTTGTTTTTTTAGTTTTTTTGAACTGAAGAATGACATCAGCCATGTTTAGCCGTTTTCCAGCCTCAACAGTGATAAGCTCATAGTTGTTTTCTTTATCTTCTAAACAGTTGGCAAATACCTCAAAAGCCCAAGCCTCTATGAACGGACCAGCGATTTTATTCACATTCTCCATTGGGATTCCCAACTTGAGATTGGTGTTAATAATAATCTTGTTTTTACCTTTATCCATTGCACCTTGTATTATTGACTCGATTGAGTTAATGATAAAATGTGAACATTCTTTGTAGTTATCTGATTCAATTGGTATTTTTAGATTTAGTTTGTCGTAGCTCATTGCCTATTTCTCGCATTTTCGCATGATGAATGTGTTCACACCAATCTACTGCATCTTTTAAGTCGGTCGGAAAATAGGGCGTGATATATTTTATATCTCATTCACGATGGTTTTACTTTTTACTCATTAACAGAGTTGAATTCTAGCTCTTTAACCACCCAACTTGTCAAGTCCTCAACGCAAAAAATTAAACGTTTAATTACAGCATCTTGCGTTAGATCGCCTCATTTTAGCCTATATTTGAGCGTTTAATCATTCCCAAAGTGAGGTTATACTGAGATATAATTTCACAGCGGACATCATTTCATGCACACCACTAATCTGCGCAAAGTCGGCGGTTCTGTCATGCTTGCCGTGCCGCCGACAATTCTCAATCTCCTGCATTTGCAAATCGGTACAACTTTGAGCCTCGCCATCGATCACGGGCGGTTAATAATTGAACCGCTGCACCCGGGTTATCGTTTGGATGATTTATTAGCGCAGTGTGATACCACTGCTGAGATGAGCACCGAGGAAAAGGTTTGGTTGGAAAACAGCCCGATTGGTCGTGAATTACTGTAATGAAACGTGATAATATTTATTTGGTCTCGCTTAATCCAACACTGCCAAAGAACAGCGGGATTTAAGCGATACCAAAAAAGGCAAATTCAAACCCTCACGGTTGCGCAATCACATGTTCAATATCGCGCAATTTATCCAGATCGGTGTGATTTTCGAGATATTCCGCCAGTTGTAAAAAGTCCGTGCGCGGATAACTGCGCCCGGCCGTTTCACGGAACGCCAATTGCGGTTTAGAGCCTTCAATAATGTGATAACCCCAATACAGCAACGACACGCTGTAGCGAATTTTTGCCGCATCAGGATGAATCAACTGACATTTAGGATCACTCGCCGCATATAAATCAATATGCCGCTGCAAATGCTGCAATAACACTCCGTTGCGTTTTTCCGCATCCTTACTCACGTCATAACTGTTAATAATTGCAAACATCTCGGCATCAGCACTCAACTGACGAATATGCTTAAAGGTGCGGGTAATCACGTCAGCATGTTTGGCAATGCCCAGCGGATTCAATGTGGTGGGAATAATGCAATAACTGAACTTTTCCACCAACTTCCGCGGATTCTCAGTTAAAACTGGCGAACAATCACAGATCACGATTTTCGTATCTTTATAATGATCTTCGTGCCATTGATCGTGATTCAACACTGTAATCGTTGCGCCTTGCTGCCCTTTACTTTTGGGCGGCACATATAACGACGCATCGCCTTCTTCATCGGTCGGGTCTTGTAAAAACAGCTTGCGCAAATTTTTATCAGGATCAAGATCAACCAAAATCACATCGTGTCCCATCAACGCAAAAGCACCCGCTAAATGCGCCGCAACGGTGGTTTTACCGACGCCACCTTTGCAAGTAAATACGCCGATATATTTTAACGGGCGCTGCGCATCCGTTGCCGCAAATAGCGTTGCAGCAGCCATGACCGCTTCTGCCTCGTGACTTTGCGGATAATTCCAAATCACGGTTCCGTTGTGATAAGTCCCTAAACAAAGATTCGCCGGGCGTTCGCTTTCAACATGGGTGAGAGCGGATTGGCTAAATCCATTTGCAGAAATAAACCAACCCGAATGAAACTGATCTGCCAGCGGTAATTCCAAATACTCTAGGAATTTTTGCACCTGCGCGATGCTGCATTTTGCTTTATGGTTTTTCACCTGCACCGCAATCCGTTGGGTATCTTTTTTTAACTCAATGTCATACCCTTTGGTATTCGCTGGCGGCATGATGACTTCATAGCCAGATTGCTGACACAGTAACCCGATAAACTTCTCAAAATCATCGGGGTTGTTTGGAGCCAAGGGATCGTCATTCATGAATTGTCATCACTCCTATTTTATTCACTGATTAACACAGATTGGTGATGTGCAGATTGTCGTTCCATCTGTTCAATCACCAGCGCCATCATCCGATAACCAACATGCACCAATTTACTATATGGCAAGAGCGCAAATAACGCGCTGACTCCGCCTAAATGCAGCGCCAATAATATCGCCATTGCTGCCGTTTCGCGCTCAATTAACAACGCTAATCCACTCACGGCAACCGTCATTAACACCAGCAATACCGTTCTATCGGCCGTTTGCGCCGAGCGCGTGGTTGGCGTGAGATCGCCGCGCCATTTCAACATCAGCAAGCCGCTGGTCGTGAGTACGATGCCAATGCCGCCGCTGGTTCCCAATAAAACCGGAATACTAACAACGGGATAAGGCGCACTCCAGCCCAGCGCGTGGTGATAAAACAACGCGGTCAGCGTTGCCGCAAAGCATAAACCAACGCCGATGAGCAGCCCTTGATGCAAGCGTCGGCGCAGGTGTGAAAATCGTTCGTCAACATCGTTGCAGCCGTGCCCGCCACCGCGCAAATTGCGCAATAAAACAACATCTTGCAGCGCCAGTCGCAGACTGCGCCACGTCACGACTGCGGTTTGTGGGCGCGTCAATTGCCAATAACTCCGCCAACTGCGCGTCAATGCCAACAGCGACCAACTGAGCGGAATCACTGCTAAAACAATCATCACTGGCAGCGATACCACGCGATAAAACCCGCTTGCGTTTGTATTCGGTGCCAATAACCAAATTAATCCCAGCAGCAGTGCAATTGCGCCACCGGTTAGCAATAGCGCGGTGCGGGCGCTGTGACGCAATGCGCCCGCCAATGCTGATGGCCAAACGTGCAGCGCGTCGCTGTATTGGCGCATTTGCGTCAAGGTGCGCGGGACGTTGATATTAAATTGATGAGGCGGCGCATATTGACAGGCATATAAACAATTGCGGCAGCCGTGACATAAATAAGCGAGATGCGCAAGATCAGCAGTTGTTAAGGCGGGACGACGTTGCGCAGCATCAAAAACATCACAAAATCCGTTGCAATAGCCGCAGATATTACACACATTGAGAACACGTCGCGCTTCAAATGGATTAAATTCACCCAACTCTTTTTTTTCAAAATACGGCTTTTGTGGTGTGCCTTTTTCTATTGAGAAGGGATTATTTTGTGGCGTTCCTTTTGCAACTGAAAAAGGAGTTTGAGGGTTATTTTTTTCAACGGCAGTTTCTGATTTGATATGGTTTGTAACGTTAAACATTTTTGGCATTTCTCCTGCTTAAAAATCTCCCTTTTTTCAAAGATGAGAATTTTGCTCACCCGCCAGCCGTCCACTCACGCAACTGATCGTCAGCGCCAGCCCCGACACATAACCGCTGCTGAAAATGTTGGGAGCCATCACCATTCCCGCCGCCCACACATTTTCAAAACTGCTGCCATCGCGGCGCAGCACGCGCAGCTGCGTATCCACGCCAACGCCATGATAAGTAAAGGTTATCCCCGGTCGCATCGGATAAGCGGCAAACGGGCGCTCGCGCAGCGGCAGCGCGTAACGGGATTTCGGCGGTTCCAAGCCGACGGTGTGCCAATCCAGCGCCTGCGCCGCGTCCGCTGGCGGCTGCACGGCGGCGTTATATGCCGCGACGGTTTCTCGCAGCGCCGGAACCGGAATCTTCAATTGCTGCGCCAGCACGGCTAAATCCGGCGCTCGCAGCGGCGGCACCAGCGCCGGTGGTGCCTCGCGCAGTCCTTGCGCATCCAGCAGCAAATAACCCACCTGTCCGGGAAATTGCAGCAGCCGTTGCCCCCACCGCGCATAACGGGTTGACGCCGTATCGCCGCCCTCGTCGTAGCGCCGTTGCCCGTGCGCATCCACCACCAAACCGCGTGGCATACAGCGAATGCGCGTGACAATCCCGCCATCATCCGCCGGTGAACGGGCATCAACTGCCACTAAATACGCCTGCGTCGGATCGCCAACCGCCTGAGCGCCCTGTTGCAGCAGCAGATTCAGCACCGCGCCATCGGCGTGAGGAATGCCGCGATTGACCACGCCCGCTGCGGCAGCGCCCCAGCGTTCGCGCCACCAGTTCCGATTCGCTTGCGCCCCGCCGCTGCACACGATCACGCCCTGCGGCGTCACCGACCACGCTCCTGCGCCCCTGCCGACCTCAACGCGAATGACGCGCCCGTCTTCAAACTGCAATCCCGTGACGGCGCTGTCATACCGAATCATCACGCCGAGCGCAGCAGCGCGGGCATACAGCGCATTGATCATCGCCGTGCCACCGCCGCGCAAAAATGCAGTGCGGCGCGACGGCGGCACCCGTCCTTCCGTCACTGGCTGCAACTGCACTCCCGCGCCAGCCAGCCACTCCGTGAGCGTCGCAGATTCGTCCACCAACAACTGCCGCAGCGCCGGATTGCTCGCCGTACCCGTCGCACGGTCGAGATCAGCGCGGAATTCGGCAGCGGAATAGGTGCCAAGTGAGAGCGGGGTGATGGTGTCGTGCGCGATGCGCAGATTGCGGGAGTGGCGCGTATTGCCGCCGCGTTGCCAGCGCGGAGCCTGTTCCAGCAGTAACACGGTCGCGCCGCGCTGACGGGCAGCGATGGCGGCGCATAACGCCGCAGCACCGCCGCCGATGATGACTAACGGAGCCGGATTCATCAGGCGCGATCCTGTCGTGGTTTTAAGTGAAGCGGTTGATTTTATTCAGAATCCAGCACATGCCAGCGCGTCGCCACTTCGCCCACCAGCGCCGCCACCAGCGCCGGCTGTTCCTCGTGGGCGAGATGACCGAGAGCGGGCAGCGTGATTTGTTCGGCGTGTGGTGCCAGCACCCGCACCCGCTCGGCTTCTCGCGGCGAGACGGTCAAATCGCCCGCCCCGACCATCAAACACAATGGCCTGTCCAATTGCGGCAGCGCCTGCTCAATCAAATCAAGATTCCAATTCGCCATCATCGCCAGCGCAGCGCGGACGTGGGACGGCTGGCGCACCAACTGCTGATACAGCGCGACTCCCGCTGGCGTCAGAGTGGAGCCGGTGTTGGCGATCAACTTCTCCACCGTGCGGCGATCCCGCGCCCGCCATGCCATGAACTGCGCCATCACATCGTTGCCCGCCAACAGCTTGGCGGCTGGTGAAAACAGATGTGCCGGCAGCCCGCGCCAAGGCAATAACGCGCCGTTGATGCTGATGATGCCGTGCGGAGCAATCGCGCCATCCACAGCGAGCCGGATCAAAATCGCAGCACCCGCCGAATGTCCCAGCACCAGCGCGGGCGTCACCCCGAGCGTCGCTAACAGCGCGGCGATGGCGTTGGCCATGTTGGGCAGTGACATCTGGTGATAGGCGAGCGCGGAGGTGAAGCCGTGTCCGGGCAAATCCGGCGCAATCACTGTGAAGTGCTGCGCCAGCAGCGGGGCAAGATCGCGCCACGAGTGCGTCGCCGCGCCGGTGCCGTGCAGCAACAGCACAATCGGCCCGCTGCCCATCTGCTGCACATGCCAGCGCAAGCCGCCGGCGCTGAGAAATCGGCTGCTGTGCCGATTGGGCCATCCTTGGCCGTCATATTCCCAATTCGGAGGGTGGTGATCTGACATGCGACACCTACATGAATTGCTGGTGAAGTGATTGATTTTAATGCGGAAGACGGCGCTGGCGCAGGGCTTCGTATAAACACACCCCGGCGGCGACGGACACGTTCAAACTTTCGATCTGCCCGCACATCGGAATCCGCAGCAGATGGTCGCAGCGTTCGCGGGTGAGACGGCGCAGACCGTTGCCTTCGCTGCCCATGACCAGCCCAATTGCGCCCGTAAAATCAACCTGATGCAGCTCAGAGTCGGCGTCACCGGCAGTGCCGAGCAGCCAGATGCCGCGAGCTTTGAGCTGATCCAGCACCCGCGCCAAGTTGGTCACTTGAAAATAGGGCACGGTGGCGGCTGCGCCGCTGGCGACTTTGCAGACCACCGGCGTTAAACCGACGGCGTTATCGCGGGGCGCAATCACGGCGTGGACGCCGACCGCTTCGGCGGTGCGCAAACACGCGCCCAAGTTGTGCGGATCGGTGATTTCATCCAGCACCAGCAGCAGCGGTGGCACGGTCAACTGATCCAGCAAGGTGCTCAATTCCGGTTCAGCTCGCGCTGCGGGTACCCGTACCCACGCGATCACGCCTTGATGATTGGCACCAGCAGCCGCGCTTGCCAATTCCGCCCGCGTCAGGTGACGGATGGGGATGTCGGCTTGTCGCGCCAGCGTCGTGACCTCTGCCAAGCGCCGGTCGCGGCGGCTGGTTTCTAACCACAGTTCGGCGACGCCGTCATGCCCGAATTTGAGCGCGGCGCGGACGCTGTGAATGCCACTGACGGGAGAGAGCTCGCTCATTCGGAATCCGTCGCTGGCGTGGATTTGCGCTTCCGCCGCCGTTTGCGGGCTTTCGCTTTTTTGCTGGCAGCACTCGCTGCCGGAGCTGGGGAAGCAGTTGGTACGGGACGCGGGGCGGGCGCGGGGCGCGGGTGAGATGCTGGCGCGGGTTGGCGTTTGGTGTGCGGTTTGACCACCGGCACGAAATCAATTTTGTGGTCATCCAAATTGACTGCCGCGACCTGCACCCGCAGCCGGTCGCCGAGGCGATAGACCTTGCCGGTGCGCTCGCCGTGCAGCCGATAACCAATCGGATCAAAGTGGTAATAATCGTTGTCGAGCGTGGTGATATGCACCAAACCATCAACGAATACGGCGTCTAGTTCCACAAACAGCCCAAACGAGTTGACGCTGGTGATGGTGCCGTCGAATTGCTGCCCCAGCTTGTCCTGCATAAATTCACATTTCAGCCAGCCTTCCGCATCGCGGGTCGCCTCGTCCGCCCGGCGCTCGGTGCCGGAGCAGTGTTCGCTAATGTGATGCAGTTTGTTGAGTGCATACGGCGAGGTGGCGGCGGTGCCGTCGATGAGCAGATGTTTGATGAGGCGGTGGACGATCAAATCGGGATAGCGACGAATCGGCGAGGTGAAATGGGTATACGCCTCAAATGCCAGCCCAAAATGACCAAGATTTTCCGCGCTGTACATCGCTTGCTGCATCGAGCGCAGCAGCACGGTTTGAATCATGCGCCGGTCGGGGCGGTCTTGTACCTCAACGAGCAGTTGCGCGTAGTCGGCAGCGGTGGGTTTGGCCTCACCGGGCAAGCGCAGCGCGAGTTGGGCGAGAAATTCGCGCAGATCGGTGAGCTTGTCTTCGCGGGGCGCGTCATGGATGCGAAACAGCGCCGGAATCCGTTTGCGGATGAATTGGCGAGCGGCGGCGACGTTGGCGACCAACATGCACTCTTCAATCAAACGATGCGCGTCGTGGCGCACCACCGGCACAATCGCGGCGATGCGACCTTGGGCGTTGAATTCAAACTTGGTTTCTACGGTGTCGAAATCAATCGCGCCGCGTGCCATGCGAGCGGTGTGAAGTACTTGATAAAGTTGATAAAGCTGGTGCAAATGCGGCAGCAAGGCGGCGTGTTGGGCGCAGAGTTCGCCGTCGCCATCAATCAACATCGCGCCGACTTGATCGTAGGTGAGCCGCGCTTGGGAGCACATCACCGCTTCATAAAACCGGGTGCGGGTGACTTTGCCTTCGGCGTTGATATACAGCTCGGCGGTCATGCACAGCCGATCCACCTGCGGATTGAGTGAGCACAGCCCGTTGGAGAGCAGCTCCGGCAACATTGGGATCACGCGGTCGGGAAAATACACGGAGTTGCCGCGAGTCTGCGCTTCGGCATCCAAGGCGGTGTCGGGGCGGACATACGCGGACACATCGGCGATGCAGACCAGTAATTTCCAACCTTTGGGCTTTTTTTCGCAGTACACGGCGTCATCAAAATCGCGGGCATCTGCGCCATCAATCGTTACCAGCGGCAATTGGCGCAAATCGACGCGCCCGTCTTTGGCAGTCTCCGGTACCTCGGCGCTCAAGGTGGCGATTTCCGCCAGCACTGCGTCTGGCCATTCCACCGGCAGCTCGTGGGTGCGAATGGCGATGCTGGTTTCCATCCCGGCAGCCATGTGATCGCCAAGCACTTCGACGATGCGTCCAATCGGCGGGGTGCGCGAGGTGGGTTGATCGGTGATTTCGGCGACCACGATTTGGCCGTGCGTTGCGCCGGCGAGCCGGTCGCTGGGAATGACGATGTCGTGCGTGAGGCGTTTGTTGTCAGGCATGACGAAGCCGACGCCACTTTCCTGCGCCAGCCGTCCGACGATGCTGTGGGTGTTGCGCTCCAGAATATCGACCACTGCGCCTTCCAAACGCCCGCGCCGATCACGGCAGTTGACGCGCACGATCACGCGATCACCGTGAAATAAGGTGCGCATTTCTTTGGCGTACAAATACAGATCGTCGCCGCCTTCATCGGGGCGGACAAAACCAAAGCCTTCGGGATGACCGATCACGCGCCCGGTAATCAAATCGGATTGATTGACCACACAAAAGGCTTCATTGCGATTGCGCACCAACTGTCCGTCGCGCACCATCGCCAACAACCGCCGTTGCAGTGCAATCAAATCGGACTCGTCAGTGAGCGCCAACAAGGTGGCGAGTTCATCAAAAGAAATGGGGGCGCGATATTTGGTGAGCGTGTCGAGAATGAACTCGCGGCTGGAAATGGGGTTGAGATATTTTTCTGCCTCCCGCTGTTGATGCGGATCGGCGGGAGGATGCGGGCGAGAAGAGCGACGTTTTGCCACGTGATTTTGTCAGTTCGGAAAAGAGCTTAGTGTAGCGTTGACAAGCCAGAAGTGCCTGACTAAGATGCGCCCTCACTCAAAGCAGTATTCACGCAGTGAATGCGGCGTTAATTGAGCAGGCCGAGATGGCGGAATTGGTAGACGCGCATGGTTCAGGTCCATGTGGACGAAAGTTCGTGGAGGTTCGAGTCCTCTTCTCGGCACCATTTTGAAAATGAGATAACGCAAAAAACCACCAGAAACGGTGGTTTTTTTGTGCCTGCGATTTGGAAAACAGCGCGGTAGTTATGGCGCATGAGTTGCGCCATTTTTATTGCAATTTAATCGGGTTATTTACCCGGTCGCACCAGCGCCCCCAATCCAACATCTTCTAATGCGTCCAGCAAGAGCCGGCGAATTGAACCAGAATCTTCACATTGCAGCGCAATTTTTAATACTTCCCGCGCACGAGCGCGGCTGATGCTGCGAATAACGCGCTTGACCCGCAATAAACTTCCTGCGCCCATACTCAAGCTGTGGACGCCCATTCCTAATAATAAAAAAGTTGCCAATGGATCGCCGGCCATTTCGCCGCAGACGCTCACTTCGCGCCCGTGTACCCGCGCCCCGGTGATGATTTGCAGCAGCGCCCGTAAAATTGCGGGGTGAAATTCATCATATAATTTCGCAACGTGCGGATTATTGCGATCAACTGCCAATAGATACTGCGTTAAATCGTTGGTGCCAACGGAGAGAAAATCGACCCGCCGCGCCAATGCTTCAGCTTGATAAACCGCTGCCGGCACTTCAATCATTACGCCCACCGGCGGCATCTTGACTTGATAACCTTCTTCTAATAATTCATCGTGGGCGCGATGAATTAATAACAAAGCATCATCGACTTCGCCGACAGTGCTAATCATGGGAATGAGAATTTGGAGATTATCAAGTCCAATTGAGGCGCGTAAAATTGCGCGTACCTGCGTTAAAAAAATCTCAGGATGATCTAAAGTAATCCGAATACCGCGCCAGCCAAGAAATGGATTCGCTTCGTGCATTGGGAAATACGGCAGCGGTTTGTCGCCGCCAATATCTAAGGTGCGAATCGTCACCGGACGCGGCGCAAATAATTCTAAAACGTGGCGATAATTCGACATTTGCGCGCTTTCGCCGGGAAAACTGTCGCGCACAATAAACGGCAATTCGGTGCGATAGAGCCCGACGCCTGCCGATTCTTCAATTCCCAGCGGGCGACTTTCCGACACCAAGCCGGTATTGAGAAAAAGCGGCAGCGCGTAGCCGTCGGTGGTTTCGGCGGGCAGATGTCGCAACGCTTGCAGCTCGCTGGTGAGCACGGCGTCATCTTCAGCAAGTCGTTGATATTCAGCGCGAACTGCCGGTCCCGGCGCGACATAAACCCGCCCGCGATACCCATCAACCACCATTTCGCGCCCTTCAGCACGACCGACCGGCAAATCTGCGACGCCCATCGCCGCTGGAATGCCCATGCCTCGCGCCAAGATGCCGACGTGAGAAGAACCGGAGCCGGTGGTGGAAACGATACCGACTAATTTGTCACGCGGGACGTCGGCGATTTGCATCGCGCTGATTTCTTCGCCGACGAGAATTGTTTGCGCGGCATATTGAATGGGTGCGGCGGTCAAATTTTGCAGGTGCATCAACACGCAGCGCCCCAGATCGCGGATGTCGGAAGCACGTTCGCGCAAATAAGCGTCTTCCATGCTGTCGAACACCTTGACGTGTTCGCTAATCGTCTCGCGCAGCGCCCCGGGTGCCCAATTGCCAGCGCGAATCCGCGCCAAAGTGCCATCAATCAACGTGTCGCCTTCCAACATCATCCGCCACGCATCAAACAGCGCCATGTCCTCGCTACTGAGCAATTTTTGCGTGCGGGTGGCGAAACGCTCCAAATCTGCCAGCACTGCGTTCACAGCTTGTTGAAAATCCAGCTCTTCTGTCTCGGTATTTTCAGCGCGGCGATCCGGCACCGCGTCCAAATCGGCGGGCGGATAAACCACCACGGCTTGTCCGATACCGATACCCGGTGAGGCCGCCAGACCGGGTAAAAAACGCTGTGGCAGCCCGTCCTCCTGCAACCGCGCCAGCTCGCCGCTGGTACGCGCAAAGGTAATAGCACCGGCTAATTGCGAGGCGAGCGTCATCACAAATGTGACTTCATCCTCATCGAAATGACGGCGTTGGCGCTGGCGCAATACCAATACGCCGAGCACTTTGCGATTTTGAATAATTGGTGCGCCGAGAAAACCGTGATAGCGATCTTCTTTCGTATCAATCACGTTTTCATAGCGCGGATGCGTGGCCGCGTCATCAAGGTTAATTGGTTCAGCGCGTTCACTCACCAAGCCAATTAAACCGCGTCCGAATTCTAATCGTACCCGCCCCACCACCTTGCCGCGCAAGCCTTCACTGGCGTGCAATACATGGCGACGATTATCGAGATCATTGAGATATACCGAACACACATCCGCACCAACCGCCTGTTTCACCCGGCGCACAATGATGGTGAGTGCCTGTTCAAGATCGGGCGCATTATTCACTTCTTGAACAATACGCCGCAGCGATTCAAGCATACTGACGCGCAGCGTCGTGGAGCGATCAGACAAGCGAATACCTCTATCAATAACAACTTGTCGCCGGGCGAGAACACCTGCACAACAATCGGGAATCATCACGGCGCAGCAATGCGCAACAATGCAGAATGAAATTAAGGATGACGCCGCCGTAAAAAACCAGCGACACTACTAAAATAATCATCCCGACGCGGCACACCATCGGGATATAACATCGGGGCTAATTCTTCCAATGCTTGTTGATACACATGGCGTTTGAAATACACCACTTCTTGCAATGGTTGCCAATACCGCACCCAGCGCCACGCATCGAATTCTGGTTTATCCGTACCATCGAGACAAAACGCCTCTTCACCGCAATCCACCCGCAACATAAACCACACCTGTTTTTGGCCAATACAGGTCGGACCACACTGCTGGCGGATATAGCGTTTCGGGAGATGGTAGCGCAGCCAGCCGCGAGTGCAGCCGAGAACCGTGACTTGCAACGCCTGTAACCCGACTTCTTCTTCCAGTTCGCGGTACATCGCCTGTTCCGGCGTTTCATCCGCATTGATGCCACCTTGGGGAAATTGCCACGCATTTTGGCCAACGCGGCGTCCCCAAAATAAACGGCGCTCCCGATTGCTCAGGATAATGCCGACATTGGGTCTAAAGCCGTCGTGATCGATCAAGGAAGCGCATCCTGTGGTCAGGTCTGAAGTCATTTTTCCATATCCCTATCATCAGCGGCAAGCGATGTCCTGCGTAAGCGATTGTGAATCAAGAGCTTGCTGGGGTACGGTGCAATTGATGCGCGTAACCGTTTATTCACCACTGCTGCCGCGTACAATTGCGCCATGAGCCAGCGCAATTCAGCGCCGCTGCCGTCGCACTCAGAGCTTTATCGTTATGGCATTCACACTGTTTGATCTGGATAACACGCTGCTGGGCGGCGATTCCGATTATTTATGGGGCTGTTTTTTAGCAGCGCAGGGCATTGTCGATGGCGCAGTCTACGAACGCGAGAATGCGCAATTTTATCGTGATTATCACGCCGGCACTTTAGATATTGCCGCCTTTTTGCGTTTTTCATTGCGACCATTGCGCGATCATCCGCGAGCACAACTCATTGCCTTGCGAGAGCAATTTATCAATGAGTGTATTGTGCCATTGCTGCTGCCGGCGGCGCTGGAATTAATTGCCAGCCATCGCGCCGCTGGTGATACGCTCATTATCATCACCGCCACCAATTCTTTTGTCACCGCACCGATTGCAGCGCGGGTTGGCATCTCGCATTTAATTGCCACCGAACCTGCTGAAGACAATGGACAGTATACCGGCGAAGTCGCAGGCATTCCGGCATTTAGAGAAGGCAAAGTCGTTCGCTTAGAGCAATGGCTACTGGCGCACGGTGGCGATTTGAATGGCAGCACGTTTTATAGTGATTCTCATAATGACGTGCCGCTATTAGAACGGGTCACGCATCCGGTTGCCGTTGATCCTGATCCGCAATTACGCGCCCTCGCCACAGCGCGGCAGTGGAAAATCATCTCACTGCGTGATTAACATCGCACAAGCTGGCAGTAGTCGCCATTTTTGCGTTTTCATTAACCATTCAAGCACGAATGAAAGGAACAAAACGATGCGTTATATTTTAGTTTTATATTACAGCAGACACGGCGCGACGGCAGACATGGCGCATCACCTCGCTCGCGGCGTGGAAGCGGGCGGTTTGGAGGCGCGACTGCGCACCGTGCCCGCCGTGTCCACCGTGTGCGAAGCGGTTGAGGACAGCGTTCCCGCCAGCGGTGCGCCCTATGTCACCCAAGATGATCTGCGCCACTGCGCGGGGTTGGCGCTCGGCAGCCCAACGCGGTTCGGCAACATGGCCTCACCGCTCAAATACTTTCTCGATGGCACCAGCGATCTGTGGCTGGCGGGCGCGTTAATTGGTAAACCGGCGGGCGTGTTCACCTCCACTTCCAGCTTGCACGGCGGGCAGGAATCCACGTTATTGACCATGATGGTGCCGCTGCTGCATCACGGCATGATGATTATGGGTGTGCCGTATAGCGAACCGGCGTTGCTGCACACGACGAGCGGCGGCACTCCGTATGGCCCGTCGCATCTCGCGGGAGCCAGTAATCAATTGCCCATTAGCGATGAAGAACGCCAACTCTGTTTTGCGTTGGGACAGCGATTAGCACAGACCGCTTTGCGTCTAAACGCTTAATGCGTATTTAATCGGCTTTGAAGCCATGCCGCGCCGCTTTGCGTCCCCAAATCCAGACATATTGCACGCCGCTGATCATTACGGTGGTGAGATTGAGCCAAATCAAAGCGGTTAATACGGATGCGGGCAGCGGAACGGGGCCGGCATTCATAATCACGGCGACCACTAATACAATTTGCATCAGCGTATTGAGTTTGCTGGTGAGAATGGGGGTCGCTTCTAAGATCTCGATTTGATAGTGATACAGCACTGCGCCACCGACAATGATTAAATCGCGGCAAATCACTGCCAAGACCAACCAAATCGGAATGAGATCGCGGGTGCCGAGCACTAAAAAACAGCACACCAATAGCGTTTTATCGGCGAGCGGATCGAGAATTCCGCCGAGCCGACTTTGCCATCCATAATGCTTGGCTAAAAAGCCGTCGAGTCCATCTGAGGCTCCCGCTGCTGCGAATAGCACCAGTGCCCAGCCGAATTCGTCTACAAATAATAGATAGACCACAGGAAGCACGGCAATCAGCCGCAGCACGCTAATGATATTGGGTAAGTCTTTGAGTTTCACACAAAAACCCTGATGCTCTAGCAATCACGAAAGTGAAGATGCTAACTGGGTTATTGGCAGGTGTCCAAGCAATTGGGTATACAATTGCGCCATTGCCGTTTCACTGGAACCAAATGATGTCGTCTCATTCTCTTTGTTATCGTGACGCTGGCGTCGATATTGATGCTGGGGCGCAACTCGTTGAACAGATTAAACCGCTGGCTGCTGCCACCATGCGTCCGGGCGTATTAACGGGATTGGGTGGATTTGGGGCGCTCTTTGAGTTGCCGCTGGCGGATTATCGCCAGCCGGTGTTGGTTTCTGGCACGGATGGCGTGGGCACGAAATTGAAATTGGCGCTCGAAGCCGGTCGCCACGACAGCATTGGCATTGATTTGGTGGCGATGTGTGCGAATGACATTCTCGTCAGTGGCGCGGAGCCGTTGTTTTTTCTCGATTATTACGCGACCGGGCGTTTGGATGTGAACGTCGCCACTGCCGTGATTCGCGGCATCGCGCGCGGCTGCGAGCTGGCGGGTTGCGCGTTGACCGGCGGCGAAACGGCGGAGATGCCGGGGTTGTATCAGGACGGTGATTACGATCTGGCTGGGTTTTGCGTGGGCATCGCTGAAAAAGCGGCGTTGATCGTGCCGGAGCGGGTGCAGGTGGGCGATGTGCTGATCGGGCTGGCGGCGTCTGGCCCGCATTCCAACGGTTATTCCCTCATTCGCAAAGTGTTGGCGGTCAGCGGCGCGGATTTAGCGCAGCCCTTTGATGGCGCGACGCTGGGCGAGCGGTTGCTGGAACCGACGCGGATTTATGTCCGTTCCGTGTTGCCGCTGACGCGCAGTCTGCACGTCCATGCGCTGGCGCATATCACCGGCGGCGGTCTGACTGACAATGTGCCGCGAGTGTTGCCGCCCGGCACCTGCGCCAGCATTGATTTGAGCAGTTGGCAACGTCCGGCGATTTTCGACTGGCTGCAAATGCACGGTCATATCAGCGCCAGCGAGATGTTGCGCACCTTCAACTGCGGCGTGGGCATGATCGTTGTCGTCGCGCCGGAAGATGCGGACGCAGCATTGGCGCAGTTGCAAGCGGCAGGCGAAACGGCGTGGCGCATTGGTGCCGTGATTGCCGGCGCGACTGAACCCAGCGTGAGTTATAGCGGAGCGGCCGATGAGTGAGCAGCAGGCACTGCGGGTGGTGGTGCTGATTTCCGGTGGTGGCAGCAATTTACAAAGTCTGCTGGATGCGCAGATCGCTGGCGCTCCGTTTGCGGTGGTGGCGGTAATCAGCAATCAGGCGACGGCGTTTGGATTGGAGCGCGCACGGCAGCACGGGATTCCGGCGCTGGTGCTCAGTCATCGCGCTTATCCCGACCGCGCCAGCTACGATGCTGATTTACAACGGTTAATCGACAGTCACGCGCCAGACTTGGTGGTGCTCGCGGGGTTTATGCGGATTTTGACGCCGGCGCTGGTGGCGCATTACCGCGGGCGAATGCTGAATATCCACCCGTCGCTGTTGCCCAAGTTTCAAGGCTTGCACACACACGAGCGGGCGCTGGCGGCTGGTGAACGCGAGCACGGCGCGAGTGTGCATTTCGTCACGGCGGAACTCGACGGCGGGCCGGTGATCGTGCAAGCGCGAGTGCCGGTGGTGGCGAGTGATACGGCAGAGACGTTGGCGGCGCGAGTGCTGGCGCAGGAGCATCGGCTGTATCCGTTAGCGGTGCGCTGGTTTGCGGAAGGGCGGCTGCGGCTGGATGACGCCGGACGCCCACGGTGTGATGGCCGGGTGTTGCAGATGCCGCTGGTGTTGCAGAGCGACAGTTGAGTTGTCAGTTGAAAACCTAAAAAAGTTGCTGGCTGGTTGTCAATTCTTGTTTATTACCGGATTAAAAAATAACCGCCACTCATTAACGCGCCTCACTGACAACTGCTAACTGCCAACGAATTAAAAACCGATGAATTGTGATGTGTTTTTCTCGCTCTGATTTCCACTACGACCTCCCGCCGGAATTGATCGCGCAATATCCACTGCCCACCCGCAGCGGCTCGCGGCTACTCGCTCTCGATGCGGAAACCGCCGCCCCCCGCGATCTGCTGTTCACGGATTTACCGCAACTGCTGCGCCCCACTGATTTGTTGGTGTTTAACAACACCCGCGTCATGCGAGCTCGCCTGTTTGGGCACAAAGCGACGGGCGGGCGCGTGGAAGTGCTGATTGAACGGGTGCTCGCCCCGCAGGAAGCGTTGGCGCATCTCCGCGCCAGCAAAACTCCCGCCATCGGTTCGCAGTTGACGCTGACCGGCAATGTGCCGGTGCAGGTGATCGGGCGCGACGGCGCGTTATTTCGGCTGCACACGCCCACGTTGCCAATCGCGGAAGTGATGGCGCAGTACGGACATCTGCCGCTACCGCCCTACATTCAGCGCCCCGATGAAACGAGCGACGCGGCGCGTTATCAAACCCTATTTGCCAGCCGCGATGGTGCGGTCGCTGCGCCGACCGCCGGGCTGCATTTTGATGCCGCCCTGCTGCGCCAATTGGACGAATTGGGCATTGAACGCGCCGAAGTGACGCTGCACGTCGGCGCGGGCACTTTTCAACCGCTGCGCGTTGAGGATTTAGCGCAACACGAGATGCACGCCGAATGGTTGGAAGTGACGGCGCAATTGTGCGAACGCATTGCTGCCGTGCGTCAACGCGGCGGGCGCGTGATTGCCGTCGGCAGCACCAGCGTGAGAAGTTTAGAAACCGCTGCCGCCGCCGGTGAACTCAAGCCGTATTGCGGGGACAGTCGGCTATTTATTCGCCCCGGCGACCGTTTTCGAGTGGTCGATGCGATGATCACTAATTTCCACTTGCCTGAGTCTACATTATTGATCTTAGTCGCAGCTTTTGCCGGCTATACACCCATAATGAATGCCTATCGTCACGCAGTTGCCGCCGGTTATCGCTTCTTTAGCTACGGCGATGCGATGTTCCTGACCCGCCGCCAACCCGATTAACGTGCAATAGACTTCTTGACATTTATTTAGAATCGCATAAATTAGAAATAGACGCGGTTATTGGTGAGCGCGTCAGGTTCCAAACCATTATCACATTCTGGAGGTATCGCTCGTGGAGTACGCTAACCTGAGTCTTGAAGAACTGAAGCGCCAGCTCAATGAAGCCGAGAGCAAACAGGCCGAACTGAATCGGATGTTAGAAGCACGGCGTCAAGCAGGTAAAGATGACGTGATTCAACAGATTCGCACCATCATTGATAACAATGGTTATTCGTATGATGACATCATCCCATTCCTTGCGCCGAAGAAGCGTCGCGGTCGCGGCCCGGCAAAGAAGCAACCCGGTGGTGCCACCCGTCAATACACCCATTACGTCGATCCAGAAAACGCCAAACACATTTATGTGCGCGGCGTATTACCACGCTGGATGAAACAAAAAATGCAGGCACAGGGCTTTGATCCGAGCTCCAAAGCGGATCGTGAAGTATTCAAGGCTAACTCCCTCCAAGCGGTTCTTGTTTAAGACGTTCGGAACTCGGGCAACCCCCGTTTTATCGCAGTTGTCGGGCTTGACAATAGATGAAGCGGGGCACTTTTTGCGCTGGATCATTGATTCGCTATTCAGACCAAAGATGCGTACACTCGAACAGTACGCTCTCTCGTTAAAAGGCTATTTTTTGGTGCAGCGCCTTGATTGCTAAGACCTTTTCTTGATTTTCTTTCCTCACCCTTGCCTAAACCGACCCGCTAAACAATTGCTTGGGTTAAACCGGTTTCAGGAGCCTTCATGTCATTTGCTTCACTCGGTCTGCGGGCCGATTTGTTACGCGCTGTTACAACACAGCGTTACGCACAACCTACTCCAATTCAAAAACAAGCGATTCCGGTGATTCTCGCCGGTCACGATGTGCTTGCTGGTGCGCAAACTGGTACCGGCAAAACCGCTGCTTTTGTATTGCCATTATTACAGTTATTAGCTGACAAGGGGCACCCGCAACGGCAGCCTCGCGCCTTGATTTTAGCGCCAACCCGTGAACTCGCAGCGCAAATTGGTGAACGTGTTCATGCGTATGGTATTCACTTATCACTGCGTTCTACCGTCATCTTTGGTGGGGTGGGAATACAACCACAAGTCAATCAATTACGGCGCGGCGTTGATGTATTGATTGCCACGCCGGGACGTTTGCTTGATCATGCTGGTCAGCGCACAGTTGATTTATCACGGATTGAACTGTTGGTGCTGGATGAAGCAGATCGAATGCTTGACATGGGATTTATTCACGATGTCCGCCGCATTCTCACGCTATTGCCGAAGCGTCGCCAAAACCTACTTTTTTCTGCCACCTATTCTGAAGAGATGCGCCAGTTTTCAGACAGTGTGCTCCACCAGCCGCAATTGATTGAAGTCGCTCGCCGCAATACTGCGGCAGAGACCGTCATTCAAACTGCGTATCCGGTTGATAAAGCGCGTAAACGCGAGTTATTAACGTATCTGTTTCAACGCGAAGATTGGCAGCAGGTATTGGTTTTTACGCGCACCAAAGCCGGTGCTAATCGGTTAGCAGAGCATTTAGCGCAGGCAGGAATTGCCGCTGCTGCTATTCACGGCAATAAAAGCCAAGCGGCGCGAACCCGTGCTTTGGATGAATTCAAACGGGGCATGGTGCGGGCGCTGGTGGCGACTGACATCGCGGCGCGGGGTTTGGACATCGCGCAGTTGCCGCAGGTGGTGAATTTTGAGCTGCCGAATGTGGCGGAAGATTATGTCCATCGCATCGGGCGTACTGGACGGGCGGGCGCAGGTGGGCTGGCGCTGTCGCTGGTCAGTCACGATGAAATGGTGTTGCTGAAAAGCATCCAGCGGTTGCTGGGACGGCAGTTTGCGCTCAAGCCGGTTGTTGGTTTTGAGCCGGCGCTGACGCCGCCGCCGCTGGAAGCGGATGCGAGCGAGCGGCGACGCCCGCAGGCGGCGAAGGCGGGAGCGGGACGGGGACACAGTCATGCTCCGCCGCGTGCAGCGACGCCGCCGCCACGTTCTGGAGGCGCTCGGCGTGGTGGTGGACAACGCTCCCGCCCGACGCTGAAACCGAATTAAATTGGAATTGAATTGGCATACAAAGTAGATGAGCGCAAGCTGCGCTTGTGTGCGGATTTAACTTGGTCTCCAGCGGTTGGGGGCATAGGCTGTCGAATCAGTTGTGCATTGATTTTTCGACCGTTCTCACTCTCTTCAATGCGCATTCTATGGACATCGCAGCATGAATATCTATGTTGGCAACCTTGCCTACGGCGTGACTCAAGAAGAATTGCGTGACGCCTTTGGTGCTTATGGCGAGATCGCCAGCGTGAACCTGATCACCGACAAATTTACGGGTGATTCCAAAGGGTTCGGCTTTGTCGAGATGCCGAATAACGCCGAGGCAGACGCCGCGATCAAGGGGCTGAACGAGACGCCGTTAAAAGGGCGCAATCTGAAAGTGAACCAAGCCAAGCCGCGTGGGGAACGTCCGTCTCGCGGACCGCGTTGGTAGGCGCAATCTGAAATAACGCCAGAGCATTCGCTCTCGTGCCGTCAACTGTGGTTGCAGTTGGCGGCTTTTTTTTGTGTCAACGATGGCGGGTTCCGGTGTCATTGCTGGATCACAAATAACACCATTTTGGTGCAGAATAAGTGGTCGCTAATAAAGCCAACAATTGCGTAAACAACTGTGTTATAAAAGTGACGGATGGACGCTCGAAAAATACACAAACCTGTGAATAACAGATGATAAAATGACGAGGATGCACATGACAATACGAATGAAGATGATCACTTTTTTAGTGTTAGTTGCGCTTTTGCTGCTGGCAGTCGTCGGTTTAGGCATTCGCAACATCCACTATGTCTCCAATAAAACGCGCTCAGGATTGGAAATAGTACTCACGGAAACTGCCGTGACTAATGCAATTGAAGCCGCCCACCTTCACTTTAAGATTCAGGTGCAAGAATGGAAAAATATCTTAATGCGGGGCAGCGATGCTAACAGCTATAAACAGCATTTCACCCAGTTTCATCGGGAAAGCCAAATCGTCCAGAATCAATTAAAAATTACGCTGCAATTGCTTAATAAAATCGGCTTATCTACAGTTGCAGCGGAACAATTGAAAAGTCAGCACGATGCTTTAACCAACAAATATATCAATACGTTGCAGCAGTTTAAGCTGTCAGAACCAAACGATGGTTATCAAATTGATCGCCAAGTAGTTGGAATTGATCGTGGCGTTTCCGAGGGCATCGCTGCATTAGCGTATATGATTGAAGCGCACTTTTATCAGCAAGTTAAAACTGAAATCACTACGGTGACAACCTTTGCTGAATATACGCGCTGGGAATTTATTCTCATGGCAGGTGCTGGCTTAATCATTGCCTCTCTGTTATCAGTATATTTCTTGCGCGATCTATTGCGGCAATTGGGTGGTGAACCTGCCGAAATTGTACGGATTGCCAATCGTATTGCAAATGATGATTTAGAGCTGGAGATTGTGGTGCGCTATAATCAAAAAACCAGCGTGTTGGCGGCAATTAAAAATATGCAGCAAGAACTCAAAACACATATTGCTGAAGCACAACATGTGGCTGCTGAAAATCAACGGGTGCGCTTTGCTTTGGACAATGTGACGGTGCCCGTGACCGTATCGGATGATCAACATCGACTGGTGTATTTCAATCACGCTGCCGCGCAATTGTGGACGGGGATTGCCGAGCGGCGGACGCCGGGGCGCGATGTCAAGGCGCTGTTGGGCGAACGCTTATCCAATTATTTTGAAGATGAGACCACTCGCGCCGCCTATCGCACTGAATTGAGCGTGACACGCTCGCTCGATACCGTGTTGGCGCAGCGTCATTTGCGCGTGACCGTCAGTCCGGTGCGCACGGATGCAGGCGGGTATCAGGGGCGCGTCACGCAATGGCTGGATCGCACCGCTGAAGTGACCGCCGAGCAGGAAATTGCTTGCGTGATTGCGGCAGCAAGCAATGGCAACTTTTCGCCGCGCCTCACCACTGCGGATAAACAGGGCTTTTTTCTGGAGGTCGCCACTCGCGTCAACGTGTTGCTGACCATCGTGGCGCAGGGGCTGGAGGATGTCGGCAAGGTGTTACAGGCGCTGGCGGGCGGGGATTTAACCCGGCGCATGACGGGCACACACGTTGGCGTGTTTGGTCAGCTCCAAGATGACACCAACGCGACGGTCGATTGTTTGCGCGATCTCATCACCCAGATTACTGAGACCACCGGCGTGGTCAGCTCGGCAGCACATGACATCGCCGCTGGCAATAACCATCTCGCCAGCCGCACCGAGGAACAAGCCAGCAATTTGCAGGAAACCGTCGCCAGCATGAAAACGCTCACCACTGCCGTGCAGCACAACGCTGACAACGCCATGCAAGCCAACAACATTACCCGTCATGCCAATGACATCGTGCGGCAAGGCGGCGACATGGTGGACAGCGTGATCGCCACGATGGGCACCATTCAACTCTCCAGCACCAAGATCGCCGACATCATCAGCGTGATCGACTCCATCGCTTTTCAAACCAACATCTTGGCGCTCAATGCCGCCGTCGAAGCCGCTCGTGCGGGCGAATTAGGGCGCGGCTTTGCGGTCGTCGCCGCCGAGGTGCGCAATCTCGCCCAGCGCAGTGCGCAGGCCGCCAAGGAAACCAAGCTCTTGATTGATGACAGCGTGGGGCGGATCAATGAGGGCGTCCATCAGGTCGAAGCCACCGGACGCACGATGGCGGAATTGGTGGTCAATTTCCGCGAGGTCGCCACCCTCATCACCGACATCAGCACCGCTAGCCGTCAACAATCGGCTGATATTGCGCAGATGATGCACAGCATCGGACAAACGGATGCTGTCACTCAGCAAAATGCGGCGTTGGTCGAACAAGCCGCTGCCGCTGCCGAAAGTCTCAGCGAACAAGCCCGCACCTTGAGCGAAATCGTCTCCATCTTTCAATTACCGAGAGCGGCATGAGTCCATCGCAACCACCGCTGGTTTTAGCCTCTACCTCGCCCTATCGCCGCGAACTGCTGGCGCGACTGGGGCTGCCGTTTACCGCCGTCGCCCCGCGGGTCGATGAAACGCGCCAGCCTGCTGAAACGCCGACCGCGCTGGTGAGTCGGCTCGCGGTTGCCAAAGCGCAGGCAGTGGCAGTCGCACATCCTGACGCCCTCATCATCGGCTCGGATCAGGTCGCAGTGCTCGATGATCTGGTGCTGGGCAAACCCGGCAATCGGGCGACGGCGGTGGGTCAACTGGAACGCGCTGCCGGACGCTGCGTGTTGTTTCAGACCGGGCTGTGTCTGCTTGATGCCCGCAGTGGGCAGGTGCAAACGGTGGTGGAACCGTTTCGAGTGCATTTTCGTCCGCTGACGCGCCCGCAGATCGACGCCTATCTTGACCGCGAGCAACCATTTGATTGTGCAGGGAGTTTCAAATCTGAAGGCTTGGGCATCGCCTTATTTGCGCGGCTGGAAGGTGATGATCCGAATGCGTTAATCGGACTGCCGCTGATTCGCTTGATTGCCTTATTAGAAGCGGCTGGAATCTCGCCGCTGGGCAGCGCCTAACGCCTCGGCATCAGGATATTTGCTTGCAAAACGGGATGTTGTGCCAGATACTTCACCCCGTTTCTGTGATGGAGAACATGCCTCATGCCACTACAACTTTCACAAGCACCCACGCAATCTCTCCGCCGGTTCTGGTCAGTGCCACTCTTTTTGCTGATCGTTTCCTTACTCCTCAACGGCTGCGCTGGCTCAGGCGGCAAACGCGACGGTTTCGACAGCGCCAGCGACATCAAAGGCTCGTCCGCCTTCCCGATTCCCAATGAAATCAAAGACAACGTCGATTTTTGGCGGCACGTTTATGGCGTGTGGGGACGCGGCGAGGTCGCTATTCACGACGATGAACATCTGGGCGTGATTTATGAGGTCGCCACCATCCCCGGCACCTCACAAGGTGGTTACAACACCACGCAGAAAGCGTGGATTGAAGAGCGACTCAGCACACATGTTGCCGCGCTGCGGGATTTGGAAAATCGGCTCCGTTCGGGGCAACGCCTGAGTGCGCGTGAAAAGGACACGTTGGCGAAATTTGAGCACAGCGGCGGCAAGGCGGCGGTATATGGCGCGGCAGAACGGGTGCGGGCGCAGCGCGGTTTGCGCGAGCGGTTTCAAACCAGTTTAGAAGTGAGCGGGCGCTACGATGAAGCCTTCCGCGAGATCATGCGCAGTCACGGCGTGCCGGAAGACCTCGCCTATTTGCCGCACGTCGAATCGTCTTTTCAGATGAAAGCGAAATCAAAAGTCGGTGCCAGCGGCGTGTGGCAATTTATGCCGGCGACCGGGCGGGCATACATGACGGTGAATGACACCGTTGATGAGCGATATGACCCCATTTTGGCGGCCGATGGCGCAGCGCGGTATTTGGCGCAAGCCTATGGGCGCTTAAAAAGCTGGCCGCTGGCGGTCACTTCCTACAATCACGGGCAGGGCGGTATGGCAAAAGCCAAAGCACTGCACGGCGATCATATTGGCAAAATTGTTAAGAATTACAACGGCAAAGCCTTTGGATTTGCGTCGCGGAATTACTACGCCGAATTTCTCGCCGCCCGCGAAGTGGCGCGTAATCCCCGCCGTTATTTTCCCACTGGCATCAATTACGAACGTCCGTGGCCGCATGACCGCTTGGTGCTCGCCAGCGCCATGCCAGTCGATCATCTCGCCCAGCATTACCGCACCTCCCGCGCCCAACTGGCGGATTTGAATTTGCATTGGGGCGATGCCGTGCGCGGTGGACGTGCCAATCTTCCCGCTGGCAGCACCATCTGGCTGCCGGAAGGTTCGATTCGGCGCGTTGGTCGCCAACCGCCGCCGGTGGCAAGCGCGATGCTGGCGCAGACAGCGGCGAAACCAACGTCGTCGCGTCCGCTCGCTGCCGCGCCAACCGAGCGCGTGATCGCCAAAAAGGTGACGCCCGCACCGCGTTATCACGTCGTGCAGCCGCAAGAAACGCTCTATCGCGTTGCGGCAATCAATGGCTTGTCTATCGGTGAATTGCGCCGTCTCAACCAACTCAATCCTGAAAATGAGCACATTCGCCCCGGGCAGAAGTTGAAAGTCGGCATCTGAGCGCCGCTATTCGGCGACGCAAAAGTCGTGGCAATCCTGCAAAGTCTGAAACGGCACCCGCCCTTGGCGACCACCGTAATAAAAGGCTTTGCAGCGATTGTCGCGGTAGTCGTAATAAAACCGCTGTTCTCGCGCTCGCCCCGGCCCCGCATCCGGCTTCGTCAGACAAGACACCGGCAATTCCTCATTTTTATTTAACGCAGTGGTACCGCCGCAGCCGCCCAACGTGACGAGCCACACCACCGCGATCATTCCCCTGCCCCAGTGTTTGCGCATCTCCGCCGTCTCAACTGTTTGCAAAATGATCGTAACTGCCAGCGGCAGCGCACCACATCTCACCGTTAGGCAAGCGCCAGCGCACTCCAGTTTCCGCCTCAATCCGTCCAATCGGCTGCAACGCCACACCGACTGCCGCCGCCCGTGCTTGCGCGGTGGCGAGCTGCGCGGCGGGAACGCAGCAGCACAATTCATAATCATCACCGCTGGCGAGCGGCAGCGCCCAGTCGCCATCTTGAGCGATAACTTTTGCGACCAACGGCGATAACGGCAGTTGCGCCAGCGCCACTTCTGCGCCCACTCCAGATGCCGTCAGCAGATGCGCGAGATCGCCAAATAACCCGTCAGATAAATCAATCATCGCCGTCGCCAGCCCGCGCAGCGCCAGCCCCAACTGCACTCGCGGCGTCGGATACTCCAGCCGCTGCCGCAATTCCGGTGCAACTGCGCTGCCTGACAGCAATCCCCGCAGCGCCAGCCCAGCATCGCCCAAGGTGCCGCTGACGCAAATCACATCGCCGCGCTGCGCCCCAGCGCGACGCACCGCTGCGCCGTCAGGGATAAAACCGTGTACCTGCACCGTCACGCTCAATGCGCCACGAGTCGTATCGCCGCCCACCAATTGGACGCCGTGCGCGTGCGCTAACGCCGCAAAGCTGGCGCTGAACGGCGCGAGCCACGCGGCATCTGCGCTCGGCAGCGTCAGCGCCAGCGTTGCCCACGCCGGTTGTGCGCCCATCGCCGCGAGATCGCTGAGACCAACGGCGAGTGCTTTATGACCGACTGCGGCCGGAGCGCAATCCGCAAAAAAATGCACTCCCGCCGTCAAGGTGTCGATGCTGACTGCCAACTGTTGCCCAGCAGGAACCTTGAGCAGAGCGCAGTCGTCACCAACGCCGAGCGCGACATCCGCTCGCGCTGCGCCGAGCGCGGTGAAAAAGTGGCGAATCAAGGCGAATTCAGACATCAGCGGGTGGCGCCGCAGCGCGTTGAGCCTGCGCGACTTGCAGCGCGTGATGACGGGAGATTTTATCGAGCACGCCGTTGACGTATTTGTGCCCGTCGTGCGCACCGAGCAGCTTGGTCAATTCGATGGCTTCATTGATCGCCACGCGGTCGGGGATGTTGTCGGCAAATAGAATTTCAAATGCGCCGAGCCGCAAAATCGCCAACTCCACCGGATCAACTTGATCCAGCGGGCGATCCAGAAATCGCGCCAATTGCGCGTCGATGACGGTGATCTGCTGCGGCACGCCAGTCAGCAATTCTTCCAACAGTTCGAGGTTGAATTGATAACGGAGCTGCGGATCGGTCGGCGCGTCGTCATCCGCGCCAGTCAGGGACATCGCCACTGCGTCCAGCCATTCGGGATCATCAAGCAGATGGCGTTTGATCGTCAGCGGGTTGTCGCCGGTCAATTGCCATTGATACAGCGCCAGCACGGCATAACGCCGGGATTGGCGACGCGGGGTGATTTTTTCAGGAATGCTCATCGGCTTAACCGAGCGCCCGCAACAAGTTCGCCATTTCCAGCGCCGAGAGCGCCGCTTCTGCGCCTTTATTGCCGGCTTTGGTGCCGGCGCGTTCAATCGCTTGTTCGATGCTATCGACCGTCAACACGCCGAACGCGACCGGTAGCCCGTATTTCAAACTGACCTGCGCCATGCCTTTCACGCACTCGCCGGCGACATATTCAAAATGCGGCGTGCCACCGCGAATCACTGCGCCCAGCGCGATGATCGCGTCATAACCACCTTGCGCAGCGAGCCGTTCAATCGCCACCGGCATCTCAAATGCGCCGGGCACGCGCACGATGGTCAATTGCTCATCGCTGACGCCGTGCCGCCGCAGCGCATCAAGTGCGCCCTGTTCGAGACTGTCCACCACAAAGCTGTTCCAGCGGGCGACGACGAGACAAAACCGCATCTCGCTGGCTGCACAAAAATTGCCTTCTATCGTTTTGATTGTCATCACAAAAATCTCCGGTTAAACCGACCGTCCGCCGGTGTATTCGACCACTTCCAAATCAAAGCCAGAAATGGCGTGCATTGCTTTCGGGGCGCTCATCACCCGCATTTTCCGCACGCCCAAATCCGCCAAAATCTGCGCCCCAATGCCGTAGGTGCGCAGCTCGTTGCGATCTTGCGGACGACTGGGCGCTGGCGCGTCGTCATCTTGAGGTTGCAACTCTTTCAATCGCGCCAGCACGTCAGCGGGGCGGTCGCGGTTGCGCAAAATTACGATCACGCCCTCACCAGCGGCAGCGATTTGGTGCATCACCTCTCGCAGCGGCCAGCCGCAGCCGGGGCGCACGGTTTCAAACAGATCGCAGAGGGTATTTTGCAAATGTACCCGCACCAGCGTTGGACGCTCCGGGCTGATGTCGCCGAGCGTGAGGGCAAGATGGATGTCGTTGTCGATGCTGTCGCGGTACGCCACCAGCCGAAAGGTGCCTTCCGCAGTCGGCAGATCGCAGGCGCACTCGCGCAGCACGGCTTTTTCATGGCGGACGCGATATTGAATCAGGTCGGCGATGGTGCCGATTTTCAAACCGTGCGTGTGCGCAAAGAGTTCTAAATCTGCGCGTCGCGCCATCGTGCCGTCGTCGTTGAGAATTTCGACGATGGCGGCAGCGGGGCTGAATCCCGCCAGCCGCGCTAAATCACAGCCAGCTTCGGTGTGACCGGCGCGGACGAGGACGCCGCCGGGCTGCGCCATGAGCGGGAAAATGTGCCCGGGCTGTACCAAGTCTTTGGCGCTGGCGGTGGCAGCGACTGCGGCGCGGATGGTCACAGCGCGATCCGCAGCGGAGATGCCGGTGGTGACGCCGTGCGCAGCTTCAATCGACACGGTGAAGGCGGTTGAATGTGCGGCTTGGTTGTCGTTGACCATCAGCGGCAGGCGCAGCCGTTCACAGCGGTCTTTGGTCAAGGTGAGGCAAATCAGACCGCGCCCGTATTTGGCCATGAAATTGATTGCTTCTGGCGTCACGCAATCGGCGGCGAGAAGCAGATCGCCTTCGTTTTCCCGATCTTCGTCGTCCATGATGATGACCATCCGCCCTTGGCGCAGGTCGGCGATGATGTCTTCAGTGCTGTTTAAGCCGGTGCTGCTCATCGTGAAACCGTGAGATGTCATGTGCGAAAAAAGACGCTTGAGTTTAACAAATGGCGGCTGCGCGTGGCGGGAACGGTGGCGCGGGAGCTGGCGCGATTATGATTTATTTACTTTGATAATCAAATCATTGCAATAAAGTGCTGGCGCAGTGATACCAATTTTTCTAGCGGCAGCGTAAGATAAAGACCTTGCGCGGGTGGCGAAATTGGTAGACGCGCTGGATTTAGGTTCCAGTGAAGCAATTCTTGGGGGTTCGAGTCCCCCCTCGCGCACCATCTTCCTATTTCCGCTCCAAAAAAACTCCTCGCTTTACTTGCAACAGCTTTGCGCTGCTTGTCTGTCTTTATTCCCATCGCTTGCAAAATGTTCATCACAAAAATTCCAATTGGCATTGAGTAGCACATGACGCAAGAACATCGTATTAATCCGCGTTTTCGTACTGAGCCGCACGGCAATCATATTGACATCAATCAATTGTATGGCTACCGCGAACAGTTACGCGCCAATCGTTATCTCGCGCCGGCACTTGCCCAACAACGCCAAACGTTGCTGGAGCGGATTGATGCGTTTTTGAATCGTTTAGATGATCCAATGCGCGTGGTGGTTGCCGGTGGGTTTAATGCAGGTAAATCAACTTTTTTGAATGCGCTGGTAAAACGCCAGTTAATGCCGGTTAAAGCGGTGCGCAGCACCTGCACCATTAACACGTTGAAAGCTGGCGACTGCGAGGAATTGATTGTGGTGCGTCGCAATGGGCGACGTGATCGGCGCAAGTATTACAGCGATGAGCATATCCGTGAACAAATCAGCGTGTTAATGCAGCATGAACACGCCAGCATTGCGCAGATTGAAATCTGCTGTCCCAATGATCTTTTTTTACAGCATTTCACGTTAATTGATACGCCGGGTTTAGATCATAATGCCGATGACAGCGCGACCAGTGCTGCTGAAGTAGAACAGGCTGATGCGTTGATTTGGGTGTTGCATAATAAGGGCGCAGAAAAACTCGATCACGAACAGATTTTGCGCTTTCGTGCTGCGAATCCTGACAGCCCCGTGATTGTAATTCTGAATCAAATCGACAGTTTAGAACAAGATGAATGTGACGATGCGCTGGCGGCAGTGAAAAGCAAACTTGGGGCGCACGTTTCAGCGATCTTTCCGCTTTCGGCGCGATTGGCGTATGAGGGACAACGCGACCGCAATCAATTAAAAATTGACGATAGCCGCTTTTTTGAGTTAAATCAGCACCTGCATTTGCACCTGTTCAATCAGTATCGTGATTTGCAGGAAAAGATTCGTTTTAACCAACGGAGCAAGTCGCTTTTGCATGACTTGCGCCATTTTTTACAGACCAACGGGAGCGCCGAACGCATGGGCACGGTTGATATTACTCCGACTATTCAGCAGGCACGCGAGCGTTATCAAAAGCAGAAAGCTGACATTGATAAAAAGTTGAAAAAAGGTCTGAGTAAAAATCGAGGTCTGAGTAAAAATCGATTTAATTCGCGAAATCAGCGTTTTCATCAAAGTACCGCCATTAAAGCGGAACTGGTCAACATTCTGACATGCACGAGAGACTTGATTCAATCTGAAGAATCATTATCGAAAACGGATAAAGATAATTTAGATATACTGATTGAAAAAATCAGAAACGGTAAATTTCGCTTGGGCGTATTCGGAAGCATGAAAGCAGGGAAATCGACCTTCATTAACACGCTGCTTGATTGTGGTGAATTGTTACCCGTCGATGAAAGACGCTGTACAGCGGCGCATACTGTTGTTGCTTTCGCGGATATCAATAATCCAGCAGGTAGTGTGCGCATTGTATGGAAAAAACGCAGCGAATTATTACAGGAGCTACAAGAGAGTTTACAGCCTTTTACTGAAGACCCTTCTTTTGCAATACCAACGGATGAAAAAACTGCGGTTGAGTGGATTGAAAAACAGCAGTCGCACTGGATTGAGCATCTTAGCCAACGGGATAATTGGAATTTGACGAAAACCCTCTTGAGAAAAAAACAGGATGCCCTGCTTTTGCTCGAAGCATTGCCGCAATACGAAACAATCCAAACGGATTATACACAGACACGTGGATTATTGACTCAGATCATGGCGGATAAATCCGCAATACGTTTGGTGAATAATCTGGTGTTATATCAGGATTTGCCACTTTTGCAGCATATTGATGTAATTGATTCTCCCGGTTCCAATTCAGCGACACGGCGTGACACCACCGTTGCGCAGGAGCTGATTAAAACTTCTGACGCGCTATTGTTTTTGAGTGAAGCAGCAACCGCCTTTGAAAAACAGGATGAGATAGATTTATTGCATCATTTTCGGAAAGATGTTCCGGAAGATAATCTCAACAAACTCTTCATTGTCGCTACTAAGGTTGATTTGTCGAAAAGAGCATCCGAAGAGATTGTACAAACAATCAGCGAGCTTTTGGCTGAACTATTCAAGGGTCAATTGACTGCCGCCAGAATTTATCCGCTTTCATGTCATACCGGATTGAATTTCGAGCATTTTACTGCTGATCTGAACCGCTTTTTGCAAGAGGAAAAAGATCGAACCTATTTAGTTAGTACCAACACACAGGTGGAAATTTTACTCAAGGGATTGATTGCCATCTATGAAAACGAGCTGAGCAAAAAAGAGGAATCATTGGAACGAATTGAGCAGAAGATTGACGCGTTCCAGAAGGATAAAGAAAAGATAAAAAATCTGTTTGATGAATGGATTCCTGTTTGGTATCGGGATGTCGTAACACGCAGTAAAGGGAAGGACGAGTTCACTTTTCAGAACACTTTAAATCGCCTTCACAAGCAACAAATTGGAACATTCAAAGACGATTTAGTTGCACAACTGAACACCCGAGAGGATAAGTCTGGTGATGGTGCGAAGCCTGTCATGGCTTCCGCAGCGACTGCTTATATTAAAGACCTCATGGGCAAAACGGTTCAGGAGATACAAAACAAGATTGAAACAGTGATCGGAGCAACGAATCAATTATTTGATGATCAGCTCATTTTGGCTAAAGGAAGGCTAGAAAAGGACTACGGCGTTTCTCAAACCAATTTGAGCATTGATTCCTCCAGTTATTCTTTTGGCGATAAAGATATTGGAGATTTTAAAACTTCTCGCTATGATTGGGAAACTGGATTAGTGTTAGCCACTGCTTTCGGTGTTGGTGGCGCAGCACTTGGCGCTGGTGTGGGCTGGGCAGCAGTAGGTCTTGGTCTAGCTTCTACTGTTTTTTGGCCATTAGGAGTGCTTGCAGGCATAGGAGTAGCTCTTGGTTTTTCAAGTGGATCGGGTGTAGAAAAACCCGAAGAACTGGCTGATATGGTAGTAGACAGCCTGAACGAAAAAATACCCTTAAAGGAACCAAAGGGCAAATGGAAACCATTGAAGCAGTTGTTTGATGACAGCCTAGAAAAGAGGGTGAAATCTCTTATAGACAGCAGAAAAGAACTTCTCAACAGAGTTCTGAATGACATTCAGCAACAGCTCAACAGCCAGTTACAGGAACAACAGAAAACTGAGGCAGAGAAGAAATTGCTTGAAGCCAATCGGCAACAGGTTGACGAGGAATTGAAGTTTTTGAAGGACGAGCAAGCAGCAGTGGGACAACGCATTGAAGCGGTATATGGCGGGCGTTAATGCGGTGGAAACGTTCCCACGTTAAAGCGTGGGAACGCTAAACATGTCAAGACCCGAGAGATTGTAGACCTGTTTTTTGAAGCGTTCGGGTTCTTTCTGCTGCCAGTTTTTCAACGCTTGCACCGGTGACACATGTCCGAGTGCTTTTTGGGGTATCTGATGGTTATACAT
>NZ_NRRQ01000010.1 GCF_016583745.1 Chromatium okenii
TTTGGAACGCTACTTCTATCGAACTGGAATAAGCATTATGGAAGCAAAAAATAAGATCGTGCGCAGTGCCGTGCGATTTTATTTATCAGCACCATTGTATGGCTTGTTCGCAACTGCGTAACTCCTAGATACTAAAAATCATAGATTTTTATAGGTGTTTAGCAACGGCTGTTCAGCGCGGAAATAATCCAACACCTTGCGCACATAATCCTGCGTTTCGGCATACGGCGGAATTTGCCGTCCGTGTTTCAATACTGCGCCTTCGCCAGCGTTATACCCCGCCAGCGCGAGGCGCAAATCTTGATTAAACATATCCAATAAGTCGCGCAAATACGCCGCCCCGCCGCGCACATTTTCCATTGGATCAAAGCTATCCGACACGCCATACCGCGCTGCCGTGCCGGGCATCAATTGCATCAAACCTTGTGCGCCCGCTGGCGACACCGCCGCCGGGTTGTAACTGGATTCGGCGCGAATCACCGCGTGCAGCAGCCCCGGCGACAACCGATAACGCCGCGCATTCGCCAGCACGAGCTGATGCACCGTCGCCCGCCGTTGGGTTTGCGAGCCAGACAACGGTTTTGCCCGCGCTGGGCGCACCCGCTCACCACTGCTGCGGCTGATTTGCGGGAGCGACGCACTCTTTTCCTGCACCGACGAGCGTTGCCATTCCAAACGATACCGCTGATTTTTCAACGGCGTATCGGTGAAATAAACGTTGCCCGCGCTATCGACGTACTTAAAAATATCGGCCGCCGCCGGCATCCAACTCATCGCGCCCACGCTCGCCACCACTGCCAAAATCATGTTGCGCATCATTGTCGCCCTCAATACAACGCTTGATGTTTTGTGATCATTCTATGCGATTACTGCTTGCACTTCGTTTAGGCTTAATCGGTATTAAAAGCCAATACGAATGGCAATGAAGCATTCATAAACAAAGATATGCAGATGAAAGAGTTACAATTCTCAGCTTTTGTCACGTCTCAACAACCTTGTTGAATCAACAGCCGCGCTGCTGTGATTGCTTTCTCCGCTTCCTCACTTATAATCGCGCCCTTAAATTTGAGGCAATGTCAATAAGCAACGATCCCGCGCTGACGGGGTTTGGTGCGGAGAATTTAATGAATCGACGTTATTTTTTAGGCGCATTGTTGGCGGCAGCGGCAACGCCGGTGCTGGCAAGTTCTACTCGTGAACGTCCTCGCCAACTGTCCTTTCACAACTTGCGCACCGACGAGCGGTTGAGCGTGGTGTATCGCATCGGCGACCGTTATCAGCGGGCAGCATTGGGACAGCTCAATCAGTTTTTTCGGGATGTCCGCACCGGCGACGCCGCGCCGATGGACCCGCAGTTATATGACCTGCTCTACGACGTGAAAGATTCGCTCGGCGATCCTGATGCCCGTTTTGAGGTGGTGAGCGCCTATCGCTCGCCGCAAACCAACGCGCTGCTGCGCAAAACCTCCAACGGCGTCGCTCGCAACAGCCTGCATCTGCGCGGGCAAGCGATGGATGTGCGCTTCCCAGATTTATCCCTGCGACACCTGCGCGATGCCGCTCTCGAACTCGGACGCGGCGGCGTCGGGTATTACCCGCGTTCCGATTTCGTTCATCTCGACACCGGCACCGTGCGGCATTGGGGGGCGTAATTCGGGAATAAAGCGTTGAATCGCAACGCTTTTGCGATTCAACTCAGCACCCGCAGCGTCACCGTCAAATCTGGCACGTCCAGCTCGGCGACCGCCAACCGCAGCACCTGATTGAGTTCCACCTCTTCCCGCAGCCGGACTCGCGTTTCCAGCGCCAGCTCCGGCACCAACACCACCGCCTTGCGTTCCTCACGTCCGACCACGATGCCCTCACCGCGCCAGTCGGAATGCGCCTGTAAAAACAATATCTTCCAGTGCAAATTAGAGAAACGTTCACCGCGCCGAATGGCGATGGTTGCCGTGTCGGCCTCGCCGCAGCGTTCCATAATTTGCTGCGCGGTCAACGGCTCCCGCCCGGCGAGCCAAGCGCGGAGTTGTTGATGCACCAGCAAATCGGAATAGCGCCGCAGCGGACTGGTGGCGCGGGTGTACAGCGCCAACCCCAGCCCCGCGTGCGGCTCCGCCGTCACTGACAGGCGCGTCGGTTTGAAGCAGCGCCGCCGCGCAAACATGCCCGCTAAATCAGTCGGTTCCTCGCCCCCGTCCGGCGGCATCTGCGTCGCAAACGGAATGGGTATGCCGTGCGCCAAACAGGTCGTCGCCACCGCTTCACCCGCCATCACCATCGCGTCCATCACCAGCCCGCGACTGGCGAGCTTGAGCAGCGGGCGGATGCTGATCACGCCGTCTGCCACGCGAATGCTGACATCTGGCAGTTCTAAATGCGTGGCACCTGCGGCGACGCGGCGAGCACGAAACCGAGTGGTGATCGCGGCGATCTCGGCAAACGGCGCTTCGTGCAGCCGCAGCTCAACTGCCTCATAACTCAGGCGCTCAACCCGCACCCAACTGCGGCAGATGTCAATGTTGCTGAGAGTGCCGTCTGCCGCGCAGTGAAATCCAAATGACAGCGCCGGTGAAATCGGCTGCAAACCCAAGCCCAACTGTGCGGTGAGCGCCAGCGGCAGCATGTTGATGATGCGGTCGGGCAGATACAGATTTGCGCCCCGCGACCGCGCTTCTTGATCCAACTCGCTGTCTGGCGCGACCAGCGCAGCAACGTCGGCGACGTGAACCCACAACCGCTCACCGTCGAGACTCACCGCATCATCCGGGTCTTGATTGCCTTCGTCATCAATGGCGTAAGCGGCAAGATGCGTGAGATCAACGCGCTCCTCGTCGGGCAACGGCGGCAGCGTCAGCGCGGGATCGGTCAACGGCGCACCGCAGCGCTGCGGATGCGGATTGTGCTGCGGCTGCCAATAACCGACCTGCGTCAACAGGCGCTGCGCACTGCTGGGCGTTTGCGGATGACCCAGCGCAGTGAGCACCTTGCTGTGCTCGGCTTGACCGAGCGCCAGCCGCTCCACTTCGGCGAGACGAGCGGCATCTTCAGCCGCTGGTTGCGCGGCTTTCATCCGCAGCAAAAAGGCTTGCCACTCGCGCTCGGCAGCAGCTTTCGCCTCACGCTCGGCGATTTCCTGCGCAACGGCGGCGCTGGTGCGTACAGCAATCACCTGCGGGCGACCGCTGAAATGCAGCCCGGCGGCGACCTGTTGCCATGTCGCCCACGCCGTCGCTGGGGTGAAGATGTCAAATGCCAATTCCGCCAAATCCTGCAAAGTGGTCTCGCTCCCTTCCAGCAACTCCCATGCCGCCATCAATTCGCCGTCAGGGGCGGTGAGATCGGCGAGGCTGGCGACGGGGCCGGGATGGAGCAATTCAACATCTTTGGGACGGACGCGCTTGCAGCCGCCGCTCAATTCGATTTCGATTTTTTCGCCGATGCTTACCACTCGCGCCGGACGATTTTTATACAGCACGAGACTGGCGACGGGTGGATTGGCTTGATGTGTCAACAAAGCGGGAAGTTCCTGTTGGTGAAAGCAGTTGGCAGTTGTCAGGTAGCGCGATGGGCTGGCTGATTATGGCGATAAGTTGGCGTGGTGGCAGCGCACCAGTCGCCCGTCTCCAAACTGGCTGACGGCGGGATAACTGCTGGCGCAGATCGCGCTGGCGACGGGGCAACGCGGATGAAAATGACAGCCCGACGGCGGCTGGCGCGGCGAAGGCAGCTCGCCTTCTAAACGGATGAGCGGACGCCGCGCTGCCGGATCAATCACCGGCGCAGCAGACAACAGCGCCTGCGTGTAGGGATGACGCGGATCAGCGAGGAGAGCGGCGACTGCGCCCTGTTCGACGATCCGCCCCAGATACATCACCGCCACTTGGTGCGCGAGATATTCGACCACCGCTAAATTGTGGGTGATAAACAGATACGTCAGCCCCAGCCGCTCTTGTAATTCTTTCAAAAGATTGAGGATTTGCGCTTGCACCGACACATCCAGCGCACTGGTGGGTTCATCGCAAATCAGCAAGCGCGGCTCCACTGCCAGCGCCCGAGCGATGCAAATCCGCTGCCGTTGCCCGCCAGAGAATTCGTGCGGATAGCGGGTGCTGGCGCTGGGATCAAGTCCGACTAATTCCAATAATTCCGCCACGCGGCGCATTCGCTCGGCGCGACGCGGGGCGAGTCCGAGCGCGTGCAAGCCTTCGCCGATGATGTCGCCGACCAGCAGGCGCGGATTCATCGCCGCAAAGGGGTCTTGAAAAATGATCTGCACTTGTTGGTGCAGCAGGTGGCGCTGGCGCGAGGTAGCGCGGCGCAGATCAAGCATGGTGGGCGCTGACGCAGTGGCGGTGTGGAGGCGGTAACGCATCGCACCGCCGGTGGCGGGCAGCAATTTGACGATGGCTTTGCCGACGGTGGTTTTGCCGCAGCCAGATTCGCCGACCAGCGCCAGCGTTTGTCCAGCGAGCAGATCGAGCGTCACGCCGTCCACTGCTTTGATGTGACCGACGGTGCGGCGAAATAACCCGCGCTGAATTGGGAAATGAACTTGTAAGTCAACGAGTTGCAGCAGCGTTGGCGGTTGGCGGTTGTCAGTTGGCGGTGAATCTGCACCCGCACTGACAACTGCCAACTGACAACTGCCAACTTCCCCCTCAACCCGCCAACACCGCACTCCGCGCCCATCCGCGCTCACTTGCCAGCGCGGTGGTTCAGAGCGGCAGATGTCCAGCACTTCCGCGCAGCGGTCGGCAAAACGGCAGCCGCGAAATTGCGTCTCCAGCGGCGGCACCCGTCCGGGAATCGTCGCCAACCGTCCGCCGCGTTGCGCCGCACTCGGCAGGCTCGCCAACAATTGACGGCTGTAAGGATGCGCGGGAGCGGCGAAAAACTCCGCCACGCTGGCGGTCTCCACGATCTGGCCGGCATACATCACCGCCAGTCGCTCCGCCGTTTCCGCCACCACGCCCAAATCGTGGGTAATCAACAGCAGCGCCATGCCCGTCTCGCGCTGCAAATCTTTCAACAATTGCAACACCTGCGCCTGAATCGTCACATCCAACGCCGTCGTTGGCTCGTCCGCAATGAGCAGTTGCGGCTTGCCCGCCAGCGCCAGCGCGATCATCACCCGCTGTTTCATGCCACCGGAGAGTTGATGCGGATAATCGGAGCAACGCAGCGCCGGATCAGGAATCCCAACCGCCTCCAACAGCGCAATCACGCGGTCGAAGTCTGTGAGATCGGACGCTCGCAGCGCCTCGGCAATCTGCACTCCCACCGTCAACACCGGATTGAGCGCCGTCTGCGGCTCCTGAAAAATCATCGCCATGCGCCGCCCGCGCACCTGCCGCATCTCCGCCTCGGTCAGTCGCAGCAATTCGCTGTCACCCAGCCGCACCGCACCGCTGACAATCCGCGCTGCCGGTGGCAACAGCCGCATTAACGCCAATGCTGTCAACGACTTACCGCAGCCAGATTCACCCACCAGCGCCAGCGTCGCGCCAGCCGCCAATTCCAACGTCACCCCGTCAATGACCCGCAACGGCGCAGTGGCGCTACCCAAGTCAACAGTCAACTCCTTGACGGCGAGCAATGGCGCAGTCATGGCAGCACCGTCGTATCGGACGCGCTGGCGCTGGGCAGATGGTGCCGTTGTGCAGCCGTCAAAATCCCGCGCAAGATATTGATTTCAGTGCGATCTGGGCTGGCGCGATGAAACAACCGCCGCAGCCGCCGCATCAATTTGTGCGACTGCGCCGGATCGCCAAACTGAATCACGCGCAGCGCCTGCGCGAGATGCGCGTGAAAACTTTCCATCTCATCCGCCGTCGCCACATCTCGCGGCGGATCAAGCAATTGCTCACCGTGCGCAGCGCGAGCCGCCCGGCGGAGTTCATACGCCAACACCTGCACCGCAGCGGCTAAATTCAACGAACTAAACTCAGGATTGGTCGGGATGTGAACCAGCGCCTGACATCGCGCCAGCTCCACATTCGACAAGCCCGAACTTTCGCGCCCAAACACCAGCGCCACCTCGCCATGCGCAGCTTCCGCCAACAAGCGTTGCGCAGCTTCCGGCGGCTCCAATAACGGCCAGTCAATCGTCCGCAAGCGGGCGCTGGCACCGATCACCAGCCGACAATTCACCAACGCCTCCGGCAGCGTCGCATGACGACCGGCGTGCTCGAGCACATCATCTGCGCCCGATGCTCGCGCCAGCGTTTCCGCATCAATCGGCGGTTTTGGTGCCACCAAATCCAGCCGCGACAACCCCATCGTTTTCATCGCCCGCGCCACCGCACCGATATTGCCGGGATGGGTGGTTTCCACCAACACGATGCGGATGCGCGTCAGCGCCGAGGTCATTTCGTCTATCATGCGTCGTCACATCATCAAAAACTATGCGGTATCTGCCCATAATACCGCGATTGCCTCGGAATCTCCGTCACATGCACCCAAGTTTGAACATCGCCATTCGCGCCGCTCGCAGCGCCGGTAAATTATTGCTGCGCTATTCAGATCGGCTCGATCAAATTCAAGTAGAAACCAAAAGCCGCAATGATTTTGTCAGCGAAATGGATCGCGCTGCGGAAGCCACCATTATTCAAGAATTGCGCAGCCGCTTTCCCGATCACGCCATCATGGCAGAAGAAAGCGGCGAACAAGGTGGCAACAGCGACTTTCAATGGATTATTGATCCGCTTGACGGCACCACCAATTATTTACACGGCTTCCCGCAATTCTCCGTATCCATTGCGCTGCGTTATAAAGGCGTTTTGGAATGTGGCGTTGTTTATGATCCGCTGCGCGAAGAATTATTTACTGCCGCACGCGGGCAAGGCGCAAAATTAAATGATCGTAAATTGCGGGTTGCCAATCGTCTGTCATTAGAAGGCGCATTGATTGGCACCGGCTTTCCATTCCGCGATCAGCGCCATATCGACGCCTATTTGGGCATGTTCAAAGCAATGACATTAGCCACTGCGGGAATTCGCCGCCCCGGTTCAGCGGCATTAGATTTAGCTTATGTCGCTGCTGGTCGCACTGATGGATTTTGGGAAATTGGCTTATCGCCTTGGGATTGCGCGGCTGGCGCGATTTTGATTTTAGAAGCTGGCGGTATGATTACTGATTTTGCAGGCGGCAATCGTTATCTCGACACCGGCAACATGATTGCAGGCAATGCGCGTGTGCATCGCGCCATGTTGGAACTTATCACGCCATTTTTAACCGAACCGCTGCGGATGTAATACGCAAATAATGGTTGCAATGCAATCAAACAGCGGGGCGCTGAATCATTCAGCGTCCCGCTGTTTTATCTAAAACAATACGTTTACTTTATTCCCGTTGCTGGTCAGCACAAAACGCTGCATCCAGCACATTTATTTGTTTATTGCGAGTGAGCGGGCGCGGAGTGCGAAAACACATTTATTATCTGCAACATTATGCGGATGACATTTTAGACATGAATGCTTTCAATTGTACCAGCACTGCTGGGATTTCTACCGTTGCCGTCATCCACACTGTATCCGCGTTAATATCAAAATAGGCGTGTATCAAACGATTGCGCATTCCAACGATAGCTTTCCAAGGAATATCCCTTGTAACACTTTGGGTTTCATCTGACACTTTATTAGCTGCTTCACCAATAATTTCAATCGCCCGAACCAGCGCAAACAGCAGCATCCGATCGCTATTCAGTTCCGTGCGGTGACGCCCGGCAATAAACTGTTGCACATCTTCCGCTGCTTCGATCATATGACGCAGACGAATTTCATCGTTATTGTGCATATTGCACCTCAGCCGTGCGCAATACTTCATCTCGAAAATAGTGCGAGAGATCGTTTGCTGTACGCAGATCAACTTGCTTTCCCAGCATTTCCGATAACTCGATTTCCATGCTGGCAATTTTTAGCAAACCCGGAATATGTTCCAGCTCAAATTCAACTAACAAATCCACATCGCTATCTGCCCGAGCGGTTCCTTTTAGATGCGAACCAAACAACGATAAACGGCAAATGTGATGGTGTTTACAAAAGGAAGCGAGCGTGGCTTGATCGGGAGTGAAGTTGCTATTCATCGCTGTTCCTAGAAATATCCAATTCAAGAAAATGCCAAAGCTGCTATTCGTCATTTGCGCAATATCCATTAACACAGCATCGCGCTGTGCCACATGTCGTATAACGTGATTGGCAATTCCGAGCGGTTGGCGTCATTACACCAGCTTTTCTTTAATTTGCTGACCAATAGAACGTCCCGCTTCATCTTCAGATACCGCAAACAAAAAAAGGCAACGTCCATTGCTGCTGGTTTCCCACTGTTGCCCAACTTGCTTTTTTTCACGCGAATCATCATTGCTTTTATAAAACTCGCCCTTGTATTCAACCGTAAACACCCTGCCATCATTCAATTCCGCAACAAAATCAGGATAAAAACGATCACTGGCAGTTGGTAGCCAAAATGAACACTGCGCTTGGCGTTCGATATTGCGCACCCAGTGTTTTACTTTAGCCTGCATATCAATCATTTGCGCACAGCGAAATTCTTCGCTGATTAAACCGCTGGCGGTGGTTTCGCGTAAATCGTGAATCGTGGGATAAAAATGTTTGCTAAATTGATAACGCCCTTGATAGCAATTCCGCGCTGGATATTTGCCGGGGTCAAATTGAAAACTATATTGGGCAAGTTCCTGAAATGAAGGCGGCACCATTTTGGGTAAATGTTGTTGAAAGCCTTTTTGCATGGCGAGGTGCTGTAAGCGTTCAATTTCTTTGTTAATCGCTCGCACTAATTGCACCCGCCAGCGCACTAATGCGGTTAGCGTAAATCCGCGATCATGGATTAAATGCGCTATTAATTTGATGAGATAGCGTTGTAAATGCAGTTGCGATAATGAAGGACGCCGCAGATGTCGATCTAATTCCCGCAATAAACCGTCTTCTGTGACTTGACTGGGCGCTTCGTTGAGTTGCAAAGCCAGCCCGTCTAAATAACGATAATTCACCTGCTGTTCATTCAGATCAATTTCAAAAGTATTCACGCTTTCAGTCGGGGCAAAACCCGCCAATTGCACGGGATGATCGAGTAAATTCCATTGCCCAACTGCTGCCAACGTTTCTGGTTCGACAACTTCTAAATGATCGTCTAAACGTAAACATAAATGCGGCACTGGTGCAAATTGAATACCTAAATGCGCCGGAGCACGCAGCGCCTGTTGTAAAGCGCGATGTGCGGCGAATTGTTCTTGAATTGCAGCACGCGCTTTTGCAGGCTGCGCTGCACTAATTAAACTTTCAACTTGCGCTAAAGTTCCAGCATCAAGGGCGCTGCTAATCAATAACGTTGCACCTTGCGTGGTGGGGCGAATATCAATCGCTGCTTTAATACTTGCCGGCCAATGGCGCGTGTCTGGTAATTGCGGCACTTCAATAGAATAAGCGGGAATGGTAACGGCGTTATTTGCGCCACCAGTCAAAGGTGATACCGTTTGCGGAATCAGTACTGCCGCCAATTCTAACCGTTCAAATCCCATATTTTGCACCAGCCGATCCGTTAAAGTCGCAGCGGCGCTGGCAAAACTCTCTGCGATCACATGTGCATAAGCGCAATTCAATGCCGCTTGTTCGCGCATTTTTGCGTAGGGCATCCGCAATACGCGCCCTAATAATTGCTCAATATCTTTGGCAGATTTTATGTTTTGCAATGACGCCAATACATAAGCAAATGAACAATCCCAACCTTCTTTTAAGGCTTCAATCGTAATGACAACGCGAATCTGGCAACTGCGCTCGAATAAATTGATGCCGTCAAGTTCTTTTTGGGTGCCGGTGGCAATAGCAATGTGCTGCTCTGGAATCTGTTCATGCTCAATGAGATATTGCCGCACCACGTCTACCGTCGCCTCTCCGCCTTTGGACGCAGCTTGCACTAATAAAATCGGGCGGATGTGATCCGTTTCTTTTTGCGCCGTTAATTCTAATTGGTTGCGATTTAAGACCGCATCGCTTAAACATGCCTGCCAGCCGTCGGGATGTTCTAATAATACGATGGGCAATTTAATCATCTGTTCGGCTTTTAATTCTTGCGCGGAGACCGAATACAGCACGTTATTACCAGCGACTGGCGTTGCGGTGAGTTCAATCACGGCGCTGGGATTGAGGCGTTGCAGCGAATTAAAAAATCGCGCTGTGCGATTGTTATAGCCAAGCCAGAATAAATTGATTGCGGCACAACAGTAGGATTGAAGGTGCTGCGCCGATTTTAACAATCATTTTGTGGTGGATCGACTATATGCGCTTCGTCTACAATAATTAACGGCTGTTGCAAATGGAGCCAGTTGGCAATTGAATACTTGATGCGCCCTATATCATTGGCAGTTAAAAATGGCTGCGCGGTTAAATCGGCAGCAGTGACGCATTCTAAAGCAGTCGCGCCGTGCGTCGGTAATTGCGCGAAGTGTGCGGCGAGGTTTTCATCAAACGCATATACGTTGCGCTGTTTGGTGTCGGTGATATTAAATGCTTGAATGGTGGCGACAATGATAATTGCACTTTTTCCAACATCGTGCGTATTGATTGTTGCCAATTCATCTAAATCACAAATGCGCAATTCCGCGCCAAAATGCTGCGCTAAGGCTTGTCGATACGGATGGCGCACATCGCTCAACGCTTCGAGCGTTTGGCGGCGGATCGTGTCCGATGGCGTCAGCCACAGCGCAACCGGCGCGGGATTGTCACTGCGGGCGGCGCTCGCCAGCGCGATGAGATGCGCCGCCAACAGCGTTTTGCCGCCGCCGGTCGGAATCCGCAAACACACGCACGGCGTCGCGCCAAACAGCGGTTGATAGTCGATTTCGTCGCGCTGTTGGGCGTTCAAACTGGCGCGAAAGGCGACGGGCAGCGGTTGCTCGCGGCTGGCAAGTAAAAACTGCTCCAATACGTCAAGTGCTTGTTGTTGATAGGTTTTGAGTTGCAGCATTGCGTTTATCGTCCCGTGACATCGTAGGGAAGTTGTTTGAAAACAATCCGTTCTGCCGCCAGCCGCGTTGCGCCCAAGCGCGTCAGGTCGCCATAAATGACGCAAGCGCCATCGTGCGTTGCCAGCGATTTGAGCCAGTCAAGCACGGCGGCAGTCAATAAATTGCCTTCTGCCGAGCGCAACGCGCCGAGAATGTCTTTATAAAGCAAGTAGTAAGCAACGCCGTTGTGAATGCCCAGCAGCGGATTTGTGAAGGACGCAGGTGCAGGTGTGCCGGTTTCGAGATGCCAGATGTAGGCGGCGAGCGTGGCGAAATCGACCGCTGGATTTAATTCGCCTTGGGAATGAAATACGGCTGCGCCTAAAGTACAAAAGCGAAATCCGCCGCCGCCCGTCCAATTCACAGCGCCGCTAATTCCACCCGCTTCTCCAGCAATGACTTTTTCTAAACGCGGAATACAATGGCTGCGAGCATGATCGCCTAATTCAATGCCAATCCAGCGCCGATTCATTTTATGCGCCACCGCAGCAGTCGTGCCAGAACCTAGAAAAGAATCTAATACAATATCTTGTACATTTGTACACGCCTCAAGAATTGTATTAACCAAACCTTCTGGTTTTGGAAAAGAAAACTTGTTTGCTAAACCAAACAACTCTGTACTCTCAAAAGTGCCGTGCTGAGTGTAATGCCCTTCTATTATTGATTGTGGTTTTCTGTGGCGTTCTTTTCCTTCTTGATCTCGCAAATACTGTTTATAAGAAACAGTAAACTTTCCTGCTTTTTCGGTAATTAAAATTTCGTTATTCAACTGCGCTTGAATCACTCTCTCGCGTGACCACTGCCACTGTTTTTCTGGCCAGATTTCTCTCCCATCTGGATGAATAACTGGATATTTAAGGTTGGGACGATCATCCATGCTCGTAGTGGCAAGTGGTTGTAACCGATATGGCCCGCGCACTAAATAATTTTCATCTGAGTATTTGTAGTATTTTTTAACTGCATCTGGATCGGGCGGCAGCCACATTTCAGGAAATAAATCAATCTGTTTGGTGTAACAAATGAGATATTCATGCAATCCCACAAAATGCTTTGACTTAGCGCCGCCGCCATAGCTTTTTTTCCATATAAAGCTGGTTACAAAATTCCGCCGTCCAAAAATTTCATCCATCAGCACTTTCAAATAGTGCGCTTCATTGTCATCAATCGACACCCAGATTGAGCCGTCTTCACTCAGCAAATCGCGCAATAAAACCAAACGCGGGTAAATCATTGACAGCCACGCGCTATGTTCGAGCTTGTCATCATAATGTTCAAAGGCGCTTTGCGTGTTGTAAGGCGGATCAATAAAAATGCACTTTACGCGCCCGGCATAAAAAGGAATCAACGCTTTGAGCGCCAGCAAATTGTCGCCTTGAATTAACAAATTGTCAGCGGCTGCGCCATAAGTCGCCACTTCATTAAGTAAATGAAACGGCACTTCGCGCACCGAGGTTTTAGCGTGTTCTTTGTTAATCCAATCGAGTAATGGCATGATGTGATGCTCTGGTGTGATTTGATGCAATGCGTGATTAAAAAATAATCACGCCGATTTCCAAACTTCATACAGCGTCATTGGCATTTATTCACTTGATCTGACAGAAAAATTGCGCTGCTAGTTTATAACAGCGCAAGTATTACGGCGGATTGAATTACTGCTGCGGTGGGTTCGGGCGCGTTACTGTAGATTTGTTATAACGAAAGCGTTTGCCTTCCAATAACGGTGATTCACACATATAGCGCGTGGCTTGAATAGCATCATCCAGAAATGTCTGTACTGCGGCGGCAATGTCGCTCTCAAGATAACCATAGGTAGCGACTTCATTGCCATCTTCAGCATGATGAATGTAGGGCGTGGTTGGCACTTCAAGGCGATGTAAAGCGAGATGAAACACTTCTGCTGATAAGCCTATCCCGTATAAAACATGCGCCTGCGAGCGAGATAAATAACCCTTCGGAACGCCATTGCGATGTTGCAATTCAACGTGTTCAACGCGGGATTCAAGTTGTTCGGTTTTGCGCGTGATCAAAACCTGCTGTTGTTTCAATCGGTCAATTTCAACCAAACCATGCACCAATGCTGCAAGAACTGGATCGGCAACGGCGGGTTGAGCTGCTCTGTTGGTTAAATGCGCGTCATAAACTTCGACAATCTCAAACTGAACCTCAAAAGCGTTAGCTGTCTCGGATTTCATGCAGATGAAAATCGACTGCTTGCGGTCAAGGTAGTATTCGGTTGCAGGGCGACCAACGCCGCCGTGCTTTTTTTCCACAGCGTACAGAATACTGAATTCATTGAGTTTTTCGCTGTTGCTCTTGATGAGCTTGCGAATCATGCGGGGATCAGCGAACCCCAGTCTTTCAGCTAAATCAATGTCACGAATGCGGAGTTCGCCGTTGACGGGCGTGAGGGTAAGGGTGTTGCGGGATTCCATTTTATTCACCTTAATTTCTTATCACTTGACGCAAAACTGCGCCGGTCGGGAGGGTGATAACGGCTCAAGGTACCGCGTGGCTATTTCCAGTTTGCACCAGTATTGTATTTGCCACACTCCCGACCAGCAATCAAAAAACTCAAAACTGGTGGGTACTAAAAAACCGCCTATCTATCGTGGGCGTTTCCGCCTTGATGAGGTTATCACTCCTCTTAAAGCGAATAAAAACACGAATGATGCTGCGGTGTCAAGTGTGATTGCTGATGGCGACGAGACAGTGAATTGAGAGGACAATGATCTGCGTTATAAAAGCTGTAATGAAGATGCCGGTCGGGAGGGTCGAACGGCTATGTGAGACCGCGTGGCTATTTCCGATTTGCATCGGTATTGCATTTGCCACACTCCCGACCAGCGATTAAAAAACTAGAACTGTGAGATATTGAAAATACCGAATCATTACGGCGGTCAACGACTCATGCAGCATGGCGCAATGTTAGCAGTAATTAAAAAAATAATCACGCCGATTTCCAAACTTCATACAGCGTAATTGGCATTGCCGAGCGCCAGCCGGTGAATTTTCCCAACGGCGCAGCGTGAGCAATTGACAAGCGCGTTAATTCGCCGCCGTATTCGCCATGCAAGCGTACCAATTCCGCTTCCGTTTGTAATGTTACTGCATTTGCAATCAAACATCCGCCCACTTTTAATGCCGCCCAACAGGAATCAAAAACGCCCGCCGTTGTTAATCCGCCGCCAATAAAAATCGCATCAGGCGCAGTTAAATCAATTAACGCTTCTGGTGCGCGTCCAGCGACGATCTGCAATTCCGGCACGCCAAGCGCCTGCGCATTCGCCGCAATTAGCGCCAGCCGCGCTGCGTCGGCTTCAATCGCAATGGCGCGGCAATTGTCGGCAGCTCGCAGCCATTCAATGCCAATCGACCCGCAGCCAGCGCCAACATCCCACAGCAATTGCCCCGGCTGCGGTGCCAATCGCGCCAGCGTCACGGCGCGAACATCGCGTTTGGTCAATTGCCCGTCGTGTTGAAAAGCCGCATCCGGCAGCCCGGCGCGACGGGATAAGCGCAGCGCCGTCGCATCCGCCACGCAGTCCAGCGCGATCACGTTTAACGCCGCACCCGGCGGCTGCGCCCAAGTCGCGGCGATTCCGTCCACACGGCACTCGGCACTCCCGCCCAATTCTTCCAACACCGTTAGCCGACTCGCGCCAAACTCGCGCTCCGTCACCTGCGCGGCGAGCTGCGCGGCAGTCTGCGCATCGGCTGCCAACACCAGCAGCCGCGCTCCGGCAGCGAGATGGAGATTGACCTTCGTCAGCGGTCGCCCGTGCGCCGCAATCACCGTCACCGTTTGCAGTGCCCAACCCATTCGCGCTGCGGCCAGCGTCAGTGCGGAAGGCGCAGGCACAATGCGCAGCTCGTGCAGCGGCAGATGATTCAGCAACGTGCCGGCGACGCCAAACCACAGCGGATCGCCGCTCGCCAACACGCACACTGGCTGCCCGCGATACGTCAACAGCTTCTCAACTGCCAATTGAAACGGGCACAGCCAAGCGCGGCGCTGTTGTCCGGGACGGGCTGGCAAGTGCTCTGCCAGCAGCGTCAAATGCCGCTCGCCGCCGAAAATGAGCGCCGCTGTCGTCAGCGCGTGGCGAGCGTCATCAGTCAAGCCGCGCCAGCCGTCAGCGCCCATGCCGACGACCGTCAACCACGCTGGAGTATCAATTGCGGAGGAATTCATCGTTATCTGGCTCAATCTGGGTGCGTTAATTCCGATAGTTTTCTACCGTATACTTTCAACGGTATCCAGCGCCGCTGGCTCGCATTGATTCAAATCTCAGCCATTGTCCTCATCCTTGGCTGCCTTCACTTGATTGAGACCCGTCCATGATCGATTACAACCGCGATGCGCACGACATTTATCGCCACTCTTTCGCCATCATTCGTGCTGAAACCCGCCTTGACCATTTACCCGCTGATGTCGAACCGCTCGCCGTGCGGATTGTTCACTCCTGCGGAATGCCCGACATCGTGGACGATCTGCAATTTTCTCCCGACGCTGGCGCCGTCGGACGCACGGCATTAGCGGCTGGAGCGGCGATTTTATGTGATAGCCAGATGGTCGCAGAAGGCATCACCCGCTCACGGCTGCCCGCCAATAACGCCGTGATTTGTACCTTGAGCGATCCGAGCGTGCCGGAGCTGGCAAAACAACTCGGCACCACCCGCAGTGCTGCCGCGTTGGAATTATGGCAACAACATCTCGCTGGCGCAGTGGTCGTGATTGGCAACGCGCCGACGGCGCTGTTTCGCTTACTCGAACTGCTCGACGCAGGCGCACCGCGTCCGGCGCTGATTCTCGGTTTACCGGTGGGATTTGTCGGCGCAGCGGAATCCAAAGCGGCATTAGCGGCGGATTCACGCGGCATTCCTTTTCTCACCGTGCGCGGTCGGCGCGGCGGCAGCGCGATGGCAGCAGCAGCGGTGAATGCGCTGGGACGGGAACACGCTTGAGCGCCATGACCACAGGATGTTTATACGGTTTAGGCGTCGGTCCGGGCGATCCCGAACTCATCACGGTGAAGGCGCTGCGGTATCTGCGGGCAGCGCCGGTGGTGGCGTATTACGTCGGCGTCGGCAAAACCGGCAACGCGCTGGCGAGCGTCGAAGCCCATCTCAGTCCCGCGCAGCTCCGTTTGCCGCTGCTGTATCCGGTGACGGGCAAAAAACCGCCACCGCCGTTTGATTACGAGGGCGTGATGCAGGCGTTTTATGACGACGCCGCAGCGCAAGTCGCAGCCCATCTCGATGCTGGACAGGATGTGGCGGTGCTGTGCGAGGGCGATCCGTTTTTTTACGGTTCATTCATGTACTTATATGACCGGCTGGGCGCACGATTTGCCACCGAAGTCGTGCCGGGCGTGTGTTCAGTGGTCGCCAGCGCGGCAGTGTTGCGCACTCCGCTGGTGTACCGCGATCAACGGCTGCAAGTGCTCGCTGGCACCTTGCCAGAACCGACTTTGACGGAGCGGCTGGTGGAGGTGGAAGCGGCGGCGATTATGAAATTGGGCAGCAATTTCGAGAAAGTCCGGCGCGTGATTGTCAAGCTCGGTTTGGAAGATCGGGCGCGTTATGTGGAGCGGGCGACGATGAGTGGCGAGCGGACGGTGCCGCTGGCGGAAGTTGATCCTGAGCAGGTGCCGTATTTTTCGATGATTTTGATTCCCGGCGAACGGTGGCAGCCATGAGCAGTGCCGCGCCGCAAGTGGGACAGTTGACGGTGATTGGTCTCGGCCCGGGTGCGACTGATTGGATGACGCCGGCGGTGAAGCTGGCGCTGGAGCTGGCGCAGGACATCGTCGGCTATACGACCTACGTCACGCTCGCCGGGCCGTTTCGTCCCGAGCAGCGGCTGTTGGATTCCGACAATCGCTGCGAGTTGGAGCGGGCGCGGCTGGCGCTGGAACTCGCAGCGCAGGGACGGCGCGTGGTGGTGGTGTCTTCCGGTGATCCGGGCGTGTTTGCGATGGCAGCCGCCGTGCTGGAGGCGTTGGAGCAAGCCGCTGATCCGACGTGGCATGAGGTGGAATTAACGATTGAGCCGGGGATTTCGGCAGCTCATGCGACGGCAGCGCGAGTCGGTGCGCCGCTCGGTCACGATTTCTGCGTGATCTCGCTGTCGGATAATCTCAAACCTTGGGCGTTGATTGTGCGGCGGTTGGAACTGGCAGCGCAGGCTGATTTCGTGATTGCGCTGTATAACCCCAGCTCGAAAGCGCGACCTTGGCAGTTGGCGCAGGCGCTGGAGGTGCTGCGCCAGCAGCGAGCGCCGACCACGCCGGTGATTTTGGGGCATGACGTGGGGCGCACTGCCGAGCGGGTGACGGTGACGACGTTGGCGGAAATCGAGCCGGAACAGGTGGATATGCGCACCATCGTGATTATCGGCTCATCACAAACGCGCCAATTTCCGCGCTGGGATGGCGCGACTTGGGTGTACACGCCGCGCTGGTATCCAGCGGAATGAAAAAAGCCCCAAGCTGAACGGTTCAGCTTGGGGCTTTTTTTCGAGCGCCAGCAGCGCCGGTTAATCCTGAGTGTGATAACTCAACACGCGCTCAACTTCGTTTTTCGAGCCGAGAATGACCGGGACGCGCTGATGCAGCGATTCCGGTTGCAAATCCAAAATCCGCTGCGTGCCGGTGATGGAACTGCCGCCGGCTTGTTCGACGATGAATGACATCGGGTTGGCTTCGTACAGCAGCCGCAGTTTGCCTGTCGCGCCCTTCTCTTTCATTTTAGAATCAACGGGATACATGAAAATCCCGCCGCGAGTGAGGATGCGATGCACCTCTGCGACCATCGACGCGATCCAGCGCATATTGAAATCACTGCCGCGAGCGCCGTCTGTGCCATCCAAACATTCCTGCACATACCGCTGCACTGGCGGCTCCCAAAAGCGCATGTTGGAGGCGTTGATGGCGAATTCGCGGGTGTCAGCGGGGATCGTCATGTTGGGATGGGTGAGGATGAATTCGCCGATGTTCTGGTCAAGCGTGAAGCCGTTGACACCGTTGCCGGTGGTTAAAACCATCATCGTGGACGGGCCATAGAGCGCATAACCGGCGGCAACTTGCTGGGTGCCCGCTTGGAGGAAATCGCGCTCGGTCGGCGCTTGACCACCGCCCGGGCAGCGCAGAATCGAGAAAATGGTGCCGACGGAGACGTTGACATCCATGTTGGAGGAGCCGTCGAGCGGATCAAAGGTCAATAAATACTTGCCGCGTGGGTATTTCTCAGGAATTGGATAAATATCATCCATTTCTTCTGACGCCATCGCCGCGAGATGTCCTGCCCATTCGTTCGATTTCAGAAACACGTCATTGGACAAGATGTCCATTTTTTTCTGGGTTTCGCCCTGCACATTTTCGCTGCCCGCGCTGCCGAGCACGCCGACGAGTGCGCCGTGATTCACCAGATTGCTGATGACTTTACACGCCGTGACCACGTCATTGAGCAAGGAGGTGAAATCGCCGGTCGCGCCGGTCATGTGGCGCTGTTCTTCGATAATGAACTGGGTGATGCTGGTTCCGTTGTGCATGTGTTCCTCGTCTTATTAAGCACGTCTGAAAACGGTTATTTGGTGTGACGCAGTATAGCCGTTGGCGCAGTGAATCCGTCACTCACGCGCCGCGCACGAGCTGCCCGCTGCGCCCGTCGCGGATGGTGGACGGCTGGCGCGAGGAGCCGCACTGACCAATCAAACAGTAATCCGGTTGTTGACCCAGCGCCCGCCGTAATTGCAGCGCGGTGCGGGCGGGACGGCGCTGGGCGCGATTGGCGCTGGTGGAGACAATCGCGCCGCCGTAGTGACGACAGAGTGCGGCTGCCAGCGGATGAGCGGTCACGCGCACCGCCAGCGTCTCAAAGTCGCCGGTCAACCAGCGCGGCGTCGTCGCTCGCACCGGCAGTAACCAAGTGTGCGGTCCGGGCCAACTGGCGAGCATCTCGGCATCTTGTGCGTCCGCGAGCTGGCGCAGGAAAGGCGTTAATTGCGCGATCTCGGCCGCAATCACGATCAATCCTTTGCGCACCGAGCGATTTTTGAGCGCCAGCAGCCGTTGCACTGCGGCAGCATTCCAAGGATCGCAGCCCAAGCCGTAGACGGCTTCGGTGGGATAGGCGATGACGCCGCCCTGACGCAGGGTGCGGATGGCAAGACGCAAGCGATGTGAAGAGTAATAAGACATGGTCACTGCTCAAAATGAGCGCGTTGGCGCGGAAAAATGGGCGCTGTACCCGCGTTAATGCGGAAAAAATGGCGTTTTAACACCGTTTGGGCTGAAAACATCCGCCGGGCGGTGGTATGCTTACACGTTCTTTGTCGCGGTCAACCCGCGATTTTCTTTGACGGCCCAGGACCAAGCGACCACCTTTTCACTATGGCAGAACAGCCGGACGGGTTAATCACCATTCAAGATTTTGTGCGCTGGGGTGCAAGCCGCTTCAACGCTGCCGGATTATTTTTTGGGCACGGCACCGATAACGCCATTGATGAGGCGGTGCATTTAGTGCTCAGTGCCTTGCATTTGGAACCCGGCTTGCCGAGCGGATTTCGTGACTGCCGCCTCACGCCCGCCGAACGGGTAGCAGTGTGCGATCTGATTGAGCGCCGCATCGTTGAGCGCATTCCCGCGTCTTATTTATCTGGACGGGCATGGTTTGCCGGCTTGGAATTTGCCGTCAATGCGCAGGTGCTGGTGCCGCGTTCACCGATTGCCGAGCTGGTTGAAGCGGGATTTGATCCTTGGATCGACAGCGAAAATATCACCCACGTTCTCGATTTATGTACCGGCAGCGGCTGCATCGGCATTGCAGCGGCGGTGTATTTGCCAGAAGTTGACGTTGATTTGGTTGACATTTCACCCACAGCGTTGGAAGTTGCGCACCGCAACATTGTTCGCCACGACCTTGCCGACCGCGTGCAAACGGTGGAATCCGACCTCTTTGCAGCACTCAGCGGCCGCCACTACGACGTGATCGTTTCCAATCCGCCGTATGTCTCGCGGGCGGAAATGGACACCTTGCCGGCCGAATATCGCAATGAACCGGCGCTGGGATTGTTGGGCGGTGAAGATGGTTTAGACGTGGTCTTGCGTATTCTCGCCACCGCCGCCAACTATTTAACTGACGGTGGTATTTTAATTGTCGAAGTTGGCAATGCCGCCCCCACTTTAGAAATACGTTTACCCACCGTGCCCTTTACTTGGCTTGAATTTGAGCGCGGCGGCGAAGGTGTATTTTTATTAACGCAGCAACAGTTATTAGAACAGCAGATGCACATTGATGAGGCGTTAAAGCAATGAGCCTGCAACGGGCGCGCAGCGTTGAAGAATACATTGAATGGGTAAAACAAGCAGTGTTTGAAATAGACGACTTACGCGCTTGTTTAGAATACGACAGCGAGGAGTTAGCGCAATTCCCCGTATTTCTTGATCCCCTCGACGCCGGTATTAAAGCACTGTACACGGCGATGCAAGAAGGGCGTTATTGCTTCGGGCGCGATGATTTACCCTTTATTGAACTTGCCGCGCAATATGCCGACGCCATCCCTTTTCATACCCTGCTCAACCAAATCAACGCCACCCATCAATTGGGGCTTGATATTGCTGGCAGCGGGGATTCAGCTTAAATTCAATTTTTACGAGCAATGCCGAACGGCAGCATAATTGCGCAACCGTTGGCGGGAGAAAAATAGTGGAACAAGGCGTTTCCTTTGATCTTGAATTAATTCGGCGCTATGACCAAAGCGGGCCGCGCTACACCTCATATCCAACCGCAGTTGAATTCTCTGAAGCCTTTGATGCTGCCGCTTATCAAGCAGCCTGTTTGCGTAGTAATGACAGCGGACGCCCGTTATCATTGTATTTTCATATTCCTTTTTGTGACACCGTGTGCTTTTATTGCGCTTGCAATAAAATTGCCACCAAGGATCGCTCTTTAGCGCCGCCTTATTTAGAGCGCGTGTATAAAGAACTGGAGATGCAAGCGGCACTTTTTGATCGCTCGCGGCGCGTAGAGCAATTGCATTGGGGCGGCGGCACCCCCACTTTTCTCAGTCATGCGCAGATGACCGAATTGATGGACGTCACGCGCCGTCATTTCACCTTGGCAGATGATACGGTTGGCGAATTTTCGATTGAAATTGATCCGCGAGAAGCCAACGCCGCCACGATTAAATTGCTGCGCCAACTCGGTTTTAACCGCATGAGTTTGGGCGTGCAAGATTTTGATCTTAAAGTGCAAACTGCGGTCAATCGCATTCAAACTGAAGCCGAAACGATGGCGGTTTTAGAAGCAGCAATTGCCGAAGGATTTCGCTCCACCAGCATTGATTTGATTTACGGCTTGCCCTTCCAAACGGTAGCCAGCTTTAGCCAGACATTAGAGCGCATTATTGAAGTCAATCCGCAACGCTTGTCGATTTTCAATTACGCGCATTTACCCGAACGCTTCAAACCGCAGCGCCGCATCAATGACGCGGATTTACCCGCGCCAGAAGTGAAGTTAGATATTTTGCAAGCGACCATTGCACGTTTAACCGAAGTTGGTTATGTGTATATTGGCATGGATCATTTTGCCCGCCCGGATGATGAATTAGCGTTAGCGCAACAAGCCGGAACGCTCTATCGCAATTTCCAAGGCTATTCCACTCATGCGGATTGTGATTTGCTAGGAATTGGCGTCACATCTATTGGCAAGGTAGACAATACCTATGGGCAAAATCGCCGCGAACTCGACGAATACTATGCCGACATTGATGCTGGGCGCTTGGCAGTCTTTCGTGGGATTGAATTGAATCGTGATGATTTGATTCGCCGCGATATGATTACCAAACTGATTTGTCATTTCCAATTGGATATGCGCACTGCTGAAGTCACTTGGGGAATTGAATTTGCTGATTATTTTGCAACGGCGCTAAAGAAATTGCAGGGTATGGCGGACGATGGTTTAGTCGAAATCACGCCCACGCATATTCGCATTTTGGCGCGAGGGCGCTTATTGGTGCGCAATATCTGCATGGCATTTGATGCCTATTTAGAGAATAAAACCGGCCCAATTGGTTTTTCCAAAGTGATTTAACTGTAGAGCAATTGGTGCCCGCAAGCTATACTCAACAACTTTCTGATGGCGCGAATAGCGATATTTGCGCTAACCAATGTCATGAAGCGTCAGCCAAAATATCGTTTGGTATTGACGGGAGAAGATGAATGCAAGTGTCGGTGGAAGTAGGTGAAGGACTGGAACGACGGCTGAAAGTTGAACTGCCATTTGCGCAGCTCACAGCCGAGGTTGACAAGCAATTACAACAGCTTGCGCGTACAGCAACGCTGCCCGGTTTCCGCGCTGGGCGGGTACCGATGAAACTGCTGCGAAAGCGGTTTTTAGAGCGGGCGCGCATGGATGCGTTTGGTGATTTAGTGCAATCCAGTTATGGGGAAGCATTAAAACAAGAAGCACTGATTCCAGCCGGTTTACCAAGTATTGAACCAGACATTGATTTCGCTGCCGAGCGTATTGGCTATACGGCAACTTTAGAAATCATGCCGGAATTTGAATTGGTATCACTTGCTGATAAAACGCTCAAGCGTCCGGTCTGTGAACTCACTGATGCTGATTTAGAAACGATGCTGGCGCAATTGCGCAAACAGCGCGGCACTTGGAATGCAGTTGAGCGTCCTTGCCAAATGGGTGATCGGCTGACGATTGATTTCATTAGCCGCGTTAGTAATGAAGAGAAAGATGAAACGGAAACCGACTTTAAACTTGAGTTGGGTGCGAATACCATCATGGCTGGATTTGATGATGGTTTGATTGGTGCCAGCGTCGGTGAACAACGTCAACTTGATTTGAATTATTCCGACGATGATGACGTTGAAATTGCTGGACGCGCTGTGACCTATACAGTGACTGTCAAGGCAATTGAAGAACTATTTACTCCTGAAATTGATGCTGAATTCGTCGCTGCTTTTGGTATTGATGATGGTGATATTGAACGCTTCCGTGCTGATGTGCGTACCAATATGGAACGGGAATTAACGCAGCGGCTTGCCAGTCGATTGAAAACTGCCGTGATGACGTTATTATTTGACGCGAATCCAATTGCGCTCCCTCGCGCACTGGTGAATGAGGAAATCGAAGAAATCCGCGAAAAGTTGTCGAAAGACCTCGGTTTTGCCGTGAAATTTCCCACGAGTTTATTTGAAGACGAAGCGCAGCGGCGCGTCGCGTTGGGATTGATTTTTAGCAAGTTTGTGACGCAATACGAACTCAAAATCAGTCCTGCACAGATTCGAGAAAAGGTTGAGCAGATTGCATCGACCTATGAACACCCACAAGCAGTGATTGATCATTATTATGGTGATCGCAAGTATTTGCGGACAGTTGAATCAGTCCTATTAGAAGATGCTATTGTGGCATTGGTGCTTGAACAGGCTCAGGTTGAAGATGAGGCAATTTGTTTTGCCGACTTAACTGCTGCAAGTCGCTGATTGTTAATCATTCTGTGTGTATCGGTATTGGATAGGCACAGAATTTTCTCTTTAATGAGACAGGTGATATTTCCATGATGACCACTCCTCAGAGCCGCATTGACTGGCAGCCACAGGGAATGCTGGTGCCCATCGTTGTTGAGCAAACGGCTCGCGGTGAACGTTCATTTGACATTTATTCGCGGCTATTGAAAGAACGGGTGATCTTTTTAGTTGGACCCGTTGAAGATCACATGTCAAATTTAGTCGTCGCGCAATTGCTGTTTTTAGAATCTGAAAACCCGGATAAAGATATTCATTTGTATATCAATTCGCCCGGCGGTTCAGTAACGGCGGGAATGGCCATCTATGACACCATGCGTTTTGTGCGCCCCGATGTCAGTACGATGTGCATTGGACAAGCTGCCAGTATGGGGGCGTTGCTGTTAGCGGGTGGCGCAAAAGGAAAACGCTATTGTTTGCCCCATTCACGGATGATGATTCATCAACCTTTGGGTGGTTTTCAAGGGCAAGCAACTGATATTGATATTCATGCCCGCGAAATCCTCACGATTCGTGATACGTTAAATCGTATTCTGTCGGAACATACGGGACAGCCAATTGAAAAAATTGCTGAAGATACCGAACGTGACCGCTTTATGAATGGTGACGCCGCGCAAACGTATGGTTTAATTGATCAAGTCATTAGTGAACGCGGCCCCGCGCCGGGTAAAACGTAATGCGCCGAGCGTTTCACTTTAGCATCGACCGGGACTGCTGATATTGCGTCCTTTAACGACTCACGGGAGACCCTTCATCGATGAGTGGAAATAATCATAGAGGCGACGACGGTAAACTGTTGTACTGTTCGTTTTGCGGTAAAAGTCAACACGAAGTGCGCAAGTTAATTGCCGGCCCTTCAGTGTTTATTTGCGATGAGTGCGTTGAACTCTGTAATGACATTATCCGTGAGGAAATGCAGGACAGTGTGACAGAAAACACCAGTCATTTACCGAAACCCCGCGAGATTAAAGCGCGGTTGGATGAATTCGTGATTGGGCAAGAGAAAGCGAAAAAAGTGCTTTCGGTTGCGGTATACAATCATTACAAGCGTTTGGAAGTTGCTGAAGCGAAAGAAGACATTGAAATTGCGAAAAGCAATATCATGTTAATTGGTCCTACTGGCTCGGGTAAAACGCTATTGGCGGAGACCTTGGCACGGTTGCTCAATGTGCCATTTACCATTGCGGATGCAACGACCTTAACAGAAGCAGGTTATGTCGGTGAGGATGTTGAAAACATCATTCAAAAGTTATTGCAGAAATGCGATTATGATGTAGAAAAAGCCCAAACGGGCATCGTCTACATTGATGAGATTGATAAAATCTCTCGCAAATCAGATAACCCATCGATTACCCGCGATGTCTCTGGCGAAGGTGTGCAACAGGCGCTATTAAAACTGATTGAGGGCACCATTGCTTCCGTACCGCCACAAGGTGGGCGCAAGCATCCGCAGCAAGAATTTCTCCAAGTGGATACCTCCAACATTCTATTCATTGTCGGCGGTGCATTTGCTGGTCTCGACAAAGTTATTCAGAACCGTTCGCGCAAAACGGGTATTGGGTTTTCGGCAGAAGTGCATAGCAAAGATGACAGCCGCCAGATTACTGAGTTATTGAATGCGGTAGAGCCGGAGGATTTAATTCGCTATGGTTTAATTCCTGAATTTGTGGGACGTTTGCCGGTCATGGCGACGTTGGAGGAATTAGATGAAGCGGCATTGGTGCGCATTTTAACGGAGCCAAAACACGCGCTGGTGAAGCAATACGCCCGCTTGTTTGAAATGGAAGGTGTGCAAATGGAATTGCGCGAAGATGCGCTCGGTGGTATTGCACGAAAGGCAATGGAACGCAAAACTGGCGCACGCGGTTTGCGTACCATTATGGAGCAAGTATTGCTCGATACCATGTATGATTTGCCCTCAATGGATCATGTGAGCAAAGTAGTGATTGATGCCTCAGTCATTGCTGGCGATAACAAGCCGTTTTTAATTTACGACGGCCTCACTATGGATAAACAGGTCGCAGCGGGCGGGGAGTAATTCACCGCCACACGGGGCAGATGAATTCAAACGCTGCCCCGTATCTTTTCACTTGTGTTCACAGCTTTTCCCACCTTTTTTAATTCACCCACCGAATACGGCGGTAGTCATTGCGCCACTCGCAGCGCCATCGTGACGCATCGTCGTTTAAGCGAGATTTGAGTTTTCATGGCGCTACATACTCCCGTTACTGTTACTCCTACCGCCCAAGATGTTCCCGTATTGCCATTGCGCGATGTCGTGGTCTATCCCCACATGGTCATTCCCTTATTTGTGGGGCGGCAAAAGTCAATTCATGCGCTTGATGGCGCAATGACGACTGATAAACAAATTCTTTTAGTTGCGCAAAAAAGTGCTGATATTGATGAACCTGGCGTCAAGGATTTATATGACATCGGCACCTTGGCGAATATCTTGCAATTATTAAAATTGCCAGATGGCACGGTAAAGGTTTTGGTAGAAGGTCATCAACGGGCAGCAATTCAACGCTTTATTACTACAGACAACAGCTTTTCCGCCTTAGTGACACCATTGGATGAAATTTCCAATAGCGATGAACGCGAGCAAGAAGTGCTGATGCGTTCAGCGATGAATCTTTTTGATCAATACGTCAAACTCAATAAAAAAGTGCCGCCAGAGGTACTCACTTCTTTAGCAAATATCGACGATGCCGGACGATTAGCCGATACCATTGCTGCCCACATGTCACTCAAATTGGATGAAAAGCAGCGGGTATTGGAAATTATTGAAGTGCAAGCGCGGCTTGAACATTTAATGGGATTGATGGAAGCGGAAAGTGACATCCTGCAAATGGAGAAGCGCATTCGCGGGCGCGTCAAGCGCCAAATGGAGAAGAACCAGCGCGAGTATTATTTGAATGAGCAAATGAAGGCGATTCAAAAAGAATTGGGTGAATTAGAAGATGCTCCCAATGAAATTGAAGACCTTGCCAAGCGGATTCAGGCCGCTGGAATGCCAGCAGAAGTGAAAACGAAGGCGCAGAATGAGTTAAATAAACTCAAATTGATGTCGCCTATGTCTGCGGAAGCGACGGTGGTACGCAATTATATTGATACGCTGGTAGGAGTGCCTTGGAAAAAGCGCACCCGTATTCACAATGATCTCCAAGTTGCTGAGACCGTTTTAGATAAAGATCATTATGGATTGGAGCGCGTCAAAGAGCGCATTTTGGAATATCTCGCAGTACAGCAGCGCGTACGGAAACTCAAGGGACCGATTCTTTGTTTAGTTGGGCCGCCGGGAGTCGGGAAAACTTCATTGGGACAATCTATTGCGCGGGCAACGAATCGCAAATTCGTGCGGATGTCGTTGGGTGGAGTGCGCGATGAAGCAGAAATTCGTGGTCATCGCCGCACCTATATTGGCGCTTTGCCCGGCAAAATTATTCAGAACCTTTCCAAAGCCGGTTCACGCAATGCCTTTTTCTTGCTTGATGAAATTGACAAGATGGCAATGGATTTTCGCGGTGATCCGGCGTCGGCGCTATTGGAAGTGCTTGATCCAGAACAAAATCACACCTTCGTCGATCATTATTTAGAAGTTGACTTTGATCTCTCCGAAGTGATGTTTGTTGCCACTGCGAATACATTGAACATCCCGCCGGCGCTATTAGATCGTATGGAAGTCATCCGGCTGTCTGGTTATACCGAAGACGAAAAGGTTGCGATTGCTGAACGCTATTTGATTCCAAAACAAACTAAAAATAATGGTTTGAAAGATGATGAATTAGTGATTCGAGAAGGCGCTCTGCGTGATATTATTCGTCATTACACCCGTGAAGCTGGCGTGCGCAATTTAGAACGTGAGATTTCTAAAATTTGCCGCAAGGTTGTGAAAGAGGTGCTATTGAAAAAACGTGATACTCCGACGGTTGTTAATGCGAAAGCATTGGAAAAATACCTTGGCGTACAACGGTTTCGTTATGGGCGTGCGGATGAACACGATCAAGTTGGTCAGGTGACTGGATTAGCGTGGACAGAAGTGGGTGGCGAATTATTGCGGATTGAATCGGCGCTTATTCCGGGTAAAGGTAAGTTTACTTATACCGGTCAACTCGGCGAGGTAATGCAGGAATCTATTCAAGCGGCAATGACGGTGGTGCGAGCACGCGCAGAAAGTTTGGGCGTTCCTCCTGATTTTCATAGCAATTTCGATGTACATATTCACGTTCCAGAAGGCGCGACGCCAAAAGATGGCCCTAGTGCTGGGGTGGCGATGTGTACCGCGTTGGTATCGGCGCTGACAAAAATTCCAGTGCGTTCCAGTGTCGCAATGACCGGTGAAATCACTTTGCGCGGTGAAGTTTTACCGATTGGGGGCTTGAAAGAAAAGCTATTGGCGGCGCATCGTGGTGGAATTGAAACTGTGATTATTCCGCGTGAGAATGAACGCGATTTAACTGAGATTCCCAAAAACATCAAACAGCATTTGAAGATTTATCCGGTGCGCTGGATTGATGAAGTATTGAAATTGGCTTTGACAACACCTCCAGTAGCACTCAGTACTGAAGAGCTGAATGCGCCAAAATCATCAGGGATCATTGCGGAAGATGTCTAGCGTATTCACCGCACGCGGTTATTGGTAATCGTTGCTTTAATTAAATGTTCAATCAATAAAGCAACGGTTTGACTTCCAACTGCGTGACTTCTGCGGTTCATGTCTGCATATTGACCAACGAGATTGAATCAGATGGAAACGTGGTTAATCGCTCATCTCGCACCACTCATGTTTGCGGCATTGGTACTGATTTTATTGATCGGTTATCCCGTCGCTTTTTCACTCGCCGCAGTTGGAATGCTATTCGGGTTTATTGGCATTGAACTCGGTTTGTTGACTCCCTCATTATTACAAGCATTGCCAGATCGCGTATTCGGCATCATGCGCAATGAAATTCTGTTAGCAATTCCATTTTTTACCTTCATGGGTTTAATCCTTGAACGCAGCGGCATGGCTGAAGAATTACTCGACACTGTCGGGCAAATTTTTGGCGGTATTCGCGGTGGTTTGGCGTATGCAGTGATCTTGGTGGGCGCATTATTGGCGGCCACCACCGGCGTTGTTGCCGCCTCTGTGATTGCGATGGGATTGATTTCATTGCCAATTATGCTGCGCTATGGCTACCACCGCCCCCTCGCTGCCGGCGTAATCGCAGCCAGCGGCACCCTCGCGCAAATCATTCCGCCATCGCTGGTATTAATTGTCATGGCGGACGTATTAGGGCGTTCAGTTGGAGAAATGTATCGCGGTGCTTTATTACCGGGACTGCTTTTAACGGCGCTTTATCTATTATTGGTATTTTTCATTACGCAATGGCGACCGGAATACGCCCCGCCATTACCACTTGCAGCGCGTACTATACACGGACGAGCGTTATTCGCTCGCGCTATGGTGGCATTATTACCGCCGTTGGCGCTGATTTTTTTAGTGCTCGGCACAATTTTTATTGGCTGGGCAACTCCCACTGAAGGGGGCGCAATGGGAGCGGTCGGCGCATTATTATTAGCATTGAGTAAACGCCGTTTTTCGCAAGCCTTGCTAATACAAGCGATGACAACTACAGCAAAAATCACCAGTTTTGTGGTGTTTATTTTAATTGGTTCTAGCGTGTTTAGTTTAACGTTTCGCGGTATTAACGGCGATTTATGGGTTGAGCAATTGTTAGTGGGTTTGCCCGGTGGCGTGATTGGATTTTTAATTATCGTTAATCTGCTTATTTTTTTGTTGGCATTCTTTCTCGATTTCTTTGAAATTGCGTTCATTGTATTGCCGTTGTTAGCACCGGTCGCTGCTAAATTGGGCATTGATTTAGTGTGGTTTGGCGTGTTAATTGGCGTCAATATGCAAACCAGCTTTATGCACCCGCCATTTGGATTTGCGTTATTTTATCTGCGCTCAGTGGCACCACCACAAATTCGCACTGCTGATATTTATTGGGGAGCGGTGCCTTTTTTATTGGTGCAAGTGTTGATGGTAGGATTGATTATTAGCTTTCCACAGTTGGTCAATTGGAATTTAGACACCAACGCAATCATCACCACCCCGACTAACATCACGGTACCAGAAGCAACGCCGTCGTCGCTGTTAAATAACGATGATTTCAGTGAGTTATTCAACGAAACAGCAGCTCCTGATGCAGGTCAGTGATGCGTCATCACATACCGCAATCACGCCACAATGAGCGGTCGCACCGCGCATTAGTTCTTCACCTGTGGCGCAATCATTGGCAATTGTTACCGCTGTTAATAACGGTTGGTATTGTGCCGCTGCTGGTATTGCTTCATATCACTCCTATTCCAACAGCATATCAACCCTTTTGGATTACTGAGCAAGTCTTTGATTTCTTTTCGTATTACAAAGCGCAGCTTATTATTGTTTGTGCGGCAGTGCTACTATTAAATATCTTGTTCCTGTATGTGCGAAAACAACTACCGCCTCAACCAATTCCCTACGTTATTCCGCTATTGAGTTATGCGTTATTGCTGATCTGTAGCGCCCTGTTATCTGCGCATTCTAGTATTGCCTTGCATGGATTTTTTGAACGCTATGAAGGCATGTGGGTATTATTATCTTATTTGATATTGTTGCTTGCCAGTGCCGTATTGATTACAACGGTGCGCCAAGTGTGGTTAGTGGTGCAGGTGTGGGCAATTGCGCTGGCAATCATGGCGGGGATTGGCGTATCGCAATTTATTGGGTTTGATCCATTTCAAACTGAGAGCGGACGCTTATTGATTATTCCGCAACGCTATGAATCGCTCGCCGCATATTTAGAGTTTCATTTCCCGCCGCATTGGGTGTATGCAACGCTGTACAATCCCAATAACGTTGCGCACATGATGGCGTTAGCATTACCAATCACGACCACCGCCATATTGTGCGCACCCACAAAACGAAGTCGTTTTAGCTTTGCGCTATTAACCGGGCTATTGTTAATTGTATTGGCGGGAACTCATGCGCGTGGCGGTTGGGTTGCCATTTTAAGCGCAGCGTTGTTAGTTCTGATGATTGTATTTCAACCCGCCATTCGGCGCTATTGGCGACAGATTAAACAATTCGCGCTGGTATTCGTGGTGATGGGCGTTTTCTGGTTGGCTTGGAACCTCAATCACCATCAAGTATTTACTGCGCACAATCCACAATTGAATCAAACTAGCATATCTTTTCACGAGACTTTTTTAGAAACGCTCATCCGTCACTATGGCACGTTAGGTTCTGGACGGATGTATATTTGGTTGCGTTCACTCGAACAAATGGATGACACGCTGTTAATTGGACGCGGGCCCGATACCTTTGCGCTATATTTTCCGAATCAAGATGAATATAAACGCTTCTTTAATCAACCAGAAGCCTTTATTGATAAGCCGCACAATAGCTATTTGCAGACGTGGTTAAATCTGGGGGGCGGGGCGACGTTGGCGTTATTTGTGTTGTTGTTTACCCATGCGAAACGCACGTTTTTATTGCTAACGACTGCGCCACACAATACCGATTTGTATCCACTATCGCTGGGATTATATGCAAGTTGGGTTGCTTATCTCATTGCGGCAGTGTTTTATGATAGCGTCGTTTCCGTCGCACCCATTTTTTGGATCATTTTTGGATTAAGTGTCGCCGTCAATCAGTTATTAAAGATGACAATGCAAGCAACTTCTTAATACGAGCAGGCAATAAAAAAACGCCGCCAGTCGCAATGACTGACGGCGTTTTTTATTGCATCAATTAAACGTGTTGTGCGCCGCCCGTACCGCTGCGGGTGCCCGTGCCGGTTCCGGTGCCGCCGCGAGTGCCCGTTCCTGTTCCGGTACCGGTACCCGTGCCGCCACCTTGGCCACCGCCTTTGCCGCCCCGCGCCAGCATTACCGCTGCCAACCGTGACGACGAGGGCACATCAACTTGGCTCTGACGACCACCACCTGCGCCGCGACCGCCCGCACCAGCGCCACCTTTTTCTGCACCACCCGCACCCGTTCCTGCGCCACCCATTCCAGGACCACCGCGCTCCATCGGTTCGGAGACAATCGCGTCCACCGCTTCCTGCGTCAGATGTTGCGCCAAGTAAGCATCGCCGCCTTGCCGTTCAATTTCTGCCACAAATGCCCGCAGATGATTGCGTGATCCGCGCAACAAATTCTCATAAGTTCTGATTAAATCAGCATTTTCAGTCGCTGCCAGCGCCTTTTCTAAATCGTCAATATCGACCTCTTCAATCAACGCGCCAACCTTCAGCGCCTCCACCAGCGAGACCTCAACCTTCAACATGAGGCTATCGTACAACTGTTGTAAAGTCGCATCTGCAAAGACGCCGTTGACGGTCGGATCCGACGGTTCTGTCAGCGCATAGCGCGTCATTAACTGCGCGATGGCGTCCATGTGTTGCTGTTCTGAACGCGCAATCCCTGCAAATGGCGGCGCATCAGCCCACAATTCCGCTGCTTGTAAATAGACATCCCGCGCCACGCGCTCCTCTTCACGCATAAACAACAGTGTGGCAGTTTCTGTCGCAGTCAGCGCCACCGTCACCGGCTGCACTGCCGCCACTGGTTGCGTCGGTGGTGCGCCGCGTTGTCCAGCGGCAAATGCTGGGGTTGCTGTCAACAGCGCCGTCAATGCAAGGGTCAATCCGCGAGAAGTGGTCATGGCACAATCCTTTAATAAAGTAGGAAAAATTTCGGTCTCGCTTTCCATATTGCACAGACGGTGCCAAGTTTTTCTTGCTGTACAATCAAATGCTTAACTGTATTTATGCCCCCGTTGCTTCGACAACTGGCGAGCGGCTTCGACAAAATTGTCGTTGCCGTCAAACCGCCGCAGCGACCGCAAACCGCACCTGCACATCACGCGGTGGAGCCAGATGCGGCGCAGTCGTCACCAATAACTTCGCGCCAGCGCGGGCATATTCCTCCGCGTTGTGTACCGTGATACCGCCCGCTGCCGCCACCACCGCTGCTGATCCGCAGCTCGCCAACGCCGTCACGGTCTCGGCAACGGCGGCGACGGAAAATTTCTCCAGTTGCAACACATCAGCCGCCGCCCAGCGCAGCGCCTCGTCCGGAGTGGCGACTTCAACCACCACCCGTTTTTCCGGGCACTGCTGGCGCAGCCGTGCCAAGGTCGCTGCGGGCGCTTCACCAGCTAAAAATTGCCGATGTTCGGCAAAGATCAAGAGCGTTTCCGACAAGCCGTTACGGTGCATGATCGCCCCGCCAGCGCGAAAGGCTTTGCTCGCCAAACGCCGCTGCCCGGGGACATTTTTGCGGGTGCCGGCCACCAGCGCTGCCGGATGTCCCCGCCGCGCTGCTGCCACAATTCCGGCCGCGCTGCTCGCCATGCCGCCGCACCATTCCAGCAAGGTCTGCGCGGTTTTCCAGCCGCGATGCAGCGCCCCGGTGGAACCGCTCACCTCCAGCATCAATGTTTCCGCCGGCGCGGGCGTCCCGGAGGGCAGCCAGTACTGCACTGTCGCGCCGCACAGTTGTAATAACCGCGCCGCTTCTTCTGCGCCGCAAACCACCATTGGATCGCGGGCATAAAAGCGCATCTGCGCGGGCACAGCAGTGATGCCAAGTGAATCAGTGGTGAGATCGCCAAACGGCACATCTTCAGCCAACAATTGATGCAATTCATGGTCACTAAATATGGATAGGGAAGTAAACGACATTGAGAAATCCTAAATCTGCGGCGATACGCTTAAACTGAATCACATACTTTATTCTGCCACGTTCAGGAGTTGCTTTTGATGCACATCCTTTATCTCGATGATGATCCGCGTATGGAATCGACTTTACGACGCATCGTGCGTCGTTATGGTCATGCGTTCACCTTTTGCACCTCGCTCCAAACCTGCAAAACAGCAGTCACGGTCGCGCCGCCAGATTTGCTGTTACTCGACCTCGGATTGGGGCAAGACAACGGACTCGATTTGATCGAATGGCTCGCTGCTGCCGCGCCGCAGGTGCCGGTCGCCTTCTTATCTGGTTACGGCGACGACATGTTAGACACCGCCCAGCGCATCGCCAAAGCTCGCGGGATTACGGTGCGCGGGCTGGTCTCGAAAGCGTTACTCACCAGCGATCTGCAACCACTTCTCAACCCGCAATTGACCGCGCCCAGCCCTGAACTCACGCCGCCCGCGCTCCCGCTCCCGCCCGTATCTGCGCCCACGCCGGCGTTAGATGCCGCACTGTTGGCGGAACGGCTGCGAGCTGGCGCGTTGGAACCGTATTATCAACCGATTATTTCATTGGTTGACGGGCGTCCCTGTGGCGTGGAAGTGCTGGCGCGGCTGCACTTGACAGATGACCATATTTTGGAAGCGCGGGAATTCATTCCCTTGGCAGAAACGGCAAATCTGATTGATACGCTAACGCTTGATTTATTTCAAAAAATCATCGCCCAGCGCGAGCAGTTAGCCCCGCTTGAACTCAGTTTTTTATCGGTGAATTTATCGCAATTCACGATTGAACAACCCAGCGCAATTGAATTGGTGCAATTATTGGTCACGGGATTGCACGGCTATTGTCGGGTACAGATTGAAATCACAGAAACATGGATGCGCCATGATCGCCACGTCTTGCGCGATTTTGCCGCCCGTGTGCAATTGATGGGCGCATTTTTAGCGATTGATGATTTTGGTACTGGCTACGCTTCACTGCGCAATTTGGCAGAATTACCCTTCAACTTTTTGAAGATTGATTTGAGTTTTGTATCCGAGATGTTTGATTCGATGAAAGCGATGACCGTATTGATGGCGGTGATTGGTTTTGGGCAACGGCTCGGTCTAAAACTGATTGCGGAAGGCGTGGAAACCGAGGCACAACGCGATCTCTTATTTCGCGCCGGGTTAGATTTAGCGCAGGGACATCTATTTGGAATACCCTGCGATTTCGACACCTTCGAGAAAGTGTGCAAACGGTCACAAAACTGTGAAGAATTCAACACGATGTCGCATCACACGTTATAGTTCTTGCTGAAAACCTGTTCGCATTTTAAGCAACAGGTCAGTCTATTGAAATGAAGATCAAATGATCTGCACACCAACTGGCTACTCTCGGCAACTGACTTTTTATGCCACTTTATTCATGCGGACATCATCGTGCATTTTAATCCCGTACAGCATTTTCTATTCACACTTTTGCTGGCGGGATTGGCACTCGCCGGCAATGCGTTTCATCTGCCACTATTCTTCGGCTTTGATCTCATTTTTGGTTCCATTGCCAGCTTTTTGGCGCTCGTCTGGCTCGGCCCATTATCTGGATTATTTGTGGCAGCAGCGGGAAGTGCCTATACCTTCATCTTGTGGAATCATCCCTACGCAATACTGATCTTCATCGCCGAACTCCTCGCCGTCAGCGCCGGACGTGAATTCGCCCGCCGGCGCGGGCGTCCTTTCCCGCCACTCGCACTGCTCGACGTGCTCTATTGGCTCGGTCTCGGCATTCCGTTGGTGATCGTCATTTATCACTTCGGGCTGGGCATGGACTGGTCACAAGTCGCGCTTGTGGCGCTTAAACAAACGCTCAACGGCGTGCTCAACAGCACACTTGCCAGCATCGTGTTGTTAGCGATGGCGTTGCTGCACCGTCCTCGCGGCAGCATTCGGATCGACGAGCTGCATTTTGCCACGCTGTTGATGGCGACCTTATTACCCGGGCTGTTGCTGACCGCTTGGGACAATCGTCAGCACACGCAATACATGGAAATGCGGCTGGCGCAGCGCCTGCAACTCGTCGCCCGTTTCACGGTGCAGGATTGGGTCGCAGCGAGTGCCGCTGCCAACCGCCCCGCACCGTTGGCAACTCCCGCTGACATCGCCCGCTTCAGCGAGCTGCTGTTGGGTGACGAGGCGCTGCAAATCCGTTCGGTGTTGCAGATGGCGCTTGACGAGCCAGCGGATGGCAAGTTGCGGCTGCGCGTGCCGGATGAATCCCTCTTTCGCACGGCACAGATGAAACGCTATTTCGGCGCCCGCTATGAACTCGCCGTGCCCTATTCCGACGAGCGCGCAGTACACATTTCAGTCAGCGCCGCCCCGCTCGTGAAAAAAGCACAAGAGGATGCGCTGGCATCGCTGAAGCTGTTGGGCGTGTTGACCGGGCTGGCGCTGCTGATTGCGCATCTCGGCAGCCGTCATTTGGGCTTGTTATTGCGCCAGCTCACAACCAGCGCCCGGGCGCTGCCGGTGGCGATTCGGGATCAAGTAGTGTGGATTGCGCCGCCGCCAAGTCCCTTTACGGAAATGGATCAATTAGCCAGCACGTTGGAATTAATTGGCGCGGCATTAAAAACGAATTTTCAACTGGTAGAAACGCAACGCACCAATTTCCGCGCTTTTTTTGATTCGCTCAATGATATGGTGTTTATCACCACTTTAGAGGGATATATTCTCGATTTCAATCCAGAGGTCACGCGCAAATTAGGTTATGCGTCGTATGAATTATTGGGCACTTCGATTTTAGAATTACATCCCGCTATTTTTCGGCAAGAAGCAGAACAAAACGTCGTGCAATTGTGCAACGGCACTTCTGAAGGCTGCACGTTGCCGTTGGTCACCAAAGCCGGGGTACAGATTCCGGCGCTGGCGCGAGTGTGGCGCGGGCAATGGAATGGGAAAGAGTGTTTTTTTAGTATCAGCAAAGATTTAAGTGCTGAGTTTGCGGCACGAGAAGCGATGCGCCAAGAGCGCGAACTGTTTGCTTCTGGCCCAATTTTAACCATCACTTGGGCGATGACTGACGGCTGGCCCATTCAAAATATCTCCGCTAATGTCACCAATTTGCTTGGCTATACGCCCGCCGAAATGATGCACGCGGATTTTCGTTATGCTGATTTAATTCATCCCGACGATATGCAGGGTGTATTTGATGAAATACAGTGGTATTTGAAATATCGCCGCGATACGTTTGAACAATCCTATCGGCTGCGCTTGTTCTCAGGTGAATATCGCTGGTTTTATGATTTCACTAAAGTTGTGCGCAACGAGCACGGTGCGGTCAAAGAAATTCGTGGGTATTTATTAGATCAAAGCCATTTGAAAGAAACGCAGTTGGCATTAACCCGTGAACGCCAACGCTTGCTCAATGTGATTGACGGCACCCGGTTGGGAACATGGGAATGGAACATTGAGACGGGACAGTTGAGCATTAACCAGTATTGGGCGGACATTTGCGGCTATACGCTGGCGGAATTGGTGCCGATCAGTTTTGCTACTTGGCAGCGGTTGTCGCATCCCGATGATCTGGCGAAATGTGAACAGCGGTTGCAGGAGCATTTCGTGGAGGGCGCTCGCTACACCTGTGAATTGCGGATGCGCCACAAGCACGGGCATTGGGTGTGGGTGTTGGCAGAAGGCAGCGTGGTGGTGCGCGATGCGGAGGGTAAACCGTTGGTGATGGCGGGTACCCACACGGACATCAGCGAACGCAAACGCGGTGAACTTGATTTGCGGCGGCGCGAGGCTTTGGATCGTCTGTTGGTGGAGCTGGCGACGGAGCTGGTCAACGCGCCAGCAAATGCTGTCAATCTTGACGCGGTGATTGCACAAGCGTTGCGGCGGTTGGGGCGGCATCTGGATCGCGTCTATTTTTATCAGGCGGATGCTGACGGCAACCTGTTGACCAAAACACAGGAATGGCTGGCACCGGCAGCGCAGCTCCCCAGCACCTTGGGTCATCAGCTTGATCTCCGGCAGTTGCACGAGCTGCGCAAATTGTTGTATCGCAATGCGCCGTTGATTGTTCCTCAGTGCGACCAACTCCCACCGCCGCTGGCGCTGGAATGTGCGCAGATCGCGTTGCCCAACGCGCAATCGCTGCTGGTGGTGCCGGTGTTGGCGACGCGGCTGTTGGGCGTGATTGGTTTAGAAGCCGTGCGGGTGCCGCAGCGCTGGAGCACTAACAAAACCGAGTTTCTGCGGGTGTATGCCAACCTGTTGGCCAGCGCCATGCAACGCGGACAAGCCTTTCGCTCGCTCAATGACAGCTTGGCGCGCTATGACTTGCTGGCGCAGCAAACGCGCTCGGTGGCGTGGGAAGTGGACGCCAACGGCATCTTTACTTATCTCAGCCCGCTGATTGAGTCGGTGCTGGGGTATCGCCCCGAAGAATTGGTTGGCAGCCATCATTTTTACGATCTGACACCAGAACCGGAGCGCGAGGCGTTAAAAGCGCAGGCGCTGGAGATTTTTGCGCGGCACGGTCTGTTTCATGATTTGGTCAATCCCGCCCGGCACCGCGACGGTCGCCGCGTGTGGCTGCTGACGCACGGGCAACCATTCTTTGACGCTGCCGGCACCTTGCTGGGTTATCGCGGCGCGGATCAAGACATCACAATTCGCCAAACGGCGCTGGCGCGATTGGAAGAGAGTGAAGCGCGGTTCCGCGTCGTGTTTGACCACGCGCCGCTGGGGATTGGGATTCCTGATCCGCAGCGGCGTTTTATCTACGTCAATCACGCCTACGCTCGCCTGCTCGGACGGGAGCGCGAGACGCTGATTGGTCGGTGCGTTGACGACATGATTCACCCCGACGACCGTCCCGCCATCGCGCAGCATTTTGCTGAACTCACCAGCGGCGTCCGCGACAGTTATCAGCTCAATCGCCGCTATTTGCGCCCGAATGGTGACGTGGTGTGGGGCGATGTGCGGGTGACGTTGATTCCGAATTTAGCCGACAACGCGCCGTTGCCGGTGGCGATGGTGGAGGACATCACCGAGCGCCTCGCCGCGCAGGAACACAATCAACAGCTTCAGCGGGAGCTGGAGGCGACCCGCGAACGCGCCACCATCGGTCATCTTGCCAGCGGCATTGCGCACGATTTCAACAACTTGCTGGGCGTGATGGATGCCAATCTCAGTTATCTCGGCGAATCTCTGCGGGAAAACAATGATCCAGAAGTGGCGGAAGTGTTGGATGAAACCCAAAGCGCCTTGGGTCACGCCAAGGTCATCACGGCGGGAATGCTGTCACTGAGTCGCGCTGGCGGGATGCCGTGCGAAATCATTGAATTAAAGCAAGTCTTTGACGAATTGATCGCCATTTTGCGGCACCTGCTGCCGCGCAGCGTTGAGGCGCACTTTGACGTTGCTGAGACGGTGACGGCATTTAGCAACGCCGCTTTTTTGCAGGCGGCGCTGCTCAATCTGGTGCTCAATGCCCGTGATGCGATGCCGGACGGTGGGCAGTTGTCTGTGGTGGCAGTGCCGGTCGCAGATGCGCCGCCACCGCCGCGCTTGGGCACGGCACCGGCGGGAGCGCACGTTGCGATTCGCGTGACCGACACCGGGCACGGCATTCGCCCGGACACGTTGGCGCGAATTTTTGAGCCGCTGTTTTCCACCAAAGCCAAACAGCGCGGGCACGGGTTAGGGCTGTTTATGGTGCAGGAATTTGTGCTGCGCAGCGGAGCTGGGTTGACGGTGGATTCCGAAGTCGGCGAGGGCACCACGTTTTGTGTGCTGCTGCCGAGCATGGCAGCGGAGTCGGAGCTGGAGGCAGATGGCGCGGTGGAAATCGGTGCAGCGGAGGCGCTGGACTGTGCGCTGCTGGAGCCACTGCCTAAAATGGAGCGCGTGTTGCTGGTGGAGGATGATTCTTTAGTCCGCGAGGCGCTGGCGCGATTATTAACAACGCATGGTTTTTCTTGCACCTTAGCCACGCACGGCAATGAGGCGTTAGCGGTTTTGGCGTCTCATCCTGATGTTGATTGGGTATTGTCAGATATTGCGATGCCAATTATGGACGGCTTTAGTTTATTTGAAACGTTAGCGCGAGAACATCCAGATTTGCCGGTGATTTTAATGAGCGGACAGGATTTGCGCCCGGATTGCCACATTGATTGTGAACATCATCATGCGTATTGCCCATTTGTATTGCGCAAACCCTTCAGCATTCAGCAATTGATGCGGACACTTGAAGTGGTGACAACGAATACAGAAAAACGTTGTTTACCAAATTTTTCCACTGTACTGACAATTGACAAAATAAATAGAGGACTCTCGATTGATGAATAACTTAAAAATTCGCTCACGGATTTTAATTGGCTTTACCCTTGTTTTGCTGTTTACTATCGGCGTGAATTTACCGTTGGTTTTATCGCAACTCACTACTTTAACCAACAGTGCGGAACGGAATCATCTTGACGATTTATACTTTTCTTTAAGTCATGCAATTACCGAACAAGGCGAACGTGCTTTAGGATTGAGCGCCGCAATTGCAAGTATGCCGGCAGTGCAGCAAGCCTTCGCTGCCGGAGATCGCGCCGCACTGACTGAACTCACTGTGCCCATCTTCACCCACCTGCGTGAGAAACACGATGTGCGGCAATTTCAATTCCTCACTGCGCCAGCAACCTCATTTCTGCGCGTTCACCTGCTCAACAAATTCGGCGACGATCTGACCGCCATCCGCCGCACCATCATTGAAGCGAATCGCACGCAAAAACCGGTACACGGGCTGGAAAACGGCGTCGCCGGGCTGGGCGTGCGCGGCGTGGAACCCGTGTTTTATCAAGGGCGTCATCTCGGCGTGGTGGAGTTTGGGCTGTCATTCGATCAAGCCTTTTTCACCGCTTTTCAGCGCAGTTTTAACGCTGATGTCGCCCTGCAACTGCCTGATCAAAATGGTTTCAAAACCTTTGCTGGCACCATCGCCGGCGGCAGCGCCTTCACCCCGGAACAGTTACAGCGCGGCATGAACGGCGACATCTTGCTGCGCCAGTTCGAGTATCAAGGGCATCCAGCGGTTGCTTACGGGCGCGTTATCAACGATTTTTCCGGGCAACCCGTCGGCATCTTGGAACTGTTGATTGATCGCAGCGCCGCCGCCGAGGTCTATCACGACACCTTGTTGGCGATTTTGGGCATCGGCAGCGGCTTGCTGCTACTTGGCTTGATCTTCGCCGGCATCACCGCTCGCAGCATTACCCATCCACTCCACGCCAGCCTGCTCAATCTGCAAGCCATCGCGCACGGTGACGGCGATTTAACCCGCCGCCTTCCGCTCGACGGGCGCAACGAACTGAGCGATTTTGCTTTGGCATTCAATCAATTTGTGGATCGCATCCAAGACCTCGTGCGCCAAACCACCGGCGCTGCGACGCAAGTCGGCGCGGCTGCTGAGGAACTCGCCCTCAACAGCGTTGAAACCAATCGCCAAATCATTCAAGAGCAAAACGAAACCGATCAGGTGGCGACCGCCATCAACCAGATGACTGCGACCGTTGAGGAAGTGGCGCGTTACACCGCCGCTGCCGCGCAAAAAGTCAGAAATACTGCGCAGGAAGCGGACGCTGGCGACCAGCTCGCCCAGCAAACGGTGGTGGCGATTGAGGCGCTCGCCGCTGAAATTGAACAAGCAGGCGCGGTCATCACCCAATTAGCCGGCAACAGTCACCAAATCGGTGCGGTGTTAGATGTGATTCGTGGCATCGCCGAACAAACCAACTTGCTGGCGCTCAATGCCGCGATTGAAGCCGCTCGCGCTGGTGAGCAGGGACGCGGGTTTGCGGTGGTGGCGGCGGAAGTACGCACCTTGGCGAGTCGCACCCGCGCTTCCATTGAAGACATCCGCGATAAAATTGAGCGGGTGCAAGCTGGCGCAAATGGCGCGGTGGCAACGATTGCCCGCAGTCAAACGCAAGCCGGTGTCAGCGTCGATCAAGCGCGGCAAGCCAGCGTGTCATTCAAAACGATCAGCACCGCCATCATGGAAGTGAATGATCTCAATACACAAATCGCCAGCGCCGCTGAACAACAAACCGCCGTTGCTGAGGAAATCAATCGCAATATCCACATCATCTCCAGCTCCACCACGCAAACGGCTTCCAGCTCGCTGCATGTCGTGCAGGCGAGCGAGGCGCTGGCGCGATTGGCGGTGGAATTGCAAAACAGCGTCGGACGCTTTCGGGCTTAAAAAGAAGTTTTCAGTTGTCAGTTAGCGGTTGTCAGTAAAAAGCACGGTTGTTACTGATAACTGAAAACTGACAACGCAATCAAACTGACAATTCAATCAAAATCACTCCTAAACCACATCAAATGAAACGCTTATGAATAAACGTTATGGAATTGAGGTCATGGTTGGCCTGTTTATGGTGATTGGCGTGCTGGCGCTGTTTTTCTTGGCGATGCGCGTGAGCAATCTCAATCTCAACGCCACCGCCGAGGGTTATCGCCTCACCGCCCGCTTTAGCAACGTCGGCAGCATCAAAGTCCGTTCGCCGGTGACAATGGCGGGAGTGCGGGTGGGACGAGTGGAAGCGGTGCGGTTTGACAAAGCCAGTTATGAGGCCATCGTCACGCTGCGCATTGACGCCGGGGTCGATACCATTCCTGATGACACCTTCGCCAACATCTTCACCTCCGGCTTGTTGGGCGAGCAATATCTGGCACTCGCGCCGGGCGGCAGTCCTGAATATCTGCGCGACGGCGACACCATCGCCAATACGCAGTCAGCACTGGTGTTAGAACAAATGATTGGTCAATTTCTTTTCAAAAAAGCCGAAGCAGGTAGTTGAATGTTGCAACAACGACGTGGGTTTTTAATGGGATGTTTACTGCTGCCGCTGCTGTGGAGCAGCGCGGGTTGGGCGGGTGATGCTGCCAGTGATGCCACTGTGTTGGTGCAGCGCACTGCGGAAAAAATCATCAAAACGCTCGAAGCCCGCCGTGCCGAAGTGCAGCGCCAGCCGGCGCTGATTTACGCGATGATTGATGACATCGTCGCCCCGCATTTTGATTTTGAGCGCATCACGCAGGGCGCATTGGGACAAGCGTGGCGGCAGGCATCGGCGGAGCAGCAGCGCCAACTGGTGAACGGTTTTAAGCAAGTGCTCATCCGCACCTACGCCCGCTCACTGTTGAGTTATTCCGGTGAGGAAATCCGCTATTTGCCCGCCAAACCCGGCAGCAAATCCTCCACCGTCACCGTTGCAACTGAAGTGCAGCAGCCGGGCGCGGCACCCATTCCGGTCAATTATCGGATGCACAACACCAGCGGCGCGTGGCAGGTTTATGACGTGGTGATTAGCGATGCCAGCTTGGTCGGCAATTACCGCACCAGCTTTGCGGATGAAATTCGTAAAAGCGGGATTGATGGGTTGATTGCGAAGTTGGGCGATATGAACCGGCAAGGGCGGGATTGAGCCATGACAGCACCGCAAGCTGCGTTCACCGTCGTCAGCCCCGGCTGTTATCAGTTGACTGGCGCGATTGGTCTCAACGCCATCACGCGCTTGGCAACTGACGCTGCCGTCCTCTTTCGTGCGCAGGCACAGCGCGGCGCGGGCGTGGCGGAGGTGGATTTGTCAGGGCTGACGGCGACCACCAGTGCGGTGCTGGCGCTGCTGTTGGAATGCGCGGAACTCGCCCGCGAGCGCAGCATCCGTTTGACTTATCACCATTTGCCCGCACCGCTGGCGCGGTTAGCGGCGATGTCCAATCTGCTGCCGTTGCTGCCGCTGGCACCGGCAGCGCCGTCTCAAACCGGCTGACACTGCGGACAAAAAAAGCTCGCCCGCTGCCCAATTGGCAGCTCCTGCACCAGCGTCCCGCACACCCGACACGGCTGCCCGCAGCGCCCATAAACCCGCAACGTTTGGGCGAAATAGCCGGGCTGACCGTCTTCCCGCACAAAATCCTTCACCGTCGTCCCGCCCTGCGCAATCGACGCCTGCAACAACGGCGGAATCACCGCTGCCAGCCGCTGATACTCTTCTGCATTCAAACGGTTACACGGACGCGCTGGATGAATGCCCGCTAAAAACAGCGACTCGCTGGCGTAAATGTTGCCGACGCCGACCACCGCCGCACCATCCATGAGAAATGTTTTGATCGGCACCCGTCGCCGCTGACTCAGCGCGTGCAGATGCTCGCCGCTGAACTCGGCAGCAAATGGCTCCACGCCGAGATGACACAGCAACGGATGGCTGATCAGCGCCTCCTCCGGCGTCAGCGCCAGCCACAGCACCAGCCCGAAGCGGCGCGGATCGTGAAAACGCAGCCGTTGCCCGCTGCCGAGCGCCAGCTCCAGATGATCGTGCGGACGCAGCGGCGTGGCGGCGGTGGTAATGCGCAAACTGCCGGTCATGCCCAAATGCACCAACAGGCACCCGCGTTCCAGCGCCAGCAACAGGTATTTGGCGCGACGACTTAACGCGCCGATGGTTTGACCGCTGACCTGCGCCGCAAACTCTGGCGGAATCGGCTGGCGCAACTGCGGATTGCGCACCGTCACCTGCACGATGCGCTGCCCCTCTAAATGCGGGCGCACTCCGCGCAGCGTCGTTTCAACTTCGGGTAATTCAGGCATCGGCGTGACCGGGTAATTAACGAAAAGGCGCAGCGGGAGCTGCGGGTGCTCATTCGGGCGCTGGCGCAAACGGATCAGCGCCAAAACCAGCCGGCACTTCTTTATCCGGTTCACCGGGCAAGCTGCGCGGCGCTGGCTGCAGCGGATGTTCCACCCCGTCTGCCGTCACCCGCACCGCCGGAGGTGCCTCATCATCTGGCACCGCAGTTGGGTCTGGCGCATCTGCTGCATCTGGCACCGCAGTTGGGTCTGGCGCATCTGCTGCTGGCGCAGGATTGGGATCAAGCGCCGTCGGATCGACCGTCAACATCGGCGCAGTCGTGAGCACATACAGCAACATTGGCGTGGATGTCCCCGGCGCAGCCGCAAGCTGCACTGCCGGATTTAGCGGCAGCGCCAGCCACCAGCGCCGTCGATCTGCGGACACGGCAAATTGCAACTGCGTTCCGTCGGCACCGCGCACCATCACCGGCGTCAATTCCGGTGGTGCCTCCGTCGCCAACTCCAAACGTTCCGCAGTCATGCCCGTCAATGCCGTCAGCGCCTCAGTCGCCAGCGGCACATCGTTGAGACGCCCGAAGACCGGCGCGAACTCCGGCGGCAACAATTGGCGCGACAAATACGCCAGCGGCGGCGCAATCAACGCCGGATACACCCGATCATCAATGAGATGCACCAAACCCTCGCTGGCGACGTAGCGATGATGCGCGATGGGATCAATGCCACCGAAAGCGAATTCTAACGTATTGAGTCGCAAGCGAATTTTGGGCGCAGTCAAACCAAGCTGATCGCGGGAGGTCGCCGGTTCCGGCAAGGTGCGCAGCACCGGCGTGTCTAAAATAGCCAGCAGACGCTTGACCTGTTGCGCCTCCGCTGCGAGTTGATATGGCGCTTCCATTTGCCACCCGCTCGGCGTCCGTCCCAGCGTGATCGTCGGCTCGCCCTCGCGCTCGATCTCAATCAACAGCAAATCCGCTGCGACCAAATCCGACAACGTCGGCGGCGTGCGGGCAGCGGTGAGATCGCGCTGAATCGCCGCGATCAGCACGACCACCAGCGCCAGCAGTAACAGATTGATTATCCAGCGTATGATCATTTAGCGTCTCCGCCCCCGTCGCCAGCGCACCATCACGCCGATGCTGAGAAATAGCACCGGCAAAATCACCAACGTTCCCGCGCCCAGCAGCGTCCGCTCAATGTCCGACAACGCCAACGGCGCGACCGCCGCTGCTGGCGCTGGCAGCTCCAGCAAAGCGTCTTCTTGACTGAGCCAGCGCAGCAGCCGCAGCCCCAGCGCCCGATTGCCGTGTTGGTTGAGAGACGCATTGCCGAGAAAATCGCCGTCACCGACGATCACCACCCGCTGTTCTCGCGCCGCCGTCGTGCCCACGCTCGGCAAAGTGCGCGTCAGCGCCAGCACCACCGGCAACGGCCCGCGCATCTCGCCAATCAACTCATCGCGGTCAATCTGCGCGACGATGCGCCCGGTTTCGTTCCAACTCTGGTTCCCCGTCGCCAAAAAGCTGGTCAAGGTCCAGCTCGGCGCAACCGTCGCCTCAAATGCCACGCAGCCGGGCAACAGTGCTGGCGCGGTCAGCTCGCTGCCGAGCGCGTCGGGCGGATAATCAGCAATCACCGCCACCGTCGGCGTATCGAGATGGAGCTGCGCGGCAGCGGGATCGACCACCACGCCCGGCAACAGCGTCAACCCGAGCTGCGCTGCCAGCGGTTCTAAACCGTTGAGATCGCCCGGATCCAGCAGCCACAGCAAGTTACCGCCGCGATCTAAATAACGACTTAAACTCTCGATTTCATTGGGAAAAAAGGCAACTTGCGGCGTAGATAACAGCACCAGCCGCGTGTTGTCTGGCACCTCTTTGATGAGCGTGAAATCGAGCGGCCGCGCCAGATAACCCTGCGCTTTAAGCTCGCGCCCCAGCCGTCCGAAATCAGTCGGCGCAGTGCCCGTCAGCGCCCGCTCGCCATGCCCTTCGATGACCGCCAGCCACGGCGAGCGGCTTTCCGTCAGCCGCGCAATCGCGCCACTCAGCGCCCGCTCACTGAGCTCTTTGAGCGTTTCGCGCCGCCCGCGATATTCGAGCAACAATTGCCCCACCAACGCGACCTCGGCATCCCGCGCCTGTTCGGGGAAGCGCTGCGGATCAAGATAATAAATCTCCAAAGTCGGCACTGCTTGGACATAACGCGCCAAGAAGCGTTTGATTTGATTGGCAATTGCGCTATCAGTTGCCGCAAAAACCGTCAACCGCAGCGGCGCATCAAGGCGCTGTAAAATCGCCACACTTTCGCGGCTCAGGCTATTGTGCGCAGCCAGCGTCACATCCCAAGCGCGATCATGGCGAGCCACCAACCAGCCGCCACAAATCACCGTCGTGAATAATAAAATCACGAATACCGCATCAACGCTGGGACGATGAACACGGCGCAATTGCGAGCGCAAACGAGATGCCAAGTTGCTCATAACTTATTGTAGATAACGATTGGTGAGTCGGCGCTGCGTTAGCAGTAAAAAAAACAGAATAAAAAAGCCAAAATAAGCCAGATCACTGAGGCGAATGGTGCCGATTAAACACCAAAACAGATGTTCATTCCACGTCAGCCACTCGAATAAAGACAGCGTCGTCGCCGTGAATTGTTCAGCGCGTCCAATAATAGATAATAATAACAACATGCTCAACGCAATAAAGACTGCCGTGCCCGGCTGCGCCGTTAAACTCGACGCATATAAACCAACCGCCGCAAATAATGCAGCCGCTAACCACAATCCCAAGGTCGCCGCCGCGAGTTGCTCATAATCTAATTCGGCGCTATATGCCAATAACAACACATTCACCAGCGGCAACAGACATAACGGCGTGATTAAAATGAGTAAACCGATAAATTTACCCAGCACCACCGTGACCATTCGCACGGGTGCCGCACTGATGAGATCAAAGCGTCCATCTTGGAATTCACTGCTTAATAAGCGCATCGCCAATAAAGGCGCAGCAAACATGATGAGAATAGCGGCAAATCCGAATACATTGAGCGTCAATTCTTGGGTCAGCGTGACGGTGCGCCCGGCAGCCTCTAAACCACTAAAGCGTTCAATCACTTGTAAGAATATCCACGCTAAAATTATCTGCCCGCCAGTGAGTAAAATCCAAGGTAATGAAGTGACAAATGCACTGCGGACTTCGCGTCCAACCATGATGCCGATCATCGCTCACTCTCCACCCCAATTAAATCAAAAAAGGCGCGTTCTAAATCGGTGCGTTCTGGCACCAATTCCCGCAATTGCAAGCCAGCACGCATCACGCGCTGGGCGAATTGCGCCGAATCCACATCATCATCTAATAACACGCGATAACGATCTTCGCCAATAGCGACTGCGCCCGTAATTCCAGAGAGCGCGGTCAATTGCATGAGCGTGGAACCATCGCCCAAGCGCACTCGCCAACCATAAATCGGTTGATCGGTGGTTAAATAATCATTAAAACAGATGCGCCCTTGATATAAAATAGCAACGCGATCACACACAGCTTGGACTTCTGGCAATAAATGGCTGGCTAAAATAATGCTGCATTCTCGCGCTAATTCACGAATGAGTTTGCGCAAAGTGCGCATTTGTAAAGGATCAAGCCCTTCAGTGGGTTCATCCAGAATGAGCAATTGCGGACGATGGATGATTGCTTGCGCAATACCGAGGCGTTGGCGAAAGCCTTTGGACAAAGTACCAATTAAACGTTGCCCGCTGTCTTCTAAGCCGCAGCGTTGTTTCACTTCAGCAATCGCGGACGCAAGCTGGCGGCGTGACAATTGATGTAATTGGGCGCAAAATTTGAGATATTCATCAACGCACAATTCGGGATACAGTGGCGGTTGTTCGGGTAAATAACCGAGTTGACGTTTCGCTTTTAATGGGTGTTTAGCGAGATCAATTCCGTGTAATTCAATGCGCCCGGTAGTTGGTGCTAATACGCCGCTGAGAAGGCGAAGACAGGTCGTTTTACCGGCTCCATTCGGTCCAAGCAACCCTAATACTTCACCGCGTCCTAACGACAAATTAACTTCCGATAGCGCCGAATAGCTACCGAATGAACGTCCAAGATTGGTGATGCGTAAGAGTGTTTCCATAAGGTTAGACAAGATACCTTGTTATTGTGCATTTGCCAATATGCTGACAAGTGCGGGGATTGATTGCATCATGGTTGTTGTATAACCAATGATGGTGTTTTTCATTGCAAAATGTCGCTCTCCTTTGTCATTTGAACCGCACAACAATCACCAGCACCAAAACTAAATCACGCTACAAAAAGACGATCAACCCGCAGCGGGGTGGTGTATTTTGTACTCAGAAGCGCATTATTATGCGTCGCAGCATTTGAAACTTGCGTTGCTTCACGTTTAGAATAGGTCAACTTTTTCGTCAAACTTCTGCTAAAGGTGGTATTCCCATGCAAGACCCAGTTGCTTACTCGGACGGTCTGGTCGGTCGTGTCGAGGTGAAGGAAACCACTTGTTATATGTGCGCTTGCCGCTGTGGTATTCGTGTGCATTTGCGTGATGGTGAAGTGCGTTATATCGACGGTAATCCGAAACATCCATTGAATAAAGGAGTCATTTGCGCCAAGGGTAGTTCGGGCATTATGAAGCAATACTCGCCAGCGCGAATCACACAACCATTGCGACGTAAAAAGAATGCGGAACGCGGCACCAGTGAATTTGAAGTGATTTCATGGGAAGAAGCGTTTGCATTATTAACTGAGCGTTTAGCAAAACTCCGTGCCGAAGACCCTAAAAAGTTTGCATTATTTACTGGTCGGGATCAAATGCAGGCATTGACTGGCATGTTTGCGAAACAATTCGGCACTCCGAATTATGCAGCACACGGCGGTTTTTGTTCTGTGAATATGGCAGCCGGTTTGATTTATACCATTGGCGGCTCGTTTTGGGAATTCGGCGGCCCCGATTTAGAACGCGCCAAGTTATTTGTGATGATTGGCACGGCAGAAGATCATCATTCTAATCCGCTTAAAATTGATCTGGCGGCATTCAAACGGCGCGGCGGGCGCTTTATTTCGGTGAATCCCATTCGCACCGGCTATTCTGCGATTGCGGATGAGTGGGTGCCAATTAAACCGGGTACTGATGGCGCTTTATTATTAGCGATCACGCATGAAATTATTAAGTTAGGATTGTACGACCGTGAGTTTTTAACGCAATACACCAATGCGGCTGAATTGGTCATTGATGATCCCGAACGCGCCGATCACGGGTTATTTTATCGGGCAGAAATGCACGTTGAAGAAGGCTGTTTTGATCCGCAGAATAAGTTATGGTGGGATCGAGAATTAAACATTGCCATTAGTACGCATACGCCGGGCGTTGATCCGCGTTTAATGGGCAATTATGTGCTGGAAGATGGCACGCCAGTGAAACCTTCATTTCAGTTATTAAAAGAACGGGTTGAGCAATATACGCCAGAATGGGCGTCACCAATTACCGGTATTCCTGCAGAGACCATTCGCCGTTTAGCGCATGAAATGGGTGTGACTGCCCGCGATCAAAAAATTGAACTTCCTATTCCATGGACGGATTGTTGGGACAATGAACACAATTCCGTCACTGGTAATCCGGTTGCTTTCCATGCCATGCGCGGTATGGCGGCGCATTCTAATGGCTTTCAAACCATTCGGGCGCTCGGCGTGTTAATGACGGTTCTCGGCACCATTGATCGTCCCGGCGGCTTTCGTCATAAAGCGCCGTATCCGCGTCCAATTCCACCGTGTCCAAAGCCACCGAATGGACCAGAAGCGGTGCAACCTAATACACCGCTGGATGGAATGCCATTAGGTTGGCCATCCAAACCAGAAGATTTATTTGTCGATGGTGAGGGCGAAGCAATTCGGATTGATAAAGCGTTTTCATGGGAATATCCACTCTCAGTGCATGGTTTGATGCACAATGTCATTACGAATGCGTGGCGCGGCGATCCCTATCCAATTGATACGCTGTTGTTATTCATGGCGAATATGGCGTGGAATTCGTCAATGAATACCGGTGAAATCCGCAAGATGTTGGTGGATAAACATCCAGATGGTGAATATAAAATCCCGTTTATTGTGGTGTGCGATGCTTTTTCATCGGAAACGGTTGCTTTTGCAGATTTGGTCTTGCCGGATACGACATATTTAGAACGGCATGATGCGTTATCAATGCTCGATCGCCCGATTTCTGAATACGATGGCCCAGTGGATGCAGTGCGGGTTCCGGTCTTAAAACCCAAGGGTGAGTGCAAGCCATTTCAAGATGTGTTAGTGGAATTGGGATCACGCTTACAATTGCCTGCGTTTACCAATGCTGATGGCAGTCGTAAATACCGCGATTATCCTGATTTAATCGTGAATTATGAAACTTCACCCGGTTCGGGAATTGGTTTTCTAGCAGGTTGGCGCGGTAAGAGTGGCGATCAGTTTTTGAAAGGTGAACCCAATCCGCGTCAATGGGAGATGTACGTTCAGAATAACTGCGTATTTCATTATGAATTGCCGCATAGTTATCAGTATATGCGCAATTGGAATAAGGGTTATTTACATTGGGCACGCGCACATGGCATGGTGCGTTATGCGGAACCCATTACGCTGCATTTGTATTCGGAAGTATTGCAAAAATTCCGTTTAGCGGCGGAAGGCAAGCGCCCCGGTCGCCAACCGCCGGAACGTTTGCGGGAGCGCGTGGCGACGTATTTTGATCCGCTGCCGTTTTTTTACGATCCGCTGGAAGCGCAAGTCACTGATTTACGGCGTTATCCGCTCAATGCGCTGACGCAGCGCCCGATGGCGATGTATCACAGTTGGGATAGTCAAAACGCGTGGTTGCGCCAGATTCACAGCCATAACTATTTGTTTGTAAACCCCGGCGTGGGGCTGGCGAACGGTTTTGGCGATGGCGATTGGATTTGGGTTGAGTCGCCGCACGGGCGGGTGCGCTGCATGTGCCGGTTTTCGGAGGCGGTCGAGCCGGGCACGGTGTGGACGTGGAACGCGATTGGCAAGGCGGCGGGCGCGTGGGGACTGGGGCCAAATGCGGATGAATCGCGCAAAGGTTTCTTGTTAAATCATGCAATTACGGAAGAATTGCCGCCGAGTGCGGCGGGCGCTCACCTGTCCAATTCCGATCCGGTGACGGGGCAGGCGGCGTGGTTTGACGTGCGGGTGCGCGTTTATAAAGCGGCGGATGGTGAGGAAGCGGTGACGTCGCCGCAATTTGCGCCGATGCCGCGCTTGCCGGGACAGGAAAAACAACGTGGTCAATGGCAGGCTTTTGTCGCTGGCATTTTCGGGAAAAAATCATGACTCAACTGGCACTCGTCATCGATCTGAACGTCTGCGTTGGCTGCCATGCCTGCGTAACCTCTTGTAAAGAATGGAATACTTCTGGTTGGGCGGGACCGTTAGCGGATCAAAATCCCTACGACGGCTCGCCGACTGGCACCTTTTTTAATCGGGTGCAGACCTTTGAAGTGGGCAAATTTCCGCGTACGGAAACGGTGCATTTTCCGAAAAGCTGCCTGCATTGCGAAGAGCCGCCCTGTGTGCCGGTGTGCCCGACGGGGGCTTCGTATAAGCGCCCGGATAATGGCATCGTATTGGTTGATTATGACAAATGTATTGGCTGCAAATACTGTTCTTGGGCGTGTCCGTATGGTGCGCGTGAATTGGATGAATTGCAGCAGGTAATGAAAAAATGCACGCTGTGTATTGATCGCATTACCGATGCTAAATTGTCAGATCGGGATCGCAAACCGTCGTGCGTATTAGCGTGTCCGGCGAGTGCGCGATTGTTTGGCGATGTGCATGATCCTGATTCTGAAGTGTCGATTGCCATTCGTGAACGCGGCGGTTATCAATTGATGCCAGAATGGAGCACCAAACCCTCCAATCATTATTTACCGCGCCGGAAAACGGTGATGCACATTGGTCAAGATGAATTGACGCGGGTTGATAATCCGCTGCGTAAAGAAGACCTCACAACATATACCGGTGAGGAAACGTTAGACGACGTGGCGTGGTAGAGCAAGTGATCAGTTGTTAGTTGCGCGTTTTCAAATTGAACGCACACTGACAACTGGCAACTTTTCACTGACAACTCATTCGCGGAATTGAATTTATGCACCCTGCTTTTTCCGTTATCTTCTTAACAACGCTCATTGGTGCCGGTCAGGGCTTATTTTTAGCAATGGTCACTGGTCAACTGTATGCAATTGCGCGGTTTTTGCCCGCACAAACCGATCAATTTTATGCAATTGGCAGTCTGGTCGCGTTGGTATTACTCATTACCGGCTTATTGGCATCTTTCTTTCATCTTGGGCACCCCGAACGCGCTTGGCGAGCAGCAGCAAAATGGCGCACGTCATGGTTATCCCGCGAAGTGATTGTATTACCCATTGTGATGTTTTTAGTGTTTGCGTATGGCGCTGCGCATTGGTTGGGATTAACGATGCCGCTGTTTCGCGTGGGTGAATCATTACAAGTTGACGCAACGCTATTATTGGGATTATTCGGCACAATGGCCAGTTTTGCGTTATTCGTTTGCACGGCGATGATTTATGGAGGCGTGCGGTTTATTCAAGAATGGCACACGCCATTAACTGTCACCAACTTTCTCTTTTTAGGTGCTGCATCCGGGTTCATGTTAGCAGCAGCCTATTCTGCTTATATTAGCAATCCGCTTGTCACTTTTTTTGGCACCTGGGCAGTGATTCTGACTTTAACCGGATTAGCTTCACGCAGTGCGCATTTAGTACGCAATGCGCAACTGAAATATAAAAGCACGGTGCAAACAGCAATTGGCGTGCGCCATACCGTTATTGCACAAAAAGCACAGGGCGCAACCGGTGGCAGTTTTAATACCCGCGAATTCTTTCACGGGCAAAAACAAACGACCATTGAAACCGTGCGCTTGCTCTTTATGGTGTTGGTATTCCCCATTCCTATTCTGCTGATTGGCGCGGCTTATATTACCTCTTCACCGACGCTGCCGATTCTCGCTTTTGTGATTCAATATGTGGGTTTAATGGCAGAACGCTGGTCATTTTTTGCTGAAGCCAAACATCCACAAAATCTGTATTATCAATCGGTTGCTTAACTCTCAGTGATTGGTCAGCGGCGTAATATACAGCCGCTGATCAACCCGTCTGCGCTATCCTCACTTGTCACAGATCACGGTTAATCTATGCGCCATCTCATTGCCGGATGCTGCTTGTTGATTCCCAGTCTTTTATGTGCTGCTCTACCCGCAGCAATCAAGCAACCAATCATTGCTGCGCACTATTTTGGTCAGCATTGGCCTAAAAATTTCCTGTCAGCATTTCGCCGTGATGTCGTTGCGAATGACTTTATGCGACTCCGTAACGACGGCTTTAATACCGTCATTTTTTTAGTGAGTTGGGGCGATTTTCAGCCGGTCATTGATCCGTGCTGTGAATGGGATGAACGCGCTTTGACACGGTTACAATTTTTATTAGATGAAGCTAAAAAAGCCAATTTGCAGGTTATTTTGCGCGTTGGATACGGCTGGAGTTTACATCCTCGCGCTGGATCAGCATTGCAACGCATTCATCAGTTATTAAATACAGATGTAACCAAACTTGCGTTTTTTACCTTTATACAACGATTGGGGCAATTATTAAAAACTGCGCCGCATGTCACCATGACGTTAATGAGCTGGGAAGATCAATGGTTGCATAAAATTGATCCCAGTGCGCGAGCGACTTTTGCGAAATTTAATCGCACTTTGCCCAGTGAGCGCCAAATAACGACAGCAGCGCCATTACCGACACCAACAGGGCAAGATGCCGCATTATTTCATGGTTATTGGGATTGGCTGGTGATGACGCAATTATATGAGCCAGCGCGGGAATTTTTACCACAATTGAGTTATGAAATTCGCGTTGATAAAGACCCTATTGCAGCAAATTCTTTATCTATCAATTGGTTGACACATCAAGCCATGTACCGTCAAGCGGGCACGGCACCTGTGACGATTTATTGGGCACCATTTTGGGGGGCAGAAAATAGGGGTGAACAATTAACGGCGACGCGAGCACATAAATTATTAACGGCGCTATTGCAAGAAACGCGGGAATTATCTGGTCAACGCGATATTTTTATTGATCAATTAAATGTCATTGATAATACTCCCGGTTACGAACACAATGCAGTGATTAATCCGGCAGAGCTTAACAACTTTTTAACACAAGCGGCATGTAGTTTGAAACAGCATGGCGTGATCGGTTATGGATATTGGACGACGCAAGATTACCGTGAAAGCCTATTGTATAACCCCGCATTTAGTTTGGGATTAGACGGTTGGCAATTACATTCTTCAAATGCAAATACCGCATTACAACAATTGCCAAGTGGTGATTTTGAATTAACATTCACCACCGGCGCGGTATTAACACAAACGATCTCTGCCAGCGCCGGGCGCTTACCCACGAAAGCCGATTCTTATCCCGATCACATTTGTATTGAAGTCAGCGGTAATCGTCACGGCAGCGTGACGGTGACGGCAGGGAATGCAGCACCCGCGACGCAATTATATTTTGCCAATGATCGTGATTCATTAGAATGCGATGCAATTGTGGCATTACCAAGCGCCGAACAATTAACGCTCAGTATCACTGCGAATGATGCCACTGCATTAACATTGCGTGGCGTGTGGCTATTCGATCATGTGCAAATTGGCGGGCTATATGATGTTACTGGACAGCCCAGTTTTTTATATCAAGCATTTACGCAATTGAATCGAACATTTGCTGCTACAACGTTGCCAGCAATTTGTAGTGTGCAAAAATAATTCAAATAACCGCTTTGACACCCGCACTGGTTTTGATACATCAGCGTCTCTTAACGCCAACTGTCATAGCACTTGAATAAAAAAGTAACCCGTTCGCTGTCTTCATTGCCGCCTTGATAGCAGTAAGCGGCATCAACCGCTTTATCTAATTTAATATGCCCTTTTGTTAAAATAAGCGGCATCGTGCGTGGATCGTATAAATCTGCTAATGACGCATTGGGAAACTGGGCGCGAGCATTCAACACCGATTGAGCAGCAGTTTCAATAATGGCAGTTTGTTTGGGTGTTGGTGTTGGCCAAGGAAAGTTGTTGTAAACAATTTTTGCAGAATAACTATAGCTACCACCTAATCTTCGACAAGTAACACGCATCCAAGCATTGTGCATAATACTGGTCATCACGCCAAAATGATAAACTGTAGCATCTGGAATAATTTGCAACTTATCACCGACAATATGCGTATAAGGCAAAAACCCAACAGGTACATATTGACGATGTTCAGAAGAAACACGCGGTAAAGCTAAATAATGCCCTTGAGTTGGTTGACGTGTTTCTGTAAAAAGCATTGGCTTATTAGCCCATTCTCTTGTTGCAGCTTTACTACTTGCTAGTCGCACAGATTTAACAGCTTCAATACGCTTCAACACTTCTGGCATTTTCTTCAGTTCACTAGGTAAACAATCAACAAGCCATAAACAGTAACGTGGAATGTTGTTGATAAACTCATCACCCATTAAAAATGGTTGAATATACTGTTCTGCTTGTGGTTCGCTCTTGACTAAATCATCTTTTTCTTGTTGGTTAAGTAATAAATAACCGCCGTCTGTCGCTTGACTGCCTCTTGTCATTATAGGTGCCGCTAAACACAGCGGGTTTTTTCGTGCATTTACTATCACATTAGGCGCATCGAATAAATAAGGATTGATATTGGTTGCTGATAATGCTTGGGGCTTTTCTTTAATATCTGCGTAAATAAACAGCGTTTTGGATGGCACAGAAAATAGGGAAAAACCAATAATCACTACATGCACAGCAGCATTGTTTTTAGCCTCATTTGACCAGCTAAACGTGCGATGTGCAAAGTTAATGTACACTCCAGCATCTAATAACGGCTGCCATAAAATAGCAACTTGTTCACCTTGCACGATGCTATTAGTACTCACGAACGCTGTTTGCGTTGCTGGGTGGGTTTTCATATATGCAGTTGCGGTGTAATGCCATGCACACACGAAATCAAGACTTTTGTATAATTTAACGGCTGGCAATTGTGGTGTATGTGTAAACACTTTTGCTAAATCTGCATTTTGTTGTAAATTGCGAAAATTTTTGCCAATAAAAGGCGGATTGCCGATAATAAAACTGGCATGAGGACACACGTTGCGCCAATCGGTTTGTAAGGCATTCGCGTGAACGATAGTTGCCGATGTTTTCAACGGAATGCGCACAAAATAAACGCCAAACATGGCGCTCACTTGTTGATTCATTTGATGGTCAGTTAACCATAACGCAACCTGAGCGATTTGTGCTGGGAACTCTTCTAACTCAATCCCATAACATTGATTGACATCTAACTTTATCAGCGTGTCGATTTCTAATAACTGCGCCTTTTTATGCACCTTTTCGAGAATTGCTAACTCTAATTGCCGCAATTCTCGATAAGCAATCACCAGAAAATTACCGCAGCCACAGGCTGGATCAAAAAAAGTCAATTGCGCCAAACGATGATGAAAAGTGTTGAGCTTGGCTTTGTTGTTGCCGAGTTTATGAAATTCTGTCCATAACGCATCTAAAAACAGCGGCTTAATTAACTTTAAGATATTCTCCTCACTGGTGTAATGCGCTCCCAGATTACGCCGTTCTGTTTCACTCATAATGCTTTGAAAAATACTGCCAAAGATCGCCGGACTAATCCGACTCCAATCCAACGCGCAGACGCTCAATAACGTCTCGCGCATCGTGCGATCAAAACGCGCAGTTGGTAATAATTCAGCAAATAATTTGCCGTTGATATATGGAAATGCGGCAAGTTCTTCGTCTAAATTTGTTAATCGCTGCGCCAACGGCGTATTGAGCACATAAAATAACTGACTGGTTTGTGCCGCTAAATCGCTACCGTCGCTGCGCGTTTTATTTTCAATAAATTCTTGAAATTGGCGCTTTGCAAAAACACCGGTATCTTCTGCAAATAAACAAAACAATAGCCGCACTAAATACACTTCCAGAGGATGCCCTAAATAACCAATCGCTTTTAATTGATCATGCAGCTTTCCCATACATTCAACAGCTTTAATGTTGATTAAGTCTTGTGGCTGCATCATCGGCGTCTCTTAACGCCTACTTTCATAGAGTTTGAATAAAAAACTAACCCGTTCACTGTCTTCATTGCTGCCTTGATAGCAATAAGCAGTATCTACTGCTTTATCGAGTTTGGTATGCGCTATGCGTAAACACTTGGGCATTAAATCTGGATCATAAAGCGTCGCTAACGTATTATTAGCATCCAGCGCAACAGCTTGATCTCGTGCGTTAAGTACCGCTTTGGCAGCTTGTTCAATCATCAATTGATGTGCTGCATTCACAGTCATCCAAGGAAATAGCTGATAAACATTTGGTGCATAGCTATAACTGCCTCCCAAACGACCAGCAACGGTACGCATCCACGCATTATGCAATGCACTGGTCAATATGCCAAATTCGTATAAACCAACATCAGGAATGATGTAAACTTTGTTGCTTATTATATTATCTGCGGTTAAAAACCCAATAGGAATATAGTATCTACGTTCCGAAGAAACTTCTGGCACCGCTAAACATGTTTTTTTAGGTTGTCTTATTTGCGTAAATAAATAAGGTTGAGTAGCCATTAGCCGCACACTTTCAGTTTTGCTATCTAATCTTGCTTTTTTTACGCCTTCAATCCGCGCTTTAATTTCAGGATACTGTCCAATGATTTTTAATTGCGCAGGTGTAGCTTCTGCAAACCACAAACAATAGCGTTCCACGCCGTTGATCAATTCATAACCACCAATAAACGGTTTAATAAACGCGGTTAAGTCAGGATATTTTGCCAAGAGTTCAAATTTTTGTGCAGCATCTAAAATTAAATGTCCGCCGTCTGTGGGTTGACTTCCTTTAGTCATCGCCGGCATTCCTTGCGGTGGTTGCGAACGCGACGGCAATAACACGTTAGGCGCATCTAACAAATAAGGATTGATCTGAGTCGCGGGGAGTGCTTGCGGTTTTCCTTTCACATCTGCATAAATAAACAGCGTTTTCACTGGTGCCGCAAATAGCGCAAAACCAATAATGACGACATGCACGGCTGCATTACCTTTCGCTTCATTTGTCCAGCTAAACGTGCGATGCGCAAAGTGAATTTGCACTCCTTGCGCTAACATCCAACTCCATAAAATGCCAACTTGTTCACCTTGCGTAATGCTATTGGTTGCCACAAACGCGCAGGCGGTTTGTCGTTGATTGAGCAGATATTGCGCTGCTTTCACAAACCACGCACCCACAAAATCAACTTTGCCAAACTTTTTATCTTTCGGAAAGACTAACTCTACATCGGCTTGTTGCGCCGGAGAGCGCCATTGATGACCAATAAAAGGCGGATTGCCGATAATAAAACTGGCATTCGGACACACGTTGCGCCAATCGGTTTGTAAGGCATTCGCGTGAACGATAGTTGCCGATGTTTTCAACGGAATGCGCACAAAATAAACGCCAAACATGGCGCTCACTTGTTGATTCATTTGATGGTCAGTCAACCATAACGCAACCTGAGCGATTTGTGCTGGAAACTCTTCTAACTCAATCCCATAACATTGATTGACATCTAACTTTATCAACGTGTCGATTTCTAATAACTGCGCCTTTTTATGCACCTTTTCGAGAATTGCTAACTCTAATTGCCGCAGTTCTCGATAAGCAATCACCAGAAAATTACCGCAGCCGCAGGCGGGATCAAAAAAAGTCAATTGCGCCAAGCGATGATGAAAAGCGTTGAGCTTGGCTTTATTGTTGCCTAATTTATGAAATTCTGTCCATAACGCATCTAAAAAAAGTGGCTTAATTAACTTTAAGATATTCTCCTCACTGGTGTAATGCGCTCCCAGATTGCGTCGTTCTGTTTCACTCATAATGCTTTGAAAAATACTGCCAAAGATCGCCGGACTAATCCGACTCCAATCCAACGCGCAGACGCTCAATAACGTCTCGCGCATCGTGCGATCAAAACTCGCAGGCGGTAATAGTTCAGCAAATAATTTGCCGTTGATATATGGAAATGCGGCGAGTTCTTCGTCTAAATTGGTTAATCGCTGCGCCAACGGTGTATTGAGCACATAAAATAACTGACTGATTTGTGCCGCTAAATCGCTACCGTCGCTACGCGTTTTGTTTTCGATAAACTCCTGAAATTGGCGCTTTTCAAAAATGCCGGTATCTTCTGCAAATAAACAAAACAATAGCCGCACTAAATATACTTCCAGCGGATGCCCTAAATAACCAATCGCTTTTAATTGATCGTGCAGCTTTCCCATCCGTTCAGCGGCTTTCATGTTAATCGGGTCTTGCGGTTGAATCACCTGCGTCGTATAACCCGCAATAAAACCAAAGGCGCTGATATGCGTGACGAAATCGGCTAAAGGAAAAGTCAGCGTATGATTCGTTTCTAAATCGGTGAGTTGCAGCGTTGCAAAATCCGATACCAACACATAACGCGGTAAATCGTGTTCTTTAATTCCGGCGCAGTACTCCATTGCTTGCTGATAAGCCAGCGCCAAGTTTTTGCCGCGACTTTTCATTTCTACGATTAACACGCCCGGCCAGAATAAATCAATAAAGCCCGCTTTACCGCCATATTTTTTCACGGCATATTCAAACGTTGCCAGCCGCTTATTAGTAATCCCGAACACTTCAAAAAAATCAATTAAAAATGGCTTGGCTTCGCTGTTTTCACTCGCGGCATCGTGCCAACGTTGCGCAAAAGCCACCGCCCGCGTTTTTATTTCATTCCAAGAAAGCGGCATTATTTCTCCTATATTCACATCGCACTGAAAAATAACAGCATCGCAGCAATGATTAAATGCTGCGATGCCATGACGCAATTAACCCACCAACCGCCGCAGCACATACGGCAAAATACCGCCGTGGCGGTAATAATCTACTTCGTTCGGCGTATCAATCCGCACCTTGGCGTTGAATTCAATCATCGCGCCCGTTGCAGCAATTGCCTGCACCGTCACCTGTTTTGCCTCGCCATTATTTAAGCCGATAATCGCAAAGGTTTCTGCGCCAGTTAAACCCAATGATTGTGCATTCTCGCCATTCATAAATTCTAATGGTAAAATGCCCATGCCAACTAAATTAGAACGATGAATCCGTTCATAACTTTCCGCAATTACTGCCCGCACTCCCAATAAACGTGGGCCTTTTGCTGCCCAATCGCGTGACGAGCCAGAACCGTATTCTTTACCCGCTAAAAGAATCACCGGCGTTAATTCGGATTGATAACGCATTGCGGCATCATAAATCGACAATTGTTCACCACTCGGATGATGCACTGTGACGCCGCCTTCTGTACCGGGTGCCATTAAATTGCGCAGTCGTAAATTGGCAAAGGTGCCGCGCATCATTACCTCGTGATTGCCGCGTCGTGCCCCTAAGCTGTTGAAATCCTTGACTTCCACCCCTTGCGCCAGCAGATATTGTCCCGCCGGTGAATTCGCTTTAATTGATCCGGCTGGCGAAATGTGATCGGTAGTAATTGAATCGCCGAGCACCGCTAAACATCGCGCTCCACTGAGGTCGGCAATCGGCGCAATTTCCCGCGTCATGCCGTCAAAATACGGCGGTTTGCGGATATAAGTTGACGCCGCTGGCCATTCATAGGTCTGGCTGGTCGGCGCAGCGAGCGATTGCCAACGCGCATCGCCGGCGTAAATGTTGGCATACGCAGCGGTGAATTCAGCGGCGGTGACATGTGCCGCAACTGCTTGATTCACTTCAGTTTGTGTCGGCCAAATGTCGCGCAAATAGACCGGCTGCCCGTTGGCATCCTGCGTCAGCGGTTCGCGCTCAGGATCAAAATCAATCCGCCCGGCGATGGCATACGCGACCACCAGCGGCGGGCTGGCGAGGTAATTCATCCGCACTTCCGCGTGAACGCGCCCCTCAAAATTGCGATTGCCCGACAAAATCGACACCGCGCACAGCTCGTGGTCAGCGATGGCTTGCGAAACCGGCGCAGGCAGCGGGCCGGAATTGCCGATGCAGACCGTGCAGCCGTAGCCAACGTTATGAAATCCCAACGCTTTTAACGGTTCAGTCAAGCCAGCGCGGTCAAGATAGCGCGTCACCGCTAGCGAGCCGGGGCCAAACGCAGTTTTCACCCAAGGCGCTGATTTCAAACCGATTGCTGCCGCTTTTTGTGCCACCAAACCGGCCGCTAACATCACGCTCGGATTGGAGGTGTTGGTGCAGGAAGTGATCGCGGCGATCACAATTGAGCCGTCGCGCAATTCCACCGGCTGCCCGTTGATGACGGCGGTCGCCGCGCCTTTGTCAGGCAAATTGCGCTCTTTTTTCAACGCCGCCAATGCGTTAGGAAAATGCGTTGCCATATCGCTCAACGCAACGCGATCCTGCGGCCGTTTCGGCCCCGCCAGCGACGGCACCACCGCGCCGAGGTCGATTTCCAGCGTTTCCGAATAATCGGCTTCCGCCGCGTCCGCCGCGTCCGCCGTGTACCAGACGCCCTGCGCCTTGCAATACGCCTCAATGAGCGCGAGCTGCGCGGCATCGCGTCCGGTTTGGCGCAGATAATCGAGCGTGATCTGGTCAATCGGAAACAGGCCGCAGGTCGCGCCATATTCCGGCCCCATGTTGGCAATCGTGGTGCGCTCTCCCATCGGTAAGCTGCTGATTGCACTACCATAAAATTCAACAAACTTGCCGACCACGCCGTGTTTGCGCAGCCGTTCGACGATGGTCAACACCAAATCGGTCGCGGTCACGCCGTCGCGCAACGTGCCGGTGAGTTTGCAGCCGACGACCTTGGGCACCAGCATCGACACCGGTTGCCCCAACATCGACGCCTCGGCTTCAATACCGCCGACGCCCCAACCTAATACGCCAATTCCATTGACCATTGTCGTATGCGAATCAGTACCAACGCAGGTATCAAAATAAACCTGCGTAGTATTATTCAACGTATTCGTAAAAATCACCCGTGCGAGGTATTCAACATTGATTTGATGCACGATACCGGTATCGGGTGGAACGACCTTAAAACCGGCAAACGCATTCTGACCCCATTTCAAAAAGTTATAGCGTTCTTGATTGCGCTCGAATTCGCGTTCTGCATTCAATGCAAAGGCATCATCACTGCCGAAATAATCCACCTGCACCGAATGATCAATCACCAATTCTGCGGGTTGCAACGGATTGATTTGTGACGGATCGCCGCCGAGTTCACGCATGGCATCGCGCATCGCAGCTAAATCAACGACTGCGGGAACACCAGTAAAATCTTGCATTAACACTCGCGCCGGGCGGTATTGGATTTCTTTATCCGGTTCGGCCTGCGCATTCCAAGTGCTGAAATACGCAATGTCATCCGCAGTGACGGTGATTCCGTCTTCATGACGCAATAAGTTTTCGAGCAGAATTTTTAATGAATACGGCAGCCGGGCGCTATTCGGTACGGCATCAAGGTTGAAAAACTCATAATGCAAACCGGCGACGGTGAGCGTGGTTTTAGCGTTAAAACTGTTGGTCATCAAAACAAACTCCGTAATGGTATGAATGGTCAGTCAGGCAATTATAGTTATCCGCAAAACATACTATACTTAAGAGAAAATGTAGGAGCTTACGACAGTGAAACTGTGCAACGAAGACCAACTTTTGAATTTCTTAAGACGTGAAGAAGACAGTTCAGTATAGACTTGCTTTTCTGAATAACTTAAAAAACTTATCTTATGATTTAGATAAAGCGTGCGTTCTTTTTGCAGTTGCAAAATCGACCGCTTACGTCTGGATTCGGATGTGGAACGAACATGGTTATGAAGGAATTGTATCTCCCTTCCACAAATCTGATAAACCTTCTGGACGTCCTCCTAAACTAAGTGATGATGACTTAGAAAAACTAAAAACCATGCTTTCAAAAAAGCCTAACTGGTTAACAGAAGAAGTCTCTAATCTAATTGAACAAGTGTGGCATGTTAAACTCTCTCTGTCACAGGTGGCAAGGATTCTAAAAAAAAACTGAATCTGCACTTTTCAAAACCTTATCCGCATGATTATAGGCGTCCAGTAGATGCAGAAGAGACGCTGATGTCAAGAGTAGAAGATACATATAACACTTTGGAAGAAAAGGGATTTTCTCGTGAAAGAATAGCAATTGGCTACTTAGATGAAGCGAGTCCACAAACAACAGCTAACACCGTTAGGTTTTGGCACGTTGGTTGTGGTGATATAGTNCTTGTTATGGATAATGCCGCTTTTCATAAAAGACAAGATATTCAGCAAAAGATTAAAGAAAGCGGGCATATTTTAGAATACTTGCCACCATATTCACCTGACTTAAATCCGATTGAAAACTATTGGGCAAAAGCAAAAGCGATTCGTAAAAGGAACCATTGCTCAGTTGATGCTTTGTTTGCCTGTCATTTGTAATCATTTTATGTTGGATCGACTATATAGTAAAAAATACCTCAAAATACCAATCTAATACCATTGGATTTTATGCAGCAGTTGGAATAAACACAATAGATTTTCTCCAAAACTCAAAGAAAGAGTCAATTGCTAATTTTTTAACAAAAATTAAGCAAGCTAACATGGACTATGACGCTATTATTGTTGTTTTGGACAATTACAGTAGTCACACTTCATACGAAGTTAAAAATACAGCAGACACACTTGGTATATCACTCTTATTTCTTCCTCCTTATTGTCCTGATCTCAACCCAATTGAACAAATATGGAAATCTATTAAGCGGGAAGTTTCTGTAGAATTTATCTATTCTAATGAGTACTTAAAGTCAGTCATCTCTGATTCTTGGGCTGTATTCAGCAAATCATCAAGCTATGCCAAGGGCTGGATAGAACAGTTCGTGCCTTGGGTGCTGTATGGTTAGTTTTGCGGACAACTATAACGATGCCTGCCGAATTGGTTAAAGCGCATCGTCAATTAGATCGTGCGGTCGATGCAGCGTATTCCAAACAGAAGTTCAGTGGTGATACGGATCGCGTCGCTTTTCTATTCGAGCGGTATCAACAACTCACTGCACCGTTTGATCCGCAACCACCGAAACGCCGGAAAAAGCTCACATCTTCCAGTTAATTTAACGTTTATTATTGAATGGCATCGCTTCATCTATCGCTGTATTGAAGCATTCGGTAAAAATGGAAATAATGAGGATTGTTTTAGTATTGAAGCGGCAATGCCGCGCTGACATTCGCTTGAATATCGGTTAAATCTATGCGTTCAAAAATTTGCATATCGTGGGAATTAGCGGAGCAAGAGCCAATCAATCTGAAAGCTGCCGAGTGCATGGGTTTATTGCATGACAAATTAAAAACAATCGGTTATGACGGTCATGCGTTGGAAGTGTATTTAGTGCGGCTGGTGTTTTGTTTATTTGCCGAACATACCGGCATTTTTGCAGTGAATCAATTTCAAGATTTAATTGAACAACGCACTGCTGAAGATGGACAAGATTTAGCGCAATGGCTGGCAAATTGTTTTGAAGTATTGAATACTCCGCACGAAAACCGTTTAACCCGTCTTGATCCGCAGCTTGCCGCGTTTCGTTATATTAACGGTCAATTGTTTGCCGAACAATTGCCCACTGCTGCCTTTGATCGGGAAATGCGCGAGCTTTTATTGGAAGGTTGCGCTTTGGATTGGGAGCGGATTTCACCTGCGATCTTTGGCGCTTTATTACAAGCGGTGATGGACGCTAAAAATCGCCGTCATCTGGGCGCACATTACACCTCAGAAACGAATATCTTAAAACTGATTAAACCGTTATTTTTAGATGAACTGCGAGCCGAATTTGAGCGCGTCAAACGGCAGAGCAAAAGCAATTTATTTGCGTTTCAAGAACAGCTCGCCAGCTTAAAATTCCTTGATCCAGCTTGCGGTTGCGGCAATTTTCTGGTCATTGTCTATCGGGAATTGCGCTTGCTTGAATTGGAGGTGTTGCGGGCGCTATTTTGGGCGTCTAAAAATTTGTCAATTGGCGTGGGCGAGTTTAACATTCTGTGCAACGTCAATCAGTTTTATGGCATTGAAATTGAGGAATTTCCAGCGCAAATTGCCCAAACGGCGCTGTGGCTCACCGATCATCAAATGAATCAAGTGGCTTCTCAGGAATTCGGGCAATACTATTTACGCATTCCGCTCACGCATTCCGCGACAATTCGTCACGGCAATGCGCTACAAATTGATTGGCGTGAGGTGGTGCCGCTAACGGAATTAAATTACATTTTAGGGAATCCGCCGTTTATTGGTAAAGCCTATCAAACACCTGCGCAAAAACAGGATTTAGCGCAGGTTTTCCATGATATTAAAGGCGCGGGCGTTTTAGATTTTGTTGCCGCGTGGTTTCGCAAAGCCGTTGATTATATGGCGGACAACAGCGCCGTAAAAACCGCATTTGTTGCAACAAATTCAATAAGTCAAGGTGAACAAGTTGGGCTGTTGTGGTCTGATTTATTAAAGCGCGGCGTTAAAATTCATTTTGCCCATCGCACGTTTCACTGGTCAAATGAAGCAAAAAGCAATGCAACGGTGGAATGCGTGATCGTTGGTTTTGCATTGTGTGATATAAAAGAAAAACAACTCTTTGATTATAAAACAGTGCGATCTGCGCCATACAAAGTTGCTGTCAATCGTATCAATCCTTATTTAGTTGATGCGCCAGATGTTGTTTTAACTCATCGGCGCACTCCATTATCTGCTGCGCCGCGCATCGTGTTTGGATCAATGCCAAACGATGGTGGGCATCTGCTGTTTTCTGAAGATGAAAAGGAGCAGTTTTTAACGCTGGAACCACAAGCGGCAGCATGGATACGTCCTTTTTCAATGGGCGATGATTTGATTAACGCAATTCCGCGTTATTGTTTATGGTTAGTTGATTGTCCGTTAAGCGAAATCAAACAAATGTCTGCGGTGATGGCGCGGATTGAAAAAGTACGCCAGCATCGTTGCAATAGTCAGCGGGTAACGACCAATGCGTTGGCGAATTCTTCACATTTATTTGGCGAAATACGCCAGCCTACAACGCGCTATCTTGCGATTCCTTGTGTGTCATCCGAGCGCCGCGTGTATATTCCAATTCAATTTCTTCCAGCACATCATATCGCGGGGAATAAACTTGAGATGATTCCCAATGCGTCGAATTATCACTTTGGCATTTTAACGTCAATGATGCACATGGCTTGGGTGCGCACTGTTTGCGGTCGCCTTGGTAGCAGTTACAATTATTCAATCAATATCGTTTACAATAACTTTCCGTGGCCAGCATCAATCACTCAGCAACAGCAACAGCGCATTGAAACCGCAGCGCAAACAGTGCTGGACATTCGCAAGCAATTCCCAAACACGTCACTTGCTACTCTTTACGATCCAAATATCATGTCGCCGGAATTAGTCACCGCGCATCGTCAATTAGATGCAGCCGTTGATGCGGTCTATTCTAAACAGAAGTTTAATGGCGACACCGAGCGCGTGGCTTTTCTATTCGAGCGGTATCAACAACTCACCGCATCCGTTGCTCCGTAAAAGCGACAACGCCGGAAACGGGTTTAATCAGATTTTTGTTGATTGCAGTTGACAGTTTTTAATGATTGTGGTCTTCTATGTCTCAGGTGCTTGAGACACACCGACTAGCGTTACCCGTACACGAAAGTATAGCGGTTTTATACTAATTTTGATTGCGCAATACAACGCCACGATTCAAAGCATATCGTGGGGGTGCGGTGAAATAAGGGGTCAATCCCACGAATAAACCCGCCGTCTAGTCGCGGTCTCAAGCCCCTACGGGATGCCTAACTTTTAGGCTTGAGAAAATCGACTAGGAGAGCCTTTTATGGTCTCGCAAAATAATTCCCTTCCGTCATCTGTCACGATGACATCCCGCGAGATTGCGGAATTGACAGGCAAGCGTCACGACAATGTGTTGCGGGATATCCGTGCCATGATCACGCAAGTCTATGATTTACAAGATAACTCAGTTTTGAGTTATCAAGGAATTCAAGGTGTTACGCTTGAATTAGACGCCCAGACAAAGCGCATCGCATCAATCAGTCTTGACAAAGATCACACCCTGACTTTATTGACTGGTTACGACGCCAAGGCGCGATTCAAAGTAATACAACGCTGGCAGGAACTCGAAGCCGCATTATCAACTCCATCGCAAGCTCCTTCTCAATACATCACTTCCGCATTGCCGTATGCACCGGCATTTGAGATTCAAATTGCAGAATCTGCCGCAAGAATTCTGCGCATGTCAGATACCAGCAAGATTCGGATGCTCAGTTCTTTGTGTGATGCTAAAGGCATCAATCCGAATTTCCTGCCTGCTTATGTTGATGAACCATTGGTGAAAGCCATTACTACGCTATTGAAAGAAATGGATCATCCACTCGGTCATCATGTCGCCAGAGTTGTGAATCCAACACTTGAGAAATTGGGTATTCTGGAGCATCTTTCACGCAAAGGGCGCGGCAATGAGATTAAGCGATTTTGGAATCTCACTGCTGAGGGTTTGCAATACGGGCGCAATGAAACCAGCCCGAATAATCCCCGCGAGACGCAACCGTTGTTTTTTGTGGATCGTTTTCCAGAATTATTGCAGCGGCTGGAGGCATTTATTGCTGACCACGCGCTGCTGACTACCAACCCGCAATAACGCACCGGCGCAATGAAAAACCCGCTTCCAATTCACTTGGTGAGCGGGTTTTTTATGTGTTTTATTGCGCTGAATGCTGCAAAGAATCCGAACTATACAACCGGGTGAAACGTATGCAAGCGTTAAAAGTTATGCCACAGTGCAATAACCGCTTGCGCCAATGATTGATTCAGCGGTCTCTAATAATCGTTTCTCGGTCTGCTTGATAACGATCATAATTTTGTTCCTCAACCGAACCTAAACAGCTTTGTCTTGCGCTGGAGCTTTCAAGTTTATAACAATCCTGTTTTTGCATTCCCTTGATACCCTCAAACCAATTGCGGGAAGTGCAGCCATATAAATTGCAACACACACATCCGCCGAATAAAATAGCTAACAGTCGTTTGCGCATTGTTTTTATTCCTAATTTTATTTTTGTGGACATTTCCCGCTCAATAGAGTCAATTTAGCATAATTCGCCGCACCATCGCCGCCGCTCCGCATTGATCCCACGCCATCCAGCCCCGTTCGGGACATTCTGGGACGCCAATCACTAGACAAGATTGTGCAATATCCGCACAATTCGCCGCGATTTGCCGCTGTTCCTTGTGAACCAGCGCCCACCTCCCACCCGCAACCCCTTTGGATAGGCAAACCGTGATGGCCACAATCTTGGTTTTGAATGGGCCGAATTTAAATCTGCTCGGCACCCGCGAACCGGGACACTATGGGCACACCACGCTGGCCGATATTCACCACGAATTGACGCAGATGGCACAAGCCGCCGGTTTTTCACTCGCGTTTATTCAAAGTAATGCTGAATATGTTCTCATTGAGACTATTCATCGCGCTCGCGCTGATGGAGTGCAGTTCATTCTGTTTAATCCCGCCGCTTTCACCCACACCAGCATCGCTCTCCGCGATGCTTTGCTTGCCGTCGCGTTACCCTTCATTGAAGTACATTTATCGAATGTGTACGCTCGCGAGTCATTTCGCACTCACTCTTATTTTTCAGATATTGCAGTGGGTGTTATTAGCGGACTCGGTGCTGAAGGTTACGCGCTGGCGTTACGCGCTGCGCTCTCGCGTTTAGCGCATATTGATACGAACGAGAACCCATGATTATGGACATCCGCAAGGTCAAAAAACTGATTGAACTCTTGGAGCAATCCGATGTAGCAGAGATCGAAATTCACGAAGGTGAAGAATCAGTGCGTATTAGTCGCTATTCCGCGACGCCGCCAGCGTATTACATGCCACAAGGCGCGTCTATGCCGCCGCAAGCGCCATCTGGCGCCGCGACTCCAGCCGTGCCAATACCCACTGATGACGATCCATTAGCCGGATTAGATCGGGAAATTGTGCGTTCGCCAATGGTTGGCACCTTTTATCGCGCTCCATCACCGGGCGCAAAACCTTTTATTGAGGAAGGTTTAACAGTCAAGGCTGGCGACACGCTGTGCATTATTGAGGCAATGAAAATTCTCAATCAAATCGAATGCGAGCAAGCCGGCACTGTAAAACGCATTTTGGTCGAAAACGGACAGCCAGTTGAATACAATCAACCGCTGTTTGTGATTGAATAAAAAAGCACACTTTCTTGGCGTTTGCACTTGCTGCAAACGCTCCTTCCTTTTACTAAAGATGTCCTCCTCATGGCTGCAATGATTGAGAAGATTCTAATTGCCAATCGCGGTGAAATTGCGCTGCGCATTTTACGCGCCTGCCGCGAACTTGGCATCAAAACGGTCGCGGTTCATTCCGAAGCGGATCGTGATTTGAAGCACGTTTTATTAGCGGATGAATCAGTGTGTATTGGTCCGGCATCTTCGCTGCACAGTTATCTCAATGTGCCGGCATTGATTAGTGCCGCCGAGGTCACTGATACGGTTGCCATTCATCCCGGCTATGGGTTTTTATCGGAAAACGCAGATTTTGCGGAGCGCGTGGAACGCTCTGGCTTTATTTTCATTGGCCCGCGTCCGGAGACCATTCGCTTAATGGGCGATAAAGTTTCCGCGATTGCGGCGATGAAAGCAGCAGGAGTGCCGTGCGTTCCCGGCTCAGATGGCCCGATTGATGAGAATAAGAAACGCACGCTGGAATTAGCGCGGGATATTGGGTATCCCATTATTATTAAATCGTCCGGTGGCGGTGGCGGACGGGGAATGCGCGTGGTGCATTCAGAAGCGACGTTGCTCAATGCGATTTCCTTAACCAAAGCGGAAGCAGCAGCGGCATTTAATAATGATATGGTGTATATGGAAAAGTATTTGGAGAATCCACGCCATATTGAGTTTCAAATTCTTGCCGATCAAATGGGAAACGCAATTCATCTCGGTGAACGCGATTGTTCTATGCAGCGCCGTCATCAAAAGGTAGTTGAAGAAGCGCCAGCACCCGGTCTCACGGCGGAGCAACGTGCCACAATTGGTGAACGTTGCGCGGAGGCGTGTCGCAGCATCGGTTATCGCGGCGCGGGTACCTTTGAGTTTTTGTATGAAAACGGCCAGTTTTATTTCATTGAGATGAATACGCGGGTGCAGGTTGAGCATCCGGTGACGGAAATGGTGACTGGAGTTGATATTGTGAAAGAGCAGATTTTAATTGCTGCCGGTGAGCCATTGCGTTATGCACAAAAAGATATTGTGTGGCGGGGTCATGCAATTGAATGCCGTATTAACGCGGAGGATTCGGAAACCTTTATGCCGTGTCCGGGTAAGATCACCGATTTTCATGCGCCCGGCGGGCCCGGTGTGCGGTTAGAAACGCACATTTATTCTGGTTATACCGTGCCGCGTTATTATGATTCGATGATTGGAAAGTTAATTACACACGGTGAAGATCGTCAATCCGCAATTGCGCGAATGAATAATGCTCTGCGGGAAACGGTGATTGAAGGCATCAATACCAACATTAAATTGCAACGCGCTATTTTACGCGATGGAGCATTTCTCGCTGGCGGTGCTAACATTCACTATCTCGAAAAGAAATTAGGGATGTAATTGTCGCTCATGCCTTGGTTACAACTGTCATTTACGGTGCCGCGTGAACAAGCGGAAGCGAATGCGCTCAATTTGGAATTGGCGGGCGCATTGTCCGTCACTTTGAGCGATGCGGGCGATGAGCCGCAGCTCGAACCTGCGCCGGGCGCAACGCCGCTGTGGTCACAAGTGACGCTGTTGGCGTTGTTTGATTGCGATCCAGAGTCGCAAGCGGTGGTGGAGCGGTTGGCGCTGGCGTTGGCGGCGCAGCCCGGTGCTGCGCCGAACATTGCGCGGATTGAAGATCAGGTGTGGGAGCGGGTGTGGCTCGATACGTTTAAGCCGACGCGCTTTGGGCAGCGGCTGTGGGTATGTCCGCACGGGCAAGCGCCAGCGGAGCCGGATGCGATCATCGTGGCGTTAGACCCCGGCTTGGCGTTTGGCACCGGTCATCACGCGACGACGGCGCTGTGTTTGGAGTGGCTGGACGGGGCGGCATTGGCGGGCGCGACGGTGCTGGATTACGGCTGCGGCTCGGGCATTTTGGCGATTGCTGCCTTAAAACTCGGCGCGGCGCGGGCTATCGCAGTCGATCACGATCCGCAGGCGTTGACGGCCACGCGAGATAACGCGCAGGCCAACGGCGTGGCGGCGCAGTTGACGGTCTGTACACCCGAAGAGCTGACCACGCCGCCGGTGGATTTTGTGTGCGCCAACATTCTCGCCGAGCCATTGGTCACGCTCGCCCCGCGTCTCAGCGGTTTATTGCGCCCCGCCGGTCAGCTCGCGTTGTCCGGCATTCTCACCACGCAGGTGGCGCAGGTGAGTGCCGCGTATGCCGCACAAATTGCACTCGCGCCGGTGCGAGAGCGGGAGGAATGGGCGTTGCTGTGCGGGTACAAAAAACCGTGCTGACCTCCGCCACCCCGCGCCAGCTCGGCATTCCACCCGCCACGCTCACCCCGGACGACGCCGCGCAATTGCAAACGCTGGGGCGAGCGGTGATTACAACTGAAGCTGCCGCCGTCGCCGCGCTCGCTGACCGGATTGATGCCGCCTTTGTCGCTGCCTGCTGCTATTTGCTGGCATGTGACGGGCGGATCGTCGTGTTAGGCATGGGCAAATCCGGGCACATCGGCGGCAAGATCGCGGCGACCTTGGCGAGCACCGGCACTCCCGCTTTTTTCGTTCACCCCGGCGAAGCCAGTCACGGCGATCTCGGCATGATCACGCCCCGCGACGTGGTGCTTGCCATTTCCAATTCTGGCGAAACCGCTGAACTGCTCATGCTGTTACCGCGCTTAAAACGGCTCGGCGTCCCGCTGATCACGCTGACCGGTCGCCCGGACTCCACGCTCGCCCGCGAAGCTGCCGCCACGCTCGACATCAGCGTCACCAGCGAAGCCTGCCCGCTGGGACTCGCGCCAACTGCGAGCACGACGGCGGCGCTGGCGATGGGCGATGCGTTGGCGATTGCGGTGCTGGAACGGCGCGGCTTCACCGCTGATGATTTCGCCCGTTCGCATCCGGCCGGCAGCCTCGGTCGCCGTTTATTGCTGCACGTCAGCGACGTGATGCACCGCGATGAGCGGGTGCCGGTGGTGACGAGCGGCACGGCGCTGTTGCCGACGTTGCTGGAAATGTCGCGCCAAGGGCTGGGCATGAGCGCGGTGATTGATGGCAGTGGCGTAGTGATTGGCGTGTTCACGGATGGCGATTTACGGCGGACGCTGGATCGCGGGCTGCCGGTGCAGGAGACGGTGATTGATGCGGTGATGACGCGCCCCGGTGCCACCATCGCTGCGGAGGCGCTGGCGGTGGAGGCGCTGCAACTCATGGAAGCGAAAGCAATCAACGGGTTATTGGTCGTCGATGCGGAGCGGCGGCTGGTGGGGGCGCTGAATATGCACGATCTGCTGCGGGCGGGCGTCTTCTGAAAACAGATAACGCAATCAACAGTTTAACCACACTTTCATCATCAAATTTTAGGTTATCACGGTATGGCTACTTTGCTCGAACGCGCTGCCCACATTCGTTTGGTGATCTTTGATGTTGACGGGGTGCTGACTGACGGCAGCCTGTTTCTCGGTGACGATGGTCAGGAATACAAGGCCTTCAATTCCCGCGACGGGCTGGGCATGACGCTGTTGCAAAGTACCGGCGTGCGGCTGGCGGTGATTACCGGGCGCACCTCGCAGGTGGTGCAGCGGCGGATGGCGAGCCTTGGCATTGCTGAGGTGTATCAGGGCTATCAAGACAAATTGCCGGCGTATGCGGAATTGAAGCAGAAGCTGGCGCTGACCGATGCGGCGATTGCCTACGTTGGCGATGACGTGGTGGATTTGCCGATCATGCGGCTGGTCGGGCTGGCAATTGCGGTGAGCGATGCCCATCCGCGAGTGCAGGAACAGGCGCATCTGCGTACCAAAGCCGCCGGTGGGCGCGGCGCAGCGCGGGAGGTGTGCGAGTTGATTTTGTCGGCGCAGGGCAATTTAGAGCGAGTGATGGGGCGATTTGGTTGAATCAGCGCCAGCAGCGCATGTTGCATTTTTCCCACTTTCATCTGCCGAGCGTCAACTCGCGCCAGCTCCTGTTGGCAATGAGTTTTGCCATTACTGGCGGCTGGGCGTGGTGGCATCTGCACACCGCACCATCAACCATCACTGCGCCGCCGCGCCCGCGTCTGCCCGATCATCAAGTCTGGCAACTCACGGCAGTGGAAACCGACGCCAACGGGCAGCCGCTGCGCCAGCTCTCTGCCAGTCAGGTGCAGCATTTTGTTGCCGAAAATCTCTCCGAATTGACGCAGCCCCGCGTTGCGCTGCTACACGCGACCGACGGCAATTGGACGGCGCGAGCGGATCAAGGGCTGATTTTTCAAAGCGGGGCGCAGATACGCTTGCTGGGTAATGTCGAAATCAATCGCGCCGCCGTTGCGCACCAGCGTCCGCTGCAACTGTTCACCACGCAGCTTGATTTGTGGCGCGAGCAGGCGCTGGCGGCGACCGAGCAGCCGGTGCGCATCATCAGCGGCGCTGACACGCTGACGGCTCCGACGATGCAACTGTGGTACGCGCACCCAGCGCGTCTGACGTTTCACGGGCGCACCCAGCTTCAAATCACGCCTGCTGCCGCGCCAGCGCCGCCGTCTGGAGAATCGCTGTTGTGATGAATCGTCAACTGGTGCTGGGTGTTGTGCTGGCGCTGCTGGGGCAGCCAGCGGCGTGGGCGCTGCAAGCGGATGCGCAGCAACCGCTGTTGATTGAAGCCAATGATGTGGAAGTGCGCGAGGCGGACGGCACCAGCGTGTATGTCGGACAGGTGGTTGTGACGCAGGGTAGTTTGCGGCTCACTGCCGATCATGTCACTGTTTATCATCAAGAAAATCGCCAGCCGCGCTTCATCATCGCGCTGGGTAAGCCGGTGCGCTATCAGCAGCAATTGGACGCCAAGGCCAGCATGGTGCAGGCGTCGGCGCTGCGGATGGAATATGACGCGGTGAAAGAGGAATTGATTTTGATCGGCGATGGGCTGCTGGTGCAGGGCACAGATCGGTTGGCGAGCGAGCGGATTATTTATGACCGCGCCCACGCGCAGTTTCGCGCTGGCGGCAGCGGGCGGGTGAAGATCACGATCACGCCAGAAACCGCTGCACCTGCCGGACGGAGCGGCAGTCAGCGATGAGCGTGTTGCAAGTGGAGCAGTTGCATAAAAGTTATCGCGGGCGCGAGGTGTTGCGCGGCGTCAGCGTGGCGGTGAATGCGGGTGAAGTGGTCGGGCTGCTCGGCCCCAACGGTGCGGGCAAAACAACCTGCTTTTATCTCATCGTCGGGCTGCTGGCTGCCGATCAGGGGCGGATTTTGCTCAACGGTCAGGACATCACCCATCAGCCGATGCACCGCCGGGCGCGGGCGGGATTGAGCTATTTGGCGCAGGAGCCGTCGGTATTCCGCAAGCTCACTGCTCGCGCCAATATCTTGGCCATTCTCGAACTGCGCCGCGATCTGACGCCGGCCGAACGCGAGCACCGCTGCGATGAATTGTTGGATGAATTGGGCATTGCGCACGTTGGCGCATCGCTGGCGCTGAGTTTGTCTGGTGGCGAGCGGCGGCGGTTGGAAATTGCCCGCGCTCTGGTGACAGCGCCGGAGGTGTTGCTGCTTGATGAGCCATTTGCGGGCGTCGATCCGATTGCGGTGGGCGACATCAAGGCAATCGTGACGCATCTGCGCGAGCGCAACATCGGCGTGCTGATTACCGATCATAACGTCCGCGAAACGCTGGCGATTTGCGACCGGGGTTACATCATCAGCGATGGGAAGGTGATTGCTGCCGGGGTGCCGAGCGTGTTGCTGGCCGATCAGCACGTCCGTGAGGTGTATCTCGGCGCGGATTTTGCGATGTGAAGCGATCCAGCAGCGGTCAACCCGACGCGGTGTTTGATGTTACGATTCAACCCACATTGCCGGTGACAGTTGCGCTGTTGCCACAATTCTCAATTGCCTACTTTGGCACGCGAACTAGGACTAAGGCGCCCACGCGATTTTATGAAGGTTTCAATCCAGCTCCGCCTCGGTCAACACCTCACGATGACGCCGCAGTTGCAACAGGCGATCAAGCTGCTGCAATTGTCAACGCTCGAGCTGCAAAAAGAGATTCAAGAGGCGCTGGATACCAATCTGATGCTGGAGGAAGGCGACGAGGCAGAACGCTTTCTCGCGGCAGAGGCCGATGATATGCGGCTCGCGCCGCAGCCCGATCCAGAGCCGTCGTATGCGCAGCAAGAGGCGCTGGCGGAGCGGGAAGTGCCGGCAGAATCCAGCGAGATGCCAGATGAGTTGCCGGTTGATACGCAGTGGGATGATGTGTTTGACAGCTATGCGTCCAGCAGCGGCAGCGGGTCTGGTGATGATGAGTTTGATCCGCTCACCCAGCAAAGTCGCCCGCTGACGCTGTACGATCATTTGCTGTGGCAGTTGCAATTGAGTCATTTGAGCGAGCGCGATCTGATGATTGCGCAGGTCATCATTGATGCGATTGATGCCGATGGTTATCTGCGCTGCGAGATAGAGGAATTGGTGGCGACGCTGGGTGATCCGAGCATTGGCGCAGACGAGGTGCAAACGCTGTTGTATCGGGTGCAGGCGCTTGATCCGGCGGGCGTGGGAGCGCGGCATTTGCAGGAATGTTTGCTGATTCAGTTGCGCCAATTGCCGCCGGAGACGCCGCACTGTCAGTTGGCGCTGACCATTTGCCGCACGGGTTTTGAGGCGCTGCCGCGCAAAGATATTCCGGCGTTATTGAAATTGTGCGGCGGGGTGGCGGAAAGCGAGATTCACGCGGCGCTGGCGCTGATTCGCTCGCTCCAGCCGCGTCCGGGTGCGGTGATTGCGAGTCCGGCGCCGGAATACATCGTGCCGGATATTTTTGTCCATAAAATTGAAGGACGCTGGCGCGTGGAGTTGAATAGCGAGATCGCGCCCAAGCTGCGCGTGAATGCGGAATATCTCAATCTCATTCGTCGTTCCGATCAAAGTCCGAGCGGGGCGCTGTTAAAAAACCATTTGCAAGAAGCGCGGTGGTTGATTAAAAGCCTCGCCAGTCGCAATGAAACAGTGCTGCGCGTTGGTGCAAAAATTGTTGAATTGCAGCAGGATTTTTTTGAGCGCGGTGATGAAGGAATGCGGCCATTGATTTTGCGTGACATCGCTGAAGCGTTGGATTTACATGAATCCACCGTGTCGCGGGTGACGACGCAGAAATATATGAATACGCCGCGTGGCACATTTGAATTCAAATACTTTTTTTCATCGCATGTCACCACTGCTTCTGGCGGCGAATGTTCGTCTACCGCAATTCGGGCGCTGATTCGCAAATTAATTGCGGCAGAATCCACCAAGAAACCCTTGAGTGACGATAAAATTGCCAAGGATTTGGCAGATCAGGGGATTCAAGTTGCGCGGCGAACCGTTGCCAAATACCGCGAGGCGATGGGTATCCCTCCCTCGAATGAGCGCAAACGTCTGAATTAACAGGCTGTTTGAATACTACTGGAGCTATAAAAAATGCAGATTAATCTGACGGGTCATCACATCGATATTACTGACGCGCTGAGAAGTTATGTCGAGGACAAATTCGAGCGCATGGCGCGTCATTTCGACCACGTCATCACTGCGCACGTTGTGCTCAGTGTGGAAAAACTTGATCAGAAAGCCGAGGCCACGCTGCATGTGAACGGCGGCCCGGTCTTTGCTGATGCGGTACACGAAGATATGTATGCCGCAATTGATGCGCTGGTTGATAAGCTCGACCGGCAGGTGTTGCGCCTCAAAGAAAAGAAGGGCAACCATCGCGGTAACGCGGTCAAACTCAATGAGATGGATGAATAGTGATGGTGGCGTTCGCGCACTGATTCAATGCAGCGCATCTTGACTTTTAGCGCAATACACCTTGAACGGATTTTCACTCCGTTCGAGGTGTTTTTTATTGAAATTTGGAATGGGCGCATGATTCATTTGCGCCGCTGTGGTGCGTGGCAAGACTCGGATTTTGCATCATGTTCAGTACAGATTTAATTAACGAAACCCGAATTCAATGCGGGCTGGAACTCACCAGCAAGAAGCGGCTGTTGGAAACTTTGGCGCAGTTGTTGGCCAGCGCCCAGCCGCGCCTTGAGGTCGCCACCGTGTTTGAGCGGTTGGTTGAACGCGAACGCTTGGGCAGCACGGGCTTGGGGCACGGCATCGGGCTGCCGCACGCCCGCACCAAGGATGTCAGCAGCGTGATTGGCGCTTTTGTGCAGTTAAATCAAGGTGTTGATTATGATGCGACCGACGGGCAAGTGGTTGATTTGGCGTTTGCCTTGCTGGTGCCGGATGAAGCCAATGACGAACATTTACGTCTGCTCGCCCAACTCGCTGGTCTGTTCAGCGATCCCACCATCCGCGAGCAATTGCGCGGTGCAGAGTCTGCTGCTGCGCTGTTGCAAGTCCTCAATACCCGCTGATTCTTTGTCGCCGCGATGATCGACAGCTTGCAAGCATTGATTGCGCAAACCGGCCCCCAGCTCAAGCTGCATTGGTTGACGCCTAAACCACGCACCGCCCGTCCCTTGCGCACGACCGATCCCAGCCAACTGCGCCAATCCTTGATTGGCTCGCTCAACTGCATTCATCCCAATCGCTTGCAGGTGATTGGGCAGCAGGAGCAAACCTATTTAGCGACTTTGAGCGCCAGCGCCTTTGCCGAAACGGTGGATGCGCTCTTTGCTGGCGCACCAGCGGCGGTGATTTTTACCGATAGCGTGGTGCCCGATAAGGCGTTATGTGAAGCCGCCGAAGCGACGCAGACGCCGTTGTTAGCGTCCACGCTCGGCGATCAAGATTTGATTAACCATCTGCGCTATTTTCTGACCCACGCGCTGGCGGAGCGCAAAACGCTGCACGGCGTTTTTATTGAAGTGTTGGGCATGGGCGTGTTGTTAATCGGCAATCCGGCGGTCGGCAAAAGTGAGCTGGCGCTGGAGCTGATTACTCGCGGACATCGCTTGATCGCAGATGACGCGCCCCGTTTTGCGCGGATTGCGCCGGATGTGCTCGAAGGCACCTGCCCGGAATTGTTGCGCGATTTTCTCGAAGTGCGCGGGCTGGGGATTCTCAACATCCGCGCCATGTTTGGAGAAAGTGCGGTGCTGCGCAACAAAACACTCAATCTCATCATCGACTTACAGCCGCTGGATTTACAACAATTGGAATCCATTGATCGCCTCACGGGGAGCTTGACGGCGCTGACGATTCTTGATGTCACGATCCCGAAAATTTTGATGCCGGTCGCGCCGGGGCGCAATTTAGCGATTTTGGTGGAAGCGGCAGTGCGCCATCAGATTTTGCGGATTCGCGGTTATGACGCGAGTGACGATTTCACCAATCGCCAAGCGCGGGCAATCAGCCTTGATCGCCCACCGCCGCAGTTGGTGCGGCGCTGACTTTCGGAGTGAGAGTTAAAACGCCATGAAATTAGTCATTCTCAGCGGTTTGTCCGGTTCCGGTAAAAGCGTGGCGCTGCACACGCTGGAAGATTTGGGCTATTACTGCATCGACAATTTGCCGTTGTTTTTATTGCATGATTTGGTACACGGGCTGGGCAAGGCGGCGCTGACTGAGCTGTTGACGCATACCGCAGTCGGCATTGACGCCCGCACCAGCGCGGATCAATTGCGCCTGTTGCCGGAATTGATCCGCACCGCGCAGGAGCACGGCGTGGAATGTCGGGTGATTTTTCTTGAGACGCACCCGGATACGCTGATGCGGCGTTTTAGCGAGACGCGCCGTCGCCATCCGTTGACGCGGGGTGATCGGGCGCTGAGTGAAGCGGTCGCGTTGGAGCGGGAGCTGTTGGCACCGATTCGTGCCTGTGCGGATTTATGCCTTGATACCACGCTCACCAACGTGCATGAGCTGCGGGATCAGGTGCGCGGGTGGCTGGTGGGCAGCGCCTCGCCGAAAGCCTCGATTGTGCTGCAATCGTTTGGGTTTAAGCACGGAGTGCCGCAAGAGGTTGATTTTGTGTTTGATGTCCGTTGTTTACCCAATCCGCACTGGCAAGCGGAACTCAAACCCTTGACCGGACGCGATGCGCCGGTGATTGCATTTTTGGAGGCCAGCGCGGCAGTGCGGCAGATGAGTCTTGATTTACAAACGTTTTTTCGTCAATGGATTCCATCGTTTGAAACCGATGGGCGCAGTTATCTCACCATCGCCATCGGCTGCACCGGCGGTCAACATCGTTCGGTGTATATGACGGAAACGCTGCGCCGCAGCTTTGAAGCAGACGGACATCGCGTCATCGTCCGTCACCGGGAATTGCCATGACAGTTGGGATTGTATTGCTGACGCATTGTCCGTTAGCGGGCGGGCTGCTGCGGGTGGCGGCTGATTTGCTCGGCAGCTATCCCGACGGCGTGGAAATTTTAGAGGTCGTCAACGATACGCCGTGCGACATCTTGATCACGGAAGGATTGCGCTGCCTTGCCGAGGTCGATCAAGGCGAGGGAGTGTTGATTTTGACTGATTTATTTGGTGCCACGCCGGCGAATGTCGCCAAAGAGTTGTTAGCGCAGCATCCGCAAGCGCGAGTGCTGACGGGATTAAATCTGCCGATGTTGCTGCGGGCGCTGAATTACGCGCATTTGGAGCTGGATGCAGTGACGGAAAAGGCGTGCGCCGGTGGACGCGAGGGCGTGCGGCTCTGTGCGGCAGCAACGCCGTCTCCCGTATCTTGTCGAGGATAAGTGCTGATGGTTCGCCAAGAGTGCCAGATTATCAATCGGTTGGGATTACACGGACGCGCTTCTGCCAAGCTGGTGCAGTGCGCGGGGCGCTTTCAAAGTCACATTGAAGTCGAACGCCAAGATCAGCGGGTGAACGGAAAAAGCATCATGGGCGTGATGATGTTGGCGGCCAGTCAGGGCACCTGGATCACGGTGGAGGCGGTCGGCGCAGATGAGGTGGAGGCGGTGGCGGCGCTGGCGGCGTTGATTGCGGAACGGTTTGGGGAGGCGAATTGAGGTGCCAAACGGAATGGCGGGCTTAAAACCGGAAATTGATCTGCACCCAAGCGCGGAATTGGTCATCGCCGCCGTCACTGTTATGACCTGCCGCATCTTGTCCGGGATTGTCGCCGAGCACTGACGCCACGAGCGCCTGCGCTTGAAACAGCGGTGCTGGCGTCCACAGCAGCCCAACTGCCACACCTTGTAAATAATAGCTGTTGGGTTGACCGGCGACAGTTTGCCAATTCAACCAAGGATCAGCATGTTGCTGAATCCAGCCGCAGTCGTAAAACCCGCTCACCCGCCAACTCTCCCGCACTTGCCACCGCGCTTCCAGATTGAATAACCAACCGTGATCGCCGCTCGCCTCGCCGGTCGGATAGGCGCGAATGCCATATACACCGCCGAGCGAGAACTTTTCCGAACTGTCCAGATTCGACGCAGCCCACTGCGCTGCCAGCGTCGGCACCAGCGTCACCCGCGTCGTCACCGGCTGCTCGCGAGACAACGTGACATGGAGCTTGCCGTAATTGCCGTGCGTCTGCGCCGTGTGTTGATCGCCCTCAAATTGTTCCGGTCGCCGCGTCAAATCGAGATCGCCGAGATTGACGGTGAGATCAACAGTGTTCACGCCGCCACCCAGCCAGTCATCGCGCCGTGTCGCGCTGAGACCGACATAAGCAACGCGCACCTGTTTATCTCCCAGCGTCACGCTGTCCATGCGATCCACCATCCGCTTGGCATCCAATCCCGCCGTCGCCGTGACTGACAGCTTGGCACTGCGCCGCAGCGGTTGCGTCAGTTCAATGCCCGCAGTAGTGGACGTGCCGTTGAGTTCGAGCGGGCTGATGGTCGGTTTGATCTCGTATTCCAACGCTGAGGCGCTGATCGCCACGCGCCGCCCGCTGACGCCCAGCGGATAGGACGCGCCCAGCCGCACATAACGGCTGCCTTCAGATTTCAACAAACTGAGCTGGAACTGCTCACCGCGCCCCAGCGGACTATCGAGTGAACCCGCCAGCGAGCCTTGCCACAGCCCGGTGGCTTCTGAACCGGCGTTATTGAGCGTCAAATTGCCCTGCGCCAGCGGCGCATCCGTCAGCCGCACCACCGCGTCAGATTCCCCCAGATTGGCACCGGGCTGGAGCACGCTGTCAGCGCGTCCGACGCCGGGCAATTCATTGAGCGCGGCGATGGCTTGATCTAATTGTCCCGGACGCAGCGGCTGCCCCGGCACGGCGCGATGCGTGACCGTGCCGAGCACGATGGCATCGCGCATCCGACTGGGAACGCTGGCATCGCGCTTGACCTGACCGAGTTTGGCTTCGACGACTTTGATAGTGACGATGCCGTCGCGCACCGTTTGCGGCGGCAGATAGGCATACGCGAGATAATCGTGTTGGCGGTAGTACTCGCTGATTTTGCGAGCAGCGGCTTGCAACTGCACCAGCGTCAGCTCGCGCTGGATGTCGTCTTTCAGCAACGCTTGCAATTCAGCAGCGGGAAACCGCTCAGCTTCAATGCGGAATCCCTGCACCAGCACCGCTTCACCAGCTTTTTCTGGCAACGGCACTCCCGCGGGGTCGGGCTTGACGGGCAACAACGGCGCGGGCGCGACCTGCGTTTTGCCGGTGGAACGTTCAATTTCACGCAATAACGTACCAGTATCTGGTGCCCGCTGCGCCAGCACCGGCAGCGTCACAAGGCTGGTCAACAGCCCGACAGTGACGGTGACAACAAAATGCTGGCGCAGGATCATCGCAGCGACTCCGACTCAAATCTCAAACGCCGCCAGTTTTTTCGCCACTGGCGCATTTTTTAACGTGACGTATTTTGGCAAACCGGCAGCAAACGGCGGGTAATCTTCGCCCTGAATCAACGGGATGAGATATTCCTTGCAGCTCGCCGTGATCCCAAACCCGTCGGCAGTGATGAACTCACGCGGCATAAATTTCTCCACATTCGCCACATCCGCCAGCGCCGCCATGCCCACTTCCCACGCATACGGCGCATGATTCAACCGCTTCACCGTTGGCATCACCGCGTTGTGACCGGCGAGCGCAAATTCCACGCCAGCGCGTCCCATCGCATACGCCTGTTCCACATCCGTTTTTGACGCCAGATGCCGCGCCGCCCGCTGGAGATAATCGGCAACCGCCCAGTGAAATTTGTAGCCCGTCGCCTCTTTCACCATGTTGGCAACCACCGGCGCGGCACCGCCGAGCTGGGCATGACCGAACGCATCGCGGGTGCCCTGTTCAGCGAGAAAACGCCCATCAGGATATTTCGCCCCTTCGGAAACAATGATGGTGCAAAAATCATGCTGCGCCACTTTCGCTTTTGCAGCGGCGATAAATTGCTCCTGATTGAATTCAATTTCTGGGAATAAAATCAATACGGGCAAATTGTGATCTTCAATTAAACCACCCGCCGCCGCAATCCAACCCGCATGGCGTCCCATCACTTCTAAAACGAAAATTTTCGTCGAAGTCCGCGCCATTGAACGCACATCAAATGACGCTTCCAATGCCGAGGTTGCAATATATTTCGCAACAGAACCAAAGCCGGGGCAATTATCGGTAATTGGCAAATCATTATCGACAGTTTTGGGAACATGAATTGCCTGCACCGGATAACCCAATGCTTCCGACAATTGCGACACCTTATAGCAGGTATCCGCCGAATCACCGCCACCGTTATAAAAGAAATAACCGATGTTGTGCGCTTTGAATACTTCAATCAGGCGCTCATATTCACGGCGATTTGCTTCCAAACTCTTGAGTTTATAGCGGCATGAACCGAATGCACCAGACGGCGTATAACGCAGCGCCGCAATATCCGCATCAGATTCTTGACTGGTATCAATTAAATCTTCAGTCAACGCGCCAATAATGCCATTGCGTCCGGCATATACGTTGGCGATTTGATCGGGATGACGCCGCGCAGCTTCAATTACTCCACAAGCAGAAGCGTTAATCACAGAAGTGACGCCACCGGATTGAGCATAAAACGCATTTTTTACAGACATAACACGCGATTTCCTTTGGTTGAAATAAGTGAGTTTCAGTTGTCGGTTTTCAGTTGTCAGTCAATCGCTGACAACCAGTTGCTGCCATTATGTATTGCGTTGATCGACGATAAAATTTGCTTGCGCTTGCAATAACGCTACTGCACATTCTGCAAGCTCGGTGTATTGCCGCACTCCGGTACCCATTTGTTTATAGGGTTGATAAAAGAATTGGCAGCGATAGGTATCAGCGCCAGTTTTGAAGATCACAAAATTGCAGCCATCTTCAGCTTGCCAATAAAATATCGGACAAGTTGTTAATGACCGATCCGTTGGTGCTAAACGAATTTCGGCATCAGCCAATTCAACGTTTATTTCGCGCCCGTATCGCTCGCGCAAGGTCGTTTTCAATAGCCAGTGTTCAGTTTCAGTGAAATCAGGAATTGCTTTCACGGCGCAGTTCTCAAAGAGTGATTTGTCATCAAGGCTTCAATGGCATCGGGATGTTTGGGAACCGCAGCCGATAACATTTCATTGCCATGTTTCGTGATTAAAATATCGTCTTCAATCCGAATTCCAAGCTGGCGATACGGTTCTGGCACGGCATCGGTGTTGGGCAAATATAATCCCGGCTCAATCGTTAATACCATTCCCGGTTCTAATATCCGCCATTCGCCGTCTTGTTTATACGCGCCAACATCGTGTACATCCATGCCTAACCAATGTCCCGTGCGGTGCATATAATAGGGTTTATAGGCTTCTTCTTTAATTAACGTATTCACTTTGCCGCTTAAAATGCCGAGTCGGATTAACCCTTTGGTTAATACCCGCACCGCTGCATCATGCGGTTCATTCCAACGCTTGCCCGGTTGCGCACAATCAATCGCTGCGAGTTGCGCCCGCAATACCAATAAATACAGCTCACGCTGCGCGGGAGTAAAGCGTCCATTAACGGGAAAGGTGCGGGTAATGTCGGAGGCGTAATCCTGTAATTCACAGCCAGCATCAATTAACACTAAATCGCCATCATGCAGCAGTGCTGAATTTGCGGTGTAATGCAAAATGCAGGCATTTTTACCGCCGCCAACAATGGTTGGATACGCATTGAAGCGAGCGCCTGCATTGGCGCAAGTGTGATGAAATTCCGTTTCCAATGCCAATTCGGTCATGCCCGGTTTACAGCAGCGCATGACGTGGCAATGCGCTTGTGCTGAAATCTGCGCAGCGCGGCGCATTAACGCAATTTCTGCTTTTGTTTTATGCAACCGCTGTTCATGCAGAATTGAATCAAGATGAATAAAGGTGTTGGGAGCCACCGCGCCAGTGCGCACTTTGTCCCGCACTTGATTGACCCAAAAAAAGACGCGCTGATCAAATAATGAATCATTGCCAATTGGAAAATATAATTGCGTTTTTCCGTCAATAAGCGTCGGTAAAATCGTGTCTATTTCACTGAGCGGATGCGCTTGATCGGCACCAAAATGTGTCATTGCGCCTTCAATACCGCAGCGGCTACCATCCCATTGTTCCCGCTCAGGATCGCGGGGCTGACAAAATAAAACGAATTCACCCTCTTTGCGTTTTGGTATCAATACTGCGAGCGCATCTGGCTCTGGAAATCCAGTGAGATAACTGAAATCGCTGTGTTGCCGAAAGGGGTGCTGCACGTCGCGGTTGCGGGTGGTGGCGTGGGCGGCCGGCAGAATTGCCAAGCCGGTGGCTCCGATGCGGTGCAGCAAGGCGCGGCGTCGCCGTTGATAATCGGCAGCGGGAATCATGGCTGCGCGTCGTCCAATACGGGGACGCAATCGTCATAAATCAACATCGCGGCGACGCGGATGAATTCGACGATTTCTGCCAGCGCCAGCTCGTTTTCCTCTTGATCTTCGAGCGCGTCGAGATCAAGTCGGGTCAACAGCGTGAAATCTTGAATGATTTCATCAATTTGCGGGGAATGATGCCGCGTGGTAACGCCGCTGACGCCAATCGCAAACAGAAAGCCGCGCACCCAGTCATACACCGCCGTGGCGCGTTCCACCAGCGGGCGCTCGTCTGGCGGCAGGTGCAGTTCAAATTGCATTTCAGGATCGCGCAGACCGTCTTGCAACTGCTGGAGCTGCGGATGTAACGCTGCCAGCAGCTCTGCTGGCAATGCTTCGCCGGTGTCGCTGTGTGGGAGCAGTTGCGCGAGCCACTGCGTCAGCGGTTCTGGAGTGCCGGTGCAGATAAATCCGCATAACATTCCCTGCGCTTCACTCGGCGTTGGGTCCAGCGGGCTGAGGGTGAGCACCTCAGAAAATACGTCGTGGTCGGTGTTCGTGACCGCCTCCGTCATGCGCCATAAGGGCTTAAAATGGGCAATTTGCGGCGAATCATAACATGCGTCCGAGTGCGATTGACCGCCTGCAATGCCGCTTCTATAGTGCGTAAAATCTTAACGGAGTCGCGGACTTTGGCTAACTTTGACCTCGACGAACTGGAGCAGCAGGTGAACGCTTTGATTGAATTAAATCAACGGCTCCGGGACGAAAATAACACCTTGCGCACACGACACGATGCGCTGGCGGTGGAGCGCGATGACCTGCTCGATAAAACGACGCTGACGCGCAGCCGCATTGAAGCGATGCTGGTGCGATTGCGGACGCTGGAGACGCAGCTGTGAATGATGATTTGCTGCAAGTCAGCATTAAAATTCTGGAAAAAGAGTACCGCATCGCCTGCCAGCCGCAGCAACAGGATGACCTGCAAACCTCAGCGCGGTTATTGGATCAGCGGATGCGGGAGATTCATAAACACGGGCGGGTAATTGGCACGGATCGTATTGCGGTGATGGCGGCGCTCAACATCGCGCACGAGCTGATTCAGTTGCAGCGGGCGCGTCCGACGTTGGATGACGCTTCGGCGCAACGTTTGGAACGGTTGCAATTGCAGGTGACAACGGCGCTGGCGCGTGCGGCAGCAGTGCCAGAACCGGTTTCAGAACCGCCGCCTGAACCCGAGGTGCCAACGGCGTTGGCAATGCTGGACGCTGGTGATGAAAGGGTATAGTCTTTTATTCCAAGACGCCCCCTGTAGTATTCGATAGCAGCCTGGGTATTTTCTTGAGCCTAATTGCTGCCCACGGGACACGATAAGAACGCTGTTGTGCATGTCCGCCTCCGAGCGGAACGCCTGAAGCCGGATTGACTGTCCCCACTTGAACCGCTTGGTTCAGGAACGACGGTCTGCAACGACGCCAATGGGGGGTGTCCCATCCATCACGAAAATCCGCACGCTCTCCGCCGTACCTTGCGCACCTTGCGCCACCAGCTCACTCCCGCTCAACACCATCATCATGCAGCTCAGGTCATCCGGCGGCTTGTGTCACTGCGGTGGTTACGTCGCGCCCGGCGTATTGCTTTGTATTGGTCGGCAGATGGCGAGGTCGATGTCCGCCCGCTGCTGCATTACGCGCAGCGTCATGGCAAAACCTGTTATCTCCCGTTTGTGCAGCCGCAACACACCACTTGGGGACGCGGCCAACTCTGGTTTGGGCGCTATCAGCCCGGCGACCGTTTACAACCCAATTGCTTCGGCATTCCCGAACCGGTCAATCGCACGCTGTGCCCGGTGTGGCAATTGGATGTCATCGTGTTGCCGCTGGTGGGATTTGATGCGAACTGTCAGCGCCTTGGCATGGGTGGTGGTTTTTATGATCGCAGTCTCGCACCGTTGCGCCAACGCCACTACGGACGCCGCCCACGTTTGTTGGGCATCGCGCACGAGTGCCAGCGCGTCGCGCATCTCACCGCCCGCGCTTGGGATGTGCCATTGGATGCGGTCATCACCGAACGGCGGATTTATCATCGTCCATTCACTCTCAATCGCCTCTGCTATGATAAACGCTCATTTCACACACCAAACGAGGACGCTTGAATGAGTCAGGATGCAATGAAAAAACAAGCGGCAGCAGCAGCGCTGGCGTATGTTAAAGGCGGTATTATTGGCGTTGGTACCGGCTCAACCGTCAATCATTTTATTGATGCGTTGGCGACGATAAAACACCAAATTGAAGGCGCAGTATCCAGTTCAGAAGCGTCAACTGCGCGTTTAATTCAACACGGCATTCCGGTATTTGATTTGAATGCAGTCGGCGAGCTGTCGTTATATGTTGATGGCGCGGATGAAACCAACGCGCAATTCCAATTGATTAAAGGTGGTGGTGGCGCATTAACCCGCGAGAAAATTGTGGCGGCAGCGAGTCAACAATTCGTCTGCATCGGTGATGAAAGTAAATTGGTATCCGTACTCGGCGCATTTCCGTTGCCGGTCGAAGTCATTCCGATGGCGCGGAGTTATGTCGCACGCGAATTGGTCAAATTAGGCGGCACACCGATTTGGCGCGAAGGCTTTATGACCGACAATGGCAACGTCATTCTTGATGTGCGGCATTTAGAAATCACTGATCCTATTCACATGGAACAGCAGATCAATAATTTAGCTGGCGTCGTGACGGTAGGCATTTTTGCGTTACGTCCGGCTGATGTGTTAATTCTAGGCACTCCTGCTGGCGCAAAAACAGTGACCAAAGCCTAATTAGCTAAATCATTGGGACAATAAAAAACGGAACCAACTGGTTCCGTTTTTTAATACCACAATGACTAAAATTGTGACTTAGAAGTGGTGCATCATGCCTACAGAGAAACCATCCCAATCGCTGTCGGCAACATCATCAGTGTATTGATTGTACAACACATATGCCTTGGTACGCTTGCTGAGGTTGTGGTCAAACGCAACTGCCCAAGTCGAATAATCAAGGTCTTGACCTGCAACTTCATCCCTGTCACCAAGACCATACATCGCTTTCACAGCACTGTTGCCAAAAGCATACGCTGCCTGCACCTGCCACAATTGCTGATCAACATTCACTGGATTGTCGGATTGATCTTCAAAAATACCCGTGACGGTAAAGCCGTTCCAATCCATCAAACCTAAACCTGCACGCCACTTGGTGTAATCATCTTTAACATGAGATGCGCTGAGTGAATTATTGCTTGTAGCGGTGTTCATATACAGTTCGTTGCCCAAGGTCTCATACGCCAAGGACGCAAAGAGCGGGCCATTCTTATAAACACCAGCGACCGAATACGCATCAGAAATACTATCAGCGTTGTTATTCGCACCAAAGCCGGCGCTCATGCCGCCGCCCGGCACAACTGCTGCGGCTAATTGGAAACCAGCGATGCTGGGGCTGACGTAAGCAATGGCATTATCCGCACGCACGTCATTAAAACCGACGGTGTCGTTGTAGTCAGCCATCGTATTGGAAAACAGGTCGAGCTTTTCAGTTGAAGTGTAAAACGGAGTATCATTCCGACCAACAACAAACGTACCCCAATCACTCGTTAAACCAACATAGCTTTTTTGCATCGTTACGAGGTTATCACCGCCTCGCGCAGCATTATCATTAGTCAGAATGCTATTGCTGTTCTCAGCCGTCAATTCCACATTGATCTGAACGTGGTAAATTGCTTTTAAGCCGTTGCCGAGGTCTTCAGAACCTTTCAGACCAATCTGGTTGTCGCGGTTGCCTTTGCCGGGCATCGGACCACCACCATTAACGCCCCAGCCTTCATAGCTGTTGTTATCAAAACTGGCGTAATCAATAGAGACTTGAAGGTCGCCGTACAAAACAGCCTCGGCCATTGCAGCCGTAGGGGCGGTCAGGGCGGCGGCAACCGCGAGGGTAAGAAGTTTCTTGTTCATGCTGTTCTCCGCTGTTGTGAATTTGTCAGTTAGACTGCAAAAAATTGGACGCAATCATGCTTTGCGTATCCAACTATAGAGAAGCACATGGCGTTTTGCAACAAGTTAGGCGGAAAAAAGACACATAAAAACCGCCTGTCTCATTTTTACAGCAGCAGCGCGTTGATAGGGAGCTGGCGTCTGCAAAATACCAAATTGCTCACCGCCTCGCGGCGTAAAAACAACTTAACTATTTGAAATAAAAGATAAACCATCTCGCTATTCACCACTATCTGGCATATCACCCTATGATTCGCACCGTCTTCTTTGTTTCCGAAAGCACCGGCATCACCGCCGAAACCCTTGGCCACAGCCTGTTGTCGCAATTTGACACCATCGACTTTGAGCAGGTGTATATGCCCTACATCAACACCGATTTGCGGGCGACGGCGCTCACCCAGCGGATGCAGGAAGCCGCCGACCGCGATGGCGCACGTCCCATTGTATTTGCCACAATGTTGAATAATGAAATCCGCGATATTCTGAAAAGCGGCAATTGCTATTATATGGAGTTATTTGAGAGTTTCATTGACCCACTTTCTGCTGAGTTAGGCGTGCCACCGAGTCGGAAAGCAGGGCAAAGTCACGCGATTACAAAACCTAATTTTTACACCAAACGGATTGAAGCAATCAATTTTGCGATGGCAAATGATGATGGCATTCGTCCTGATAATTTTCATCGCGCTGATGTGGTATTAACTGGCGTATCCCGCTCCGGTAAAACGCCCACCTGTTTATATTTAGCCATGCACTATGGCTTGCGATCTGCAAATTATCCCATTACGGAAGAAGATTTCGAGCGCGGCGATGTGCCGCAATTGGTGTGGGATTGTCGGCATAAACTGTTCGCGCTGATTATTGATCCGCAACGGCTGCAATTGATTCGGGAAGAACGCCGACCCAATAGCCCATATTCATCATTGGCGCGTTGTCAGGATGATATTCGGCAAGCGCAGAACATTTATAAACGGTTGCAGGTTCCCGTGTTAAATACCACCACGCAATCTATTGAAGAAATCTCATCGCAGATCGTCAAAATTTTGAAGGATAATCAAGACGGTAGCGCCGAACCAATCGCTAATTTTTGAGAGCGCAGCAACTGTTGAGTAGCCACGCCATGAGTGCAAAAGTTGCGACAGGAACACCACGACTGCACCGATAGTATTGAGGTTGTTATGATGCGATTATTGCTTTTGATTGCGTTGATTGGCGTTGTTTTGGGTATTCGTTACTGGCTGCGGCAATTAACTCCCGCGCAACGGCAGCAATTATGGCGCAGCTCCGCACTGTGGGGCGGCGGTGGTCTTTTGGTGTTGGCAATTATGAGCGGACATCTCAATCCGTTATTTGCGGCACTTCCCGCTCTGGCATTAGCACTGGCGCGATTAGAAAAAGCGTTGCATTTATTGCCGTTATTGCAACAAGTTTGGCAGTCAACGCGCTCTCATTCTAGCGTCGCGCCAGCGCAGTCACAGATGACGGATATGGAAGCACGTTCAATTCTCGGCGTTGCTATTGATGCGGATGTTGCAACCATTCGCGCTGCGCATCGCCGTTTAATGCAGCGCATTCATCCTGATCGCGGTGGTTCTGATTATCTTGCTGCGCAAATTAACGCCGCTAAACGTCACTTGTTAAAAGAATAAACACCGCAATGGCAGTCAAATCTCGCGCAGTTTATGTGTGCAATGCTTGCGGCTCACGCCAGCCGAAATGGGCGGGGCAATGCGCCGATTGTGGCGCGTGGAATAGTTTGGCGGAGGTTGCCGAAGCGCGGCGACCAGTGTTGCGGGGCGGCTACACCGGCACTTCCGCCACGCGCATCGAAACGCTCGCCGAGGTCAGCCCCGAAGAACGGGCACGCATTCACAGCGGCATCGGTGAATTAGATCGGGTGCTCGGCGGCGGCTTGGTCGCCGGTTCGGTGGTCTTGCTGGGCGGCGATCCGGGCATCGGCAAATCGACGTTGTTGCTGCAAGCCTGCGCTGCGCTCGCCACCACCTTGCCGGTGCTGTACGTCAGCGGTGAGGAATCGCCGCAACAAATCGGTCTCCGTGCGCGTCGCCTCGGTTTGACCGGCGGCTTGGCGGGCGATGGCATTCGGCTGTTGGCGGAAACCTGCGTGGAGCGCATTTTGGAACACGCCGCCGCCGAGCGCCCGCAGATCATGGTGGTCGATTCGATTCAAACGCTGTTTACCGAAGTGTTGCAGTCTGCGCCCGGCTCGGTGTCGCAGGTGCGTGATGCGGCAGCGCAGCTCGTTCGCTTTGCAAAACAACAGGATACGGTGGTATTTCTGGTTGGGCACGTCACCAAAGATGGCTCGCTGGCGGGGCCGCGAGTGCTGGAGCACATGGTGGATACCGTGTTGTATTTTGAAGGCGAGCACGGCGGCCCGTTTCGGATCGTGCGCTCGATGAAAAATCGCTTTGGCGCGGTCAACGAGCTGGGCGTGTTTGCGATGGGTGAGCACGGGCTGCGCGAGGTGAAAAATCCCTCGGCGATCTTTTTATCGCGCCATGAGCACGCAGTGGCCGGCAGTGTGGTGATGGTGACGCGAGAAGGGACGCGCCCGCTGTTGGTGGAAGTGCAGGCGCTGGTTGACGAGAGTCCGTTGGCAAATCCGCGCCGCGTCGCGCTCGGGTTGGATCAAACTCGGCTGTCGATGCTGCTGGCGGTGCTGCATCGACACGGCGGCATCGGGCTATTTAACCAAGATGTGTACGTCAACGTCGTCGGCGGGGTGCGTATCACCGAAACGGCCGCCGATCTGCCGCTGATCATGGCGGTGCTGTCGAGTTACCGCGACCGTCCGCTGCCGCTTGAGTTGGCCGTGTTTGGCGAACTCGGCTTATCTGGCGAGGTGCGACCGGTGCCCAACGGCGCCGAGCGGCTGCGCGAAGCGGTCAAACATGGCATCCGCCGTGCCATCGTGCCGCAAGGCAATGCGCCCAAAGATGGCGTCGAAGGATTGGAGATCGTCATGGTGCGCACCTTGTCCGAAGCACTTGCAGCGGCGAGTTAAAGTGCATATAACCAGCACCGACGTTGCGATATTTTAATAACTTTTACGGAATGAACAAAGATGGCTGAAACGATTGAAGAACTCACGGTGACTTATACTGAAGACGGTATTGAAACCACCAAAGAACTGGGCAAAGTCATATTATCAAAAGGGAGTTGGACGACCATCATTTTTCGCTATCAAGATTGGGATCGCGTTAAAGAAGAATACGGCGCGGAAAAATACACCATTCGCCGTTATCAAAAGCGCAACGGTGAATATCGGGCGCAGTCTAAATTCAACATTTCCAGTCGAGCGCAGGCGCAGGGAATTATTGATGCGTTGCAAAGTTGGTTGATTGAATGAAGCAAGCGATGACTCATCAACAGTATTCAGGAATATGCGCGTGCTTGAATTGATGTTTGCTGGCGGCTGGCTGATGTGGCCGATTGCCGCCTGTTCAATTATTGCGATGGCAATTGTATTAGAACGCAGTTGGAGTTTACGGCGCCGGCGGATTGTACCGCCAAAATTGCTGGCGGAAGTGTGGCAATTGCACAGCGCCCGTCAACTCACTGCTGAACGGATTCACGCCATTCGTTTGAATTCCCCGCTGGGTTATATGCTCGCGGCGGCATTAGCGAATCGGCAGCATTCGCGGGCAATTATGAAAGAAGCGATCATTGATAGTGGACGTCATGTGGTCGCTGATTTAGAACGCTTTTTGAATCCGCTCGGCACCATTGCTGCGATTACTCCGCTGCTCGGTTTACTCGGCACCGTGTTTGGCATGATTGAAATTTTCCGCGTCATTCAAAGTGCTGGAAATGGCAATGTTGAATTATTAGCCGGCGGCATCTCAGTCGCATTATTGACCACCGCTGCCGGATTATGCGTTGCGATTCCCGCATTGATGTTTCAACGCTATTTTGATGGACGTGTGGAACAATTAGCGATTGAATTGGAAGCGCAGGCATTACAATTCATTGAAATGCTATATGGCGAGCGTGAATTAGAGGACGAATTGACATGACGCTGCGCCAGCGCCGCCGTCCGCCAGTAGAAATCAACATTGCGCCATTGCTTGATGTGGTGTTTTTATTGCTGATTTTTTTCATGGTTTCCACAACTTTCAAAGAAGAAACGCGCTTGCAATTGCAATTACCGACGGCGGCGGGCGATCCCGTGACCACGCCGCCGACCGTGATTCGGATCAGCATTGACCACAACGGACAATTTTTTGTGAATGATCAAAGCGTTACCTCTCAACAAGCGTTGCCGCAGACGTTGCTGACACTCGTCAATGCGGCAACCGCACCGCCGCCGGTGGTGATTCAAGCCGACGCCCGCACGCCGCATCAAGCGGTAATCACCGCGCTGGAAGCCGCTCGCCACGCGGGTTTGAGCCGCATCGCCTTTGCCGCCACTGCCCCAGATCATCCGGCACCATGACGCCAGAATTCGTTTTAACTCCCGCCGCCGCGCACGCGGTATATCGCCGTTTATTGCATCACATCAAACCGTATTGGCGCATGTTTGCGTTTTCAATTAGCGGCATGGTGATTTTTGCGGCGACTGAACCGTTATTTGCGGCGCTAATGAAACCGCTGATTGATGGCAGCTTTGTTGAGCGCGATATTGATATGGTGCGCATGATGCCGCTGCTGCTCATTGGATTATTTTTAGTGCGCGGCATTGCCGGTTTTATTAACACCTATTTTTTAAGTTGGGTGGGACGGCGCGTGGTTGCCGATTTACGCGCCCAAATGTTTGCGCATTTATTACGCGCTCCGACCCGTTATTTCGATCAACACGGTGCGGGACATTTACTCGCTAAATTGACCTATAACGTTGAAAACGTTGCGAATGCTGCGACATCTGCCGTAACAACTTTGGTGCGCGATGGATTTACCGTACTCGGTTTAATGGCATTTATGTTGTATCTCAATGCCGGGTTATCGGTGATCTTTTTAATTATTGGGCCAGTGATGGCGGGCGCAGTGAAATACGCCACCAAACGGTTTCGCCGCCACAGTCGCCGCATTCAAGATCGCATTGGTGATTTAACGCAAGTCGCGCAAGAAGCAATTGATGCACAACGCCTTGTTAAAGCCTTTGGTGGGCAATTGCGCGAAGCCACGCGCTTTAATGCCATCAATGAAAAAACCCGCGTGTTGCAAATGAAAATGATCGCCACCGAAGCCGCGAGTGTGCCGCTGGTGCAATTGATTTCGGCAGCCGCAATTGCGGTGGTGGTGTATTTATCAACGATGCAGGGCTTAAAAGAAAATATCTCCGTTGGCACTTTCATGTCATTTGTGGTGGCGATGGGTTTATTATTGCCGCCTGTAAAACGCTTGACTTCAGTCAATGCGCAATTGCAGCGCGGTATTATTGCCGCCGAAAGTTTATTTGAATTGCTGGATGCGGATGAAGAAGATGATCGCGGTACGCGGGTGCTCACTCGCGCCGCCGGGCAAATTGACTATCGCGGCGTCAGTCATTCCTACGCGACGGATAAATTGCCAGCAATTCAAGACTTAAATTTGCACATTGCGCCCGGTGAAAAGGTGGCATTGGTGGGGCGTTCGGGCAGCGGTAAAAGCACGATTGCCAGTTTATTGCCGCGCTTTTATGATGCTAGTGCGGGTGAAATTTTATTAGATAACATTCCTATTCGAGAATTAACGCTGGCGAGTTTGCGGGCGCAAATTTCATTAGTGAGTCAAGAAGTCGTGTTATTTAATGATAGCATTGCGAATAACATCGGCTATGGCTGCGCCATTCCGCCGACGCTGGCGGCACTAAAACAAGTCGCTGCCAGTGCTCATGCGTTGGAATTCATTGAGGCATTGCCACAAGGATTTGATACCGTGATTGGTGATCGCGGGGTGATGTTATCGGGTGGGCAGCGCCAGCGGTTAGCGATTGCGCGAGCGATGTTAAAAGATGCGCCAATTTTAATTCTGGATGAGGCGACTTCAGCATTGGATACTGAGGCCGAGCGCCATATTCAAGCGGCGTTGAATGAATTGATGACGCAGCGCACGACCTTAATGATTGCGCATCGGTTATCGACAATTGAACACGCCGACCGCATTCTGGTATTGCATGATGGACGCATTGTTGAGCAGGGACGCCATGCAGAATTGCTGGCGCTGGGTGGCTATTATGCGCGGCTGCATCATTTAGGAATTTGAGCGCATAAAAAAGGGCAAAGTGAGTTCACTTTGCCCGTGCGTTTTGTAGCAATTGATTTTTACAAATCGTTATAACAAACCAAGCTGTAATCGCGCTTCGTCACTCATATTGTCTTGATTCCAAGGCGGACTCCACACCAATTCGACCTGCACCGCGCCCACGCCGTCCACTCGCGCCACCGCGTCGCGCACCATCAGCGGCATCATGCCCGCAACCGGACACCCCGGCGCAGTCAAGGTCATCTGCACCGCCACGTCGCCATCAGGGGCGATGTCGATGGTGTAAATCAAGCCCAGATCGTAGATATTCACTGGAATTTCAGGATCATAGACTTCGCGCAACGCCGCAATAATCGGCTCGCGCAACTCTTCCGCCGTCATCTGTTCGACTGCGACCGCCACATCCTGATCCACCGCATCATCCGGTTCTAATGTCGCTAACGCGGCGGCATCAGCGGCGGATTTGTCAAAAAAGCGGGTAAAACGCGCCAATCTGTTCATTGCAACCTCGCTTCAATCCCAAGGCGCGGACTCAAGCCGCTGCCCAACCTGTTCCGAGAGGTGCTCGCGGAGCGTTTCCGAGTGCAACGTGTGGATAATCTCGTCGGCAAAACCCAAACACAGCATCCGTCGCGCCAGCGCGGCCGAAATACCGCGTGAACGCAGATAAAACAGTTTTTCTGGCTCAATTTGCCCCACCGTCGTGCCGTGACTGCACCGCACATCGTCGGCGTTGATTTCCAACTGCGGCTTGGTGTCGATCTCGGCCTGCGGCGACAACAGCAGATTTTGATTCGACATCGCCGCATCGGATTTTTGCGCATCCTTGGCGACCACCACCCGCCCATCAAACACTGCTCGCCCCTTGCCGTAAATAATCCCCTTGAAGGTTTCGCGGCTGGTGCAATTCGGCACGGCGTGATTCACATCCAGATGATAATCAATGCGTTGGTCATCACCGGCGAGATACAACCCCCGCAAATCGCATTCGGCATGAGCGGCACAAAACTGGGTCAGCAACTCAGTGCGCGACCACCGCGACCCCAGCCCCAGATTGACGCTCTGATAACGACTATTTGCGTCTTGTCGCAGCGATAACCCACTGAGATGAAAAGCATTCTGGCTTTCAGTTTGGAGCCGCTCGTGCGTCAACACCGCGTCGCGTCCCAACTGAATCTCGATCACCGCGTTGGTGCAATACACCGCCGCGCCGAGGCTGACATACCGCTCAACCAGCGTCGCCTGCGCCCCGTCGCCGAGCACGATGAGATGATGCGGCTGCGCCACGCTCGGCTGATCTAAACCGATAGAAAGATGAATCAATTCAAGCGGTTGTGCCAAAATCGCCGCCCGATCCAGCCGCAGCACCAAGCCATCATCCAGCCCCGCCAAGTTGAGCGCCATAAACAGCGGCACCGTTGCCGGCTCTGCCGTCAGCAATACCCGCACCGCGTCGGGATCGTGCGCCAGCACATCGCGCAAACTGTCAAGGTGAACGCCCGGCGGCAGCGCCTCAGTCGCCGACAATTCCGGCGCATAGCGCCCATTGACAAACACCACGCGCCGACTCGCCAAACCGGGAATCAACACCTCGTCCAAATCATCGGGCTGGAGCGCCGTGATCGTCTCGTCAATCGGCACAAAGCCTTGTTCTAAAAGATGATTTAAGCTGGTGTAGCGCCAAGCTTCCGCATCCGGCGCGGCGATTTGCGTCTGCACCTGAGCGCGGGCGGCAGCCTGCAACGTCGCCAACCACGCGGGCGCAGCGGGCGCGAGCTGCGGCAGCCAACTCATCAATGCGTGATCCGTCATGCCGCCAGCCCTTCCGCGTCAATCCAACCATATCCCGTCGTTTCCAATTCCAAAGCGAGTTCTTTACCGCCGGAACGAATGATTTGCCCTTTTGCTAAAACATGCACGAAATCGGGCTGAATATAATCAAGCAAGCGTTGATAATGCGTCACCACAATCATCGACCGTTCGGGGCTGCGTAACGCATTCACGCCATCGGCCACAACGCGCAGCGCATCAATATCTAATCCCGAATCCGTTTCATCTAAAATCGCCAATTTTGGTTCCAACAGCGCCATTTGAAAAATCTCATTGCGCTTCTTTTCGCCACCCGAAAATCCAGCATTGACCGCACGTTTTAATAACGACTCATCGAGATGTAAAATCTTGAGCTTTTCTTTAATTAAACGCAGAAATGACACCGCATCCAACTCCGTCTCGCCCCGCGCTTTGCGAATGCTATTGAGAGCGGCTTTAAGAAAATAAGTGTTGTTCACGCCGGGCAATTCAACGGGATATTGAAAAGCGAGAAATAAACCCAAGTGCGCCCGTTGTTCTGGCTCCAGCGCCAATAAATCTTGCCCGGCAAACGTCGCACTGCCGCCAGTGACCGTATAGCCATCGCGCCCGGAAAGCACATGCGCCAAAGTACTTTTACCGGAACCATTGGGCCCCATGATGGCGTGAATCTCGCCGGGGTTCACCGTCAAATTCAATCCTTGCAAAATCTCTTTTTCACCAACGGTGGCGCGCAAGCCATTAACAACTAACATTGATATGCTCCGAATAAAAGACTGGGTGCAACAGTGAATCACGCAATGCGCATTAACCCACCGCACCTTCTAAACTAATGCTCAGGAGCTTCTGCGCTTCGACCGCAAACTCCATTGGCAGTTCATTAAACACTTCCTTGCAAAATCCATTCACGATCATGGAAACCGCATCTTCTTCTGTCAAGCCCCGCGAGCGGCAATAAAACAATTGATCGTCACTGATTTTTGAGGTGGTCGCTTCGTGCTCCATATTCGCCGTTGGCGTTCTCACTTCAATATAGGGCACGGTATTCGCAGTGCAGCGATCACCAATTAACAACGAATCACATTGCGTATGATTGCGTGCGCCTTCAGCGCGTTGCCCAATGCGCACCAAACCGCGATAAGTTTGCTGTCCCTCACCCGCTGAAATACCTTTAGAGACAATTGTCGAACGGGTATTTTTACCGATATGAATCATTTTGGTGCCGGTATCGGCTTGCTGGCGTCCTTTTGTCACTGCAACCGAATAGAATTCACCCACCGAACCCTCACCGCGCAATAAACAACTGGGATATTTCCAAGTAATTGCCGAACCTGTTTCCACTTGCGTCCATGAAATTTTAGCGCGAGCGCCCCGACAATCACCGCGCTTGGTCACGAAATTATAAATGCCACCTTTTCCTTGTGCATCGCCGGGATACCAATTCTGCACGGTGGAGTATTTCACTTCCGCATCATCCAACACAATCAATTCAACTACCGCTGCATGTAGTTGATTTTCATCGCGTTGCGGCGCAGTGCAGCCTTCAAGATATGATACATAAGCGCCCGCTTCGGCAACAATTAAAGTGCGTTCAAATTGTCCGGTATTGCGGGCGTTAATCCGAAAATAAGTACTCAATTCCATTGGACAGCGCACACCTTTGGGCACATAAACAAAGGTGCCATCACTGAATACGGCAGCATTCAATCCCGCATAAAAATTATCGGTATAGGGGACGACAGAACCGAGATATTTTTGAATGAGATCGGGATAATCATGCACTGCTTCGGAAATTGAACAGAAAATAACGCCAACTTCTGCCAGCGATTTACGAAAGGTGGTGGCAACGGAAACGCTATCAAACACTGCATCAACTGCAATTCCCGCCAATACCTTTTGTTCTTCCAAAGGAATACCGAGTTTTTGATAGGTTTCTAATAATATGGGATCAATCTCATCGAGACTTTTTGGCGCATCTTCTGGACGTTTGGGAGCGGAAAAATAAGAAATCGCTTGAAAATCAATTTTGGGATAATCAACTGCGGCCCAATTCGGTTCGGTCATAGTCAACCAATGCCGATAGGCTTTTAGACGCCATGCCGTCATAAATTCCGGTTCACCCTTGCGCTGCGAAATCGCCCGCACCACTGTTTCATCCAAACCGGGCGGAAAGGTATCGGAGGCTATTTCAGTCGTAAATCCATGTTCATATTCAGATTTAACGAGGTCATTGACGGCTGTGGTGGAGGTCATCGCGCTGTGTGGCTCCGCTGTACTTGAGTTGATTGCTTGGTTTTTAATATACGCCCGTTGGCGCTTGAATCAAGGTGATTGCGTACTGGCGTTGCGGCGCTAAAACCGCGCTGTTATTGCAATGCCGCGCTGAATCACCGGGCGAGATGATATGCTGAGTGATGGTCAGGTCATACAACTATCGCGTGCGCTTTCTGACAAACTGCTGCAATTAGTCGTGGTTTGCAAACATCGCGCCAAAAAATACCGCCGCCCTGTAATATAGAAGCGACGGTAAATGCTTATCACATCAAGCCGGAACGCAATCGCAGTTCAAGAACCAGATTTTTTTGCCTTCTTCTCTGCCTTTTTTTCCTTCATCGTTTTCGCGGCTGGCTTCTTGGTTTCTTTCTTTTTATCTTCGCCTTTGCTCATGTGCATATCCTCAAGTTGCTATTGACAGTAATTCCAACGCTCTCAAGCAAAAAACGATTGTGTATTCCGATAATTTCCTCCTTCTTTCAGAGTTGACTTAGCGTGATATAACACTTCAATTGGCAGTGAACAACCAGCGCCACTGTCATTCAAAGTGCGAGGATGACAGTCATTTATGCTACAGTTCAAACCTACTTTTTTTATAGCGGAGAATTTTACTATGTTACACCCGCAGCGTTTGCTCTTTCCCAGCGCAATGATCCTGCTCATTTTTCTCAGTGGCTGTCAAATGTCTGCCGTGAAACAACGGATTGAGCCATTGCTCGCCAAGCTATCGCCACGTCCGCCAGCGCTGCTGCCAATTGCGGCGCTGGATGCTGCCTGCGTCAGTCGTTGTGCGCGGGCGCAAACCCAGTGCGAAAAGCGCCAGCAGCTCCGTGAAACCGAATGTCAACAACAGTTTAGTCCCACGCAAACGCAGCACAACGATTGTATTGCCAACCAACAACCGGGATGTTTACAAGCGGTTGCTTGTTTGGGTGCGGATTTGAGCCTTTGCAAGACCCAACACCAAGAATGTTTGCGCACTTGCCCGCCTATTAAAACGCCACCGCCAGCCGCCGCTCCTACCGCTGCACCCGCGCCAGCACGTTGAGAGGATTATCGGCTAGACAACACGCACAGCGGCACCTTCATTTCCGCCGCGCTGAGGCCGCCGTGAACGCCAATCTGCGTGTAGGATTTTTCACTGAGCAAGTGATCGCGGATGACGCGGGTGCCGCGTGGCAGCAGGCAATAATCACCCACGCGATCATCAAAATGCGGATGCGCCGCGCCCAAACCGAAATATCCCGCTTCAATCAATGTTTGGCTCGCCACCATCGTCACCTGCTCACCCAACACTTGCTGACAATACTCCTCAAACTGGCGCACACGCCCCGCTCGCACATAACAAAACGCAGCGCGGGGTTCGCCGCACAACGGCAGCAACAAACTGTCAGCAAGCTCAGGATGATCAGCCAGCATGATCTGATCGGCGGCAGTGGTGTCGATTTGACCATGATCGGCGCTCACCAGCAGCACGGTATTGGTTCCCGCTGCCGCCGTCATCAAGTCGGCAATTTCGCGCTCCAGCGTGTGCAAATGGGCGATTGCCGGAGTGCTGTTGATGCCGTGTTTATGCCCGATGCTGTCAAGCGATGGCCAATAGGCGTACACCAACTGGCGCTTTTTTCCTCGCGGACGGCGCAGCACCTGCCGCAAGTGGCGAAATAAATCCGCCAGCCCCTCATAACCAACGAGGTCAGCGCGACCACGATGGGCGAGATTGAAATCGGAGGTGGCGATGAATTGCGGCGTCACGATCACGCTCGGCGTGGTCAAGTGGTCAAATACCGGCGGCGTTGTGAACAGCAGCGCCGGTTCGACGCCAGCGGCCTGATACGACTGTCCGCCATAACGCGGCCTGCCGGTCAACACCGTCATCACGCAGCCCAGCTCGCGCAAATAAGTGAACCAGCCGGTGATGCCATGTTGCAGCGGGGCGACGCCGGTGAGATAGGTGGTGATCGCTGCCGCCGTCGTCGACGGAAAGACGGAAGTCATCACTTGGGCGCAGTGCTGCTGCAAGATGCCCGTCGGCGCGTGTTGCGCCAGCCAGTCCGCGCCGAGACCATCAATCACCAGCAGCACCACATTCGTCGCGCTCGCCAACAGTTCTGGTGCCAGCCCGGTCAAGGGCGGCGCGGTCGCTTGCCCGCCGTGCGCGTGCAAAATGCTGCTCATCAGGTTGACGATGCTGCCGCCCTGATAGTCCGGCGCAGTGTGGGCAGCCATGAATGGAATAGTGGATGGGTAAGTAACAGCTTGCAATAATCTATACATATCTACATAAATCTGTACTTATTAGGAGTTACGCAGTTGGATTTCTAAATGTTTGATTTTATTGAAGTAAGTTTGTGCGCTGCACAATAGCACTTCCATAAAAATCAACAACTTAACTTTCAACTGCGTAACTCCTACTTATGGAAAAAATTAGGTGAAAGCGTGTTACGCTTTAACCAAGAAAGTGAAGGGGATCAAACCGTCGAGCGAAAACCAAGCTCAAGATTGTAAAACTTCATTTTCGTATCGAAAGACATGGTCTGGACACGTTACAGCCGAGACCTTAAATGCACACCAGAGCAAAGTTAGACCATCGTTTCATCATGGCTTTTGTGTTGACGGTGTGAATATATCAAAGCGAGATTTGTACGCTTTTGTATAGATTTTGTTAGATATTTAGTAGCGGATTAACATCGACGCTCTCGAACGTGCATGGTACAAATCTTCATCAATTGAACCGCCGTTGTAGATGATTGTTTTTAAACCCTTTTCGTAAACCCTAACCATCGCGGTTGATGGTTCACGACAGGTGCAGGCTCAGTCCTTCGCGGACTCCGTTGGAAAGGTCAAGAAATGCAACTGTGAACGCCAGCGGTTGCCACTTTCGTCAGGATTTAAGGAACGCAGTGATGAGTTATCTGCTGCGCGTGCTCCTGACATGACAAGCCTTTTCAACGTTGCCGAGGCAAACATGACCCCAGCAATGGGAGATCGTTCAGAAATGAACACCAATTGATTGTCAGTATTAAACAGCTCGCGTCTCACTCCAGCGCGTCTAAACGCGCTGGAGTGATTCATGCCGGTGAACAAACAACACTGACTTGGCAGCAAATGTGAATAAAACAGCTACAGTTAGCTAACCGTCGTGGCAAAACGACACAGCTTAGGGTGACGCGAGATCATGGGGACGCTTGACTTGCATGGGGTGCGCATTTTGGTCATTGACGACAGCAAAACGATCCGGCGCACGGCAGAAAATCTGTTGCTCAAAGCCGGCTGCGAGGTCTGCGTGGCCGAAGACGGTTTTGAAGCGTTGGGTAAAATCGTGACCTTTAAGCCGGAATTGGTGTTCGTGGATATTATGATGCCGCGTCTGGATGGGTATCAAACGTGCGCCTTAATTAAAAGTAATCCGGCGCTGCGTCATACGCCAGTGATTATGTTATCCAGTAAAGATGGTTTATTTGATCGGGCGAAAGGACGTTTAGTCGGTGCGCAGCATTATTTATCCAAACCGTTCACGGGTGAAGAATTGCTGCAAGCAGTGCAAGGCAATCGACTCGGCGCGGGAACGGATGCGCCCATATTGCCTTAAATAGCACATTAAAAGTCAAAATGATGAGCAGTCACGCAGTCGCTTTGAATTGCCAACCGCTGATGTTATCCGCCCGGATTGTGATTGGCATCATTCCCATTTTTTTATACTCCACGCGCCATCATCATTCCCCACATCGCGCCATTCTTCATTGAATCAGTTTGCAGGCACTCAGAAGATGAAATTGTTACATCCCAATGCGCAAGCATCCGAACAACCTGCTGGTGCTGCGCCCTCAAAAACGGTGTTGGTGGTTGACGATTCACCCACGGAAACACGCATCTTGGCGACCTTGCTGACCAAAGCTGGGTATCAAGTTGAGGTCGCTACCAACGGCGAAGAAGGCGTCGCAGCAGCGCGGCGCTTGCATCCAGATATGATTTTGATGGATGTCATCATGCCGATTTTGAATGGATTTCAGGCAACGCGGATGCTGCGCAGCGATGCCGCCACCGCCGAGATTCCAATCATCATGGTGACGACCAAAGATATGCAGACGGATCGCACTTGGGGGCTGCGGCAGGGAGCGAATGATTATCTCGTCAAACCAGTGGATCGTCAGATGCTGCTGGAGCGGATTCGGCTCCTGCTCGGTGCCTGACGGCGATGGCACGCAGTCACCGCTCACTCGCCGAACTTCAGGCACTGATCCGCGATCTCGATGCGCGTTGTCGGGCGCGGCTGGCAGTCGCGCCTGATCCCAATACGCCGCTGGATCATTGGATGGCGGTGTTGTTTCTGGTGCGAACCCAACCCTTTTTGACGCCGCTGGCGCAGGTCTCGGAAGTGCTGGAACTGCCGCGTGATCTCACGCGAGTGCCCGGCACCAAACCGTGGCTGATTGGCATTGCCAACAATCGCGGGGTGTTATTGCCGATTTTTCATCTCGCCGCTTTTATCGAAGGGACGCAAACCACGCCGCAGCCAGTTGCTCCTGCGTCCAAATTTGACCGCCGCCGCGAGAAACGCAATCGGGAGCGGGTGCTGATCGTCAGGCAGGACGAATTGCCCTGTGGCTTGATCGTGTCGGAAGCGATTGGAATGCGGGCAGTGCCCTTCAATACCCGACTGCCGCTGGTGCCAGAAGGTTTGGGTGCCAGTCAGCCATACGTCGAGGCCTCTTTTTTAGTGGACAATGCGCCGGTGCCGGTGCTGCAACTGGGGCAGTTAATCACTGACCCGTTGTTCAATGCGGCAACGGTGTAAACGCGAGAGAACGTGAGATGGCAAAACTCAAGATGATGGCGGGAAAAACGACCGGTAGCTTTTTGGAAGGCTCGCAGTGGACGGCGATGACGCTGTTGGTGGGTGGCTTGCTGTTAGCGGCGCTGGCGCTGTGGAGTTATTTGCAATTAAACGAGCGCGATGCCGTCAACACCCGTCACGCGCTCGATGCTGCTGCGCGCCGGGCGCACATTCCACCGCTGGTGCAGGCGCTCCGCGCTGCGGGTCAAGGTGAGCGGGAAGAATTGGAACGGCTGCGGACGCAGCGCGACCGTTTCGATAAGGATTTTGCGGACTTGATCACGCCAGATGCGACCGCCGGGCGGGACTTGGTGGAACATGCCGCGCAAGCGCAGACCGCGTGGCTGGCGCTCAATGCCAAGGTGGAGCGCGTTCTCAGCGCCAGCGTGGAATTGGTCACGCTGCGCCAGCGCCTGACCACGCTCGATGGTTTGTTGTCTGAGCTGTACAAAACGATGAAACAGGCGGGCACGCGCAGCGTTGCGGATGGCGTGAGTGCGAGTTTGGCGCTGCAAGCCGGGCTGCAAGCTGCGCGTTTGGAACGGATGAGCGCGGCGCTGACGCGCTGGCTGGACGGCGGCGCGGCGTCTCAGCAAGCGATTGCTGATTTCACGACCAGCCGCGATGAATTTGCGGCGACGTTGGGCACATTGGCGGATCAATCACGGGCGCGGTCGGCGTTGGATGAGACGGCACGCTTGCTGACGATGTTGCGCAGCAGCAGCGATGACGTGCTGGAAAAAACTCAGGCGTTACAAGCAATTATCAACCAAGCGCCCGAAGTGAACACGACCAGCAGCCAGTTGGATACAGCGTTGGAGGCGTTGGTGGTCGATTACCGCAGCGCCGGACAATTCGTGCTGCTGTTGGGGATGACGCTCGGTGCGAATGCGGTGCTGTTGTTTTCGGCTTTTGCGCTGCTGTGTTTTGCATTGCTGATTTTGTTGACGCTGCGAGCAGCGCGGCAGCGCGAGGAGCAATCACGGGCGCAGACGGTGCGCGATGAAGGCGCGATTTTGCGGCTGCTGGATGAGATGGGCGATTTGGCGAATGGCGATTTGACCGTTGAGGCGACGGTGACGGAGGAGAAAACCGGCGCGATTGCGGACGCGATCAATTATGCGATTGAGGCGCTGCGCAGCTTGGTGACGACCATCAATGTCACCGCCAGCCGCGTGTCTAAATCAACCCAAGACAGTCGCGCCATCGCGCTGCGGTTGGCGGAAGCCAGCGGTTTGCAGGCGCAGCAGATCACGCAGGCATCGGCGGCGGTGCAGTCGCTGACGATTCAGATTGATGAGGTGGCGCGGAACGCGGGCGAGTCGGCGGAGGTGGCGTCGCGGTCGGTGGAAGTGGCGGGGCGGGGAGCGCAGACGGTGCGCGATACGATCACCGGCATGGATGCAATTCGGGAGCAAATTCAGGAAACTGCGAAACGGATCAAACGTTTGGGCGATAGCTCGCTGGAGATCGGCAAGAGCGTGGAGTTGATCGACGACATCGCCGATCAGACCAACATTTTGGCGCTCAATGCGGCGATGCAGGCGGCGATGGCGGGTGAAGCGGGACGCGGTTTTGCGGTGGTGGCGGATGAGGTGCAGCGGCTGGCGGAAAACTCACGCGATGCCACGAAAAAAATTGAGGTGTTGGTGCGCACGATTCAGGCGGACACCAGCGAGGCGGTCAGTTCGATGGAAGTGAGCATCGCCGGCGTGGTCGAAGGGGCGAATTTGGCCGAAAACGCGGGCGAGGCGCTGCGTGAGATTGAAAATGTGTCGGCGTATATCGCTGATTTGACCAAGCGGATTGCCGATTCTGCGCAGCGGCAGTCGCGGCAGTCGGCAGAAATTAACGACACGGTGCAGGCGATTCGCGCCATTACCGAAGAGAACACGGAAGGCACGCGCCGCGCTGCGGATTCGGTGGAGGAGTTGGCGAAGTTGTCGAACGAGTTGCAACGCTCGGTGGCGGGATTCCGGCTGCCGTAGGTGGTTGAGTTGTCAGTGGTCAGTTGTCAGTGAGCGCCGGAATCATGGCTGAAAAACAGGTGGTTGAAGGGCTGAAGTGGGTCAAGGGCGAGATCGCCGCCACGCTGCGTCCGGTGCGTGATCTGGTTGAGCACGGCAGCGGCAGCGCGGTGACGCCGAGCGTGTTGCAGGCGCTTGACCAAGTGCAGGGCGTGTTGCTGGCGCTGCAATTGCCCAGCGCGGCGCGATTGGTGTTGGAGCTGCGGTCGCTGTTGGCTGCGTCCCCGGCGGAGTTGCCGCTAGAAGTGCTGCAACAGGCGCTGACGCAGTTGACCACGCATCTTGATCGGTTGGATGCGGGCGCAGCGGAACCGCCGTTGCGCTTGGCGGTAATCATCAACGCGCTGCGCACGGCGCGATCTGAAGCGCCGTTGCCGACGGCAGAATTGCTCAATATCACGTTACAAGCCCATGAATTAGCAGCAGAACCGCTGGCGCGATTGGTGACGGCGGTGCGCAAGGTGCGTCCGCACTATCACCGCCATCTGGTCGAATGGCTGCGCGGTGATCCTGAGCATCGGGTGTTGACGACGTTGGGCGAGCTGTTTGGACAAGTGGCGGCGGTGCCGGATGCGGGCGTGGTGGGCGATCTGTTTCAACTGGCGCAACTGTTCACGCAGGCGGTGCGGCAGACGCAGCGGGTGATTGATGCGCCGCTGCGGTCGCTGCTCGGTCATTTGGATCGGGTGTTGAAACCGCTGGCGCAAACGCCGCCGCAGGTGGCGGGGCTGGATGCGCTGGCGCTGATTGAACAATTTTTGAATCTGCTCAACGGGATGGATGTCTCTGGTGCGCAGTTGGCACCGTTCAATTTTCGCTACGGTGCGCCAGCGACGACGGCAGCCGCTGGGGTTGAGGAGATAACGGCGGAAGTGCTGTTGACGGCGCTGAGTCATTTTTCTGCACTAAAACAAGAGTTTAATCAGATTGCGACGGCTCCAGACCCGGCGGCGCTCGCGGCGATGGCGGGACAACTGCGTGAGCTGGCGGACACGCTGGAAGGTGCGGCAGTGGCACCGCGTCTGCGCGAGTGTGCGACGCAGGTGGAGCAATTGCCGGTGACGGGGGCGGAGTCGGCGCGTTGGGAAACGGTGGCGATGGAGCTGCTGGAAATTGAGGCGGCATTGCATCCGCGCTCCGAGCGGCAAGTGGCGACGCCGGCGCTGGATTTATCGGAATTGACGGCGGCGACGCTGCGAGAGGCCGGTTACGAGCTGCTGCGGGTCAAGGAGGCGATGCTCAATTGCCACGATGACGCGGGTGCGGGCGCGGAGTTGGCGACGGTCAAGCCGCATTTGCTGAATGTGGCGGGCGCGTTGATGATTTTGGGCGAGCTGGCGGCAGCGCAGTTGGCAGATGCGCTCGCGGAGGTGGTGGAGCGGCTGTATGTGCAGCGCGGGCAAGCGCCGGATGGCAATGAATTTGAGCAGTTGGCGGATGCGCTGGCGGCGTTGGAATTGTTCATCGGTCATTTGCAGGACGCGGTGCCGTTTGGCGACAGTTTGATTGGGCGCGGCAGTGCGGCGTTGCGCACGTTGCTGGTCAAGCTGCCGCTCGCAGAACCGGCGGACGAGGTCGCGCCAGCACCGGTTGATGCGGCTGAGAGTGAGTTGGCGTTCGCGTGGGAGCTGGAAGCTGCGCCAGTGGACATCGCGCCGGCGGAGATTCCCGCGCCAGCAGTGGCGCTGGAGCTGGATGATGTGCCGACGCTGCCGGTTGCAAGTGCGGCGGCTGAAGCGGGCGATGGTGTTGATGATCCTGAATTTCTTGAGATTTTCATGGAGGAGGCGCAGGAGGAAACGACTTCAGCGCAGTTGCAATGTGCGCGTTGGGTTGCTGATCCGACTGATACGGCAGCGCAGGCGTCATTGCGGCGCAGTTTCCACACGCTCAAAGGCAGCGGGCGATTGGTGGGGGCGCTGCAAATTGCGGATTTTGCGCAGGCGTTTGAGTTGCTGCTCAACCGTTTGACTGAAGAGCGGATTCCGCCAGCACCGGCGATTTTGGAGGCGGTGGCGGAGGCGGTGGCGCTGTTGCCGACGTTGTTGACGGCGCAGTTGGAGCGGCGGGAGTGTGAGATTCAGCCGTTGGTGGAACGGGCGACGTGGCTGCGAGAGAACGCAGTGGTCAGTGAAGACATTGGCAGTGAAGAAGTTGTCAGTGATTTGGCAACCGATGCTGCCGCTGCGCTGCCGTCCGCAGTGGCTGATGATGCGCCACTGCTCACCGATCCCGCCGCTGACAACTGTGTCTCTGACAGCTTGCCCGCTCCGTTGGAACTCGCCGATCAAGTCACCGATCACGACAGTTTATTTCTGGCTGATGAAGAGTTATTGCGGATTTTCCAGACCGAGACGCACGACCATCTTGCTGAATTAACAGACTTTTTACAGAAAGCGGCGACGGGGACGGCGCAACCAGATCAAACGACGCAGCGGGCGTTGCACACCTTGACGGGCAGTGCGCGGATGGCGGGGATTGATTCGATTGCGGTCGTGAGCAAGGGTTTGGAGCTGTGTTTGAAGCCGGTGCTGGCGGCAAGCGGCAGCGTTGATGCGGCATTGTTGGCGCTGCTGGCGCGGGCGGTGGAGGCAATCGCGCTGCGGGTCGATGAGTTGCCAGCGTTGGGAACGGGCGCGGCGTTGCTGGTGGAATTGGGCGCTGAGTTGGAGCGGCGGCTGGCGGAAGAAGTTGTCGAAGAAGTTAGCAGTTGTCAGTTGCCAGTTGTCAGTGATTCGGCAACCGACGCTGCCGCTGCGCTGCCGTCCGCAGTAGTTGACGACGCACCACCGCCAAACGATCACACAATTGACAACTGGCAACTGCCAACTGACAACTCTCCCGCGCCTGACAACTTTTTCATGCCCGCCCCCGATCCCGAAATGGCGGGGATTTTTCTCGAAGATGCGCGAGATTTGCTTGATCATCTCGACACCCAGTTTCGCGCTTGGCAGCTCGCGCCGCAGGACATCAGCGCCCTTGATGGCATCAATCGCCTGCTCCACACGCTCAAAGGCAGTGCGCGTCTGACCGGATTGGCGGCAATTGGCGATCTCAGCCACGCGCTGGAAACACGCTTGAAAGCAGCGACCGAAGATCACGCCATCATTGATGACACGACGTTGGAGCTGGCGCAGCGGGCGGTGGATGCGCTGTCGGTGCAGGTCGATGCCCTCGAACAACATCAGCCGATTCCGTGTCTAACTCAGTTAGTTGCTGCGCTGTCCGGTCTGGAAGTCGCCCCGCTCACTGCGCCAGCACCGAGCGCAGCGGCATCGCCCGTCACCGTGACTCCGCAAGCGGTGCAACACGCGCTGGAAACCGCTGCCAGCGCCGTGCCCGCCAGCACCCAAATTCGGGTGCGCTCGGATTTGCTCAATCAACTGGTCAACGCCGCCGGCGAAATCAGCATCTATCGCGGTCGCCTGACCCAACGCAACGGCTTGTTTAACTTCAGTTTAGGGGAACTTGATCAGACCGTTTTCCGCCTCAGCGAGCAGTTGCGCCAGCTCGACATCGAAACCCAAACCCAGATCATGCACCGCTTCGAGCGCCAAGGTGACGGCGAGCTGTCCGGCTACGACAGCGCCTTCGATCCGCTTGAATTGGATCGCTTTTCTAAAATTCAGCAGCTTTCCGGCAGCTTGGTGGAAACCGTGAACGATCTGGTCAGCATCCGCGACATGCTGGCTGGCTATCAACGTGAATTCACCGATTTGCTGACCCAACAAGCGCGGCTCGCCGACGATTTACAAGATGGCTTGCTGCGCACGCGACTGGTGCCATTTGTGCAGGTCGTGCCGCGCTTGCAGCGGCTGGTGCGCCAAACCGCCGACAGTCTCGGCAAATCCGCGCAATTGGAAGTCATCGGCCCCGAAGTGGAATTAGATCGCACCGTGCTTGATCGCCTCGTCGCGCCGCTGGAACATTTGCTGCGCAACGCCGTCGATCACGGTTTAGAAGACCCCGAAGCCCGGCTGGAATCTGGCAAATCCGCAACCGGGCGGGTGACGCTGGCGCTGCATCGTGAAGGCAACGACGCCGTGATCAGCCTCAGCGATGATGGTAAAGGCATGAATTTACAAGCTATTCGCCGCAAAGCGATCAGCCTCGGCTTGCTGGCAGCGGACACCGTCTTGCCCGACGATGCCCTGCTCCAATTCATCCTCGAACCCGGCTTCACCACTTCTGAAAAAGTCACGCAGATTTCCGGGCGCGGCGTCGGTTTAGACGTGGTCGCCTCAGAAATCAAAGCCGCCAACGGTTCCATCACCCTCGGCTCCGTCGCCGGCCAAGGCGCTCGCTTCACCATCCGCCTGCCGCTGACGCTGGCGATCATCGAAGCGTTTTTGGTTTCCGCCGGCGACAACATTTACGCCATTCCGCATGGCACGGTGGAGGCCGCGACCCGCATCAGCCGCGAAGAATTGCTGGCCATTTATCGCGGCGAAAATGACCGCTTCACGGTGCGCGAGCAGCACTATCGCGTCGTCTATCTCGGCGGCGTGCTTGATCCTGAGCAACAGCCCGACATTGGCGACCGGCGCTGGCTGCCGGTGTTACTGATTCGGCTCGGCGAACAGCGCGTCGCGCTGCACGTTGACACCCTGATTGAAAGCCAACGCATTTTGGTCAAACCGCTCGGCCCGCAATTGGCGCGGGTGCGCTGGTTGAGCGGCGGCACCATTTTGTCGGATGGGCGCGTGGCGCTGATTCTCGACGCGCTGGCGCTGCTGCGGTCGGGCGCAGTCGCCACTTATCGCCCGAACGCAACGCTGGCGGCACCCACGAAACCGCAAATTTGCGTGATGGTTGTCGACGATTCGCTGACGGTGCGGCGCGTGACCAGCCGCTTATTGCGGCGGCAAAATATGGAAGTGTTGACGGCAAAAGATGGAGTTGAGGCACTCACCTTATTAGATGAAAATCGCCCCGATTTATTATTGCTAGATGTAGAAATGCCGCGTATGGATGGCTATGAACTGGCGCGACACATTCGGCGCTCGGAAGCCTTGGTGAATTTACCGATCATTATGATTACCTCCCGCACCAGCGCCAAACATCGTGAATACGCAACGGCGCTAGGAGTCAATCGTTATCTCGGCAAACCGTATCAAGAATTGGAATTACTTAACGAAATTCACTCATTATTAGAAGAGCAATCAGCCCCAACGCAGCCAGTATAAAAAAGCGTCGCCGTGACTGATTGTTACTGCATCAGCTTATTTCATACAGATGCGCACTAAATGCGCATTGGCATGACCACATAAGCCTCATCGTCGGCATTGCGACCGCGCCAAATCGAGCTGCTGTTGGCATCTTGAAATTGCACCTGAACCTCATTGCCATCAATCACATTCATCACATCAACGAGATAAGACACATTAAAGCCAATGGCAATGGAATCGCTGTTGTATTCCAATTCAATATCTTCTTCCGCTTCCTCTTGCTCTGGATTCTGCGCCTGCAACTTGAGCGTACCCGGATCAAAATTTAAGCGCACACCTTTGTACTTCTCATTGGATAAAATTGCAGTACGCGCCAAAGCCCGTTTCAATTCATCCTTCTTCAAAAAAGCAACCTCAGTTAAGTTATGAGGAATCACTCGTTCATATTCAGGATAACGCCCATCAATCAATTTCGTCGTCATTGTCAGGTTGCCAATCACCATGTGGCAAGATTTCTCGCCTAAAATAATGGTGACATCGCCATCACTATTGCTCAATTGCCGCCGCAATTCTAAAACCGTCTTGCTGGGAATAATCACCTGCCGCGCATCAGTCATATTCACCACCACATCGCTGGTAAACTTAGCTAAACGATGCCCATCAGTGGCCACAACCGTTAACGTTGCCGGATTAAAATCGAGTAAAATGCCGTTGAGATAATAGCGCACATCCTGCTGCGCCATAGAAAAAGCAGTTTTATCTAACAGGCGCTTGAATACGGATTCAGTAATCGCAAATTCAAAGCCATCCTGCACCGCCGCCATTAATGGGAATTCCGTTGCAGGTAATACTCCAAGCGTGAAACGACTGCGCCCCGAAGTCACCAAACAGCGATCTTCTTTCATGCGCAAACGAATTTCAGAACCTTCAGTGAGGCTGCGGCAAATATCAACTAACTTCCGCGCCGGAAGTGTAATTTCACCTGCGGTTTCTAATGCCACCGGAAGCGCAGTTTTCACTTCAATTTCAAGATCACTTCCGGTTAATGTCACCTGATTGTCACTTGCAACCAGATGTAAATTACTCAGAATAGGCAAGGTTTGACGCCGTTCAATAATACCGGTTACTTTTCCTAACGCGGGTAATAGGATTTCCCGATTAACGGTAAATTCCATTGTTTGCTCCACAGCAGAGATGAAATACAACATGCAGCAATCAGATTCACAATGTGAAAGTGAATGATGCCGCACCAACGGTGACATTTTACGCCAAGCACGAAAGACTGTCTAATCTTTTTATTGACTTTAGGAGAAAAGTTGATTATCTTTCCGCACCTTTTTCTGGTCATCATTGTTTAACCCGTCAACCCTTCATTTTGTTAGGAGTCACTTTCGATGAAACGTACTTTTCAACCCAGCCGCATAAAACGCGCACGGACACACGGCTTTCGCGCTCGCAGCGCCACGCGCAACGGACTTAAAGTATTAAGTGCCCGCCGCGCTAAAGGTCGCATTCGTTTATCTCCGGCCTGAATCTCATTAACCTAACCGGTTTTCCACTCCGCCAGCCTTTTGCGCCGGCGCAGCGTTTGCGTCATACAGCGCAATTCAAGCGCGTATTTGCACAACCGCTGCGCACCGGAAAAACCGGTTTTGTGATTCTTTCTCGTGCGAATGACATTGGCAGCCCACGTTTGGGTTTGGCCATTTCAAAAAAGTGTGCGCGGCGAGCGGTTGATCGCAATCGCCTCAAGCGTATTGCCCGCGAAAGTTTTCGGCTTCATGCGCATTCGATTTCTGGCGTTGATATTGTGATTTTGTGTGCGCAAGGGGCGCTGACAATGTCGAATCAACAGCTTTTTTTGTTATTGGCACGCGCTTGGATAACTATTGGAACTCAATCATGCGTCAATTCCTGATTGTTCCCATTAAACTCTATCAATATCTGATTAGCCCACTCCTTGGCCCGCATTGTCGCTTTTATCCTTCGTGTTCCCAATACGCTATAGAAGCAATTGAGCGTCATGGCATTGGCTATGGCAGTTATTTAGCAATTCGCCGCTTATCACGCTGTCATCCTTGGCATGAAGGCGGTATTGATCCTGTTCCCCACGATAGGCAGACCCCGACTCATGGATAATCAGCGTTTAATTCTGTTTTTTTCACTAGCCGCAGTGCTATTCCTGATTTATGAGTCATGGATACAAGACTACGGACAACCGGTTATAACGCCCACTACTTTAGCGCAACCGCAATCCGCTATTTCACAAACATCAGCAACGGAAATTCCCACCACTGCCACGACCGCATTGGTTGCTGATGCGGCTATGTCGGAAACAGCGAATGAAACGCTGATTACGGTAGAAACTGACGTATTGAAATTAGAAATTTCTCCTCGCGGTGGCACCATTCGGAATGCGTGGTTATTGGGTTATGCGATTACGCCAGAGCATCCCGATGAACATTTGCAACTGTTAAAATCAGTGCCGCCAAATATGTTTATTACACAATCCGGCTTGATTGGAAATGATGCGGGACTGTTGCCAACTCACGAAGCCGTGTTTCAAAGTGCGGCACCTTCCTATCGTCTTGAATCCAATCAAGAGCAATTAGATGTCGTCTTTACTTGGCGTCACGACTCTGGAATTGAAGTACAAAAACATTATCTGTTTACTCGCGGCAGTTATCTTATTCGCGTACAGCAGGTGGTGACTAATTCTGGGGCAAGCGCATTAACGGCGCGAGAATATAATCAATTACAGCGCACCGAATTTAACGATCCCTATCAATCGCGCTTTGTCAATAGCTATACCGGCGGCGTGTATTACAGCCCCGAAGATAAGTATAAGAAAATCGCATTTGAAGAAATGACGACTGCTAAATTGGATCGTGCTGTGACTGATGGCTGGCTTGCCATGATTCAGCATTATTTCATGGCAGCATGGATTCCGCCTCGCGCTACGCAGGAAACGTTTTATACCAACGTCTTGAATAACTCCCGCTATATCATTGGCAAATACTCGCCGGTAGTCTCAATTGCGCCGCAAATGAGTTACACCTTTGAAAACCAATTATTCATTGGCCCCAAACTCCCGGACACACTCGCTGATGTTGCGCCCGGCTTAGATTTGGTTGTGGATTACGGTTGGCTAACGATCATTGCACAACCCATTCATTGGGTGCTCAATGCCATTCATGCGTTAGTTGGCAATTGGGGCTGGGCAATTATTTTTCTAACCATTTTGATTAAACTGGCGTTTTATAAACTCTCGGAAACCAGTTATAAATCAATGGCCAATATGCGCCAATTGACGCCGCGTTTGCAGGCATTGAAAGATCGCTATGGCGATGATAAACAACGCTTGAATCAAGCCATGATGGAAATGTACAAAACCGAGAAAATCAATCCGCTCGGTGGCTGCTTGCCCATTCTGATTCAAATTCCAGTGTTTATTGCGCTTTATTGGGTGCTTTTAGAAAGTGTAGAAATGCGGCAAGCGCCCTTTATGTTGTGGCTCAATAATCTATCGGCACCAGATCAATACTTTGTGCTGCCATTGATTATGGGTGTGTCGATGTTTGTACAGCAAAAACTCAATCCCGCGCCGCCTGATCCTATTCAAGCCAAGGTGATGATGAGTTTGCCTTTTGTATTCACGGTTTTCTTTGCGTTTTTCCCTTCCGGTTTGGTGTTGTATTGGACAGTGAATAACTTGCTCTCCATTGCCCAACAATGGCATATCACCCGCAACATTGAACAAGCGGCTGCAAAACATAAACGTTAATTGCAGCGTCATCTCACTCATGTCTCTTGATACGATTGCTGCAATTGCAACGCCGCCCGGTAGGGGTGGCGTTGGTATTGTGCGGGTGAGTGGTGCTTTAGTTCCGATCATTGCGCAAGCAATCACACAACGGCAATTAACGCCGCGCACTGCGCACGTTGCGACCTTTTGTGATGATACCGGCGCTTTTATTGATGCGGGCATCGCACTTTTTTTTCCCGCGCCGCGCTCATTTACCGGTGAAAATGTATTGGAATTACAAGGGCACGGTGGCACCGTTGTACTTGATTTAATTCTGCAACGCTGTATTGAATTGGGAGCGCGATTAGCGCAGCCTGGTGAATTCACCCAACGCGCTTATTTGAATGGCAAACTCGATTTAGCGCAGGCAGAAGCGGTTGCTGATCTTATTGAAAGCTCGACTGCTTTAGCGGCACGACTTGCTGGACAAAGTTTGCAAGGTGTCTTTTCACGACGCATTGATGAATTGATTGCGGCAGTGACGCAGTTGCGTATTTTAATAGAAGCAACGCTGGATTTTCCAGAAGAAGAGATTGATGTCGTCACGACAACTTCTATTCAACAGCAATTGCAGCAGCTCGTATTTGCGACGCAGCGTATTATTCAAGATGCGCAGCACGGGCAAGTGATTCGAGATGGATTGACGGTGGTGATTGCTGGGGTGCCGAATGTTGGCAAATCAACGCTATTAAATGCGCTGTCGGGAGTAGATGCGGCAATTGTAACCGCAGTGCCGGGCACAACCCGCGATGTCTTAAAATTAGATATTCAAGTCGATGGTTTGCCAATTCGGATTATTGATACTGCTGGGTTACGAGAAACCGATGATGTCATTGAAAGAGAAGGCGTGCGCCGTGCGCAGGAACAATTCACTCACGCGGATTTAATCTTGTGGGTGATTGATGCCAGCCAGCCTATTCAACCATTGCCGCCTGCGCATTTGGCGCTTAATTGCCCAATGACGCGAGTGTTAAATAAAATTGATCTTTTAGGATTGCCGCCAAGTTTGATTACCACGCCAACTGGTGATGAGTTGTCATTAGCAGCAGCGACTGGCGCGGGCATTGATTTATTGCGTACTCATTTGAAAAACTGCGCGGGCATCAATACCGGAACTGAGGGGGCGTTTATTGCGCGGCGGCGTCATCTGGATGCGTTGCAACGCGGATTGATGTCGCTAGAAACGGCAATGACTGTATTGCAGCAGCAGGCAGGAATTGAATTGATTGCTGAAGAATTGTTGCAAGCGCAGCAGCACTTTGGCGAAATTACCGGGCAGGTGAGTTCTGATGAATTGTTGGGGCGCATTTTTTCCAATTTTTGTATTGGAAAATAATGCGCAGCGTTGTAATTAAGCGTCAGTTGCTTGCCGCCGCCGTTTGGGTTTGGGCACTTGCGCCCGCCGCGTTGCGGCAGTGAAGGTCGCCAAAATCGGTGTGCTCGGCGGTGCGCCGGGCAGTGGACTGGTAAGCGCCGCCGGTTCGCGTTGATAGTAGGAACTGAAGCGGCGCGGCGGTAACGACAGCGGCGCAGCAACGGGCGTGGGCACAACCGCCAGCGGTGCAGAGTCTTCTGGCAGCGCGGCGATGAGCGGCAACGGAATGGGCGCGGGACGCGGTTTGTCCACCCGCCGCGGCGCAGGCGCAGCACTCCGACCATCGCGCCGTTCCTCCCGATCTTCGCGGTCGGGACGCAGCCGACTGCGCGGATCGACCTCGGCAAGCTGGCTCGCTTCGACCGGCAAAATGGGGATTTTGGCGTCGATAAACGCTTCAATGTCGGGCAAATAAAAGGCGTAGGTTTCGCACACAAACCCAATCGCTTCACCCGCCGCGCCAGCTCGTGCCGTGCGCCCGATCCGGTGGACGTAATCTTCCGGGTCTTCGGGCAGATCGTAGTTGACGACGTGAGTGACATCGGGAATGTGCAGCCCGCGAGCAGCGACATCGGTGCCGACCAGCACTGGCAAGGTGCCATCCGTGAAATCACGCAATAATTGCAAGCGTTTGTTTTGCGGCACATCGCCTGACAGCACGGCAGTATTGATGCCGTTGCCCTGCAAATAGCCCCACACGCGGTCAGCCTCGCGTTTGGTGTTGACGAAAACCATGATGCGAGCGTCCGTCCAACTGCGCACCAGCCCGAGCAGCAGCGGAATTTTGTCGGCGTTGGCGGTCATGTAACACCACTGGCGCACGCGCTCGGCCGTGATCGTGTCGGTGGCGATCTTGACCAGTTGCGGGTGATTCATGTGTTCATACGCCAGCTCGGTGACGCGATACGACAGCGTGGCGGAAAACAGCAGCCCTAACCGCGCTTCCGGTGGCGGCATCCGCCGCAGTAAAAAGCGAATGTCTTTGATAAAACCCAGATCAAACATGCGGTCGGCTTCGTCGAGCACGACGGCTTCAATCGCTTGAAGATCAAAGATTTTTTGCTTGAGATAATCAATCAGTCGCCCCGGCGTTCCGATTAACAGATCAACCCCGGCGGCGAGTTCGTCGCGCTGCTGTTGATAGCCGGTGCCGCCATACACCAGTCCGGCGCGGAGTCCGGTGTGGGCGGCGAGCAGCAGGGTGTCGCGGTGAATCTGCACAGCCAGCTCGCGGGTCGGTGCGACGATCAAGGCGCGAGGTTGACCGCTGAGATGCGGCGCGGGTGGCGTGGTCAGGAGGCGCTGCATGACAACGACTAAAAAGGCGGCGGTTTTGCCGGTGCCGGTTTGGGCTTGACCGGCGACATCGCGTCCGGCAAGCGCCAGCGGCAAGGTTTCGGCCTGAATCGGGGTGCAATGGGTAAAACCAGCGGCTGCGAGTCCGCTGAGAATGCGCGGATCAAGGTCGAACTCGTCAAAACGCTGGGTCGTGAGATGGGTGGTTGTCATCGAATTTCCTGCGAGAAATCCCGCGTTTGGCGGCGAAGTAATTGACTACACCAGCGGTCAATGCTTGCAAATTGTTTACGCTTTGGATCAAATAGCATCTTATCTTGATCGCCGCATTTAACGCGAATTTGCTTGCTCAGAATTGCTGCTGACTCTCCATATTTCCATTCCAACCAATCCCTCATCATTCCAATAGGAGACCGCTTCCAGTGAGTGATAGCATCGTCCATGTGACCGACGACTCTTTTGAACAAGAGGTTTTGCAATCCCCTGAACCTGTATTGGTGGACTATTGGGCCGATTGGTGTGGGCCGTGCAAAATGATTGCACCGATTCTCGATGATATTGCCAACGAATATGCCGGACGGCTCAAGGTTGCCAAGCTCAATATCGACGACAATCCCGCCACGCCGCCGCGTTATGGCATTCGCGGCATTCCCACGCTGATGCTGTTTCGCGCTGGCGAAGTGGAAGCCACCAAGGTCGGTGCGGTGTCCAAATCACAGTTGACCGCTTTCATTGACAGCAATCTCTGAACTGCTCACCTACCTCAGTCCTCGCCACGCCAGACGCCGTGTCTTTCAGAGCTGCATTTCAATCAAACCAACACGGGATGCCCAACTGGGCATCCGCTCTCCGGTAAATTGCCGCCCCGCAGTCGCCTTCCTGCGCGATCCTAACCCGTCACGGGATGCAATCAACCAGCCTTGTCCTCACTCCAACGATAATCCCGATGAATCTAACTGAACTGAAAAAGACGCCAGTGCCCGAACTGGTTGCGCTCGCGCAAGAAATGGAAATTGAGGGCGTGGGGCGCTCCCGCAAACAGGATTTGATTTTTGCCATTCTCAAAGCACAGGCGAAACGCGGCGAGGATATTTCCGGCGACGGGGTACTCGAAATTCTGTCCGATGGCTTTGGCTTTTTGCGCTCCGCCGACGCCTCCTATCTCGCCGGACCTGATGATATTTATGTCTCGCCCAGCCAGATTCGCCGTTTCGCCCTGCGCACCGGTGACACCATTTCCGGCAAGATTCGCCCGCCGAAAGATGGTGAACGCTATTTCGCCCTGCTCAAAGTCAACGACATCAACTTTGACCGCCCCGAAAATGCGAAGTCAAAGATTTTATTTGAAAATTTCACTCCGCTTTTCGCCCAAAAACGCCTCACGCTGGAAATCGGCAACGGCAGCACCGAAGACATCACCGCTCGCACCATCGACCTCGTCGCGCCCATCGGACGCGGGCAACGCGGGCTGATCGTCTCGCCGCCCAAAGCCGGCAAAACCATGATGTTGCAAAACATCGCCCAGTCGATTGGACACAATCATCCTGAGTGTTATCTCATCGTCTTGCTGATTGACGAGCGCCCGGAAGAGGTCACGGAAATGACCCGCTCGGTGCGCGGCGAGGTGATTTCGTCCACTTTCGATGAACCGGCGACTCGGCACGTTCAAGTCGCAGAAATGGTGATTGAAAAAGCCAAGCGGCTGGTGGAGCACAAGCTGGATGTGGTGATTTTGCTCGATTCCATCACGCGGCTGGCGCGGGCGTATAACACCGTTGTCCCCTCGTCCGGCAAGGTCTTAACTGGCGGCGTGGACGCCAACGCGCTGCAACGCCCGAAACGCTTTTTTGGCACGGCGCGGAATGTTGAGGAAGGCGGCAGCTTGACTATTTTGGCGACCGCGTTGGTGGATACCGGCTCGCGGATGGATGACGTGATTTATGAGGAATTCAAAGGCACCGGCAACATGGAAATCCACATGGATCGCCGCATCGCCGAGCGCCGCATCTTTCCGGCCATCAACATCAATCGCTCCGGCACGCGCCGTGAAGAGCTGCTGATGGGCGCGGCAGAACTGCAAAAGATGTGGATTTTGCGGAAGATTTTGCATCCGATGGACGAGCTGGCGGCGATGGAGTTTTTATTCGACAAGCTCAAAGCCACCAAAACCAACGATGAGTTTTTTTCATCCATGAAAGGTTGATACGCCCGACCCGGCGCAGCGTGTTCACCCAGTCATTTAACGACTGGTTGGGGTGCGCAGTTGCTGGGTCAATTTCTGAAATTCTCGCTGCATTTCCAGATTCTCAAACGGGCGCAACGCCGGAATCTGGCGCTTCATCGAAGTGAGTTAAGGATGACGAACGACCCTCCAGCGCGTCGCGTATTGAAAAGGAGTGCCTGCGCTTTTCGATAATCGCGTGCTGTTTTTTCAGGTGTATTCATCGTGTGTTTAGCCTCTCAATGAAATGCCGGACTTTCCCGGCAGTCAGCTCTTACGAGCACACCCGAAGGTGTAAAGGTCACCTCGCCGGGATATGCGCCAGTGTGTCCAAACCGCACTGCCCGTTGCCGCGCTCCGTGCTGTTTAACGATCTGGTTACAGAGCTTGGAGCTGGTGAAGCACCCCAAGGTGTGTTCTTGAACTCTACGCATATCGTTTACTCAACCATCTCCCCCTTTGAAAAGGGATTTCGAGTCGGCTGGTTGAGCAATTCAGGATGTTACACCTGAAAAATGATGCAACGACTGCGGCAGGAATGCCTAAGGCATTGCATCAAAGCGCGCGCTCAACCCGTAATAGCGACGAGCATTCGGCAAATCTTCACCGCTGGCGACCACCAACTGCTGCTCCCAAGAATGTGCGCATAAGTGTTTATGCACAACTGGGTCATTCGCTCTCCGTTGATAGTGACATCACTGCAACTAGAGTCCTGGTTGGGCAGTCTCAACCGAACGGCCAACCTGCGTTGGCAACATCGAGTACTACTGAACATTGCGCCTTGGCATTACCATAAAAGCCACTCGGCTGATCATCCTTGGGCAGAGTGGCTTTGCGACCCAATGTTGTTCATACCCGACGGGACGCGAAACCTTCGCGCTTGTGGATACCATCCACCACTTCATTCTCAAACAACCATACCTAGAAAACAAGAAAACCCCTCTTGATATTCTCAATCTGTAGGGCGCGGTCACTGCTAAGAGTGTTTTCTATAGGTTAAAGAGCACTATAACGTACTTAATTTAATACTAGAGTCTAGCTCCGTCTCAGTTACGCCAGCACCGCTTAGGTTTCCAGCCAAAATGTCACCGGGCCATCGTTGACCAACGCCACCTGCATGTCAGCGCCAAAACGTCCGGTCGCCACCAGCGGATGCTGCTGTCGCGCCAGCGCCACCAGATACTCAAATAACCGCTGTCCGTCGGCAGGTGCCGCAGCGGTCGTGAAGCTGGCGCGAGTGCCGCTGCGGGTGTCGGCCGCCAGCGTGAACTGCGGCACCAGCAATAGCCCGCCGCCAATTTCCTGCACGTTGTGATTCATTCGGTCGCTGGCATCGGGAAAGACGCGATAACGCAACAGCCGCGCCAGCAATCGCTCCGCTCGTGCCTCGGTGTCGCCGCGCTGGACGCCGATGAACACCAGCAATCCGCGCTCAATTGCGCCGACCGCTTCCGCGCCGACCGTGACCTGCGCTTGCGTCACCCGTTGCAGTAAACCGATCACGTCAGTGCTTGCGCAAACTGATCGGTTGCCGCCACCAGCGCCGCCCGAATGCCCGGCTCAAAGGCGGAATGCCCCGCGTCGGCGATGATCTGCAACTGCGCCGTCGGCCAAGCGCGATGCAGTTCCCACGCCGAGCGCAGCGGGCAAATCACGTCATAACGCCCCTGCACGATCACGCCGGGAATACTCGCTAATCGGTAGGCATCACGCAGCAATTGGTTCGGTTCGAGAAACGCGTGGTTGACAAAATAGTGGCATTCGATCCGCGCCAAACTCAGCGCCAGATGCGGCTGGGCAAAATGCGCTTGCAGGTCTGGATTACTGAGAAGCGTCGCAGTGCGCCCTTCCCACACCGACCACGCTTTGGCGGCTGCCATCCGCGCCACCTCATCGCTGCCGGTCAATCGCCGGTGATACGCGCTCAACAGGTCATCGCGCTCGGCAAGCGGAATCGGCGCGAGAAAATCTGCCCACCAATCGGGAAACAACCAGTTGGCACCTTCCTGATAAAACCAGTGAATTTCTGGCTGCCGGCACAGGAAAATCCCGCGCACAATCAACGCGGTGACACGCTCAGGATGGGTTTCGGCATACGCCAGCGCCAGCGTCGATCCCCACGAACCGCCAAACACCAGCCAGCGATCAATGCCCAGCCGCTCGCGGATGCGCTCGATGTCGGCGACCAACTCCCAAGTGGTGTTGGCGGTCAGCGTCGCGTGAGGAGTGGAGCGTCCGCAGCCGCGTTGATCGAACAGCACGGCGCGATAACGATCAGGATCAAAAAAGCCGCGATGCGCTGGCTCGCAGCCGGCACCGGGCCCGCCGTGCAAAAAGACTGCGGGAATGCCGTCGGGACGTCCGCATTCTTCAATAAACAGCCGGTGCCCGTCGCCCACGTCAAGCGTGTGCGTGGCGAAGGGTTTGACGATGGGATACAGCTCAGAGATGTTGGTGTCCACAAATACCGCTAACCAGTTGAATGATAAAAGTATTATTGCCTTGCTTCGACGCGGCGGATGAGCCGCTCCACGCTGGCAGTCAGGCGCTGGCGATCATATTTGCCGGACGCCAGCAGCGGCAGTTGCCGCACGCGCAAATAGCACCTCGGCAGCTCGGCACCGCGCAGATGTTCCTGACAGTGGCGCTGCACCTCGGCGGGAGTGGCGCTGCCGCGATACACGGCGATCAAACGATGTCCCCACACGTCGTCAGCCAGCGCCACCACCACCGCTTCCGTCACTTCTGCCGCAGCGTTGACCACCGTTTCGACCCGCGCCAGCGCGACGTTGGTGCCGCCAATCACGCGCACTGCATCAGCGCGACCGTGCAGATGCACTTGTCCATCCGCAGCGAGACAACCGAGATCGGCAGTTTCAAACCAACCGTCGGTCAAGCCAATGCCGAGCTGGCGCGTTGGCGTCGCGTATCCCGCCATCACCAGCGCCCCGCGCACCCGCAACCGCCGCAGTGGTTCAGCGCAGTGCGGGGCGTCAAGCTCCACGCCGGGGAGCAGAGCAATTCCGGGTTCAATTTCTCCCGACCCCCCTTTTTCAAACGGCACTCCTTCATCTCCCCCCTTTGAAAAAGGGGGGCTGGGGGGGATTTGCGTGGCAATTTGGCTCGCGGTTTCCGTCATTCCATAAGTCCGCACCAGCGGCCAACCGGCTGCCAGCGCCCGCTGCGCCAGCGCCGCACTCAGCGCCTGTCCGCCCACCAACAGCACTCGCAACGATGGCGGCGGAGTCGGATCAATCTCCAACAACCGCGCCAGCATCGGTGGCACCAACGACATATGCGTCACCGGCAAGCGCCGTAAATCCGCGTTGACAGCGGCAGCATTGAATCCGTCGTGCAGCAGCAGCGTTGCGCCAGCCAGCGCGGTGCGATAAGCAATTGATATTCCACCGATATGACTCAGCCGCAGACATGCCAGCCACAGATTGCCCGCTCGCAGTCCCAAGCGCGTGTTGACCGCTTGTGCCGAAGCCCACAGCGTGTCATTGCGCAACATCACCACTTTTGGCGAGCCGGAGCTGCCGCTGGTGGCAATCAGAAGTGCTGGCGCGGGGCAAGGCGGTTGCGGTGGGACGTAGCCCGTTGCGGTGAGCTGCGCTGACCAGTGCCATTCTGCGCTGGTGTGAATGACGAGCTGCTGCACGGCGGCTGGGGTCAAATTGCTGCGATATGGCAGCACCGCTGCGCCGAGATCGCTGAGGGCGTGGTGCAATAACAACAGATCACGCGCTGGCGCATCTGGCGCTAACACCACCTGCCCGCTGCGCACTCCGGCGGCAGCGAGGACGCGGGCGTGATCGTGGGCATGAGCGCACAGCTCGGCGCTCGTCCACGCCTCGGCACCGGTCAGCAGTGCCGGGCTGATGGCTGCGGGTTTACCAGCGCACTGCAAACACACAACGGCGATCACCTTTGGCAGCGCAGGCCGTTTCGGTCACGACGGCTTTTTTATGCACGAGCTGCTGAAACAGGCGCTCGAAGGTGCCAACGTAATAATCACACAGCGGTTCATCCGCCGTTGCGCCGCGACAAATCAACGAGTTAGTGACAAATAGCAGCGGCGGAAAACTCGCATCAGACTCAAAAACGCCGCTGCCGATAAACGTCCACGCATTGCCATGAATCGCTTTGAGCAGCACTCGCGCCGCCAGTCGCGCTGGCAGAATTTTGAGCAGGCGCTGCGCGGAGCGCGGAATCCGGTTCGCCAGCAAATAATCGCCGGTGCGCAGACCAGCATCGCGGGCAACGGCTCGCGCAGCGGGAATGCCGAGCTGTGCCCGCAGCGCGTGGTGCAGCGCGATGGTTTCCTCTTCCGGCACCATCATCGTCGGCAGTGCGGCGAGGTAATGCGGGAGACCGGCGGCGGTGAACACTTCGGTGACGGCGGCTTGGCCGTGTTGCGCGGCGAGAGCTTCGGCGATGCGAATAATGGAATTTGGGCCGATGCGGCCGTGATGCGGATGTGAACTCATCAATTTGATCCTAAACGTTTTTATAAGTGTCTAATTCTAAAAATGCGTCCGGTTCATTGCACAAATTGCGCAATAAATAACGACCTTCCGCAGTGACGCGAATGCCATCGGCAGACATTTCCACCAGACCTTGGGCGACGTGATCGTGCAGGCGGTCATAATCCTGCGCCAAATCCGCTGCCACATTCGCCGGCAGTTGCAAATTACACATCAGCGACAAAATGGCCTCGCGGCGGCGGCGGTCGGTATCGCTCAGGCGTCGCCCCCACGCGACCGGCAAATAATGCTGCGTGATCCGCTCCTGCCACGTTTTCAGGTCGGATTCATTTTGCACCAGCACGCCGTCAATTTCGCCGATCCCGCTCGGCCCAAACGCCAACACCTGTTTACTCGGTGCGGGGGTGTAGCCAATCGCGCTGTGGTGCAAATGACCTTCGGTTTGGGCACACGCCAGCTCGTCGCTTTCGCGCACGAACACATCCAGCCCCACCCAGCGATAACCGGCTTCGGTGAAAGCGTGAACGGCGTCGTGAAACAGCGCCAGTTTGTCGCTGGCGCTGGGCAGATGATCGGCGTTGATGGCGTGTTGATGCGGGCGCGTGGCGGGATCGTGGGCGTAACTGAAGCAGGCGATGCGGTCGGGGCTGAGATCAAGAATGTGTTTTAACGTGGATTGAAAACCGGCGCGAGTTTGAAAGGGTAAGCCATACACTAAATCCAAATTGATGCTTTGAAAGCCAGTTTCGCGGGCAGTTAAAAAGACATCGCGCACCATATCAAGTGATTGCACGCGCCCAATGGCACGTTGCACATCGGCATTCAAATCTTGCACGCCAAAACTAATGCGGCGAAATCCCAAACCATATAACAATTCCAATTGACCGGCAGACGAGCGGCGCGGATTGCATTCAATGGAAGTACAGACATTCGGTGCGAGTGAAAAATAGCGTTCGACAATTTCCATCAGCCGCGCTAATTGCGGTTCATTGAGATGATTGGGAGTGCCGCCGCCGACGTGTAATTGATTGACTTGTCGCCCGTGTCCAATGCAGGCGCTGACCATTGCAAATTCACTTTCTAACGCATCGAGATAGTGATCAACTTTTTCAAGACTGTGTGTGACTGTGGTATCGCAGGCGCAATATAAACAGCGCACATGACAAAAGGGGACGTGAATATAAACGGCTAATGGTTCTTCGGGACGCTTGCGCAATTCCGCTAATACATCGCGGTATTCAGCATCACTAAACACGCATTCGCGCCCAAAATCAGTGGCTACAGCGGCATAGCCGCGAGGAGAATAACCGTGCCGCTTCATCAATTCGAGCGGTAAATGAGAAGGTACAGAAGCTGTCATGGTGAAAACCCGCTGAGTCAGGTGATACCGTTAGGAGTTGTCGCTGCCCATCATGGTTATGAGGCAGAATGAAATACACTCAGGTGCCGCTCTGAATGGTGAATGATAAAACAGTACGGCGGTAATTAATTGTTCAGCACAATAAAGCGCAGCGCGTGAGTGAATTCATCACGGGATTGATTCGGGTGGTTCATCGCGTCCGCTGCGCCGCCGGGCGCGGTTTTGTTTTAGGCGCAGCAGTGTCCAACTGGGTCCAGAAAGTGCATATCCAAGCGCGAGTAAAAAGAGTACTAAGGGCGGATACATGAAGATAATAGCGAAGGCTAACATCACCATGACGGTTAATAAAAAAGGCACCTTGCCTTGCATATTCAGTTGCTTAAAACTGAAATAACGAAAGTTGCTGACCATCAATAGACCAGCGCCCGCAGTTAATACGGCGGTGAGCCATGAGAAATCGCTGCCGGCCAGCCCCAGATCATTTGCGGTCCAGATGCCGCTGGCGATGATGGCGGCGGCGGCTGGACTCGCTAATCCTTGAAAATAGCGTTTGTCGGCGACGCCGATTTGGGTGTTGAAGCGGGCGAGGCGCAGCGCGGCGGCGGCGGTGTAGACGAAGGCTGCCAGCCAGCCCACTTTGCCGAGTGCGCCGAGTGCCCAGTGATAGGCGACGAGTGCTGGCGCGACGCCGAAGGCGACCATGTCGGAGAGGCTGTCGTATTCCGCGCCAAAATCGGTTTGGGTGTGCGTGAGGCGGGCGATGCGTCCGTCAAAGCCGTCGAGCACCATCGCGGCGAAAATGGCGAGCGCGGCGGCTTCAAAGCGATCTTGCGTGGCGGCGAGTACCGCGTAAAACCCAGCAAAGAGGGCGGCGGTGGTGAATAAATTGGGCAGCAGGTAAATGCCACGCGGGCGTTTACGCGGTGAAGAGGTGTCGTCCATAGTCGTTTTTGAGCCAAGATGAAGGCGAACTGCAATGGCAAGCGAGTATAGCGCGGGACGGGCGCGGCGCAGACATCAAGCCGGTTGGGATTCTGGCTTACACTTCTGCGCAGGTGTGAGGCGGCGATTTCAGGTCGCGCCGTCGTGCCAAATCGCTTCGTTGACCTGCCGAGGAACCATCATGCAACAGCAGCAACCCAAGCCGCCTTTACCCAGCGATGACAAACGCTGGAAGCTCGTTAATGCCACGATGCGCCGTCACGGTTACACCGCCCACGCGCTGATTGAAACGCTCCACAGTGTGCAAGATGCCTTTGGTTTTCTTGATGAAACCGCGCTGCGCTTTGTCGCCGCCTCGCTCGATGTGCCCCTGAGCAAGGTGTACGGCGTGGCGACCTTCTATCACATCTTTATGCTCAAGCCGCAGGGTCGCCACACCTGCGTGGTGTGTACCGGCACGGCGTGTTACATCAAGGGTGCCGATACCCTGCTCGCCAACATTCATTCCCGTTATGACATCAATCCGGGCGACACAACCGCCGATAATCGCCTGTCACTGCTCACTGCCCGCTGCGTCGGGGCGTGTGGACTCGCGCCAGCGGTGGTGCTCAACGGCGACGTGCTCGGTAAACAAGAAATCGCCACTCTCGTGAACACTTTGGAGGCGTTGGACTAAAGATGCACCCAGAAGACCTTGCTGAAAAAGCAGCGCAAATCCGCGCTGAAACCGCTGCGATCAAGCGCGAAGTGCGCGTGTGCATGGCAGCCAGTTGTCAATCCTCCGGTGCGCAGCCCGTGTTGGCGGCACTCGCAGACATCTGCGGCGACGGCGGCGGCACCTGTCACGTCAAAGGCGTCGGCTGCATGGGATTGTGTTCTGCCGGGCCGCTGGTGGCAGTTGCCGATAAAGACTGCACCTTGGCGAATGCCGTGCTGTACCGCGATGTAACTCCCGCCGATGCGCCCGACATCATGCAGAGCGTGTGCGGTGCGCCGGTGGAGCGGCTGCGCTGCCCGACGGAGCAGCCGTTTTTTCAGCGCCAGCAGCGGATCGTGCTGGAGAATTCCGGGCGCATTGATCCCGATAGTTTTAAGGATTACGTCGCCGTCGGTGGCTATGCCGCGCTGGTGAAGGCGTTGAGCGAGATGACGCCGGCCGAAGTGTTGCGCGAAGTGACCACCAGCGGGCTGCGCGGACGGGGCGGCGGTGGTTATCCGACTGGCTTGAAATGGTCAACGGTGGCGAAGACGGCGGGGGCGCAGAAATATGTGATCTGCAACGCGGATGAGGGCGATCCGGGCGCGTTTATGGATCGCGCCGTGCTGGAATCCGATCCGCATCGGGTGCTGGAAGGCATGATGATTGCGGGTTATGCGATTGGCGCGAATAAGGGTTATGTCTATGTGCGGGCGGAATATCCGCTGGCGGTGGAGCGGCTGCAAACCGCGATCCGCAAAGCCAAGGGCGCAGGTTTTCTCGGTGCTCGCGTCGCCGATACGCAGTTTAATTTTGAGGTCGAAATCCGACTGGGAGCTGGCGCGTTCGTGTGCGGCGAGGAAACCGCGCTGATGGCGTCGATTGAAGGGCTGCGCGGACAACCGCGTCCGCGTCCGCCATATCCCGCCGAAGCTGGGCTGTGGGGCTGCCCGACCTTGATTAACAACGTGGAAAGTTTCGCCAACATCGCGCCGATCATCCGCAACGGCGGGGCGTGGTTTGCGGGCATCGGCACCGAAAAATCGAAAGGAACCAAGGTGTTTGCGCTCGCTGGCAAAATTCAGAACACCGGGCTGATTGAGGTACCGATGGGCACCAGCCTGCGCGACATCATCGAACAAATCGGCGGTGGCATTCCAGACGGGCTGGCGTTCAAAGCCGTGCAAACTGGCGGACCGTCTGGCGGCTGCATTCCTGAGCAACATCTTGATATTGCTGTGGATTACGACAGCTTGAAAACGCTGGGCACGATGATGGGTTCTGGCGGGATGATCGTGATGGACGAGACCGCCTGCATGGTCGATGTGGCGCGTTATTTCATGGAATTTTGCATGACCGAATCGTGCGGCAAGTGCATTCCGTGTCGCGCTGGCACGCAGCAAATGCACGGTTTGCTTGACAAAATTGCCAAAGGCGAAGGCACGCACGCGGATTTAGCGTTGTTGGAACATCTGTGCGAAGTGGTGCAGGCGACCAGTTTGTGCGGACTGGGGCAAACCGCGCCCAATCCGGTATTAAGTACGCTGCGTTATTTCCGTGATGAATACGAAAATAAATTGGTGAGTGAATGAATCACGATCAAGATTTCTATCACTGGACAATAAATAGCGCCCAACAGTTACGAGCAGGAAATATTGCTGGTTTAGATTTAATCCGCCTTGCCGAGGAAATTGAAGCGACGGGACGGAGTGAAAAACACGCGCTGGCAAGTCATCTTCGGGTATTGATGCTGCATTTATTAAAGTGGCACTATCAACCAGCACTGCGCAGTGTCAGTTGGCAGTTATCAATAACCAATGCGCGTGATGAAATTGCCGAATTGCTTGAAGACAATCCCAGCCTCAATCACACGCTGCCAGAAATGATCAATCGACGCTATCCGGCAGCGCGTCAAGGCGCAATGATTGAAACTGGATTAGCAGCAACAACGTTTCCGCTTGTGTGCCCGTTTAGCATTGCGCAATTGCTTGTCAACGAAGACGCGCAAAATTAAACCTCATTTTTGCTTTTGCCGACTATTTTAGAGGCGATGTTATGGCGCAACCTGCTGTCATTCCGAATGTGCGCGTGGTCACGCTGACAATTGATGACCGTGATTTATCAGCGCGTGAAGATGAAACCATTATTGAAGTGTGCCGTGAAAATCACATTCCCATTCCCAGCTTATGCCATTTAGATGGTTTATCTGTGTGGGGCGGTTGTCGTTTATGTATGGTGGAATTAGAAGGGCAAGCGCGATTATTTGCAGCTTGCGCGACGCGAGTTGCAGAAGGAATGCGCATTCATACCATGAGTGAAAAACTCAAACGCTATCGCCGCACCATTATTGAATTGTTATTCGCTGAACGTCATCATGTGTGCGCAGTGTGCGTCTCCAATGGGCACTGCGAATTGCAATGGCTGGCACAAAAATGCGGCGTCGATCATGTGCGAGTGCCGTATCGCCAAGCCGCCTATCCCGTTGATAGTTCTCACGAAATGTTCCGCTTAGATCACAATCGTTGCATTTTATGCACCCGCTGCGTGCGGGTTTGCGATGAGATTGAAGGCGCACACACTTGGGACATCATGGGGCGCGGCACCGACTGCCGAGTAATCAGTGACTTAGCGCAGCCTTGGGGCACCAGCGATAACTGCACCAGTTGCGGAAAATGTGTGCAGGTGTGCCCAACTGGGGCGCTGGTCAAACAGGGCACCTCAGTCGGAGAAATGGTGAAAGATCAACACTTTTTACCGATTCTTGCCCGCCGGAGACATGCGCAATGAATACAAAAAAAATCACGGTCGCTACCGCGTGGCTGGATGGTTGTTCTGGCTGCCACATGTCGTTTTTAGATTTAGATCAGCAATTGTTTGATTTAATCGCGCAGATTGACATTGTTTACAGTCCCTTAGTTGATGCTAAAGAACTGCCGGCAATGGTTGATGTCGGAATTTTGGAAGGTTCAATCAGTTCTGAAGATGATTTAGATAAGGCGCGGCTATTTCGTCAACACTGCAAGCTATTAATTAGTTTGGGTGATTGCGCAATCACCGGCAATGTCCCGGCGCTGCGTAATCAATTCAAACTTGCGGATGTGTTGAATCGCGCTTATTACGAAACTGCGACGGTGCAGGCGCAAATTCCAACGCGGGGCGTTCCCGCGCTGCGAGTGCCAGTCAAGCCAATTCACGGCGAAGTTGTAGTTGATGTGTTTATTCCGGGTTGTCCGCCGCGAGCTGGCGCAATTGGATATGTGCTGACTGAATTACTTGCGGGACGTGTGCCTGATCCAAGTTCAGTAACGCGCTTTGGGGCTTGAATAATCGCATTATCAACTGAAGTGCAACATAAAAAATGCCGGATTCAATCCGGCATTTTTTAGTTAGTTAATGCTGCAATCAAACAGCAGTATTAGTGCAGATTGCTGGGTTTCCAAAGAGTAACTTCATAACAGTTTTTGTCCGGCGGATTACCCCATACATACGGCCAGTGGAGACAAACTGTTCCAACAGGTTGGTGATTTAACTCACCTAACTTACGCAACCAAATTGTTTGCCAATTCTTAATATGGCGGGGGTTGTCATCGGATGTCATCAGCCAAGAGCTTTTTAACACTGTCTTGTCAATGGAATCAATTAAATACTCAAATGTTTTCTCGCTACCTGGATAGCCCCCGAAAAGCCACGCTACTCCCACAGGTTTTCCAGCTGCGGCATAAACTAAACCTACTGAGTCACCAGTTAAATCCAAAAGCGGTGTTCCTTGCGCAAAATTTACCGAAGAAAGCATTTTTGAAAAAGAAACTATATTGTCGCGCATCACCGCATCAACGAAAATGGTTGATGATGGGTTTCCAATTGAAATAGGATATTTCTGCTCAATTAAAGGAGCATTGAGTCGATAGGTGTAATCTAAATTAACCCATGGAGCGATCTGGAGCCAAAACGTAGGTAAACAAGCAACAAACAATATAACCAAATAAATCTTTCGAGTTATAATTGCTTGAAAATTTAGCTTTTTTAGTAGTATCAAACAAGCGGCGAGTGGAAAAATAAGTGCCATTCTGCTGTGATCAGCAATTGACATATTAGTGCCCCATGAATATCCAATGGGAAGTAAAAATAACAGTGTGATCAAAGCAAAAAAAGAAGTATCTGGCTGCTCTTTCTGTGTGATCCAGATTGTTAAAAACAACATAGTTAAAACAATAAAGAAAATAGGGTAAAGCGTCGAGTGGTTATCAAGCATGTTAATCCAGATTGTCAGGCTAATGAAAAGGGATAACACTATCAATCCAATTAAATTCTGCTTGTAACGCGCAGCCATTAGTAAAGAGAAAATATAGCAACCAAGAATGATTGAATAAGTCATCCAGTTACTAAAAATAGAACGTTGAATATCCCAGCTAAATACTCTAAAACTTAGAAGAACATCACGACCATCTGTCAAAGTTACAGCTTCGATACCCTGCATCATCACTGTAAACCAGTCTGGAAAAAAAAGTTGCACTACTGCAAGATTCACTACAAATCCAACTAAAGACAACATAAAAACATAACTGAAACGGCGTATATTCCAATTAGTCACAATAAAGTAAAAAAGCACATGGCTTAACACTAAATAAAGGCTTGATGGTATTTTAGTAAACACGCAAACTGAGATTAGTAATCCATAAAAAATCGGTAGAAGGTAATACTTTTTATTATTTCTATCGTTTTCCAAAATTGCAAGTAAAACACCAGTTGATAGTAACATCGACACCAAAACTAACAAATTATAAGACGGAGCATTTAGTGTTGAAAAATAACCGTAGTACAAAAATCCGCCAGTAGTGCCAGTTGAAACAAATGCAAGTTTGTCTATGTTTAATAACCGATCAAAAAAACAGTAGCTGTACAATCGCATCGAGAAATAAAGTGCAGCACTAACTAAAATGCACATCCCAAATATCCGTATCGCTGGAATACTACCATTCAGTAAATAAAATGGCAGTTCAAAATACAAACCAAAAAAAGATACGCCTGCAAAAAACTCTCGTGAATAAAGATAGTGAAGAAAATAAAAAGACTCATCAGTAATTTCAAACCCACGAAAAGCGCCTAAACAAAAAATTACAGTTGTTGTTACTAAAATTCCAAGCGGTGCAAATCGCAATATGTCTAACGTTCGCTTTTGTAGCGTTGGTTGTTCTGATTGAAATATCATAAAATTCTCGGTTATGAAGTAGCAACAATTTTTTAATTAAGCATTTACACCATCAAACAATTTCAGCCAATACGCTCGAAATACTCCGCGCGACTTCAGCTTGTGATTCTTCTAAACCAATCCATAACGGCAACCGCACTAAACAGTTCGATCTAATCGTCGTCCAGCGAGTGCTTGAAATAGCATTTAACAAATTATCTTTAGGTATTTTTTGCGTATGCAATGCGTTCAGCAGCTAAAACTTGGGAAATACCAACAACTAGATTTGTTTGCGACAAGTGCGAACTAAAAGGTGCAACAACAGAGCGGAATTGAACTCGACGAGTGTAAGCATCACCCAAAGAGTTGGCGCTGGTAACAACCAGCGGTGACCGTTTAGCAACTTTTTTAAATACAGAAACAATTTCTGCAACAGAAGTTGGTTTTTCTGAAGCAATAATTTTAGTGACAACACCAAGTTTTTTATCTAAAAAACGTAAAGTCATAACTATTAATACCGCTGCATCATTGACATTGATGTAATCTCGAATTGTATCAAATGGCACATATATGTGAATTGGCTTATGTTGTATTACACAACGTGCCATGTGTGAAATAAGCCCTTGCTTTTTTCCGATGGAAGAATTTTGTCCATACAAAGTCGATATTCTGGCAATCAATACAGTAAGTTGAGAATTGGAAAGTATAATTGAACGTAACATATCCTCTTGTACCAGCTTTTCACGAGCATAATTGCTATTTTGTGTAATTGGAGTTTCTTCAGTGATAACATCATCAGATGCTCCCGCATAAAGCGCACCTGCTGAACTAGCAAATACCACAGAACCATATTGAACAGATAGTCGTGGGTGCGTTTTAATAGCACGGAGTAACACCGATAACGCATTTGTTTCCTGAACTAATTCATCTGCTTGACTACTCATAGTACCAATACCAGCACTCCAATATATTTCCCACTGATCGGAATCACTGAGGTGCATAGCAAATACTTCAACAGATAAACTAATTTGGTTTTTTAGTATGGAAACATTATCCCAGCAGAAACGCTCTGTCGGAAAGAATAATTTAGTTCCATTAGCTTGCAACACCCGACATAAAGCCGAGCCTAATAAGCCGCCGCTTCCTATAACCCATGCTTTAATCATTTGTGTACTGGTGGTCGAGTCGGTTTTGTTACCACGACGTATAAAGGTTTGCCCATGACAATACCCATTGTTACGGCAAGATATTCTGCGATCACGCCAAGTGCAATCAAAATACTTCCAGAAAAAAAAGCTACTGTAATCAGCACTGATGTCCAGCCTTGAACAGGAGCACTACTAAAGTATTTTCCATAAAACGCATAGCCGGTAATAAAAATTGATAAAATCACAGCACACAAACCGAAAATAGTGATTAACCTTAATGGTCTTGTTCCGGTTGTAAGAACCAAATTCCAGAAATGCCCCAATAGTTTAATGTAAGAATATCCAGATGGTCGATCTAACTCACATCTTAACTTTACTGGACAATGACCTACACGACCTGTTATCCAGAAAAGACCTACATCAAGATAAACACCATTGCCGCAATAAGCTGCTAAAGTTCTTGCAATTTCTCCTTCAATTAAACGAAAACTATTAAATCTTCCAATCGACTTGTTTCCAAGTAATTTAGCAGAAATTATTTTAGCCAGTTGGCTAGAAATATTCCGAATTCGTCCATGTGGAGGCGGATTTATTGGTTGCGCATACACAAGCTGGAGCGAATTTGTCAAAGCGTAGTCAAACATATAACCAATATCTGCTGGATTTTGCTGTCCATCCTCATCAATAGTAGCGACCCAATCCCCTGTCGCACTTGCCATACCTGCTAATGTTGCTGCATGTTGTCCGTAATTCCGTGATAACCATATAGGACGTATAAACGCATATTGACTACTTAGTTTTTCTATAGTTTTATCGGATTGGTCAGGTCCGCAGTCATGGACAAGCAAAATTTCACAAATACGAAATCCATTCCCTTTGGGTGTTATTTGCGTAGCAGTTAATGGCAAAATTTCTTCAATCAAAGTTGATAACGATTTCTCCCCGCGATAGACGGGAATAACAAGAGAGACGGCATGAGTATTCATTAGTAGCCCAACCACTTAAATATCAGGGTTTTCTGGAAAAACGTAATAACGACTGCCTAGATAACTAACAATGGCATAAGGAAGAATACCAACTGCTTGGGCAAGATAGCTATTTATAAAGAAAATATCAATCATAATTAACGTGGTGATTAGATTGAAAGTGTATGCAATAAAAACAACAACAAAGAAACGTGCTAAAGCAGAAATGTTTGACCCAGAAAACCGAAACGACCACTGCTTGTTTAAAATAAACCCAATTATTAAGCCACAAAAGTACCCTAAAGCGTTAGCTTTAACATCACTTAAATTGAAAAAAAACTTACCCAAATAAATAAGCATCAATCCAACAAAAGTGTTGGCAACGCCAACAATCACAAATCGTGTTACAGAAAGGTCAAGAAAACTAAGTTTTACGCGCAGCGACATAGTATTGGGCTCCAAGTGGAAGCCACTTAAGATAAGTTTCTAACCACCTTAAAGAACGCAGCAATTTTGGAAAAAATATCCGGTAATGAGTGAGCACTTCCTGAAAACCTGCATCAATCATATTAAGCCGTAGTTGAGTAGCAGGAATCAGAACAGCATTTTCATCAAATGGACAACGATTTACGGTTCTAACTGTAAATGGATTTAGTGGATTGTGCTCGAATATAATAGCTAAACCACCAGTACGTAAAACCCTATTTAACTCACACAAAATTTTTAAATGCTCAACATGGTTAATATGATGAAAAACACATGCTGAAAACACTAAATCAAAATACATATCTGGAAACGGTATATTTATTCCATCAAATGATGCAAATTGTGCTTTGTTAAGATATTTTTCGCTAGCTAACGAAAGACTTTTTTCAGAGACATCTAAACACACCAAGTCACAGTCAGGAAACTGTTCCCTGAAATGAAGAACAGAACCACCTACACCAGACCCAAAATCTAGTATCCGTATTTTACTACTTTGGTTTAATTGACGTGATAAGTTTGCAGTGTCAACAACCTTGTATTGCGCAAAAAACTCAGGCTCTTCACCTGAAATCCTTATACTTTCAGAATGAATTTTACGATATTCATCTGCAAATTTATCAAATTCGCTTCCCGTAAACTTTAGCTTAACCATATCAAATCTACCTTTAATTTTGCACCTAATAAGTTAACAAACATTTAGTAACTTGCCAACCCAACCAGTTACTTTTAATAACTCTAATTAACGATAAGTTAGTACTATTTCTGATAGATTTCCTTGCAATTGAATAAACGGGTTAGGATCATCACCAATAAATACCGGATCAATTGTGCCTTCCGTAACTTGCATTCCAGGAAGATAATGATATTTGAGTGTGATGGAGTCGCCTAAAACAGCTTTGAAAACCAACCGATTTGCATCTCTTGCAACAAGTTCTCCCGCTCCTGCTAAAAAGAAACTGTGCAGACGCTGTACCTGATAAAACTTCAGTTGCTTCCATTCGTTAATACAAACGATGCCGTTTAATTGGTCAAAATAACGCTTGCTTTTTTCCGAGTGGGCAATGATCCAGCCGATATTGTAGCGATCAAAATACTCGTGCATTTTTTCTGGTGAAATCTCTGCGATTGGCTTCGTAAATGCCTTTCCATCCCAGAAAGAAGCAAAGCCAGTTTGCACATATGGTCCGCCAACAAACTCACGTTGGCTTTTTAATGCAAGTATTCCAGCAATATGACCGCCATCATGGATTCTTCCAAGCGAGGTTTCAAATAGAACTCGTGCTGAATTATCGGTGTTAGTATTCAAAAAACTCAGAATATGATCTGCATATTCTCCTTGATGACGCGCCTGCGGTGGATGTTGACCATAATGTCCAATGTTAGCAGATGAAACCTCGCGTCCCATTTCAACGACACTGATTGCAAGTCCAATCGCAAGCAGACCAGCACTTGCACGAGAGATTGCTCGTCGCCATGTTTTCTCGTGTTGTAATGCGTTGCAAAAAATTTCCGCAATGCTTACTGCCGCGGGCAAGGCAAGAAATAAATAGGCAACTGTAGTAAATCGATTCGGCTGGGTAAGTTTCCCTAATACGTCGTTATCGCCTGCCGTATAAGCATATAGGAGCCAGAACACGCCAACGCCAGAATAGGTTAAAAGTAACCGCCGTTGGCTGCTGAAATAGGCTAAAAAGAATCCTAAGATAACAGCCAGCGCAATTGGCGTATTGATTCTTGCTCCGTTGGCTTTATCCCAAATACCAAGAAGAGATTTAATCACTAAATCGCCGCCAGTCGCCCGTTGATAAAGATCAAAAGTCTCTTGTATTTCCAGTGGATTCAAAAAGTAGTATAACCAACCAACATTCAACAGGATGCCAATAGCTGCTACCGCTAATAACGCGGTTAACCCAAACTGCCAATGAACATCTTGCCTGTTTAAGGTAAGATAAAAAATTACAAAAAAAGTTATTGGCAGTGGGAACAAAGGATGACTAAAAAAGAGAAATGCGGCAACTAATCCTAATGCCACTGTAGCAGCTACTGTTTTGGCAATGTCGCGTGTGAGCAAGCGCACTAGCAGTGCCGTAAACGGAAGTGATGCAAACGCAATAAACACAAATGAGACCATGCCAGCGGTATGAAACCAGCGAAATATACCCGTCCACCATAACAGCAGACCCAGTAGCGCGCTCACTGCAATGGCGTTGCGTTCAAAGCGTAAAATAATTAAAGTGAGTGGTAAACAAATGCTGGCAATAAGAGAAACAGCAAAGGTATACAGTTTCCAAATGTCTGCTGCTGTCAAACTGTTTGGTAGAATACTCGCTAAAAATGCTGGCAATCTGTCGCTATGGTTAAGTGCAAAGCCGGTGGCTCTACCCGCTGCAAAAAAGGGATCATATCCAACTGCAGCGACTGCTGCCCCCATCGCAACATTGTATTCATGAAAAGGGTTGTCAATATGTAATAAACTTGCTGAACCGAATAGCTCAGATAGTGGAAATGTTTGAGCAACGAGAAGAAACTGTAATGCTACAGTTAAACCCAAAATAACTCCAAAAGTAACAGCATTTGCAGTGGATTTTGTTGATTGACATAGCATTAAATAATCAACTTTTTGCGGTATCATAACCTAGCCTGAAATTTTCTTAACTCTGTAGGTTTTTTCAAATGCTACGGGATTGCCATGTAACAAAACGCAACCCAAGCGCCATTGCTGAATGTCCATCAATACCCAACACACTTATATGCTGATGCGGTTACACTAATTGGCAGTTTGGAACAATAATGAGCCGATTACAATCACACGCTTTGGAGCGTAATCCCGATGGAAATCGACAACCGCCACCGCCTGCTGTTTGAACAAGCACATGATGCGATTATGACGCTTGCCGCGCCAGATTGGCACTTCACTTCTGGCAATCCAGCGGCATGTCGGATGTTTGGTGTCGCAGATGAAGCGGATTTTGTCAAGCTCGGACCTTGGGAAGTGTCGCCGCCCTATCAGCCCAACGGGCAACTCTCATCCGCGCAAGCTAAGGCGATGATTACGTTGGCGTTGTGCGAAGGATCGCATTTTTTTGAGTGGGTACATCAGCGCGTCAACGGTGCGCCCTTTCCGGCAGCAGTGCTGTTAGCGCGGCTAGAAGTTGATGGTCAAACCCTGATTCAAGCCACCGTGCGCGATATTAGTGACCAAAAACGCACGGAAACAGCGTTGCGCCACAATCAAGCCATGCTGGCGCGGACGGAAGCGGTTGCACAAATCGGGAGCTGGGCGTGGGAAGTGACAACCGATCATGTGGTCTGGTCGGATGAGTTGTATCGCATTTTTCAACGCGATCCCGCCGAAGGTGCGCCATCGTTTGCGGAACATCCGCAGTTATATGTGGCAGCAGACATGCGGCAGTTAATGGACGCCGTGCAGAACACGCTGACCACCGGCGCATCTTATGAACTGGAACTGCGAGCGATCCGCCGCGATGGCGCAGTGCGGGTGTGTTTGGCGCGAGGTCATGCCGAACGCGATGATCACCAGCGGATAACGCATTTGTTTGGCTCGTTGCAGGACATCACGGAGCGGAAGCGGGTTGAAGACGCCTTGCGCGAAAGCGAAGCGCGTTATCGGGCATTGTTTGACCACATCAGCAGCGGTGTGGCGATTTATTCCACCCCGGATTATGGACAAACCTTTGTATTTCGGGATTTTAATCACGCCGCCGAGCGCATCGACGGCGAGTGTCGCGCCAACTTAATCGGGAAATCGTTAACCGCAGTGCGCCCGGGCGCAGTGGCATTTGGTTTGCTGGAAGTGTTGCAACGGGTGTGGACAAGCGGCATTCCTGAGCATTTTCCCGCGCAGGTGTACCGCGATGAGCAGCGCATCAAATGGTATGAAAACTTCGTGTATCGGCTGCCCAACGGCGATGTCGTCGCCGTGTTTGATGACGTCACGGCGCTGAAAGAACACGCGCAGCGGTTGGAACAATTGGCGTATTACGACGCGCTGACGGCGCTGCCCAATCGCGTTTTATTGGCGGATCGGTTGCGGCAAGCGATGGCGCAAGCGCAGCGGCGGCAACAGCGGCTGGCGGTCGCTTATCTGGATTTGGACGGCTTCAAAGCGATTAACGATTGTCACGGACACGCGGTGGGCGATCAGTTGTTGATTGCGGTCGCGCAGCGGATGCGAGAAACGTTGCGCGAAAGCGACACGCTGGCGCGATTAGGTGGAGATGAATTTGTCGCGGTATTGGTCGATCTCGTCGAGCACACTACCGACATGGCGTTGCTCAAGCGCCTGCTCGCCGCGGCAGCCGCGCCGGTGCAATTGGGAGAACTGCTGGTGCAGGTATCCGCCAGCATCGGCGTTACCTTTTATCCGCAACCGCTGACATCAGAAGCGGATCATTTATTACGGCAAGCCGATCAAGCGATGTATCGCGCCAAATTAGCGGGGCGCAATTGCATCCAATTTTTTACGCAATATCCGCCTGAATAAAAATGCCGCACCCACTTTGATTAAAAGGGGATGCGACATTTTAGTCAGTCAATTGAGAACAATGCCGCGCTCAACAACCAAGCACCAGCACCGCATCCATTTCCACCGCCGCTCCCTTTGGTAACGCGGCCACGCCAATGGCTGCCCGCGCCGGATAAGGCGCAGTGAAATACTCCGCCATCACCTGATTGATGAGTGGAAAGTGCGCCAAATCAGTCAAAAACACATTCAACTTCACCACATCCGCCAGTGAGCCACCCGCCGCGTGCGCCACCGCCTGCAAATTCTCCAGCACCTGCCGAATCTGCACCGACATATCGCCTTCCACCAGCTCCATCGTCGCCGCGCACAGCGGAATCTGCCCCGACAGATACACGGTGTCACCCACCCGCACCGCTTGCGAGTAAGTGCCAATCGCCTGCGGCGCCAGCTCGGTGTGAATCACCTCGCGTGTCATTGCGCCGCTCCCGCGCCAGCAGCCGGAGCCGGCTCTGGAGCGATCATCCGAAGGTCTTTTATCTCACCGTCCGGAGCCGGAGCCGCTTCCGTTGGCATCTCCTGCGGAGCCACTGGCGCATCACCCTCAGCGTCCATTGCCGCCTCCATTTCCTTCTCAGAATAATCAGCCGGAATTTCAAACTGTGATGCCGCAATTGCCTCCTTACGAATCACCTTCACCTCACTCTCGGTCTCCATTTCCGAACCCATCATCTGCATCTTGGTTTTCGTCAGAATTGGATAACCCTTCACCTTCGCCATTTCCACCTGCTGCACCTTACCTTCTGGCGTATCCGCTAATAACCCATCGGGCCCGGATAAACTCATCATGTCAGTAAAGCGCGTGACATCGACATCCACTTCTTCAGTCGCCCAAATCTCCTGTTCAATACTCATCATTCCAGTTTTTTTAACCAGATACTTTTTACAATTCCATTCCCCGATTTTTTTCATCTCATCGGTCGGCGTCACCGTAATCTTGGTCTCCGCCATCATCGCCCGCATTTGTTCCATGCCCGGCTGCGACATACTCTCTTTTACCCGCCCGACATTGATCTGGTAATACTGCTTCACGGCATGATTCAAAAACGTCATATTGCCGCTGGCGGGGTCAAGAATCATATCCGTGCCTTCCGCATCCGCACTGCTCACCTTCATCTTGCCGTGCGCCAAATAGGTTTTACTCAACTCCTCTTGCGGCGCATCTTCCGTCATGCCATTGCCGCGATTGAGCGTTTCAAAATACACGCCCATTTCATCTGCTGCTTGTGCCAGCGGCACGCTCAGGCACGACACCAACAGCAGCGCAGCGGTCTGGTACACCCCACGCCGCAGACTGACGAACAACGCGGGGAAATTCAAAGCGATCATGGTGATTCCTCTAAAGTTTTGAAAAACAACAGGTTAAACAGAAAAGTTGCGTCACGCGCTCGTATTATAGGTTGCTGGCGCAGCAGACAACGAGATTTTCATCTGCCGCCCACCGCCGCCGATTCATCAAGCCGTCATCCGCTGCTCACATCGTTGCAACTCGCGCCTTCTACCATCAATCGCTACCCACTATAAATCCTAAATTGAGGTCAGAATGGTTGCGTCGGCTTTAGCGTTAGCAGCGCCGCGAGGCGAACGGTTATTCGTGGAATTAGCAACCTCAGCGCGAGAAGTTCGGGCGGCGCAAGCGTTGCGCTATCGCGTATTTGGTGAAGAATTAGGCGCACAACTCAAAGGTGATGTGGGCTGTGATGTCGATGAATTTGATGAGTATTGCCAGCATTTATTAGTGCGCGAAGTCAGCAGTGGTCGCATTATTGGCTGCACCCGTTTATTGACCGATCATCAAGCAGCGCGGCTGGGTCAATTTTATTCAGAAACTGAATTTGAGTTAAACGCAATTCGCCGATTAAATGGACGTTTATTAGAAGTTGGGCGCACCTGTATTGATCCCGAATTTCGCCAAGGCGCAGCAATTGCCGTCTTGTGGTCAGGATTAGCTGCATTTATTCATTTGCATCATTTTGATTATTTATTCGGCTGCGCCAGCATTCCGCTCGGCGATAACGATCTGCAAGCTGCCGCAATGATGAATCGGCTGCGCCGGCAAGCGTTGGCACCAGCCGCGCTGCGGGTGACGCCACGCGTACCGCTGTTGACCACGCATATCGACGACAACTTGGACGCACCGTTGCCGCCATTGCTGCGGACGTATCTGCGCCTCGGTGCCAAGGTGTGCGGCGAGCCGTGCCGCGATGCTGATTTTGGCGTCGCTGACGTGTTGATTGTGCTCAACGTTGACGAGATCAATCCCGCGTATTCGCGGCATTTCCTCAATCGCACGGCGGAGCAATGAGTGTGCGCGTGAGCGCCCGCGCTGTAGGACGGGCGATCCGCGTGAGCGCCCACTTTGTAGTTGGCGCAGTGCTGGCGCTGATCCTCACCAGCATCCGGCGCAGCGGTCGCCAACCTGCTTGGCAAGCACCCGTCACGCGCTGGTGGCATCACCGTTTATGTCGCGCTTTGGGCGTTGAGGTGCGCGTCAGCGGACGGGTCGTGCCCAACTGTCTGCTGGTGAGCAATCACATTTCTTGGCTCGATATTCCCGTTCTCGGCGCACACGGCGAACTGCGGTTTTTAGCCAAATCTGAAGTCCGCCGCTGGCCGCTCATCGGCTGGCTGGCGCAGTGCATTGACACGATTTTTATCGAACGCGGCGGGCATCAAGTCAGCGAAATCACTGCGCATTTAGTCAGCGCGTTGACGGCGGGCGGGACGCTGCTGATTTTCCCCGAAGGCACGACCACCGACGGCAGCGGCGTCGCGCGGTTTCATGCCCGTTTGTTTGGGGCGGCGCAACTGCCGGGGCAACAGATTCAACCCGTTGCCATCAGCTATCACCACGGCGCTGCGCCAACGCCGGAGACGGCAATTGCCTACATTGGCGACGACACCTTGTTGGCGAATTTGTGGCGAGTGCTGCGCCATCCGCAGTTGGTCGCGCAGGTGCAGTTTTTGCCGCCATTTCCGGTCGCAGCCGGGGCAAAACGGCGTGAATTAGCCGAGCTGGCGCAGGCATTGATCGCAGCGGCACTTTCTAGCCCTCGCCCCCCTTTGAAAAAGGGGGGTTGGGGGGATTTGAGATCAGTCAGTTGGGATTTATCCGTCGTCACCGAAACGTATCCGCCCGAAATCAACGGCGTTGCCAACACGATGCAGCAACTGGTGGACGGTTTAGCGGCGCGTGGTCATCGGCTCCAGCTCATCCGCCCGCGCCAGCCGAGCGATCCTGCGCAACCGCTGCCGCAAACGGTGCTGGTGCCCGGACTGCCGCTGCCGGGGTATCGCGGTTTGCGGTTTGGGCTGCCGGTGTATTGGCGACTGCGGCGGCACTGGTCACGCCAGCGCCCAGATTTGATTTATATCGCCACGCAGGGCCCGCTCGGACACGCGGCGCTGGCGGCAGCGCGAGCACTGAAAATTCCCACCGTGACCGGATTTCACACGCAATTTCAACACTATAGCCGCCATTACGGGCTAGGAATGCTGCTGCGCCCGATCAGCGCCAGCTTGCGCCATTTCCACAATCATTCTGATTTAACGCTGGTGCCAACGGCGGCGCTGCAAACGACCTTGACCGCCGATGGTTTCAACAATGTGCAGGTGTTCGGGCGCGGCGTTGACGTGGTGCGGTTTTCACCGACGCGACGCAGTGCCGAATTGCGGCAGTCGTGGGGCTGCGACGAGCGCAGTTTGGTGGTCATTCACGTCGGGCGCATCGCCGCTGAGAAGAATCTTGATGTCGCTTATCAGGCTTATCGCGCCATCGCAGCGGAACAGCCGGAAGTGCGATTTGTCCTCGTCGGCAGCGGCCCGGAACGCGAGCACTGGCAGCAGCGGTTTCCTGACGTGCTTTGCGTCGGCGCAAAAGTCGGCGTTGACCTCGCCGCGCATTACGCCAGCGGCGATCTCTTTTTATTTCCCAGCCTGACCGAGACTTTTGGCAACGTCGTCACCGAAGCGATGGCGAGCGGGCTGCCGGTGATCGCGTTTGATGACGCCGCCGCTCACGCCTACATCCGCAGCGGTCACAACGGCGTGACGGTGCCGGTGACTGAGCCAGCAGCGTTTATCGCCGCGAGCGTGACCGCAGCGCGAGATCGGCAGCGGTTGCGCGAGTTGGGGCTGGCGGCGCGGCACACGGCAGAAGAATTGAGTTGGGAAAAGGTGCTCGGCGGTTTAGAAACACATTTTGCAGAAGTGCTGCGCCGTTAAAAAGTACCTGAATGCTGCAAAAAACAGGTTTACAATCGCTCAAGTCTTGATAGAAATAACAGCAATACAGCGATGACCACCAATCTGCACGACACCGATTTTTATGCTTGGACGCAATTGCAAGTGGCTTTACTCAAAGCGCGGCGCTGGTCAGCAATGGATATTGACGGCTTAATTGAAGAAATTAACAGCATGGGCGCAAGCGAAAGGCGAGAGTTAATTAACCGGCTGGCGGTGTTATTAGGGCATTTATTGAAATGGCAATATCAACCGTCTTATCGTGGTTGCAGTTGGCAACTGACCTTAAAAGAACAGCGCCGCCAATTACATCGCTTGCTGCGCGACAATCCCAGCTTACGCGCCAAACTGACCGAATTAATCAGCGATGCTTATGGCGATGCAATTTTATTAGCCGCCAAAGAAACCGGATTAGATGAACAGCATTTTCCTGATAGTTGTCCGTATGCTGAAGATGATTTATTCAGTTTAGAGTTTTATCCTGATTGAATTATCAGCGCGATTTGTGCTCGCTGACTATTAAATCCCGCCTGCCCGTCATCAAATTGACCGCAAGAATTCACCGCGCCGTCACCATCTTCGCATCAGTTGGCAACGCATCGTCTCGAAGATAGGCAAACTTCTTTTTCGAGGCGCAGCGCCGATGTCCGCAATCAAACGTATGAATCCGTTGAAATATCGCAGCCTGTTTATTTCTGACGTGCATTTAGGCAGTCGCGGCTGTCAAGCAAAGTATTTGCTGGATTTTCTGCAAGCGACGCACTGCAAACAATTATATCTGGTGGGCGATATTGTGGATTTATGGGAAATGCGCAACGGGATTTATTGGCCGGAAGCGCATAATGCGGTGGTGCGCGAAGTATTAGAAAAAGCGCGGTCTGGCACTGAAGTGATTTATATCCCTGGCAATCACGACGAGCTATTTCGGACGCATCTCGGCGCGGAATTCGGCGCGGTGGCGATCCGCGATGAGGTGATTCACGAATGTGCGAATGGAGAGCGGTTTTTAGTATTACACGGCGACCGCTTTGATGGCGTGGTGCAGCAAAGTCGGTGGCTGGCGCAGGTCGGTGCAAGTGCGTATGACAATTTGCTGGCGCTCAATGGGTTGCTGAATCGTATTCGGCGGCGCTTGGGGCTGCGTTATTGGTCGTTGGCGGGTTATCTAAAACAACGGGTAAAACACGCGGTGCAATATATCGGCAATTTTGAACAGGCGCTGGCGTTAGAAGCGCAGCGCATTGGTGTGAATGGAATGATTTGCGGGCACATTCATCATGCCGAAATGCGCGAAATTGGCGCGACGTTATATTGCAATTGCGGCGATTGGGTAGAAAGTTGCACGGCGTTGGTGGAACATCACGATGGACGTTTGGAATTGGTGCGGTGGGTGGATGTTGCAGAAGAAACGGTGGGAGTGGCGTTGCCGGTGGCGGCTTGAAGTGATTGCAAGATTAAACAATCTATACGTTTTAAGCGTATTGTTGGCAAATCTTCACTATCGTTGAAATACCATTTTTACCCAAAAATGGCGTCTGGATTTGACTAAATAAGAAGGGAGGACATTTTGCAATTTATAGCGATTAAAATGTCCTCGGCAAATAAGCCACTTTCTAAAAAACTGCACGCTGTTGTTATTACATTAGCTGCTTGATATATCAATTGATGATAAATGATATACATCAAAAAATAATTGGCACTACTCCTCCTGATGTAGCCCGATTGATAGCGCCAGCAACCAACAGCACAGCAATACAAAAAAAGCCGCCGTAATGCGCGTCAGCAATACCGAATCCGTCAGGGAAAACTGCATATAACCCAATAAAGTGAGTATCCCCGCGTAATTCAAACCCCGCTTTGAAATGTGCTCATTCACCGCCGCCCGCACAAACACCGTCAACGGCACGAGATACACCAGCAGCAATCCGCTCAAACCCAGCACCCCGCAAGTCGCCAAGGCGTGGAGATAATCGTTATGCGCGTGGGTATGGCCGTTGCCGTGATTAAATTCCACAATCGCCGGCGCAATCAGCCCCGCCGTCGCCAACTGTTTGAAATAGGCGTTGAGATGACCGACGCCAATCCCCAGCATCGGCTGTTCACGTCCCGCCATCACCGCCGCTCGCCACATCTCAAACCGTTCACCCAGCGCATTGCCAGAATTCACGCCCGCGCCGGCGCGATAGTCCTGAATTTCCGTCACCGCAATGGTGAAGCGATCTTGAATCAGCGCCGAATGCGCCAGCAGCGCCCCCCCGAGCAGCGTCACACTGAACAAACCCAGCACCATCCAACGTCGGGTCGGGAATTGCTGCCAGAGATAGCCGCCGATCACCAGCAGCGCGGTCGGATAAAACACCCACGCTCCGCGAGTGCCAGAAACAACGCTGGCATAGCCGCCGGCAGTCGCAGCAAGCAGAAAGAACCACGCCCCGCGCCGTCGTGCCGCATAAAACACGCAGGCTGCCAACACGCTCAACGCAGTGGTCAAGGTTGCAATGTCGCCGAACGGAATTGGTTTGCCCTTGCTGCCGCCAGCGCGGTACTCCATCCCCGTCGCGTGCTGGAAGGCGGCGCTGAGGTGGTGCATCTCCCAGCCCGCGTGGAGTCCAGAAAGCAGTGCTGCCGCCCCGATAGCGAACCAAAACCAATCGGCTGGGGGGCGCATGGCGACCAGAAACGGCAGCAGCACTCCGCCCGCTAAAAAGTAACTGAAATAATCAAGTCCGTTGACAGCGCGGTCATCAAAACCGGCGTGACCGGCAGACAGAACGGCGATCAAGGCGTACAGCAAAAATGGTGCAGCCAAACGCTTGGCGCGGCGCGAGGCGGCAGTGCGGGGCAATGGCGCTGCTGCTCGTCGCGCCAGCCAGATCACACTCAATAAAATCAACAGATGCAGCGCCGTGCCGTGCAATTGATTGTGCGCAACCGTCACCGTCGCCGTGCTGATGACCAACAGCACCGCCGTGAGCTGCGGCAAGCGTCCCGCTGCCCACGCGGGAAGCTGGCGCAGAAAATGACCAACGTTCATTCCAGCGCCGCCCGGAAACCATCACGCGCCTTGAGTGCCGCTTGATTGGTGCAGATCAAGCTGGCGGTGCGCCGGTTTTTACACTCCAAATCTAAATACAGCGACACCGCTGGATCGCTCGGCTGCTGAATCCACACCAAGGTGAGCAGGCGCTCTTCGCGGTCATCGCGCTGCACGGCGATCAATAGCCCCGCGCCGGTGAGTTCTTCGCGGATGTCGGGCTGGGCGCGGACGTAGGCTTGCGCGGTTTGCCAAGCGCGTTGGCAAGCCGCAGCGCCCGTGCAACGCACGAGATTGTTGGCTAATTCCGCCGTTGGCGGTGAGGCGACATTCGCGCCGGGGGTGGCGTTATTTTTCAAAGCGAGATAACGGGCTTGCAATTGATTGAAGTCGGCGTGAATGGCTACTTTTTGAAATTCTTGGCTGACAATCGTGGTATAGCCAGCGCGAATCTGCTGCTCGACCTGCGCCATATCAGCGGCAAAAGACACTGGCAACGGCGGGTCTTGCGGCTGCCGCGCCAGCCGCTGCTTGTGCAGATCACGCAGGCGCTGCTGGGCTTGGCGAATCCGGTCGCGGGTGGTTTGGTTGAGGGCATCAATCGCGGCAATTTTGCCGTCGCGGGTGAGCAATAAATCTTCAATAGAATGAAACCGTTGCAGCAGTTCTTGATTGGTTTGGCGTTCTTGAACCGCACGGCGTGCGGCTTCCTGTTGCAGCCGCTCCTGTTCAGCGATCCGTTTGAGGTCTTCCGCAGTCGGCGCGGGCGCGACCACTTCGGTGCGGATGCCTTCCCGATTCAGCGTGGTGTGTCCTTGTTCGATTTGTTGGGGCGGAATGCGGTCGGAATAATGGACGACGCCGCTGTCATCGACCCAGCGATAGAGCTGTCCTTCTGCGGCGGCGGTGACTAATCCGGCTGTGAAGAGGCTGGCGCTCCACAGCACGGTGGTGCAGAGGGGAATGAGGCGGCGCGGGCGCATGTCACACCCCGTAAGTGGCGCGATAGTCGCGCACGGCGGCGGCGACCTCCGGAGCGGTGGCAGCATCTTCGAGGTAAACCAGCACATCGGTGAGCGTCAAAATGCTGAATACCGGCAGATCAAAGGTGGCGTGTACTTCGTCCACCGCCGAGCAGCCGTGCTGTCCGCGCTCTTGCCGATCTAAGGCAATCACCACGCCAGCCGGAACTGCGCCCGCAGCGCGGATGATGTCTACGGATTCGCGTACCGAGGTGCCAGCGGTGATGACGTCGTCGATAATCAGCACTCGTCCGGCGAGCGGGGTGCCGACAATCAGCCCACCTTCGCCGTGATCCTTGATTTCCTTGCGATTAAAGGCAAATGGTGTTTCGCGTCCGTGCTCGTGCGCGAGCGTGAGGCTGGTGGCGGTTGCCAAGGGGATGCCTTTGTAGGCGGGGCCGTACAGGATGGTGAAGTCTAAATCGGCGTGGACGATGCAGTGGGCATAAGCGCGGGCAAGCTGCACCAAACGCGCTCCGGTATCAAAGCCACCGGCGTTGAAAAAATAGGGACTTTTGCGCCCGGATTTCAGCGTAAATTCACCGAACCGCAGCGCGCCGATTTCAATGGCAAAATCCAGAAATTGACGTTGATACGCATACATTGCGACGGTCTCGTAGCTTAAAAAACGATGTGACAGATAGGGTTTAAGGTTGTGAGCGCCCGCGTGACAAACGGGCGCTGACATTTGAGTTTACATTAGACGCCCCGCCGCTCGTGCGCAGGCTTGCTTGACCAAGCACCGATTAGGATACTAGCGCCATGCCATTTAGCTCCTCACTGATCAATCATTTCCTCATTGCGATGCCCGGGCTGCAAGACCCGAACTTTGCTCGCACCGTGACCTATGTCTGCGAACACACGGAGCAAGGCGCAATGGGGATTGTCATCAATCGCCCGTTAGAAGTGACGCTCGGCGATTTACTCACGCAGCTCGACATCACCACCGATCACAGCGCCGTGCGCAAAACGCCGGTGTATCAAGGCGGCCCGGTGCAAACGGATCGCGGCTTTGTGCTCCACAGCGGCGGGCCAGCGTTTGATTCCACCTTGGCGATCACGCCAGACATCAGTGTGACCACTTCGCGGGATGTGCTGGAAGCCATCGCCAATGGCGAAGGTCCGGCGCAGATTTTCATTGCCTTGGGCTATGCCGGCTGGGGCGGCGGGCAATTGGAGCAGGAAATGCGGGCGAATTCGTGGCTCAACGGCCCGGCGAGCACCGACATTCTGTTTCGGATGCCGCCCGAAGCGCGATGGCTGGCAGCGGCACAATTGCTGGGCGTGGAAGACCTGCATCTGCTCAGTGGCGAAGTCGGTCATGCCTGAGCTGGCGCAGGGCGAGCACCGCTGATGTCAGTTCTGCTCGGTTTTGATTTTGGTCCCCGCAAGATCGGGATTGCAGTGGGGCAGTTGCTCACGCGCTCCGCTACGCCGTTGACGACACTGCGCAGTCGCAATCAACAACCGGATTGGGTTGGGATCACGGCGTTGATTACCGACTGGCAGCCGACGGCATTGGTTGTGGGTTTGCCGTTCAATATGGATGACACCGAAGTGAACTGGTCGCCGCTGGTGCATCGCTTTGCACGCCAATTGCACGGACGCTATCGCTTGCCGGTGCATTTGATTGATGAACGCTTGACCTCGCTTGACGCCCGCCAGCAGTTATCCGCCCGTCCCGGGCATCATTCACCGTCACGGGAAGCAGTCGATGCGCTTGCTGCGGCCCTCATTTTGGAAACATGGCTCTGTGACCAATCCTGATCCTTGTGCTGCTGAAGCACCTGCGCCAGACATCTTGGTGGATGCCGCGACGCTGGACACCGTTCTCGTGACTATGGCCGCCGAATTAGCGGCAGTGCTGGCGCGACGCGAGATGAGCAATCCGTTGATGATCGGCATTCACACGGGCGGAGTGTGGGTGGCGGAGCGGTTACATGCGCTGTTGGGATTGACGCAGCCGCTGGGTCATCTCGATATTTCGTTTTACCGCGATGATTTCACGCGGATTGGCATTCATCCGCAGGTGCGTCCTTCCTCGCTGCCGGTGAGCATTGATAACCGGCATTTGATTGTGGTTGACGATGTGCTGCAAAGCGGGCGCACGATTCGGGCGGCGCTCAATGTGCTGTTTGATTACGGGCGACCGGCGACGGTGCTGCTGGCGACGCTGGCCGAACGGGCGGGACGTGAATTGCCGATTGCGCCGGATGTGGTGGGCGTGCGCCCGCCGTTTGCACGAGCGCACCAGATCAAATTGCTCGGGCCGCAGCCGCTTCAGTTAGTGCGAAAAGCGGGCAGTTGAGCGATCTCAGCGTTCGATCCGCCCTTGTTGCTGCAAATAAAACCGCGCCAGCGGCAAATCTTCAGCGCGAGTGATTTTGATGTTATCGGCGTGACCTTCGACGAAACGCGGCGCATAACCCAGCCGCTCCAGCGCAGCGGCGTCATCAGTGACCAGCTCATTGGCAGTCAGCGCGGCATCCAGCGCCCGCCCGAGCAGCCCCAGTCGAAACATTTGCGGGGTGTAGGCGTGCCAGAGGCTGGCGCGATCAACCGTCGCGGCGATCCGTCCGTTAGCAGCAGCGCGTTTCATGGTATCGCGCACCGGAATGCCGAGCAGCCCACCGACTGCATCATCGCGCAGCGTGGTGATTAAATGATCCAAATCAGTCGCTTGCAAACACGGTCGCGCTGCGTCGTGTACCAACACCCAATCCTGCTCGTGAGCGCCAGCCGCCGTCACTGCCGTGAGCGCATTGCGCACCGAGTGACAGCGTTCTGCCCCACCGGTAGCGCGGATGACTTGAGGATGCGCGGCATAGCGGGTGTCATCCCAATAACCATCTGCCGGATCAAGCGCGACGACGATGGCGCGGATGCGGTCGTCAGCGAGAAACACCTCCAGCGTGTGTTCAATCACGGCGCGTCCCGCCAGATCAAGATATTGCTTCGGAATGGCGCTGCCCATGCGGCGACCGACGCCAGCGGCAGGCAAGATCGCCCAAAATTGAGAAATGTGAGTCATGTTGTCCGCAGTCATGCTGGTCAGTCGTCAAAAAAAAGCCCCGCTCCGTGAAGAGAAAGGCGCTGTGAACCAATTGTTTATTTTTGTTTTTCAAGCACTTGAATAAACATCTCCCCGGCTTTGATCATGCCGAGTTCCGTCCGCGCTCGTTCCTCCACCGCCTCCTCACCTTCGCTGAGATCAACCACTTCCGCTTGCAGCTCCTGATTACGCGCCCGCAATTGCACCAATTCATCTTCCAATAACGCAAGGTCTTGTTTGAACGTGCGCAGCTCCGCGAGGCTCCCCTGCCCCACCCAGAGCCGGTATTGCAGGGTTATCAACAGCATTATGAGCACTGCAATCAATCGCCGCATCGCGCCATCAATCCCTCATTGTTTAACAGCGCCTAGCGGCGGTTGATTCGGCTAAATGTTTACTTACAGCCAGCGAAAGGCAGCACGTCCAGCATAAATCGCCGCGTCGCCCAACTGATCTTCGATGCGCATCAATTGGTTGTATTTGGCCACGCGGTCGGAGCGCGACAGCGAGCCAGTTTTGATTTGTCCGGTGCTGGCGGCAACCACCAGATCGGCAATCGTGGTGTCTTCCGTTTCGCCGGAGCGATGCGAGACGACGGCGGTATAACCCGCGTTGTGCGCCATCGTGATCGCCGCCAACGTTTCGGTGAGCGTACCGATCTGGTTGACTTTAATCAGGATGGAATTGGCGATCTGTTTGTCGATGCCTTCCTGCAAAATTGTCGTATTGGTCACAAACAGGTCATCGCCAACGATCTGCACCTTATCGCCGAGCCGCTCGGTCAGGCGCTTCCAGCCGTCCCAATCGCCTTCTGCCAGCCCGTCCTCAATCGAAATAATTGGATATTGCGCGACCCAATTCGCCAATAAATCAATCATCCCGTCTGCGTCGAGCGTGCGCCCTTCACCGGCGAGGTGATAGCGCCCATCTTTATAAAACTCCGATGCCGCGACATCCATGCCGAGATAAATATCGGTACCGACGGTGAAGCCAGCTTTGGTGATCGCTTCTAAAATCGCCTCAATTGCAGCGACGTTAGACGGCAGATTCGGCGCAAAACCGCCTTCATCGCCAACTGCGGTGCCCATGCCGCGCTGGTGCAGCACCGACTTGAGGGCATGGAACACTTCTGCGCCATAACGCACCGCTTCGCGGATGCTGGCAGCGCCGACCGGCAGAATCATAAACTCTTGAAAATCAACGCTGTTATCGGCGTGACTGCCGCCGTTGATGATATTCATCATCGGCACCGGCAGGCGATAAGGGCCGGCAGCCAGCGAGCGAAATAACGGCAGCGCCTTTTCCTGCGCAGCGGCATGAGCAGCTGCCAGCGAGATGCCGAGCAGCGCGTTGGCACCGAGGCGACCTTTGTTGTCGGTGCCGTCCAGCGCGATCATCCGCTGGTCAAGCGTTGCTTGATCGGTCACGTCCAAACCGAGCACGGCGTCGCGCAGTTCACCTTCAATGTTGGCGACTGCCGTCAACACGCCCTTGCCGCCATAACGGGATTTGTCGCCGTCGCGCAGCTCCAGCGCCTCACGGGAACCGGTGGAGGCACCAGACGGCACGATGGCGCGTCCGATGGCACCGTTCGCAGTGATGACATCGGCTTCCACCGTAGGATTGCCGCGTGAATCTAAAACTTCACGCGCCCGAATATCGACAATTTCTGACATATTTCACTCCTTGCGTAACTAAAAAATAAAGCCAATCAATAAGTTGATTGACTTCAATGCGACTGGGTCGTCAGCAGTATAACGCGGGCGTCTGGATTGACTGACAACTGCCAACTAAAACACAGTGCCGCTACTAAATATCTAACAAAATCTATACAAAAGCGTACAAATCTCGCTTTGATATATTCACACCGTCAACGCAAAAGCCATGATGAAACTATGGTCTCACTTTGCTCTGGTGTGCAATTAAGGTCTCGGCTGTAACTGTCAAGACCAGAGCGATTGTAGACCTGTTTTTTGAAGCGTGGAAAACCTGCTTTTTGTTTTGCTTTTACGCGCCTGAAAAAGTGCTTAAACGCGGCATCCAAATCATCAATTGCATTGCGGGTGACACGACTGGAAACTTCGTTGTACCACTCAAATTCTTTACGAAGTACGTTACTGTAATGCTGATGTGCTTCATTTTTTTTTTGACCACTTATTTTCTGGCTTTGAAAAATGCGCCAACAACTGATTATAGCAATGGCGTTTGGAGCCACAGGCTTTATCCAAATACACCATCTGTTCAGGTGTGGGGCGCAATTCAATTTTAT